>JAFVAY010000001.1 GCA_017480325.1 Clostridiales bacterium
ATTAAACTCAATTCTTACGAATCAACTTAAGGCTCGTTGTTTTAA
The DNA here is from genome assembly GCA_017480325.1 of Clostridiales bacterium. Taxonomy (GTDB): domain Bacteria; phylum Bacillota; class Clostridia; order Saccharofermentanales; family Saccharofermentanaceae; genus Saccharofermentans. The sequence continues at coordinate 46 of JAFVAY010000001.1, forward strand.
GTTCTGCATTCTATTCAATTTTCAAGATCCGCGCCCTTCGCTTCCGTCCTTTTTCCAGGGTCTTTCCGCGAAGTGCCTAGTAAGAATACAACGCAACCGATATATTGTCAAGCGGTTTTTTCGCATTTTGTGAGCTTAATTTTTGCCCCTTAGATAAACCCACTTTTACTGTCTGTTTAAGTCTCTCATTCAATTAGTGAACTTATTGTATATTTTATTATCCTCTTCTTTATTTATGCTTGATTTTTTGGTATAGTTCTTACGCAGTTTTCTGCGCTTTGCAAATGCGCTACCGCGTATTACAAGTATTAATCTATATTATCATCGGGGGTAACTTCTATGAGTGCAATCAGTGAAGGTTCAAAGGTCTGCATTATCGGTGCAGGCGCAGTAGGTGCGACGATCGCGTTCGCTATTTCCATGAAGCAGCTGTGCTCTGAGCTCGTTCTTATCGACGTTAATCAGGACAAGGCTCTTGGTGAGGCTCTTGATATCAGCCACGGTCTTCCTTTCTTGGGACAGATGGATATTCACAATGGCGACTATGACGAGGTAAAGGATGCTGATGTTATCATCATCACAGCCGGTATCCCCAGAAAGCCCGGCGAGACAAGAATCGATCTTGCCAAGAAGAACGTTAAGCTCGCTCACGTTATCACAGACAGCATCATGAAGTACTACAATAAGGGCGTTATACTCGTAGTATCCAACCCTTGCGACGTAGTTACATATAAGGTTACAGAGTGGACAGGACTTCCTTCCACTAAGATCATCGGTTCCGGTACTAACCTCGATTCCGCCCGTTTCAGATGGCTCATCTCCCAGAAGCTCAACGTTGATGTAAGAAACGTTCACGGCTATATCCTCGGTGAGCACGGTGAGACACAGTTCGCAGCATGGAGCCGCACACACGTTGCAGGCGTACCTGTTGAGGAGTATGCAAGATCCATCGGCAGACCTCTTACTGAGGCTGATAAGGTCGAGCTCGTTGAGCAGACTAAGTCCGCAGGCGCACAGATCATCAAGCTCAAGGGCGCTACATTTAACGGTGTTGCTGTTTCAGTTACAACTCTTCTCGAGTCTCTCCTTATGGACAAGCACACAATCCGTACAGTATCCACAAAGCTTAACGGCGAGTATGGCATGAATGACGTAACACTTAATGTTCCCATCATGCTCGGCTCCGGCGGAGTTGAGAGGATCGTTGAGATGGAGCTTCGTGACGACGAGAAGGCTCTCCTCGAGGCTTCCTACAAGAACATCCACGAGGCTATCCAGAGCGTAGAGGGTCTCTGATCCTAAGGATAATTCCTGATAAATACTATAAAGAAGGCTGTCCGCATCGGGCAGCCTTTTCGAATGCTTATAAGCTTGATCTTAAACAGCAAATAAAGGATCAGAATGTGGGTCCCTTGTACTGACGGACCTCTCTTCTGCGCTTCTTCGGCCTGCTGTACTTAATGCTTCTGGCTATAAGAATAATCACGAGAACGATTATTATAAGCACCAGCACTACGATAAGCACGGATACACCCGGATTAAGCGATACGAACTTACCGACGCGGGTCTCGAAGAAGCCCGCGAGCAGTGAATTCTGCACCCCCGGAGCCTCTACGTCAGGTCCTTCGCCGGAATCGCTGATTATAACCTCACCCGCGGTCTCCCCGGGGACAGTCTCTTCAGTCTCAGCTGGAACCTCTTCGTGAGAGCCCTCTATCACAGGCAGTGTGTCACCCGGAACGATAAGAGGATCATATACAGGAGCCTCATCAGAGGTCCAGTTGAATCTTTGGTAATCTCCGAGATTACCGGGAATGACGGTGACCGGATCCGAATTCCAGCACGCGAGATTGCCGTAAGCCACCGCCGAGGTAACATACTCGGTCTGGTGCGAATATTCCTCGTAGGGGATACCGCAGACTGCGATCATAAGCTCGTGGCCGTTCTCGTTAACGCTGTAGGTAGTCATACCGGTTCCCGCCATAGATGTGGTACCGGTCTTACCTCCTATGAAGGCGGAGATGTGTGTATCCTCTCCCTCCGCGGTCTTAGATGCCATCCAGGGATCCGACAGAAGCTGGTTAGTATTTCTAACTATGGACCAGGCGTCCTGTGTGTGTACGTTAGTGGCCTGGAACACGTGAGTAGGCGAACTGATAACAGTATTAAAATCAGGGTTCTCTGTAGCATGTGCCATGATAAGACACAGGTCGTAAGCCGTAGTGTAGTGCTCATCACTGTGAAGGCCGTTAGCATTAACGAAATGCGTCCCCGTGCACCCCAGATTCCTCGCGCGAAGCGACATGAGTTCCGCGAAGGCCGACAGGGGGTAATCCGTTACTATCTCTTCAGCAGATACACCGAGAAGGGAAGTAAAGTAGGATGCGTTTACACCGTCGGGACCGACCTCTCCGTCCTCAGGATAGTTCTCGATAAGAGCTTTAATTACCGCCTCGGCAACGACATTGGCTGCATCATTACCGGAGGGAAGCATCATACCGTAATAAAGCTCAGATACCTTCACCTCTTCTCCTACGGCAAGATACATAAGAGTCGAGTCGGATGTTACGTTATCGATGGCATTCTGAGAGACGGTAACATAGTCGTCCGGATCAAGATAATCAAGTCCCAGCTGGAAGGTCATTATCTTAGTCATGGACGCAGGATAAACTCTGTTGTGAGACTGCTGCTCAAGAAGAATAGTATCTGCGGTCTTATCGTATACACAGTAAGCCGCACAGTGAATATCCTCGAGAGGCGTGATGGTGATATCGGGCTGATTGACGACAGCCAAAGCCGATCCCCCTATAAAAGGGATAACCGACAAGACTGTTACTGCCGTCACCAGCAGACTTCCCATCAAGCGTCTAAGCTTCATTATGCGTCTTCCTCTTGAACCTCATCATCCTCGGGCTCCTCATGATCTGTTAACGTAAAGTCAACGATCGAAGCGCCGTTGGATCTCATAAGCTTAACGCCTGATGTAGCACGGGACAATGTCGGTATCTCGGATGCGGCAACCCTGATGATCATACCTGTATCCGTAATTATCAGAAGATCCTTGTCGTCATCCACAAGAGTACATCCGATGAGAGGTCCCGTCTTCTCGGCAACCTTATATGTGATAAGGCCCTTACCGCCTCTGTTCTGCGGTCTGTACTCATCGACTGTAGATCTCTTACCCATTCCCTTCTCGGAGATAACAAGAAGCTCTCCGCCCTCAGTAACAGGTACCATACCTACGACCTTGTCATCATCCGCAAGATTCATGGCACGTACACCCGATGAATTACGGCCGGTCTCTCTTACATCATCGGAGTTGAATCTGATTGCCTTACCGGAGGATGAAACGACTATTACCTCCTGCCCGGGCTTAGTCATGGCGATATCCACGACAGAGTCGTCATCCCTGAGCTTAACGGCGATCAGACCGTTCTTATTGATGTTCTTGTAGCTACTAAGAGGCGTTCTCTTGATAACGCCCTTACGGGTTACTATCGTAAGATTGATATCCTCAGTATCGAGGTTATCCGCAGGAATAATATTCCTGATGCGCTCATCCTCGCCCAAGCTCAGAAGGTTGACCAATGCGGTTCCCTTAGCGCTTCGAGACTGGGTCTCAGGGATCTTATAGCCCTTGATCTTAAACACACGCCCTGTATTGGTGAAGCAAAGGAGGAACTTGTGAGTGGTAGTGGTAAGTATCTTCTCCACATAATCCTCCTCACGTCTTCCCTGTCCTGAGATTCCGCGTCCGCCTCTGTGCTGACTCTTATATATATCAACGCGCTGGCGCTTGATATAGCCATAGTGCGTGAGCGTTACTACGATATTCTCCTCCTGGATCAGGGACTCATCATCCACATCCTCGAAGGAGCCGTTGATGATCTCCGTGATTCTGGGAGTACCGAACTTACGCTTGATCTCAAGGATCTCCGTCTTGATCGTCTCATGGAGGACATGCTTGTCACTTAAGATGAGTCTGTAGCCTGCGATGCTCTCGTCGAGCTGCTTGATCTCAGCCTCCAGTTTTTCTCTCTCAAGTCCTGTCAGACGTCCAAGTCTCATATCTACGATATGCTGAGCCTGCTTATCAGAGAAGCCGAATCTCTCGCACATCCTGACCTTGGCGTCTGCCTCGGTCCTTGAAGATCTGATTATATTGATGATCTCATCGATGTGATCGATCGCCAGGAGCAAGCCTTCATCAATATGCCTCTTGCCGAGAGCCTGCTCGAGATCGTACTCCGTTCTTCTGGTAACGACGATCTCCTGGTGCTCGATGTAGTACTTAAGAGCATCGATAAGAGTGATAGTCTTAGGCTCGAGCTTTCCTTCCTTATCGGGGACCAGAGCGATCATGTTAGCGCAGCATGCATCCTGAAGCGCACAGTTCTTATAAAGCTGATTAAGGACTACATCGGGATTGGCTTCCTTCTTCACCTCGATGACGATCCTGACCATCTCATTACGATCGGACTCATCGCGAAGACCGGAGATACCTTCGACCTTCTTCTCCTTAACAAGATCAGCCATTCTCTCGATAAGACGCGCCTTGTTTACCGCGAAGGGCAGATCGTGGATAATGATCCTCTGTCTTCCTCCTCCGTACTCCTCTATCTCGGAGTGAGCTCTTACGACGATCCTGCCGCGGCCCGTCATGTAGGCCTCACGTATTCCCGATGTTCCGAGGATCGCACCTCCCGTAGGGAAGTCGGGGCCCTTAACTACAGTCATAAGCTCTTCTGTGGTAACGTCGGGATTATCGAGCATCATTACGACGCCGTCTATTACCTCACCCATGTTATGAGGAGGGATATTGGTAGCCATACCGACGGCAATACCTACTGAGCCGTTAACCAGAAGATTAGGGAATCTGGACGGCAGCGCCACAGGCTCGAACTCGTGCTCGTCGAAGTTAGGTCTGAATTCCGTACCCTTCTTGATATCCGTCATCATCTCCAGGGCAACCTTGGCAAGTCTCGCCTCGGTATAACGGTAAGCGGCCGGCGGGTCACCGTCGATGGAACCGAAGTTACCGTGTCCGTCCACAAGAGGGTGCCTCAGGGAGAAGTCCTGGGCAAGTCTTACAAGTGCATCATAAACAGAAGCGTCTCCGTGAGGGTGAAAGCGTCCGAGAACGTCACCTATCGTGGTCGCGCACTTACGATACGGCTTATCAGGGGTAAAGCCCTGTGTATACATCGAGTAAAGTATTCTTCTCTGAACAGGCTTTAGGCCGTCTCTTACGTCAGGAAGAGCTCTGTCGGAAATAACCGACATAGCGTAGTCAATAAAAGATTTCTTCATCTCCTGTTCAAGGTCTACGGGAACAATGGTAGTCTGCTCGGACTGGAAGACCTGATCCATCTCGGCTTCCTGTTGCTTCCTTAGCTCCTTGGACTTATCGTTATCTGCCATCTTTTTCTCCTCTTCGGGCGCGAAGCTTATCCGCCGCTCGCATAATCATAACCTGATAATTATACCATATTACACTATACTATAATATAAATAATAATATAAATATAGTTAAAGAGGATTTTTTGACGGCTTGCCGGCTTGCCTCGGATATTGAGATGGTGTGGGACGGATCTTACGAACCACGACGATCGATCTGTTCATATCTGTACCGGGAAGAAGAAACCTGTCCGTCTTCTCTCTGACGCCTCCGAGGACGGATACTGCCTTGGCAGATGCCTTCTCCTCCTCATCGACATTGCCCTTCATGGCTAGGAAGGCTCCGCCCTGCTTAACGAAGGGCAGACAATACTCACAAAGTACGGGAAGATTCGCTACAGCGCGGGCACAGGACACATCGAACTTGCCGCGAAGCTTAGAGTCTTTTCCTGCATCCTCGGCCCTCCCATGAACGGTTACAGTATCTTTAAGCTCCAACGTGGAGCAGACTTCATCAAGGAAGCTCAAGCGCTTTTGAAGCGAATCAAGAAGCGTCAGCTTAATCTCGGGAAGAGCGATCTTGACCACGATCCCGGGAAAGCCTGCACCGGTACCCACATCTATCACGGATATGTCCTTATACCCTGCCTTCTCCTGTTCAGCTTTAAGGTAGGGCACCAAAGTCAGAGAATCAACGAAATGCCTTACGGCTATTCCCTCGTCGTCTGTGATATTGGTAAGATTCATGACCTCGTTGGTCTTAACCAGCATTGAAGCATACACACACAACTTCTGAAGCTGCTCCTCATTAAGCTCTAAGCCTACTTCAGAAGAGTAATTCCCGACGATGGTCTTAATTATCTCAGACATCTGTTCCCCCTTTGGTCGCCTCCAGATACACCAGAAGCACCGATATATCCGCAGGAGATACGCCAGATATCCTGGAGGCCTGCCCCAGACTCAGAGGCTTAATATTCATGAGCTTCTGTCTGGCCTCAAGTCTTAAGCCCGTGATCTTCGTGTAATCCGTATCCTCCGGGATGGTCTTCTTCTCAAGCTTAACAAAACGGTCGATCTTCTCCCTCTCGAGCTTAAGATAGCCGTCGTACTTAATATCCGTCTCCACCTCTTTACGTATATCGCGTGAAAGCTGCGGCCTTCCGGAGTCTATCGGAGCAAGCATATCATAGGTGACGTTGGGCCTCTTTATAAGGTCTGCGATGCTCACGCCTGACGGGGGAAGCACGGAGCCTGCCTCCTCCAGTATCGTCTTAAGCGCATCCGTAGGACCCACGAAGGTGCTCTCCAGCCTCTCACGCTCAGCCCTGATCTCTTTATATTTATTCTCAAAGGCCTCATATCTCTCATCGCTTATGAGCCCGACCTCGCGACCTATGGGTGTAAGTCTTAAGTCCGCATTGTCGTATCTTAAGAAGAGCCTGTATTCGGCACGAGAGGTCATCATCCTGTAGGGCTCATTGGTACCCTTGGTAACAAGATCGTCCACCAGCACCCCTATATAGCCCTGAGACCTGTCTATAATGACCTCTTTCTCGCCCTTAACGTACCGTCCCGCATTGATACCCGCGATCAGGCCCTGTCCTGCGGCCTCCTCATATCCGGAGGAGCCGTTGATCTGTCCTGCAGTAAATAAACCTTCCACAAGCTTGGACTGCAGCGTCTGCTTCAGGGTTGTGGGCTCTATCAGGTCATATTCTATGGCGTAAGCACTTCTTTGAATAACGGCATTCTCAAGTCCCGGCAGGGAATGGACCATCTTCACCTGAACATCCTCGGGGAGACTCGTGGAGAAGCCCTGCAGATACATCTCTGAGGTGTTCTCCCCCATAGGCTCTATAAATATCTGATGTCTGGTCTTATCTTCGAACTTAACGAATTTATCCTCGATAGAGGGACAGTATCTAGGGCCGGTTCCCTTTATAACACCGCTATATAGAGGAGACCTGTCCATATTCTCGAATATCACCTCTCTGGTCTGAGGCGACGTCCAGACTGAATAACAGGGCGTCTGCTTATCGGGAACCGTCCTACCGTTCATCTCATTCTCAAAGGAGAACAGAGGAACGTCATGCTCCCCTTCCTGAAGCTGCATAGATGAGAAATCTACACTGCCCGCATTGACTCTTACGGGAGTTCCGGTCTTAAACCTCAGGAGCGGAATACCGTAGCCTTCAAGCGACTTAGACAGTCCTACCGATCTCGGAAGACCGTCGGGACCTGACTCCACTATGACCTCGCCTCTGATAGTTCTCGATTCCATATAGGTTCCGGAGCATATTACCACTGCTTTGGCCTTATACACGGCCTTGCTCTCCGTCATAACGCCTTCGGTCTTATATACACCGTTCCCTTCATCTGCAGCCAGAAGAGCCGTTACATGGCCCTGTCGAAGGTCCAGATTATCGGTATGCTCCAGTAAATTCTTCATCGTGACAGAATACTTGCTCCTGTCCATCTGAGCCCTGGGAGAATGAACTGCCGGCCCCTTAGTGCGGTTAAGCATGCGCATCTGAATAAGGCAGTCGTCCGCCACCTTGCCCATGATCCCGCCCAGAGCGTCCACCTCTCTTACGATCTGCCCCTTCGCGGTGCCTCCGATACTGGGGTTACAGGGAAGGTTCGCAAGAGAATCAAGATGCAGCGTGAAGAGTATAGTCTTAAGCCCCATAGCGGCACAGGCATGCGCTGCCTCGCAGCCTGCATGTCCCGCTCCGACTACGGCGACGTCATACTCTCCCGCGAGATATGAATGCTCTGTCTTAAGTGCTTCTTCAATATTCATATTACTTGCCTATACAGAACCTGGCGAAAATCGTTTCCGTCAGCTCCTCCGATACAGTTCGGCCGGTTATCTGCCCGCTGTCCTCGAGTGCCGCCCTTATGACCTGGGAGCACACATCCACACCGAGGCCCTCATTAATTATGGATAGAGCCTGAAAAAGCTTCACGGTGACACTATCGAGAAGACTCGCATGTCTGGCGCTTAATACCGTTATATCACCGGAATTAAGCCCTCCGGCGCTCTCGTAATAATCCCTTACGAATTCATTGATATATTCTGTTCCCCTATCCTCCTTCACGGATAAGGCTGCAAAGCCTCTGACCCCCTTCTTACGAAGAATGCTCTCTATCTTCTCCCTGGAAGGGTTATCGCCCTTATCGCTTTTGGAGAAGAGGACGCATACCTTGGAAGGGTCAAGGCCGCTTATGGTCCCGAGGACATCCTCATAGGTCGTGTCCGGCGCTATCAGATACAGCACCAGATCCGCCTCAGATGCAGCCTGCCCTGCGAGCTTGACTCCCATGGCTTCGATCTCATCCTCAGTCTCCCTAAGTCCCGCAGTATCGATAAAGGTGACTGGTATCCCCTCCACCTCGGTATTAAATTCCAAGGTGTCTCTTGTGGTACCCGGAATATCAGTAACTATCGCTCTGGTGTAGCCTGCGAGGAAATTAAGAAGTGTACTCTTACCGCTGTTGGGAAGGCCTACTATAGCGACCTTCATGCGCTCTGTAAGAAGCCTGCCTCTTTCGAAGCTTCGGGCAAGAGACCCGTAGCTTTCTTCTGCAGACTTAATCAGATCAGTGACAGCCTCCAGATTCTCGGGAGTATCGTCGTGCTCGGGGAACTCCAGCATCATCTCGATAGATGACAGTGCCTTGTACAGAATATCCTCCGCTTGAAGTATCTTCCCCCTAAGCTGTCCCATGAGCTGGGAATTAGATGCATCAAGAGCCCTCTTGGAATCTGCGGAGATAACATTCATCACAGCCTCAGCCTCCGTAAGATCCATCTTGCCGTTAATAAAGGCCGTCTTTGTGAACTCGCCGGGAGCCGCCTGACGGATCCCGAGATCGTTAAGAACGCGTAAGATCTCCTGTCTGACGGCACTTCCGCCATGACAGGAGATCTCTATCATATCTTCACCTGTATAAGAATGCGGCGCCTCGTAAACGGTTATCACCACATCATCTATTGTCTTGCCGGACTTAGGATCTGTAATCCTGCAGTAAGCCGACTCATAGCCCTTCAAAGAAGAAAGCGGAACACCCGACCTTCCACCGGCCGTACGAAGTATCCTTACGGCCTTCGAGACCTTCTCGGATACACCTTCGCCCGATGCCCTGATAACCGCGATACCGGAAACGCCCACAGGCGTCGACAAGGCACAGAAGGGCTCCATCATAGGAAGCTGTCAGTCCTGAGAGGCTACAGGAGTAACGATTACTCTTCTTCTGGACTCTTCGCCTTCGCTGTGTGTAGTAACACCGTCTACGCCCTGAAGATAGGAATGAACCATTCTTCTCTCGGCAGGATTCATAGGCTCCATGGCAACCTCCTTGCCGTAGCGGATAGCCTTGGAGGCAGCGCGATCAGCGAGTCCCTCGATAATGCGCTCTCTGTGCTTTCTGTAGCCGCCGACATCAAGATGCACATGAACTCTCTGCTCGCTGTGCTTGTTGGCGATAAGATTTGTCATGTATGTGATGGACTCGAGAGTCTCACCGTGGCGACCGATGGCAGCACCGCAGTCACCTCCGGATACGGAGATATAGATCGTATCATCCTCTCTGTAGGAATCCATATTGCCGTGAATGCCGATACCTGAAAGGACCTCTGCAACGAATGATACTGCAGCATCCTCTGCTTCGCTTACAGCATCTCCCTCATAGCTCTCATCATCACCGTAGTAAACTACATCCTCCTCGGCCTGATCCTCGATGTTGGCAGTTACCTTGACCTCAGCCTGCTTGCCGATACCGAGGAAGCCTCCCTCGCTCTCGCTTATGATCTCGACTACAGCCTGATCCTCGGCTACACCCAGCTCCTCGAGAGCCGCAAGCTTTGCTTCCTCAACGGTCTTTCCTGTCTTAACAACTGATTTTTCCATATTATTCAGATAGCCTCCTGCTATTACTTTTTCTTCTTATTCTTTTTTCTGTTCTCGTCCTTCTTCTCGGAGGAGTTCTTCTTGAAAGCATCCGCCTTCTTCTGCTCCATCTCCTGCTTCTTAAGCTCGTAGGGCTTTGTGAACAGGAAGTATGTCAGAAGCTGGGTGATGATACCCATGATTCCTCCGACTACCCAGTAAAGACCCATGGCAGCAGGAAGAGTGAATGTAGTCCAGAGCATAAGGAATGGCATCATCCATGTCATCATCTTGGTGGTCATCTCAGCCTGATCATTAGCCGTCGAAGCCTGACCTGCTCTGGCGGGATTCTTCTTCTCCCTCTCCTTCGCCTCCTTCTGCTCCTTATATCCGGGACGGAGCATAGTGGACATTCTCATGGAGATAACGTTAGTGGCGATAACAAGGATAGGGAACAACAGCAAGGGAAGATATGTCTTAGGATCCGAGATTATCGTAATGGGATTCCACGCGGGAGTCTTAGTCAGATCCATTCCCAGGAAGTGAAGGTCAAGAAGCTGACCCATGGCGATATAGCCCTTGGATATACACTTCGACAGGAATTCGCTGTTGTTGTTAAGTATCTCTATAAGAGGGATGTGAAGCTGGGCCGTAAGTCTCTTGGAAGCAATAAGACCTTCACTGTTGGCAAGGTCGATCATGGCCTGAACGTTATCCGTCGACACCTTCGACAGATAGATAAGAGGACCTGACACGATCCTGTAGATAGGCCAGATCAGGAACAGCTGAATAAAGGGAAGGATGCATCCGGAGAAGCCCATCGCACCGTTCTCCTGCTGAAGCTTCATTACCTCTTCCTGATACTTCTGCTTATCGTCGCCGTACTTACGCTGAAGCTCAGCGGTCTTGCCCGAGAGGGCCTGCATCTTGATCATGGACTTTTGGGACTTAATATTAAGAGGGATCAGAGCCGCTCTTATGATCACCGTAAGCATGATGATGGCTATACCGTAATTGCCGAAGAACCCGAAGAGGATCCTCATAAGCCATCCGAAAAACTGATAAAGCAAGGTCATAGTATATCTAATCTCCTATCCTTAGCGAACAGGGTCGTAGCCACCCTTAGAGAAAGGATTGCAACGTATTATTCGCCAGATACCACGGGGAAGTCCTTTAACCACTCCGTGCTTCTCCAGACATTCGATCATATACTCCGAGCATGTTGGCTGATACTTGCAGTGAGGACCGATAGCGGGAGAGATATTTCTCTGATAAAACTTTACGGTTTCAATCATCGCTCTTCGCATCATCGCAAGCTCCGGGCTTTAAGACCTTAAGTCTGGATAGAAGAACCTCCGTCTCATTCGCAACCTGAGCGTAAGACGGCAGCTCATCGACATTCTTCATTGTTATAACAATATCATTTCCTTCGCTTATTCGCGGTTCGAGGTGTCGATATGCCTCGCGCATAAGGCGTCTTGCTCTGTTTCTGCCCACTGCGCCCATCGTTTTCTTAGAGGCGCAGAACCCTACTCTTAAGATGTCTTCGGGTATGCGTGTATTGTTATGCTTTAATCCTTTGGGGCGGTGGAAGACATGTATAGTCAGGACCCGTCCCGTAGCGAATGAGGCACGGCGATAGACTCTCGAGAATTCATAGTTGAATCTTAAGGGCTGCGCCTTCAATTAAAGCCTCTTTCACCAGTAACGAAAAAGGACCACAGCCGTGATCCTTACGCTGCGAGCTTCTTTCTGCCCTTAAGTCTTCTTCTCTTAAGAACATCACGACCGTCACGAGTAGCCATTCTGGCACGGAAGCCGTGAACCTTAGCCCTCTGTCTCTTCTTAGGCTGATATGTCATCTTCATACCGTCTATTCCTCCATATCTTCTTATGCTTGCGCATACTTTCGCACAAATAGCCTATCGATTATAAACGCGGTTCGGTAAAGTGTCAACCTTCATTCAAAGGCAGCTGAGCCTTTATGGTAAGCTTGCCGTTCCCTGCGGAATTTGCCGTGATCTTCCCCTTATGTGCCTCCACGATGGCCTTGGCCATAGACAGCCCTATGCCGTAGCCGCCGGTCTGGGAGTTCCTGGACTTATCCGTCCTATAGAACCTGTCGAAAAGCCTTCTCGCGGACTCCTTGTCTATGACGTTATCGGTATCATTAGTCACCTCTAAGGACACGGTCTTGGTAGAAGAGTAAAGGCGCACCCGGGTCTGCCCTCCTTCAGGAGAATACTTAAGCGCATTATCAAGGAGGATAGACAATAATTCCTTTAACGACTGAGGATCGCCGGTCACATATAATCCTTCACCTATGTCTTTACTTAAGGTCCTGTTCTCCGTCAGGAATCTGGAGGCGAAGGAATCACAGGCATCCTTCGTAAGCTTTGATATATCCACTCTCTCCATTCTCGAGGCTTCCTGAGCCTCCTCCAGCCTCGACAGCTTAATGAGCTTGTTCGTAAGCTCGGTAAGTCTCCCGGTCTGCTCCTTGATATCCTGAGCCCAGGAGTTCTCGCCGTCCATCAGTATCACATCCGCATCCGCATTGATGATCGCCAGAGGAGTCTTGATCTCATGACCTGCATCAGTTATAAATCTTTTCTGCTTCTCGTAGCTCTCGGCCACCGGTCTTACTATCCTTCCCGAAGCGAAGAATATAAGGACAAACACAACTACTATTCCCACGGATGAGATAAGAAGGCTCGCTTTAAGAAAAGCTCTGAAGGAATCAAGACTTCTTCCGCAGTCGTAGAAAATAATTCTTGTATCCTCGCCTTCGCTTATATTCAGAAAGCGATAGTCTGATATGAAGCCTTTTATTTTCCCTTCGCTGTAAATTCTCTGTGCGTAAGTCGATGCTTCATCCTCTCCTATGGCCGCAATCTTTCCCGTGTCCGTCTCCAGAACATTTCCTTCTCCGTCGAGAAGGACCGAGAAGTATCTTGATTCGAATGCAAGCTCCGGGGATCTTTGCATCTCGTCCATACGTCTGGGTTCAGGCGGTTGCTGATCCGGAGGTTGCTGACCGGGAGGCGTCATACTCTGCTGTTCCTGAGGGGCAGGCTCATCAGGAAACTGTCCCTGATTATGAGACAGCAGTTCAAGAATATTGTCTGCGTTCCTCACGGTATTGTTATAGCTTATGATATTGATGCCGCCGATTATTATTCCGAGCACAAGGATCACGGACAGCATTGATATCAGTATGAACCTTCGTCTTAGCTTACCGAACATATTACTCCTTAAGCTCCAGCGAATAGCCCTGACCGCGGGAAGCCTTGATCTTCACGTTCGCTCCCACGCTTTCCAGCTTCTTACGAAGATAGGACAGAAAAGCCCACACCACGCTTATATCCGCATCCGAATCGAGCCCCCACAGCTTATCAAAGAACCTCTCGGCCGAGATAAGCATCTTCGGATTCTGAAGCATAAGCTCCAGCATCTGGTACTCCTTGCCCGACAGCTTGGTTGTCCCCCCGGGACCCTTAAGCTCGCCGGAGGTCCGATCAAGCTCGATGTTTCCATACTTAAGGATCGAGTCTGCCTGCACAGTGGATACACGGGTCATGGCACGGATCCTTGCAAGAAGCTCCTTAGAGTCAAAAGGCTTGGTGAGATAGTCATTGGCACCGCTGTCCAGGCCCTCTATCTTATCCTCTACCTGAGACTTAGCCGTAAGCATAATGATCGGTATAAGACTTCCGCTCTTCCTGATCTCCTTCAGGACCTCGATCCCGTCAAGCTTCGGCATCATGATATCGAGGATAGCCGCATCATAGTCGCCGGTCTTAAGATATCTTAATGCTTCCTCACCGTCATACACGGCATCGACCGAGTAGTTGTTTTTGGTAAGTATCGCAGTAAGCGCCCTCGACATAGACCTCTCATCTTCAGCAAGCAGGATCCTCATTGATCATTAAGCCTCCTCGTTAAGCTCATCCTCGAGAGCATCCAGGAACTGCTCGATATCAGCGTCATCCGTATTATCGATGGCACTCTTTATCGCTCCGCTACTGACTACCAAAGAGAACACCCAGAAGAACGTGAACAGAGCCGAGATAATGATTCCGGCTATCGCGAGTCCCATACCCTTCTTTTCCTTCTTAGACGCGGAAACGGCTCCCGCGATAGATAGAATAAGTCCGATAAAAGAGGTAATTCCACAGCAAAGCAGCGACACCAGAGAAGTCACAAATCCCGCGACTGCCAGACCGCTGTAGGACCTCTGGTCCCCATAGCTGTAATTATTTTGATAAGATCCCTGATAGGATTGCTGATACGGCTGCTGATAAGCTTGTGAATAAGACGGAGTCTCTACATTAAAGGGCTCCGGTGAGGTTGCCTGCACAGGCTCCGGCTCTGGGTCCGGTGTCGGAGTATACGCCTGCGCTCTCTCCGGAAACTTCGCGCCGCAGGTGGTACAGAACCTTGTGCTGTCTTCATTCGAAGCGCCACAGTGATCACAGATCTTCATATAATACCTTCCCCTTAATCGTTATTATTCATGCGTCGACATCAGTATACACTAATCAAAACTTCTTTTTGAGATTTAAGCTTCATTTTAAGTTCCCCCTGTAAGATATCGTCAAACACAAGGAGGAAACATAAGATGTCTTACACGGATGTTTTCAAAAGATATGAGTATAAGTACATGCTGACACGAGATCAAAAGGAGAAGCTCATGGAGACTCTTGAGGGTCACATGAAGCTCGACGAATACGGAAGAACGACTATACGTAATATCTACTACGACACTTCAGACTACAGCATCATCAGAAGATCTCTCGAGAAGCCGGTCTACAAGGAGAAGCTCAGAGTCAGAGCTTATTCGAAGATAAACGAATACGATAAAGTCTACGTCGAGCTTAAGAAGAAGTACAACGGCATAGTCTATAAGAGGCGTATAGCGGTTAAGGAATATCTTGCCCAGCTGTGGCTTACGGGAAAGGCTCAGGAGCCTTACATCTGCCAGATAGCAGACGAGATCGAATACTTCAGAAGGATACATAAGGGGTTGAAGCCCTCCTGCTTCCTCTCCTATGAAAGAGAATCCTTCTTCAGCACAGACGGCAACAACGTAAGACTTACGCTGGACGAGAACATCCTGGGAAGGACCTGTGATCTGTCCCTCACCAAGGGAATTCTGGGAGAGAGAATAATCCCCTCAGACTATACTCTCATGGAGCTTAAGGTATCAGAGCCTATCCCCCTATACCTAGTGGATTTTCTCTCACAGAACAACATTCAGAAATCATCTTTCTCGAAGTACGGCACCTACTATCAGGAATACATCAGACACAAGGCAGACGTCAGTAATATAACAGGAGGTATCCTTTATGCTTAACATCGCAGACTTCATCATCTATATCGCGGTAGCCCTCGTTCTGGGCATCGTCATCGCAGCTTCTTATATGTTTAAGACCAAGACCAGCAAGTCCTTCGCGGCGACGCTGACCTTACTCCCCGCTCTCGTGTGCGTCGTGATCATGATGGTAAACGGCAGCATCGGAGCAGGAGTCGCCGTCGCCGGCACTTTCAGCCTCGTAAGATTCAGATCCGCTCAGGGCACCGCCAAGGAGATCACCGCGATCTTTCTCGCGATGGCATCGGGCATCATCTGCGGCATGGGCTATTTCCTCTACGCGGGGATCTTCACGGCAATAATCTGTGCTGTCATGATCATTCTTAAAGCCGTGGGCTTCGGCGAAGGCAGAGATCAGAAGGAGCTTTACATCACCATCCACGAGGACCTGGACTACGAGGGAGTCTTCGACAGCATTCTCGACACATACACCAGAGAGCATCAGCTTCTCTCGGTAAAGACCACCGACATGGGAAGCCTGTTCCGCCTGAAGTACGCCTACACTTTAAAGAACAACATGAGCGAAAAGGAATTCATCGACAAGCTTCGCGTAAAAAACGGGAACCTTCCCATAACGGTCTGTGTAGCACAACCCGCCGATAACCCGGCACAGCTTTAACGGAGGTAAATACTATGAAGAATCTGACAATACGTAATAAGCTTAAGACAACGGCAGTAATTATTGCTTTGGCACTTCTTATAGGGGGATGCTCACAAGCGGCATTAACCTCATCCCCGATAGATACCGAGTCAACAGAAGTGACCGAGAGCCTTTACTCAGACAGAGACTATGAGACTTCCTATGACGAATCCGATGCGATATCAATAGAGCTTCAGGATGAGTCTATAACTATAACCGAAGCCGGAACATACATAGTCACAGGAACGCTGGAGGACGGTTCGATCGTTATCGATGCGGGTGACGAAGACAAGATACAGCTTGTACTCGCAGGCTGTTCGATCACATCTTCAAGCTCCGCCTGTATCTATGTCAAGAATGCAGACAAGGTATTCATCACAACCGAGGCCGGTACAGTCAACACGCTGACTAACACCGAGGGCTTCGAGGCTGACGGGGATATTAATGTAGACGGTGTGATTTTCGCTAAGGATGACCTGACTCTGAACGGAGAAGGCACACTGGTGATAGAGTCCTGCGACCACGGTATCGTGTGCAAGGATGAGCTTATCGTAACAAGCGGAGTCTATGACATAACGTCTGCCGAGGACGGTCTTCAGGCTAATGACCTCATCGCCGTATCGGGAGGAAGCTTCACCATCAACGCCGGAGATGACGCGATGCATTCCGAAGTCGATCTCGTGATCGACGGCGGGAACATAGATATCCCTGAATGTAAGGAAGGCCTCGAGGGCAACTTTATAACAATAAACGGCGGAGATATCACCATTATAGCCTCTGACGATGCCGTCAATGCCGCAGGAGATCAGGCCGCCTCTCTTGAGATCAACGGCGGAACAATAGACATTACGACCTACGGGGACGGAATGGATTCTAACGGGACTCTGTCCATAACAGACGGATACATAACCATCAGCGGTCCCGAGAACGCAGGTAACGGCTCACTTGATTATGACAGCACAGGCTCCATAACCGGAGGAACGATAATAGCTGCAGGTATGTCAGGCATGGAGATGAACTTCAGTGAAGCCTCTCAGGGCTCGATTCTGATATCGACCGGTGCCCAGTCTTCCGGAACTACCATTACGATCACCGACTCATCCGGCAATGAGATATTAAGCTATACCCCTACTACCTCCTACTCGTGTGTACTTATAAGCTCACCTGAATTAGAAGTCGGACAGACCTATACCATAACGTCAGGCTCCTCGTCACAGGAAGTGACCTTAAGCGATTATATCTATGGCCAGACGATGGGAATGGGCGGCTTCGGCGGTCCCGGAGGAAACGGCTTCGGCGGTGGTCAGATGCCCGGCGACTTCGAAGGCGGGGAATTTGACGGACAGATGCCCGGCGGCGGCCGTGGCAGAAGAGGATTCGGCGACGATAACTTTGACGGTCAGACTCCACCCGAGCTTCCCGATGACTTCGACGGAGAAACTCCGCCTGAACCTCCGGAAGGTTTCGACGGGCAGACGCCGCCTGATATGCCTCAGTAAGGTCTCTGAAGTAGTCTCTGTAATTCCGGATTATTAGCCGAATTCGGAGATTAGACCGTAAATTCTCTGAACACGTCTCCGTAAATCAGCCAAATCGGCGGATAACGGAGACGTTCTTTATATCTCTATTCTTTATGCTTTCTTAAGTGCGATAACCTGCTTACACTTCTCGGCGATGTCGAAGCCTGTGAGGTGATAAGCTGCCATAAGCTCTGCAGGTGTGCCGGAACGGCCGAATACGTCATTAACGCCTACGCGAAGCATCGGACAGGGCGCATTCTCCACCAGAGCCTCGGCGACCGCACCGCCTAAGCCTCCGACGATGGAATGCTCTTCGCAGGTGACGATACAACCGGTCTCGCGGGATGCCTTAACGATAGCCTCTACATCTATAGGCTTGATCGTATGCATATCGAGCAAGCGTGCGGATATTCCCTCAGCCTCGAGTATAGAAACTGCCTCATAAGCCTGCTCTACCATATATCCGCAGGCGATAATCGTAACATCGGTTCCGTCCTTGATCTGCAACGCCTTACCGATCTTAAAGTCGACCTCGGAGCCGAAGTCTCCGTAGAAGGAGTCCGTCGCCAGACGGGCAAGTCTTACATAGAAAGGTCCGTCGTTCTCATAAGCAGCCTTTACCGCATATCTTGCGGACGCCGCATCGGCGGGACAAAGCACCGTCATGTTAGGCAGAGCCCTCATAATAGCGAGGTCCTCCAGGCACTGGTGAGATGCACCGTCCTCACCTACCGTGATACCTGCGTGGGTAGCGCACACCTTGACGTTAAGATTCGGGTAGCACACGGAGTTTCTGATCTGCTCACAAGCTCTCTCGGATGCGAACATCGCGAAAGAGGATACGAATGCGATCTTGCCGCAGGTAGCCATACCCGCAGCGGCAGCTACCATGTTAGCCTCGGCTATACCCATATCGAAATGTCTTTCGGGGAAGACCGCCTTAAACTTACCCGTATTTGTCGAGCCTGCGAGATCTGCGTCGAATACTACTACTCTCTCGTCAGAACCGATCTCCTGAAGCGTTCTTCCGTAAGCCTCTCTTGTTGCCATCTTGCTCATTGGATCAACCCTCCAGTTCCTTAATCTTCGCGTCGAGCTCCTCGACAGCGATCAAATACTTATCCTCCTTAGGTGCACAGCCGTGCCATGACGGATCATCCGTCATGTATGAGACTCCGCGTCCCTTATGAGTCTTCGCGATCACGAAGAACGGCTTACCTGAGCCCTTATTCTCGTGGAATGCCTTGAGCGCACCCTCGATCTCGTCGAAGTTATGTCCGTCGATAACTACGGTATTCCATCCGAAGGCCTCCGTCTTTGCCTTGATATCGCCGAGACTCATTACATCATCGACCTTACCGTCGATCTGAAGTCCGTTATTGTCGAGGAAAGCACACAGATTATCAAGCTTATAGTGAGCGGCACTCATAAGAGCCTCCCAGACCTCGCCTTCCTGCATCTCTCCGTCTCCTAAGATGGAGAATACACGATAATCCTTGTTGTCCAGCTTACCTGCCATCGCCATTCCTACGGAAGTGGATATCCCCTGGCCCAGAGAGCCTGTAGACATATCAATTCCGGGGGTAATAGCCTTACAAGGGTGTCCCTGAAGGAAGGAGCCGATCTTACGAAGATTCTTCATTTCTTCGACATCGAAGAAGCCGCGAAGTCCCAGCGCCGAATAAAGAGCCGGAGCACAGTGCCCCTTGGAAAGCACGAAGCGGTCGCGCTCAGGATTATCGGGATCAGCGGGATCAACGTTCAATTCCCTATTGTAAAGGTAGCAGATAAGATCCGTACAGGACAAAGATCCTCCCGGATGACCGCATTTGGCGTTATATACGCCCTCTATTATCCATCTTCTCATTCTTGCCGAGAATAACTCGAGCTCTTTTCTCTCATCTGCCGTCATGTTGTACCGCCTCTCACAAAATACGTCTTATTATATATCAGTCAGTGAAAATTCTCTGCACTCTTTTTCCCACATCGCAGGTGATCTCGTAGCTTATGGTACCAAGCTCTCTCGCGAGCTCATCCGCAGACCTGTCCTGGCCGAAGATCGTAACTATATCGCCCTTCTTTATATCTCCCTTCATATCCGTGGCATCAAGCATGCACATATCCATGCAGACATTGCCGATAATAGGCAGTCTCTCGCCGTTAACAAGAAGCTCGAAGCCGTTGCTTAATCGCCTGGACAATCCGTCGGCATAGCCCACGGACACCGTCGCCACCTTGGTAGGACGCTTCGCTACGAAATGCCTACCGTAGCTCACAGTAGTCCCCTCGGGAACAGTCTTAACGTGTACGACCTTCGCGTACCATGTCATTACCGGCTTAAGATTGATATCAGTATAGGCCGAAGGGCAGCCGTCAGGCTTGAACCCGTAGAGGATCAGGCCGGCGCGCACCATATCCATATGCATGTCCGGGAATCTCATTATCCCTGCGCTGTTGCAGATATGCCTCTTCTTGAAGGTAACTCCTGCCGCCTTAAGCTCCTCTACAGTCCTGACAAAGGCCTCATACTGGCGCATGGTATACTCATCGTCATCTGTATCAGCCACGGCAAAATGCGAGAATATCCCGTATGGATTAAGCCCGGGGAGATTACATATCCTCTTGATCTGTTCGATAGCCGAGCCGTCTGTGGGAAAGCCTATCCTGCCCATTCCCGTATCAAGCTTAATGTGAATATCTGCGCTTCTTCCCTGCCTCATAGCTTCATTGGACAGCGCTACAGCAGACTCCTCATCGTATATGGCAAGGTTAATGTTATAAAGGACTGCTTCCTCGTAGCTCTCGATGTCGGTACCTCCGAGGATCAGAAGACGTGAAGTAATACCGCTCTGTCTTAAGTGAACAGCCTCACCGATGGTGGCGATACACAGGCCGTCCGCTCCGTTATCAAGCAGGGTTTTGGCAACCTCATATGCGCCGTGCCCGTAGGCATCCGCCTTAACTACGGCCATGATATCCGCCGAAGGTGCGGTGATACGTCTTATCTCTTCGATATTGGACTTAAGCGCCGACTTATCTATCTGCACGCAGGTCCTGTCAAAGAAACATCCGTCTTCGATTATTCCCATCGTCCTCTTACCATCCTGTGTCCGAGAAGGCCTCGGGCAGCATATCAATCAGATCCATAGGCAGCATGGCTCTCTCACCTGTATAGGTAGCCGCCAGGGATCCCGCTTTACCGTGAAGATAAACCGCAGAAACTCCGGCATTACAAGGCTTTATCCCCTGTGCAAGGAAGCCTGCGACAAGTCCTGTCAGAACGTCACCGCTTCCTCCCTTGGCCATACCGCTGTTGTCAACACAAATACTATACCATGTGTCATGTGGTGTATAAATCGTGGTTTTATGGTTTTTGAGTATGAGTAGACAGGTGTTCTCACGTGCAAACTGCACACAGGCCTCGTGCGTGACCTCTCCGTTAAGAAGCCTTCCCATCTCTCCCACATGAGGGGTGATCACAGCAGGAAGAAGTCCGCGGGCTTTACGAGAAGCAAGAAGAGGCAGTAACTCCTCCTTATAGCGGGAGATGATGTTAAGAGCCCCGGCGTCTATCACCAGCGCCTTTGCCTCGAGTAGAAACTCCTCCACAAGAGCACGGGCTCTCGGGTCAGATTCATCAAGACCGGGACCTACAGCAACGCAGGTGGCCCTTTTCGTAAGAGAATCCGCTTTACGCAGAGTGGCGGTAACATCCTTCTCCCAGGCCGAGGTCAGCGCGCAGGGGCAGTTGATCTTCACGGGAAGAAGTGCCTCATCAGTAGCGAAAGCCGTCACAAGCCCGACTCCGCTTCTTAATGCGGACGAGCACGAGAGTACGAGAGCTCCCGTCATATACTCTGATCCTGCGCATATAAGAACATGTCCGAAGTCGTTCTTGTGTGCCGTCTGGTCCCGCTCGGGAGCCATCTGCTGTACCAGCTTCTGTGTTATGAGTGTCTCTTCGCTCATGTGTCCTCCAGGTCGATCTTGTTATTACGCTCCTCATTAAGAAGGGACAGATCAAAGGGAGTCTCCTGATACACGTAGTAATTAAGCCAGTTTGTAAAAAGAAGCGTCGCAGAAGACCTCCAGAGCATTATAGGTTCATTAGCCGGGTCGTCTTCGGGATAGTAGTTCTTAGGTATCTTTATTGGACGACCGAGGTTAACATCTCTTTTGTACTCGCTGTCTAAGGTGTAGCGGTCATACTCGGAATGTCCTGTTATGAAGAACTGGCGCCCCTTACGATCCGACACCGCGTATACACCGCTCTCGGGAGACTCGGACAGAAGTCTTAGGGCGTCAATCCCCACTATATCCTCTCTTCTAAGCTCAGTATGACGTGAATGCGGCACGAAGAAGACGTCGTTAAAGCCCCTGAAGAGCTTGACGGGCTTCGACCATGTCATGGAGTGCTCGAATACACCGAAGCACTTCTCGGGAAGATCATACTTCGGCACGCCGTAATGGTAGTAAAGACCTGCCATCGCGCCCCAGCAGATATGCATGGTGGAATATACGTGCGTCTTGCTCCACTCCATGATGTCGCACAGCTCCTGCCAGTAATCCACTTCCTCATAAGGCATCTGCTCCACGGGTGCGCCGGTGATGATGAGACCGTCGTAGAAACGGTCCTTTATATCGGCAAATGTCTCGTAGAACTTGAACAGATGCTCCTGACTTGTGTGCTTCGACTCGTGTGTCGAGATGCGAAGAAGATCTATATCGATCTGTATCGGCGTATTCGACAGAGCGCGAAGTATCTGCGTTTCTGTTGTTTCCTTGTCCGGCATAAGATTCAGGATAACGATATGTAAGGGTCTTATATCCTGCGAGAGGGCGCGGTTCTCCTCCATAACGAAGATTCCCTCGCTCTCCAGGACGTGTCTTGCCGGAAGATTATCAGCTATTCTAATGGGCATTGTAATGCCTCCTTACTTCGAGATAAATTCATTAAGTATAGATTCCGAGGGGACCCGGGAAGGATCAACCTTCGGGATCTTGTTAAGGTGAGATACGAGCTTTCCCGCCCACGCAAGAGCTGCGGATAAGTCCGCGAAGTCCTTGCCGGTATTGGACCTCTCCATAAACACGTTCGGGGGCAGGGTGCCTTCCTCCACCATCCTAAGAGCGTCATTAATATCCTGAAGTGCAAGAGGAGCAATTATCAGGCTCTCATAGGACAGAAAGGAATTAACGTGATGATCAGCGGCCTCGAGATAGTCGGTATAGTAATGCTCCTCGGACTTCGCTATCATCGGCCAGTAATCGATGGTAGCGATGGCGTGAGAAGCCCTGTGACGGTTATCTCTCACTATTCTTCTAAGAAGCCTGATCTCTTGGCTGTCCATAAGTTTTCGATCCGAGAACACATTCCCATAGGGCATGATGAACACCTTCATGATCTCATCGTTAAAGTCCCCGGAGACTCTCTTGTTAAGGCCATGAAGGCCTTCGACAACGAGTACTCCATCCTCGGGAAGCTTGATGGCCTCAGACGGATCCCTCTCCATCTGTCTTCTCACAGTGAAGTCGAAGAAGGGCGGTATTACGCTTTTCCCGTCGATGATATCGTGTATATCCTTATATGCGCGATCGATATCAAGTGTATCTATAGTCTCGAAGTCAGGGCGCCCCTGTCTGTCGAACTGAAGATCGTTAAGGATATAGTAATCATCAAGGGACAGGAACGCAGCCTTACGACCTGCCTTGGAAAGTCCCGCCGAGAGCCTCATGGTAAAGGTAGTCTTGCCGGAGGACGTGGGTCCTGCCACGAAGATCGCCTTCTTGGAGGTGTCGTGTATCATCATATCGACTATCTTGTCGATCCTTCCTATAAAGCCCTCTTCACTTGTTCTTATAAATTCCGGAAGCTTCTTCTCTCCGAGGTTCTCCTCAAGCTCTTCCACTGTAACATTTATCTTATCCGCGAGAAGTGCCATACTTCCTCCTCTTATCTTCTATATCTGAAAAACCTTCTTAGAATGAGTCTGTCAATAATGAAGTCGTAAACATACTGGACAGCCTTGAAGATAAGCACGAACAACCCGGGTACAACGATCAATGCGGCAAGTCCCAGGACGAACACGAGTACTACATGAATACCGCCGGTAAGCACTCCCATCACCGTCGAGAAGCTCCCTCCGCCTGATGCGAATCTGTCCGTATACCTCTCGAGAGTCGAGTTAAGATAGTCTATAAGAAAGTCTCGAAGTCCGTTGGACTGCACTGTCAGTCTCGGGAGGATAAGACTTACGGTCAAACTCATAATAAGATAAGCCTTATATACTTTTACAGTCAAAACACATATCTTGCCCCACAGGGGCATGATGTAATACCTGAAGCAAAGTACAGGATTAAGGAAGAACATAATACTCATGATCACGATACTGAAGGTGCCAAACCTGCCCACACCCATAAGCGGGCTTCCGGTCCAGTAGAACAGAATAAGGAAGATTGCTGTCAGGATTCCATAGAGAAGAAACAGCTCGACATGGCGTCTGTTCTCAAAATCCGTATCACTCCAGTATCTGCCTAGAAACAGGCCCTCAGCGTAATCCAAAAGGATATTCCTCCCAATAAAAAATCCCGTCCATCTATATTAACACAGAAGCGGGGTTAAAGAAATCCGGAGTCAACGCAGTCTAAAGCAGCACTCGGTGGTAGATTCTATTATCTCTTTAAGCTTTGTCCAATTCCTGGGGAAGTTCTTGGTGTGGCTCGATACCAGATCAGATCCGTCCTCGAACTTGATACAGACTCGCCAGGATGAGGGATTCGCCGTGGGATTGCCGTACTTTGCAAGCTCACCCTTGTTATAGCCCTCCATCCATTCGATAAGGCCTGTGTAGGGAAGATTCTCCTTAATAAGCTCAAGCTTGGCGGGGGTCAGGGACTTCATGAAGTTATTATTCCACATGTATCCGTCGTTCCAGGAGATAAGTCTTCGCGCGAAGTCGTAGCGAACCTTATAGCCGCCACCCGTAAAAGAGCTTATCTCCACCTCCAGCATGGTGATGAAATTGTATCTGTCGTCCTTCTTCATTTCCTCTCTTAATCGATCCTTATGCCGATGACCGAGCCCTGAGTGGTCCCTATCACCAGGGTGTTCCCGAATACAGCCGGCGACGCCTCGTAAGAAACATTCCCTCCGGATGAGGAACTGCACTGAATATATGTGATCCTCTCCCCGGAAGCCCCGTTAACAAGATGTATCTGTCCGAAGCTGTCAGCAATTATTATATACGCATTCCCATCCTCGGTGTAGCAGGCAACAGGTGATGAATATGTATAAATATTCATGTCATAATGCCAAACTTCTGTGCCTGTATCCCTATTGTAAGCCACCAGACGATTGCCGTGCATGAGCCCGTCGGTCATGGAGTAGGAGAAAATAACCAGATTAGATATATTCCCCATACCGATAATGGGATTTCCGAGACATCCGCCACTTTGATCGGTAGCTGAAGTCTCACCGTTATAGGTATAACAGGACTGAGAGGTCTGCCAGACCTCTTCTCCCGTAAGACCGTTGATCTTATAGGTATAGGCAGCTCCGTTATACTCACCGCTTCCCTGATTATCGACCTCTGTACCGATATAGATATAAGGAATACCGTTCTCCTCCTGAACTACAGGAGAAAGATCGGAGTCGTCGCCGGTCCTGAACACCCACACCATCTGCAGGGTATTAAGGTCCAGACATACCAGATTACAGTTATTATCCATAAAGTAGCAGTAATGACCGTATACGGAGGCAGAGCTCTCTACTCCCAGATATCTTCCCTGAGTATCATTGAAGATATACTTATAGCCCGTACACATGGGATTGACGGAAACCGCTCCCGTCACTGCGTTATAAGAGGAATTAAGCTGGAAGCTGTAGATAATTCCGTTCTCGCAGGGCCAGATAAGTGTATCCGTGGCACCGTCTATTATAGGTGAAGAATCGAAAGCTCCCCAGTTTACCCTGTAGGCGCCGTCATTAAGCCCCTCGTAGGAGTAAAGCAGAGACCCGTCAATAAGAGAGAAAATATACATACCGAAGGTATAAGGCCCGTTATCGTCTCCCTGGCCTACGTAGAGCAGGGGATAACCCCGGGGATCCAGGGCAGCCGTACCCTTCACGCTTGCCCCTACGTATATCGGATCTCTTGTCATGGTACCGTCATCAAGATCCATGAAGTATATATATCCGTCCAATGAAGGACATATAACCTCGGTAAGCCCGGGCTTTACAGCCGCGGACGGATAGATATTCATAAGTGAGATAGTCTCGGAGGGCCATCTTACGATAAGAGGCTGCCCTGTAAGCCTGTAGCCTGTCCACTCGAAGGTCATATCCGAGGACAGAAGGCTGTGACCGTTAGTAAACTCCCATGTCTGTGTCAGTGTATCCACCACGCCGTCAGAGGGCGTTAAATATCCGAAGGCCGCGGTATTCCTGAAGTTATTGCCGCGGAAGGTAATTACACCTGGGACCTGAGCATAGTAAAGAGGGTCCCCGATATTGATGGGATTTTCTCTGTTAAACTCCGTAAGGATCTGGGATCCGCTTATAACATTCTGTGTGATTCCTCTCATGGATGGATTGACGCTGTCGTCGATAACCGCGTCTTCATCTATCAGAATAGAAGCGGATGCAGGATAAAGAAGCGGGTTCTGATAATCCGCCAGAGGCGGTATCGGCGTCGGAGTAGCCGTTGCCACCGCTATATAGTTATTAATAGTTGATCCGGGCTGATCTGATACGACTCCGTTGCCGTTCTTCTTCGAGTAATAAACCACCGCAAGAACAGAGGTCAACACCACAGAAAGGATAGTGAGTGTCACCACCAGAGCCATCGTTCCGCTGGAAGGATCGTGGGACGGCTGATGATAGCTGTTATCAGGTTCGATGTACTGATTCTTCAGATCCATAGTGGCAATGATATCACATACCTTCCGCGATTTCGAGAAGACGCGTTAATCTGTGATTCATTCCCGACTTTCCTATAGGAGGATTCATCATGCTCCCCAGCTCCGCTATGGATGCTCCGGGGTTCTGCTGGTGGACCACCGCCGCCTCATAAAGGCTCTTGGGCAGCTTCTCCGCCTCCGGGGACGCCAGGAGCTTTCCTATAAGCTCTCCCCTTCTAACCGCCGCCTCCGCCTGACGCCCGGTGTTGCCGGAATCGCAGTTGACCGCTCTGTTGATATCCGAGTATACCTCCCGCTCTATCCTTATATTCTCGAAGGTCAGTCTGCAGGAGCTGGCGCCTATTATTCCCAGGAAATCCGACACCCCGTCTCCACTGCTGATATAGACGGCATGGATCTCGCCCCTTTGGGCCTCCGAATATGGGATATCAAGGCCTGACAGTATGCCCGTGATAACCTCCGACGCCTCGGAATTAACGGGCCTTAGTTCCACACGATAAGCCTGTTTGGGATCTGTTACATAGCCGCAGGCCAGGAAAGCACCTCTCAGGAAGAGCCTCGCCCCGTTCTGAAGATCAAGGGCAACCTTCTGATCCGTATTCTTGATATCCTTGCATTTACAAAGGACCTCTTCAGCCTCTCCCCTGATGCGTGTTCCCGGCATCATAAGCCCCGCGGCTAGGCTTCGTCTGTCCTCGGGCTTCTTTACATTAAGGCCTGCGACCTCTTCCCTCACCTGCCTCGAAAAGCTTTTATCACTATTCCCGTCAGCTGTTCCCGGAAGGTTTGCTCTCATATCTTGGGTCTCTGTCGATATCTCTGTGATGAACTATAGTCTTATACCCGTATTCCTCCAGGATCCTTCCCAGCTCCTCAGCTATGAAGACCGATCTGTGGCGACCGCCGGTACAGCCTACTCCGATGTTAAGCCTGCTTTTACCCTCTCTGATGTAGAAGGGGATCATGAAGGAAAACATATCGCTCAGCTTACTTATGAAGACCTTAGTCTCATCAAAGCCCATAAGATACTCCTCGATAGGCTTATCCTTACCGCAGAGCATCTGAAGCCGCTCCACCCAGAAGGGATTTGGAAGGAATCTGACGTCAAAGACATCATCGCAGTCCGAAGGTATGCCGTACATGAATCCGAAGGACTGAATATACACGGAAAGCCCCTGGTTTTCCGCCTCATCAAGGACCACACGGAGTTCTTTTCGAAGGGATGAGAGCGGCATCATGGTAGTATCGATAATACTGGTGGCGCGTCCTCTTATGCCGTGAAGCATATTACGCTCGGCGGCAATGGCATCAACCAGACTCATCTCCTCGGTGAGAGGATGCTTTCTTCTGGTCTGACGGTAGCGACTGACGAGAACGTTGTCGCTTGCCTCCAGGAATACGATCCTGTAGGAGCAACCCAGATCATCCAGTCTTCTCATGGCGGCATCAAAGCCCTCCAGAAGATTTCTGGATCTTACGTCAACTACAATGCATAGCTTATCGACTGCAGGCACGCCGGTCTCACCGTTGCCGGAGAAGGTATCAATAATGTTGGGAAGGAAAACCGGAGGAAGATTATCGATACAGAAGTAATCGTGATCCTCGAAGTAGGCTGCTGCCTGGCTTTTCCCCGCCCCGCTCATACCGGTTAAGATAATGACATCCATTTACTGTTCCTTCTTTCCGCCTAAGAATCTCACTTCACACTCGAGCCTGACGCCGCTGTCCTCGTACACCTTGTCCTGAATATATCTGATAAGCCTCTTTATGTCCTCCGACCCGGCCTTGCCTTCGTTATTTACCACGAAGCCTGCATGCTTGGAACTAACCTGCGCACCCGAATCATCGAGACTGAAGCCCTTAAGGCCACTGTCCTGTATAAGCTTCCCGGCGAAGTAGCCCTCGGGCCTTTTGAAGGTGGAGCCGCAGCTTGGGACCGTCAGAGGCTGAGAAGTGGTGCGCTTGTCGCGAAGCTCCCTTACATACTCATTGATCCTCTCCTTGTCGCCCTTCTTAAGTCTGATCTTAAGACTCGTAACTATCCTGCCGTTATGTGCGAAGAACGAGGTCCTGTACCCGAAGTCCTCCTTGGAGACCACTCTCGTCTGAAGCTTAAAATCTTCGATATAGCTTACTTCCACAGCGATATCCGATATATCCGCTCCGTAAGCACCCGCGTTCATGAACACGGCGCCTCCGACGCTTCCCGGGATCCCGCAGGCGAATTCTGCGCCCTCCAACCCTTCTGAAGCGGCAGTGTTACCGAGCTTTGACAGAAGACAACCAGCCTTTGCCGTGATAAAGCTATAGTCCGGGTCCTCAGGATCGTCATCGACGATTAGCTCACTCATATTATTCCCGAGCTTGATGATAAGTCCGTCGAAGCCCTCGTCATCCGCGATAACATTGGAGCCGTTACCTAAGATAAACACCTCCAGCGACTTCGCCTGCGCGTATCTTAGAAGCTTAATGATCTCATCCTCATTAGAGGGCTCAACGAGGTAAGCCGCCGGACCGCCGGTCTTCATGGTGGTAAGAGCCTTAAGCTCCACACCCTTCCTTATAATGTTCTCTCCCGGCATCAACTTAGGTTTCCTCCCGGGAAAACCCTTGACACCAGATCCTGAGCGGCATTGAAGCCCATCTTCTTAACTCTGTAGTTGATAGCGGCAGCTTCGACTATGATCGCCAGATTACGTCCGGGTCCTACCGGGATTGTTATGGACGGAACCTTGATGCCCAATATCTCCGTGGTCTCTTCGTTAAGGCCCATTCTGTCGTAGGTCTTGTTCTCATCCCACATCTCCAGATTAATTACGAAGTCTATAGACTCCTGAGGCTTTACGGAGGATACACCGTAGAGCTCCTTAACGTCCATGATACCTATGCCTCTTATCTCGATCAGGTGCTTGATAACATCCGGGGCCTTACCGATAAGAGTATTCTCCGATACCTTCCTGATCTCCACCTGATCGTCAGCGATAAGTCTGTGACCTCTCTTAACGATCTCGAGAGCCGTCTCGGACTTACCTACGCCGCTCTCGCCCAGGATCAGAATACCTTCACCGTTGACCTCGACCAGCACGCCGTGCATCGACACTCTGGGAGCAAGCTCCATCTTAAGAAATCTTATTAGCTCACCCGAGAACTCCGAGGTAGAATCATTCGTACGAAGCACCGGAGTCTTCGTCTCCTCCGCGGCCTCCAGTATCTCAGGCTGCACCTGGTGATTTCTGGTGATTATAAGGGCCGGTATCTCCTTCTCGAACAGCGTCAGCACAGACCTCTTCCTGTCAGCTGCCGTAAGGTTCTCGAGGAATGCATGCTCCATATTACCTACGATCTGAAGCCGGTCGGGACCGAAGTGGTCATAGTAACCTGCGAGCTGCAAGCCCGGCCTTGTTACATCCGCGACCGTGATCCTTCTCTGCTCTATATCGCCCGAGTCATACACGATCTCAAGCTTAAAGTGCTCAACTATCTGCGACAGAAAAATACTTGAATAGGGCATACGGTCCCTCCGATAGTAGTATGAACTATATTATATCATCACTGTAGGGAGTAAATGATCTGTATACCCTAGAGAATGTATCCCTGATCTGACTGATACTTCCGATGTCGGTTTTATTATTCCCCATAAGGATCTTGCCGTCGGTCTCATTAAGGTGAGTAATAAGAAGCGTACGCCTCTCCTGATCTATCGAACTTGAATCATTGATAACCTCGGTCACGAAGCTCTGAGGCGACTCGTGACAGGCATATCTTAATGTTCCCTGCCATTTATTCGGGACGTTGGTTCGATCGATGAAGCCCTCTGTCTCCTGTGAAGAAAGCCCCAAGGGCAGAGGTCCGTTGCCGTGTCTGGTGACATAGCTTCTGGTCACATAACACACCTCGGTAAGTTCGATCCCGTAGTGACTCGTAAATATAAGTGGATTATGAAGCCCGGTCTTGGATGCCGTAAGATGAGGCGCTCCATCAGCTCTGTCAATATCAAGAAGCAATCCTTGCGCCCCTTCGAGAACGATCCCTGATGCATTATCAAGCCTGCGTCCGATCTCGCTGTCATCCAGCGGAGTAATATAATTCGTGTTATATAGACAGTCGTCAATATAATTATTCAGGACCGTCTCATTATTAAGAAGATCTGTATATTCCCATGCTATCTTGACCTCGCCACTTAGCTGCTCCAATCTTCGGGAAACATATTCCTCTTTAATCGTAATAAGCCTTGCCTTAAGCTTGGATGCCGACAGCCCGAGAAAGTCCTCTACCGATAACCCGTAGCCGGCCTTTATACGAAGAGAGGCTTCATTGATACCCATGCCGCAGGAGCCGTGCCTGCTTTCTTCCCGTCCGTCCTCTAGAGCCTGATTAAGAATGACGTCATAAAGAATGACCGGACAAGCATTAACAGATGAGAAAATCCTTGGTAAAGAGCACATATCGCGGAAGGCTTCTGCCTCTTCTCCGAGCTTATAAAGGTCCGGCATATAGGTATCAACCCAAAGCGTCGAGGCTTTTCTTAAAGACCCCGAGGACAACTGATGGAAGACAAACCGCCTTCCGTCCTTAAGCTCTACGGTGTGCCCTGCCTGAGCACCGCCGTTATGCTTTATCACTATAGCTTCCGAAGACGGCAATACCTTAGAGGAGACAAAGAAATCTGTGGCAAGCCCTTTTCCCTCATCGCCGTAGTTCTTACCGATCACGGCGATTACGGGTCTGTCATAACTCAATGTTACGCGAGCCTCCGTTGAAGCCGCTGTCGGCGATTATGGATCTGATAGACTCCCGGCGAGCCTCATCGAAGGAAGAGAGAACGCTATCGAGATCCTTGCCGGATACCAGCCCGATCAACGTCATCATAAGCTCCGGAAGAACCGACAGCATGTCAGTGGATAAGGATACTACTCTTCCCGGCAGAGCCGAGACGAGATTATCTAACTTTTTACCGGTAGCGAAGGGCCTGCGAAGATCTATGTGAATGAGCTCGTATTTCTCAGAAGCCTCCTGCGCGAGCTCTGCGGTCTTTATGGTTTTCCATGCCTTGTCGCCAAAAACTTTACGTATAGTCGAGGCTGTCACATCGCTGTGGCAGTCCGCGTCACCTATGGTAATAAGGTAGCCCTTCTTGCCCCTTCTCTCGTAGCTGTCGATGTGAGTGTGGCGCGAAGCGAAATACCACAGAAGCTGATAATCCTCGGGCATATCTCCGCCCTGCCCCTCGAGCCACAGGTCCATAAGCTGCTCGGCGATCCTGATATCGGACTCGAACTGAGTGACCTGAAGCGGAGCCTGATCTGTATAGTCGCCCATAGCTGCGAACATCAGCTGAGGATGGGTTATATCGTTCGTGGAGTA
Organism: Clostridiales bacterium; assembly: GCA_017480325.1. Taxonomy (GTDB): domain Bacteria; phylum Bacillota; class Clostridia; order Saccharofermentanales; family Saccharofermentanaceae; genus Saccharofermentans. Next base: position 32,152 of record JAFVAY010000001.1, read on the forward strand.
AGCCTTCATCATGAATTCGTTAAGGGATTCCTTCGCGATCTGCGCCGCCAGGTACCCCATGGAGCCCGTCACGTCAAAGCCTATGATTATCGGCGTCGACTCGGGGTGCTCCTCACTGTCCAGAGAATATCTCTTGTCGATGAACTTAGGATCGTATTTCTCCTGTAGCGTACGGCTCTTGAACAGGTCGTTATGAGACGCCTCGGAGGTTATACTTCTGCTGCTTGCAAGCTTCGCCCAATCACTGCTTCTATAGCTTCCCGAACCCATCTTAAGTCACCTCACTTCAAATTCTTATCGATATCGAACTTGGCGAAGCTTCTTCCGCCGAAGCCCTTGTCTATCACTTCATCCCAATACTCGAAGTCAGCGAATGCATCTGCCTTAGGCTTGCTTCCTATGAACTCCACGAAGGCCTTAGGCGCACTTCCGATCTCACTTCCGAGGATCAGCTTTGCCACCCTGCGAACGCCCAGAAGATCCTCTCTACTTCCCTCCCGCAGACTCATGCGGTGCGCATTCCACCAGGGCCCCATAAGCATTGCTTCATGAGTTCTCGGATCAATAAGTACACTGTCGATGCCGATCCCGCCGGAACACAGCTCGCTGAACTTAAGAACTGCACAGAAGTTCTCCATGCGGGATACGATCCATGCCGCATCACGGGCAGAGAGGTTACCAAACATCGCGAGCGGATAGACCTCCTCGGGCTTATAGAAGATCAGTAGCCTTCCACCGTTCTTAAGACTGTAGGAGCCCTTAAGAGCAGGGAAATTCTTCGCCAGATTCTTAACATCGGCCTCAGGATATCTCAGAAGCCCGATCCTCTCGAGCATATCCGAAGCCTTAGAGACGTGGTTCTTATCAAAGACATACACCACCGAAGTTCTGGCGACGTACATCACCGCATCACCATAATCAGCACTGTATAGAAATTTAAGTGTGACGGCAGAACCCGTATCGGTCTCGTAATGCACAGTCTCAGACATACCCCAGATCTCATCCGCCTTGGCATGAGCCTCAGCAGAGGTGTCAGCCACAGCCCTCAGATATGTGAGAAGCTTGTTGCGGAATTCCTTATATTCCCTAAGATCTTTATCCTTGAACTGAAGCTTGCTACCGCAGTACGGACATATCAGCCCGCCATCGGCATGCACCGTCATTTCCCCGCCGCAGTTATCACATTTGTAACTAATTCTGCTCATACAAAGATGATAACACAGATGAGGTTTTGTAGTCTTTAATGATTCTTTTTGGCTCTTCACGGATTTCTTGGGATTTGATATTTGCTTTGTTTATCCAACAGCAAATAATTGACAACTGGATACAGATTTTTAGCCTAATTATGTATCACATAAGGCAAAGTCAGTTGCTGGATACATGTGTTCAACGATTTGGCGTATCTACTTGTCCGATATGGTGTCTAGGATACATGCAGGAACGAAAAATCTTTACTAAATCCAAGGAAAAACACTGTCAGGTACAAATCCGATCTATACAAACAATGGATGTATGTATTTGAGTATGTAATTTCTAAAAATCCATACACAATGACATAAAAATGCCCGTATGTATAACCTCTTGTATGTTTTTCTCGATTATACATACCAAAATTAATACATGTCTCACATTATTATCAAATCCTGTTAGCGTCGGGTGAAAATCGCCACTAAGAGTCGGATTTAAAAAGCCAAATACAGTCAAATATAAAAAGCCATTACGTTTCCTTTATACTGATTAGGTCAACACATCAGGAAAGGAGTTAAATGACACGTAATGACTTA
>JAFVAY010000012.1 GCA_017480325.1 Clostridiales bacterium
TCTTTATTACTTAAGAGCCAGATACATGGATCCTAGCTCTGGAACATTTACATCGATGGATACATATGCCGGTTCTTTGTCTGATCCGATGAGTTTGCACAAGTATCTGTTCGCGAATTCCAATCCTGTTAAGTATTGTGACCCGAGTGGGCATAAAACATTGATTGAACAAGGGTTAAAAATAAGAATTGTTGAATAGCTTTATGATGAGTTAACTGGAGAAGGGCATGACCAATTTGAGCAAAAATCAAATAATAGAGTAGGTGTTGTGTAGCGTGATAGCTATCTCGTGGCCGCTGATGTGTTACTTGGATTATACAGACTTAAAGCACGGTCACCATATTCCATTCGCCTTTCTATTTGCCAATACATTAAGCTACATTCTTCTTATATCATCCATAGTTTTAGTAATAAATTACATGGTAAAAATCCCGTTTGCTATATTACATAAGACAAACGGTATATTGGTGCCTATACTATGGATTGTACTGCCTCTACTGTTGATAATACTTTTGTTGATCGAACAGAACATTATCGTTATGGTTGCCGCCATAATTCTTTATAATCTTTGGTTATGTCTTTTTTATGGCAAAAAGAAGATTATGTGGATTACTCTGATTATGTTTAACTTTATGCCATGGCTGTTTAGAGAATATTACGATTACTTGTACATACAAGGAGAGTATGAGTTGCCGACTTTGATAGAGGGTTATACCTGTACTTTTTTTACGGCAGTAGCGATTGGATATATTGAACTTTGGGTAAGACGGTTTGTACATAAGCACAAAAGTAGATCCGTACACAGTTTTGAATCGGCAGGTTAATAAACGACTATGGTATTAACCATTAAGAAAAGATGTAGATAGAAGGAATTGACATAATAAATGCCGCCCCGATCGAGGCGGCATTACTTTTACGCGATTATTATAAGATGTCTATCAGATAACCGGTGATGAAGCAATCATTCCGAAGTCTTCAGGAGTGGCGATGCCTGTGGACAAAGCCTTCTGCTTAACGTAATTGTAGAACTCGGTGTAGGTAGCCTGTGCATAAGGATTGACGAAGAGTATACCGATGCAGCAGGCGATGAATCCCAGGAGGTACCAGCCGATGAAGGAAAGATGCATGTAGAACGCCTTACCTTTCTCACCATCCATTGTCTTCTTGGATATCTCGAAGGCTCTGGCTGTATCGATTCCGGGATTCTCGGCTACGATATAGGGAACCATATAGTAAGAATATGACTTTACGATACCGGGGATAACGAACAGCAAGCTCCAAAGTCCGATATATAAGCTGTGGAAGAACATTGTCTTTACTGTTCCGCCGTAGCTGGAGAAGGGCTTAAACAAAGCGCCGATATCAGTATTGCCGTTTCTGGCATTAAGATAGAACTTGTTAAGTCCTACTAGCAGCACATTGACAAGGAAAATGCTGATGACAATGCTTACGATGTTTCCGATTAATGAGAATACCGGGTTGCTGCCCTGCGAAGCTGCAAGCTGTATCGCTCCTTCGATGTCACCTCTCTCGATGAGTCTCTGAAGCTTGTCCTGATTAACAGGTGATGATCCTATATTAGAGATCCAATTGCTGATACTGTTAGCTACACCGACAAGGATCCCATAGATCAAGGATGCGGCAAATGAGATCCAGTAGGTGTTCTTCAGGATCGACTTTGCACTGTTCTTTAAATCTGAATTATTCATGATTTGTATCCCTCTTTCTTGATAATATCAGGAATTATACACTATTATGCTCCGGGTTTGTAGCTGTCCTTAAGAGATACAGCTCTGTTGAATACCAGATGGTCAGGTGACGAATCCTTGTTATCGGCACAGAAATAACCTACTCGCAGGAACTGATAACGATCGTCACTTCCCGCATTTGCCAAGGAAGCCTCTACCTTCGCGTTATCAATGACAGTAAGAGAATCAGGATTAATGAAGTCCAGATAGTTCACGTCTGCGAGATCGGGGGCATCGATGGTAAACAGCTGATCGTACAGTCTTATCTGTGCATCAAGAGCAGTCTTGGTGTCGACCCAGTGGATCGTAGCCTTGATCTTTCTTCCGTCAGCGGTATTACCGCCGCGGCTCTCTGTGTCGTATTCCGCGTGTACGGCAACAACATTGCCGTTCTCATCCTTGTCGCAGCCGGTGCACTTAACTACGTAAGCTGACTTAAGTCTCACTTCGTTGCCGGGGAAGAGGCGGAAATACTTCTTCTCGGGTACTTCCATAAAGTCCTCGGCGTCGATCCAGACCTCTCTCGAGAAGCTGACCTGACGTGTTCCTGCATTCTCATCCTCAGGATTATTCTCCACTTCGAAAACTTCGGTCTTATCCTCAGGATAGTTGTCGATGATAAGCTTAACAGGGTGGAGGACTGCCATCGCACGATTTGCCCTCTTATTAAGATCCTCTCTTAAGCAATACTCAAGGAATGCGTACTCAACAACGGAGTTGACCTTGGATACACCGTTCTGTCTATGAAATTCTCTTATCGCTTCCGGGGTGTAACCGCGACGGCGAAGTCCGCACAGTGTAGGCATACGGGGATCATCCCATCCGGTCACGTATCCGCTTTCAATAAGATTACGAAGCTTTCTCTTAGACAGAACGGTTCTGGTAATACCGAGTCTGGCGAACTCGATCTGTCTGGGCTTAGTCTCGACGGAAATGTTATTCACGACCCAGTCATACAAGGGTCTGTGATTCTCGAACTCGAGGGAACAAAGCGAGTGGGTAATACCCTCCAGAGCATCCTCGATAGGATGAGCGAAGTCGTACATAGGATAGATGCACCACTTGTCTCCGGTCCTATGATGGGGCAGACGGTTGATACGATAGATAACAGGGTCTCTCATATTAAAGTTGCCCGATGCCAGATCGATCTTCGCGCGAAGAGTCATCTTGCCGTCTTCGATCTCACCGTTCTTCATCTTCTCGAAGAGCTCGAGAGATTCCTCGATAGGTCTGTCTCTGTAAGGACTCTGAGCGGGAGTGCTGGTGTCGCCCCTCATCTGCTTCATCTGCTCGGGCGTAAGCTCGCATACATATGCCAAGCCCTTCTTGATAAGTTCTACGGCGAACTCGTACATCTTATCGAAGTAATCTGATGCGTAGAAAAATCTGTCACCCCATTCGTGCCCCAGCCAACGGATATCCTCCTTGATGGCATCTACATACTCCTCGTCCTCCTTGGTGGGATTCGTATCATCCATACGGAGGTTACAAAGTCCGTCATAAAGCTCGGCCGTTCCGAAGTCGATCTCCAAAGCCTTGGCATGTCCTATGTGAAGATAACCGTTGGGTTCGGGAGGGAAACGCGTGTGAACCTTCTGTCCGTAGCATCTTCCGCCTTCCTTAAGCTCTTCATCAATGATCTCGTGGATAAAATGTTTGCTTTCTGACATATCAGTTTCCTTTCAGCCTGTTAAGACCAATTTCTATTCTTCTTAATGACTCGTCCTTGCCCAGAAGCATTAGTACCTCTGAACATCCTCCGGGAGTAACGGCGACACCTGCTGCGGCAATTCTTACAGGCCACATGATAACCGAGTTCTTGACACCCTTCTCCTCGGCAAGCTTCTTTATGTTCTCGCCGAGAATATCTCTGTCCCACTCGCTGTCCTTAAGGACGGGGAGGGCAGCCTCCAGCGCATCCAGGGAAGACTCTCTTGTGGACTTACTCTTCTTATGCTCATAGAGCTCCAGATCATAGTCTGCAAGCTCCTTTACGAAAAGAAGCTTCTCCTCAATCTGAGGAAACCTTGTGATACGAGGCTTCAGGAGCTCCTCGAGCATAGGATAATTAGAGGGATCGATGCCGAGAGACTGATAATAGGGAAGAGCATTCTCAAGGAATTTATCGGAGTCCATGGCCTTGATATACTCGCCGTTCATCCATTCCAGCTTATTGTAATCGAACACTGACGGGGACTTGGATATGCCGTTGATATCGAAGGCTTTAATAAGCTCCTCCATAGTGAAGATCTCGCGGTTCTCGTATTCACCGGCAGGGCTCCAGCCCAGTAACGCGATATAGTTAATGATCGCCTCAGGCAGGAAGCCTTCATTTACAAGGTCAAAGAAGCCGGTGCTGCCGTGTCTCTTTGAAAGCTTTGAGATCGTTACATTACCCTCCGCATCGACGGATTTACCGTTGATCAGGGGGAGATGTATATAAGTCGGGATGTCCCAGCCGAAGGCTTCATAGAGCGCATTATACTTAGGCGTTGAAGAGAGGTACTCCGAGCCTCTCACTACATGGGTGATGCCCATAGTGTGATCATCAATTACATTGGCAAAGTTATAGGTAGGGAATCCGTCAGCCTTGATGAGGATCTGATCATCAAGCTCGTCATTAGGAATAGTAATATCTCCGTAGACGAGGTCGTGATAGGTCGAATCGCCCTGAAGGGGCATCTTCTGCCTAATAACATATGGCATTCCGGACTTAAGCTTGTCCTCGATCTCCTGCTTGGGAAGATTCCTGCAGTGTCTGTCGTAGCCAATCACCGATCCTTCCAGTGCATTGCTTCTTAAGCTCTCAAGTCTTTCCTTGGAGCAGAAGCAATAATATGCTTTACCTTCTTCTATGAGTTTCTCGGCATAGGGAAGATACATGTCCTTGCGCTCGCTCTGGATATACGGGCCGTAATCACCACCGATATCCGGGCCCTCGTCATGGGTTATCCCGGCGAGCTTCAATGTCTTATAGATAACATCGGTGGCGCCTTCAACATATCTTTCCTGATCGGTATCTTCGATCCTTAATATAAAGGAACCGTCTTCATGCTTAGCCGTCAGATATTCATAAAGAGCCGTTCTTAAGTTCCCGACATGCATAAACCCTGTGGGAGAAGGGGCGAATCTAGTTCTTATACGCATATAAAAACCCTTTCTTTTAAAAATGAGCCCAATTATTCTACCACTTTGGCCTTATGGATGCTATTTATCGAAAAAATGGTAAAATAACTCCATGGATATCCTTAAGGCCGACATGCCGTACAACTGCTATTGCGGTACAGGTGAAGCAGAGAAATTTGCCTCTGCTCTTATTTTTGACGGACGATATAAGGCTGATCCCGCTACAGTTAAGATCGCCATAGTGTCAGATAGGATAGTAAGCGGGTATTACTATAATGCCTTCGAGAAGCAGTTTATCGTAAGAGGCGTTAAGCCGGTTCTTATCCCTATCGACTGCTCTGAGGGGAATAAGGGACTGTCACAGGCAGAGACAGTCTATAATTATCTCGTTGACTTCGGCTTCGGTAATAAGGATTGGCTTATAGCCTTGGGCGGAGGCGGAATCCTTGACGTAACCGGTTTCTGTGCTTCCGTCTTCGAGGGAGGGATCAATTTCCTGGCCGTACCCACTACCCCTGATGCCATGTACGAAGGTGCTGTAGCCAAGAAATCCTTCCTTAATTCCAAGAAGCTTAAGAATGCCATATCGGCTTCCTTCAGCCCCGTCGCGGTAATAATTGATCCTTCATTCCTTAAGACAGTTCCCGATAAGATAAAGCATAACGGCTATGCAGATATTATTAGGCTTGGGATACTCGGGAATCTTAATATACTTATTGAGCTCGTTAAGGGCGGTAACGTCAGGGAATTTCTTAATCATACTTATTACCTCAGACATTCTGTAAGCTCGGTATCGCCGAAGCTTCTTAATATTGGCAATGAGGTTGCCTCCGCGATCGAAGGCTACTTCAGATTTATGAATTACTCTGAGGGCGAGGCTTTGGCATTAAGCCTTATAAGTTGTGTGGAGGATAAAAGCAGAGAACCACTGTCTAAGATATATGAGATGCTTGGACTTCCCACACGACTGGAGGGCGTGTCGACAAAGTCTATTCTTAAGGTCCTAAGTGAGAACCTGACGCGTAACGGCACGACAGAGCTTGAGGTCGTTGATATGAGTGACGAAGAACCCAGAAGATGGATCGTAAAGAGGGTGTCTTCTGAGGAAGCTATCGGTATAATGAGCAGAAGACTCGAGGTCATTAAATCGGCGGAGGAAGTATCTTTATCATGAGATTAACGAGGAAGCTTACGGCTTTGATACTTTCACTTATTATATTTGTTATGCCGATTACGTCATGCTCCAATGAGGACGAGGAGGAGAAGCTTCAGGCTGATTACGGTACCTACGGTGCCGATATAGCCCGTGAGCTCTCATCTTTATATCCTTATCGTAAGGCTTATTCCGAGCAGGAGGCTCAGGCGGGAGCTTATATCAGGTACAAATTCGAAGAGCAGGGCTATGATGTATCCAGACAGGAATTCACTAATATATATGGACAGACGTCTTCGAACTACATTGTGAATATATCAGGTGACGGCTTTCTGACTGTGGATGAGTACGGTAATCCTCAGGATGTCAGAAGAACTATCGTTATCGGTGCTCACTATGATGACTCCTTCTCGGAAGGAGAGGTCGATCCGTCATACGGATATGACGGTATATCCGATAACTCATCGGGTATCGGATGTCTTCTAACCATCGCCGCACAGATCGGTAATTATGACGATCTGGACTTTGATGTGATCCTTGTGGCTTTCGGTGCGGGTAATGATAACTATGCGGGAGCAAGAGCCTTTGCCGCTTCTCTTACGGACGAGGTAGCTTCCTCTATAGACTGCATGTACTGTATCGACAGCATCTACGGCGGAGATAAGGTGTATGCTTCGGCAGGCTACAATTCTCTTCTGATGAGTCAGAAATACCAGATGAGAAGAAAGCTTTACCAGGCCTTTGACGTAACCTACGACAGCCTTCTTTACACTCAGTACGGCTTCAGTCTTTATTACAATGAGTCCGGTGTTATTACTGACCTTAACGGAGATTCCTTCGCGGATATCTATAGGGAGGTCTCGGCCAATAAATCGGATTATGTTCCGTTCGACGATATGAATATTCCTATTGTTTACTTCGACAGTGCAGATTATTTCTTCGATAATATGGAGGATATGAAGGACTCCAAGAACCTGAATCTTCAGGAGTTCGGCGGTATGGTGAGATCTACGCCTCTTGATTCATCAGTCATTCTGGATGAATTCAAGGTGTCTGATGACGGGGACCTGTTGCAGATTAGGATCAATTGCATCGCTTATGTGATCTTGGAATCCATGATGAAGGGATCTGATTTTGCCATGACCAATCAGGAGTTTCAGGCGCTTCAGAACAATAATACCTGAAGCTGACGGCTTATAACATAATCTTGTAACACAACCTCAATATTAGTAATTATGTAGGATGCTATAATTTATTTGTCTTTGAGAGACAATCTCATTTAACATGCGAGGTGTGGTATGAATTCTAAGAAAATTACGGCAGCTTTGCTGGTTGCTGCTATGTCGTTGCCGGTAGGCGCTTGTTCCAATAATACAGAGGAGACCTTTATCGCAGAGACTACAGCTGCTACTACCACGGAAGCAGTAGAGACAGCTGCCCCGGAGCCTGTAGCTACAGAGCCTGTCGAGACTGAAGCTCCCGTACCCGTTCTGTCAGAGGACAGCCTATATGATCCTTCCAATCCGTTGGCTGTTAATCCCATAAGCGGCCTTCAGACTATGGATCCTTCCAACGTCGGAAGAAGATCCGTAGCTGTAGTAGTCAATAATTCACATTCTGCTATGCCTCAGAGAGGAATATCTGCTGCAGATGCTATCTATGAGTATCAGACAGAGGGTGGTCAGACAAGACTTCTCTGCGTATTTGCAGATGTAAATACTATCCCTGAGATCGGATCCTTAAGATCCGCGAGGATTCTGTCTACAGACCTTGCAGCCGGTAATAACTCAGTCTTTATTCACTTTGGTCGTAATGCCAGAGTTCCTGAGCATATCTCTTCCTACGGGATCGATCATATCGACGGTAACTCCTGCAGTGCCGGTGTCTACAGCTCATCCAACTATGCCGACGGTTATGTTGATCTTCCTAGCGGCCTGTTCTTCTGGAGAGATGCGGTATGGAAGTCTCAAAGAGCAATAGAGCATACAGCAGTCTCCGACGGAAGACATATTCTCGAAGCTATCGAGTATAACGAGATCAACATGACTGATAACGAGAACAACATGCTGTTCAACTTCGTTCCCGGTAATTCCTCTGATATTGCCACCGGAGATCCCTGTGAGCAGATCAATGTTTATTTCTCCGGTACGAATGACGACGCCTTGTTCGTATATGATCCTATATCCGGACTTTATTCCAAGTCTCAGTACGGTAACCCTCAGATCGATGAGACGACCGGAACACAGATCGCATTCACTAATGTGTTTGTTCTTTATGCCAATATTCAGCCTCACGGCGATACGACTATCGATGCTTATCTCCAGGATGGCGGTGAAGGCTGGTATGTATCAGGTGGACGTATCATTCCTATAACATGGAGTAAGAATTCTCCTGTAGATCCTATCGTGGTATTTAACGAGGCGGGAGAAGAGCTTGAGGTCAATCGCGGACGCTCATATATCTGCATCGTAGATAATGATATGCAGAATCTTACGACGATTACTTCTATAACTAATTCCTGATATATCCATTTTTGTATAAATTGACCGTTACGACGTGTAGTCGTAACGGCTTTTTTTTTATATAATATATCACGGCTTAAAAATACAACTAATGGAGTTTAACATGAGTAAAACAGTTTCTACATGTGTCCTTGAGACAAATCTGGTTCCTAATCAGCCTCAGGAGAATATATTCTTTCACACACTTTATAGAACAATGTCAGATTTCCCCGGTGAGTTCGTAAGGACTGCCAGGTCTACATCTCCAATTCAGGTAGTGGCGATCTTCTCCACTCAGGGTCCTGATACTAATGCAGCTCTTCTTAATATTGAGCTTAACCAGGAGCTTTCCAAGATAGTATCCAATGCTCAGGGTCAGCCGGTGCTCGACTTCGAGTCATTCTCTAATCAGGTCGTTAATAATCTTAATGTTCATGTATGTAACTTCATAGTTTCTCATGGAGGCAATCCCTTAAGAACTTCCATGACGATGGCTGTTATCGAAGGTGATACATTAAGAATAATCCATATCGGTAATACTAAGGCCGTACTTATAAGAGACGGTAAGATCATGGCTATCACTGATGAGCAGACTGTTGCCCACAGATATGTACAGATGGGTGCGATATCACCTGCCGAGGAAGCAAATCATCCCGACAGATTCTCACTTACACAGTATCTCGGTAAGATGCCTCAGGACGGTCCTGTAATGCCTGATAAGAAGGTACATCTGAAGCTTAAGGATAATGACAGCCTTTGTCTTATGGGTATCGGTATCTCGAAGTTCATGCCTGCCAAGAACAGAAATTCCATCCTTATCCGTGAGATGTCTACAGAGGCTAAGGCTCACGAGGTCGTTAATACGGCTGGTAACCTCGGAGTTAAGTTCGGTCTTACCTTTGCTATCGTTGAGGTAGAATCCACACTGATCCTTCCAGGTGAGGCTGTGATGGCTAACCGCACACCTGCTCCTTCTGTTAATGAGGAGATCCCGTTCGTTAGCGGCAATGACCCCTTCGGAAGCCCTGCGGATAACGATACATCTGAGACAACGGTATTTAACAGAGGGGCTTCTTCTTCGTCTTATGAATATGACGACTTCGAGGCTGATTCTCCTAAGAAGCCTTCAGTCGCGAAGACTATCATTCGTACTATCGTTATATTCCTGATCTGTGCAGTCTTAGGCTATGGAGCTATGCTCGGACTGTTCTATTACAGAGGATTGGTTCACTTCGGTGACACAAAGCCTTCAGAGGAGATGGTTGATACAATCATGTATATCGCCGGTGACGGCACACGTGTATATGCACAGCCCTCTGAGGACAGTGCGGTGATCGATACACTTACCGGAGGAACAGCTGTAGCATTCCTCGGTGATGAGGGTTCCTACTCTAAGATCAAGACTACCACAGGTAATATCGGATATGTATTGAATGTTAATCTTATCGCTGAGCTTCCTGATGCAGCCAATGAGTCAGCGGAACAGCCTCAGGAGACTCTTATAGAGGAAGAGGGCGAGCTTGAGGTTATGGATGATCCAAATGGCAACGTCGGCGAGCCCGATTCTCTCGGAGAGTCTGTCGATGATAACGGTGAGATAATCGAGGATGCCCCTGTTGCCGAAGAGGCACCGGCAGAGGCAGTTCCCGAAGCATAATAGAATTGAGGTAATCAGATGGCATCTAAGAAGTCTGAGAAGAAGGAAGAAAAGCTTTTCGCAGAATATCCTAATCTTTATGAGGATATAAGTAAGGCTGACAAGGAAGTCTGTATGGCTTTCGCAGAGGAGTATAAGTCCTTTCTGGATATTAGCAAGACCGAGCGTGAGTTCACGGAGAACAGTATCGAGGCTGCGGTCTCGCTGGGTTTTAAAGATATCGCGAGTAAGAATAAGCTCAAGGCAGGGGATAAGATCTATGCCAGTATTAAGGATAAGGGTCTGATCCTGGCTGTCGTCGGCAAGAAGGACATAAGCGAGGGCTTTAATATACTCGGGGCTCATGTTGATTCTCCGAGGCTTGATCTTAAGCCGAATCCTGTGTATGAGGACAGTGAAGCCGTGTACTTCAAGACTCATTACTACGGCGGGATCAAGAAGTACCAGTGGACAACGATACCTCTTGCCATCCACGGAGTTATATACACGAAGGACGGCGTTAAGCATAAGGTAACGATAGGCGAGGATGAGTCCGACCCGATCTTCTATATCACTGATCTGCTTCCTCATCTCGGTAACGAGCAGATGAGTAAGAAGGCCTCTGAGTTCGTTCCTGCCGAGGATCTTAATATCGTAGTCGGCGGTATGCCTTATAAGGCTAAGAAGAACGAGGACAGATCAAGAGAGCCGTATAAGGAGGCTGTCCTTAAGTTCCTTAATGATAAGTACGGGATAGTGGAGAAGGATTTTGTAACGGGTGAGCTTGAGGTCGTTCCTGCGGTTAAAGCAAGGGATGTAGGCTTCGACCGTGCCTTTATAGCAGGCTACGGGCATGACGATAAGGTCTGTGCTTATCCTGCTCTTATGGCACTTCTTGCTCAGGAGAAGCCCGAGAAGACCTGCGTTACGATGCTTACGGATAAGGAGGAGATAGGCTCCTATGCCAACTCCGGTGCTCAGTCTGTTCTGTATGAGAATTTCCTTATGGAGATAGTTGCAAAGCTTGGTGACGGAAGCCTTGATATGCTTAAGTACAGGAAGGTTATCGCGGCCTCCAAGATGCTGTCCACAGATGTTACTACCGGTTATGATCCCAAGTATGCCAATGTCTATGAGAGACGTAATACAGCTTTTATGTCTCACGGACTGAAGCTGGAGAAGTATACAGGTGCCAGAGGTAAGTCCGGTACCAATGAGGCTACAGGTGACTTCGTTGCTGAGATCACAAGAGTGTTCGAGAAGAATAATATCCCGTGGCAGACCGGCGAGCTCGGTAAGATCGATGCCGGTGGCGGAGGAACGATCTCTGCATATATGGCTAAGTACGGTATGTCAGTTATAGATGCCGGTATCCCGGTATGGTCTATGCATGCACCCTATGAGGTCATATCTAAGATAGATCTTTACTATATGTATCTGGCTTATAAAGCGTTCATAGAGAATATCTGAGGCTTTAATATGAGAATTCGCTTCTATAATGCAAGGATACTTACTATGGAGAATGACTCGCTTATAGAGGGCGAGTTATGGACTTCCGATACTTCTATAGAATATATAGGCGCTTCGATACCTTCAGACAAGGACTTTGACAGACAGATCGACTGTCAGGGGAATATCCTGATGCCGGGACTTAAGGACGCTCATACTCATACGGCCATGACCTTCTCAAGATCTCTGGCAGATGAGTATTGCCTAGATGACTGGCTTCATAAAGCAATATTCCCGAGAGAGGCAAAGCTTAATGCCGAGCACGTATATTGGTTTACCAAGCTTGGTTTGGCTGAGTATCTGGCAGGGGGAATCACGTCCTGCTTTGATATGTATTTCGAGAAGGAGGCCTCTGCGAGAGCTGCCGTTGAGACCGGCTTCAGATTTGTTTTCTGCGGTGCAGTGAATGATTTCGGCGGCCTTGAGCATCTCGAGGAGGACTACAACAGATTTAATTCTTATGACCCTCTTGTTGCATTCAAGATGGGATTTCATGCAGAGTACACTACATGCGAGGATAATCTGAAGAAGATATCTGAGCTTGTACATAAGTATGAGGCTCCTTGCTTCGCTCATATATCCGAGACCAAGGCAGAGGTCGAGGGCTGCAAGGGAAGATACGGCGTTACACCTGCAGTGCTCTTCGACAGACTCGGTCTTTATGATTACGGTGGCGGTGGTTTCCACTGCGTGTGGTTTACTGATGAGGATCGTGAGCTTTATGCTCGAAAAGGCTTATGGGCAGTCTTCAATGCCTGCTCCAATCTGAAGCTTGCCAGCGGTATAACACCTGTTTATAAGTTTATAGATAATAATATCAATATTGCCATCGGTACGGACGGTGCGGGCTCCAATAACAGTCTGTCGATGTTCCGTGAGATGTATCTTGATACCGTACTTTCCAACGTTGAGACAGTTAATGCGGCGTCAGTGGATCCCTTTACTGTGCTTAAGGCCGGTACCTCAGGCGGTGCTAATCTCATGGGACTTGATGGCTGTGACACTCTTAAGGTCGGGAATAAGGCCGATATCGTAATGATCGATATGAATAAGCCTTCTATGAAGCCTGAGAATAATCCCGTTCGTAACATCATCTACAGCGCAGATAATTCCTGCGTTAAGCTTACGATGGTAAACGGCAGGATCCTTTATGAGAACGGACAATTTACCACGATCGATATCGATGAGACCTATAGGATGTGCAATAAGCTTGTAGAAGAGCTCATCTGACGGATCAATGAGGAAGATACTCCGATACTTTAGTAACTATAAGTTAAGATCTGTTCTAAGCCCGCTTTTTAAATTATCTGAGGCTACCTTCGAGCTTATTGTTCCTCTGGTGATCGCGGATATCATAGATAAAGGAATTGTTTCATCTGACATATCTTATATCAACAGGAGGGTGATCCTTCTTCTGATCTTCGCTGTAGTAGGATTCGTAAGTGCGATCCTTGCCCAGTACTTCGCAGCTACTGCTGCCGCCGGAATATCAAGTGATATAAGAAGGGATCTTTTTAATAAGATAGAGAACCTGTCAATTACCTCCTATGAGAGGTTAGGCTCTGCTAAGATCGTTACCGGCCTTACCTCTGACGTTAATCAGATACAAAGCGGTATTAATCTGTTTCTCAGGCTTCTTCTAAGATCGCCTTTTATCGTTCTGGGGGCTGTTATTATGGCCTTTACCATAAGTCCCGGAATGGCTCTTATATCTGTAATTGCAGTATTGATCCTGGGGATAGTCGTAGCCTTGAATATGAAGCTTGCCATTCCGTCGTATCAGAAGACCCGTGACGGACTTGATACTCTGGCAGGACATGCTAATAACGGACTGTCCGGAGTCAGGGTGATCAGAGGCTTTAACCGGACCTTTGATGATTATAATTCATTCGTTGAAGAGAGCTCTTATCTTAACAGGATGCAGAAGGCAGCTGCCAAGATATCCTCTTATCTTAATCCGTTGACCTTCTTCATAATTAATACTGCTGTCTGCATACTGATCTACAGAGGCGGTGTTAATGTCAGCATCGGAAGTTTAACTCAAGGTGAGGTAGTTGCTCTATATAACTACATGTCTCAGATCCTTGTGGAGCTTATTAAGCTTGCCAATCTGATAATATCCGTGAGCAGAGCCATAGCCTGTGCCGGGAGAGTCGGGAAGATATTAGAACTCCCCGATGATACGAACGGCGGAGCTTTGGTATTCGATGATCCTTCCAAGGCTCATTCCATCGAATTTAAGGATGTCTCCTTCAGATATGACGGAAGCAGCGAGGATTCGTTATCCGATATATCATTCGTCGTAAAGCCCGGAGAGAAGGTAGGAATAATAGGTAAGACGGGATCTGGTAAATCAACAGTTGCTCAGCTTGCATCGGGACTTTATCCGGTGTCTTCAGGGAAGATCCTTATAGACGACAGACCTATAGAGGAATACTCTCGTAAATCCTTCCCGCGGGGCGTGGGACTTTGTCTTCAGAAGGCCTTAATGTTCTCGGGAACGATAGCCTATAACATTCATCTCGGAAGAAAAAATATAGATGCAGATGCTCTTGCTTATGCTGTTAATATGTCGTGTACCGATGATGTTATTAATTCAAAGAAGGAGGGCATGGAGTACAAGGTTGAAGCCAACGGAACCGGCCTTTCAGGCGGACAGAAGCAGCGTATCGGTATCGCGAGAACACTAGCGGGCAGGCCGGGAATACTTATACTTGACGATTCCACTTCTGCACTTGATGCGGGGACCGAGAACAGACTCCTTAATAATATCAATTCCCTGAGTAATTCTCCCACAGTATTGATCGTATCGCAGAAGGTAAGAACTGTCAGAGGCTGTGACAGGATAATTCTGATGGATGAGGGAAAGATCGTAGCATACGGCTCTCATGAAGAGCTTAAGCGCACATCTCAAGATTATAATGAGCTTCTGAGGCTTCAAAGAGAGGAGGAGCTTCTGTGAGAAATAAAGCTCTCATCCTTCGATTCTTGAAGTATTTAGGAAGTTCCAAGAAGCTTCTTATCCTGTCTGTGCTTGCAGCAGTTGTTTATTCCGCGGCAAGTATGTTTATCCCATACCTTGCCGGAAGGGCTATAGACAGCTTTCTTCCTCAGGTAGACTTCAATAGGCTCAAGATGATAATCATCTATATACTGATACTTATCGTCATCTCTTCCTTGTCACAGTTTCTGCTTAATATCATCAATAACAGAATATCCTACGATGCGATAAGAGAGCTTCGTAATGATGCCTACGGCAAGATAGGAAGACTTCCCATAAGCTATATCGACAGGACATCAGTAGGAGAGCTTCAAAGTATAATCATAAGCGATTGTGAGACCATAGGCGACGGTATTATTCTTTGTCTTAACCAGTTCTTCTCGGGCCTTACGGCGATATTGTTCACACTGGGGATAATGCTTTATATTGATGTAAGAATTGCATTGTTCGTTCTGGTGTTTACGCCGGTGTCCTTTATATTCGCTGACTTTATCGCTAAGGGCTCCTTCAAGTCCTTCAAGAAGCAGGCAGAGAAAAGAGCATTTCTTACCTCATATATATCCGAGATGACATCTAATTACAGATCCGGATATATCTTCGGCACCAGAGAGCTTATATGCGAAGGCTTCGATGATATTAACGATGAGTATAAGAAGATAACAGGTCATGCGGTATTTCTCTCATCCATAACAAACCCGTCCACCAGGTTTGTTAACGCGCTGATATATGCAGGAGTAGCGTTGTTCGGATCTAATCTCGCAGTCGGAGCGCTTCTTACAGTAGGAGAGCTGACGTCGCTTCTTGCATATGCCAATCAGTTCATGAAGCCGTTTAACGACTTATCCTCCGTATATACCGAATTATCGGATTCCTTCGCCTGTATGGATCGTATCTTTACATTCCTGGATGAGCGGGAGATCGATGACGATCTTCATGAGGGAGCTGATAATGAGCTTTTCGATCCGAAGGGTGACTTCAAGCTTGAATTCCGTAATGTCACTTTCTCTTATGTCCTGGGGAAGCCGGTGCTTAAGAACGTATCCTTTGTAGTCGAGCCGGGGTGCTCCTGTGCCATCGTAGGTCCCACCGGCAGCGGGAAAACTACCGTGATCAATCTTCTTATGAGATTTTATGAGCCTGATTCCGGAACAATTCTCGTAAACGATATCGATATCTCGCATATACCGAGAAATACCCTCCGTAAATATATCGGTATGGTAAGTCAGGATACATGGTTCAAGGATGGCAGGATCATAGATAACATAAGATACGGAAGACCCGATTCCGATTATGAGTCCTGCAGAGCGTCGGCGGTAAAGACCGGAGCGGATTCATTTATTCGTAAGCTTCCGTCAAGGTATGATGAGCTCATAGATTCATCGCGTGATGATATATCCGAGGGCCAAAGACAGCTTCTGAGTATCACCCGCGCGATGGCGAGCGACCCGTCGATCCTTATCCTGGATGAAGCAACCTCCTCCGTAGATATCCTGACCGAGGTTAGAATACAAAAGGCTGTTAAAGAGCTTCTTTCCGGCAGAACTAGTATAATAATTGCACACAGACTGTCTACTATCATCGATGCGGATATGATAGTGGTCATAGAGAACGGTAAGGTAAGTGAGATAGGAAAGCACGAGCAACTTATGACTGACGGAGGCTTCTACAGTCGTCTGTACGCATCTTATACGGAAGAGTAAAGGAAGGTTACTATGAACAGGAAGCTTAATGATCTGATAAAGAGCATGGACGGAAAGAGTGCGGCGGTAATAGGCGTCGGCATCTCCAATATACCTCTCATAAGGTGGCTATACGGCCTTAATGTCAGGGTAACCGCCTTCGACAGATTACCCGAGGATGATCCTGCAATCGTTAAGGCCAAGGCAGACTTCGAGAAGGACGGAATAGTCATCGACTGGTCTCTCGGTAAGGATTATCTCGACAGACTGATGAGCGAGGCCTTCGACTATGTATTCAAGACTCCCAAGATGCGTTATACGTCTCCTGAGCTTGTGGCTGCGAAGAATAACGGCAGTATCCTGACCTCCGAGATGGAGCTGTTCATGAACCTTTGCCCGGCTAAGATATTCGCGGTTACCGGGTCCGACGGCAAGACTACAACTACAACTCTTATTTCCGAGCTTCTTAAGGAAGAGGGCTATAAGGTGTGGACCGGGGGAAATATCGGAACTCCGCTTCTTGATAAGATATCAGAGATATCCGATGAAGATATGGTTGTCCTGGAGCTTTCTTCCTTCCAGCTTCTTGATTCCGTCACAAGTGCCGATGTAGCCGTGCTAACTAACGTTACCCCCAATCATCTGGATTTCCATAAAGACTATAACGAGTATATAGATGCCAAGACCAATATCTTTAAGTATCAGTCGCCGATGGGAAGAGTCGTTCTTAATTCTGCCTGTGATATTACGTATAAGATGAAGGATATGGCAAGGGGAGAGGTCTCCTACTTCGCACTTGATGAGTCTGTTGCCAAGAGAAGCGGCAGCTCCAAGCTTAAGACCTCTGCGTATCTTAATGAAGAGGGTTACCTAACTATAGACGGTCCCGAGGGTAATCTCAGGCTTATAAGGGAAGAGGAGATACTTATACCGGGCAGACATAATGTAGAAAACTATCTGGCAGCGGCGCTCGCGGTACGAGGCTTCGTCGGCAAGGATGCCTTCGTAAAGGTTGCCAAGACCTTCAAGGGCGTGGCTCACAGAATAGAGTTCATAAGAGAGCTTGACGGAGTGAAATACTATAATTCATCTATCGATACCTCGCCTAACAGAACAATTAATACGATGAATGCGCTGGCTTCAAGAGGACAAAGGGGGGTTCTGATCTGTGGTGGAGCGGATAAGAAGTGTGATTATACCGGCCTCGGTGACGCTATTCTCAAGGTGTGTGACAGGATAATTATTTACGGATCCAATGCAGTCTTTATAAAGTCAATACTTGAACAGGAGGCATCGGGACGAGCTTATGAGGTTATAGAGCTCGAATCAAAGGAAGGCGATGTCTATGAGTTTCCGGAGACCAGAGAGGCTGTTCTTAACAGGTTCGTAGAGGCTCTTGATATAGCCAGAGAGAAAGCCCGTGAAGGTGAGATTGTTATTCTGTCCTCTGTCGGTACAAGCTATGATCATTTCAGACACTTCGAGCACAGGGGAGATATGTTCAGAGACCTTGTTAACGGACTTAATTAAATAGTGTATAATTATCTGATGGACTGGAATTTACGGAAGGAACGGAGCATTTAATGGAGAATAGAGCTTCTAATCAGGCTGATTTTCTTAATAGAATTATAAGATCTATAATTCTTATAATCGTCTCGTTGATGCTGTCGGTATTCGCGGTTTCCTTCACGGTTCACCATATGAGACTTCAGTTCGAAGAGGAATTCAAGACTATATCGAATGATAAGATATCTTCAGTCTGCGATGTCGTCAGACGTACCCTGAACGGTGATGAGATTGCCGAGGATCCTCAGGGCGCAGCCGTTAAGTACGATAATGTCCTGTCTTTAATGCTGGCGGACACCTCCACAAAGTCTTATAGCAGCGAGAGCTACGGATTATTCCTATATTCTGACGGTAGATTATCGGTTCTTATGAATAGAGGCCCCGAGGCTCCGGAAGCCTTCGAGGTGGCAAGTAAGGATATATCCGATTGGCTTAACGCCAATAATGAGCCGACCACTATATACGGTGACAATTCCGAGAGCTTGCTTGTACCCGTGGCTGATTCCACCGGAAGGTGTGTGGCAGTATTCGAGTATAAGTGTAACTTCAATAACCTTAAAGTTATGGGAGATGAGTTCGAGGGAAGGATATTAAAGGCCGTTATTATTACCGTCTGCGCAGGCATATTCGTGTATATCCTTCAGCTGTTCATACCTAAGATAGTTCAACGTTCTCGTAACGGGAAGGGAGTGCAGCGCTTATGAGCAGAAACTCCGCCGAGATAAAGCGCAGGAAGGAGCGTCGCGGAATCGCGGCAACTATCGGTACCTGCTTCGTTATCGTTCTGGTTGTCCTTCTTATTATGAGTAATACTCTGACCGATACTTATACGGTCGTGCTTGAGACTGAAAGAGCCGAAGCTATGGAGACCTTGGCGGTTTCCTGTTCGACTGCACTCGGTCATTCAAGGATAGTTGAGGGGATGACTTATCCTTTGCCGGTCTATACCTACGGGAAGGATAAGAGCTATATATTTGATATCTACACCAAGGCCGGAAATTCTTTCCTGAGGCTTTGCACCACTTCAGAATATAACGGAACCGAGCAGTATTATCTCTCCGGAGTCGGTGACGAGTATAACAATTGCTTTGACCTTCAGCATGCCGCATTCACCAGAAGGACTGATGACGGAGTTGAGTATGTATGTGCTATAGCTCCTATTATCTCGGCAGAGAATACTGTTGCCGGAATTCTTGAGGTCAGGATGCCTTATGCGGATTATGTATCAACAGTTAACGGCATGTCGTTAAGTTGGATATTCACGATAATCTCCATAGCCATTGCCATGGCAATCATAATATATGAACTTAATCTTCTTGTATCTACCATGTCCAGAGGCATATCGGGGAATGTTCCCGTTATTATCATGTACGGGACGGAGGCAGTCTCATTCCTGTCATTCTTTGCCTCTATGGGAGCGGTGATGATACCGGTAATTATTCCGGAGTATATTAAGAATTCATCCTTAGCTTCAGAAATGCCCGTGCCGGCTGTACAGGGTCTTATCGCTCTCGGGCTGCTGCTCTACATAGCGGGAATATTCGGTGGCTCTGTTCTTAAGAAGGATCTTAAGTTCAAGCTTACGAGCAGGATCGCAGTTCTTGTAGCCACCTCTGTCGGATATATGCTGAGTCTTGCTGCGGGAATAGTCGACATTATGCCGATCACTCTTGTGCTGATCCCGTTTATCGGCTTCGCCTACGGTATGTCCTTCGATTCTTTACGTGATTACAGAATCAATGCCGGTAAGCTTGGATATGAAGAATTCTCCGATCGTAAGATACATAACATTCAGTATTCGGGATATTTCCTGGGTGTATCCGTAGGTGCGGTAATAGCGGGTATCTTCTTTGAGCGCTATGGGCTGCTTGTCGTTAATATCCTAAGCGGAGCCGTAATGATACTCTCATGTCTTGGCATATTCTACTTCATGAGAGATAACAGTCCTATTAAGGAGTCCTATTTACCCGTTTCTAAGTGGCTGGAGCTGTTCTCAGATAAGTATGTAGGAAGATTCCTGTCTTCGGCTTTCTTCTCGATGGGCTTCCTTATTGCTTTCCTTCTCGGGTTTATCCCTAATTATCTGGATACTGTGGGAATCTCGCTCGCGACTTCATCCTTCTATTATTTGGTGGCGGCGTTCTTCGCTCTGTTTATTGCGCTGATCGTTAAGGAGCGATTTGCAGGAGCTTTGACCTCGAGAACGAGAGTCATTATGTCTTCCTTCGCATCGTTGCTCGGACTTCTTCTTTTCGCGTTGATGCCCACGGCTAAGATACTTGTAATAACAACGGCTCTTCTGGGCTTCGGCTTAGGTATACATGATTTCTATTATCTTTATGTGCTGTATCTTATTACGAATATGAGATTCAAGGTCAAGTATAATCTTCATAAGTTGGCCGAGATGTCCTTCGTGGCAGGAATGGTCGTAGCATTGCCGATGCTCGGGGCTTCTATAATATTTGATGTAAGGACAGTGTTTATTATTATCTGTGTTCTTTACTTCATAATCTCCTTCATCTACCCGATGTCTCAGTTCTCCGGATCTATAGATGAAGCAGACCCTTCATTGACACGTAATAAGAAGCGTAAGAATAAGACTTCTGATAACCAGCCTGCTCCGGCGGTTTATTCATCCGAACAGATCATTATTCCTCAGACCTCGCCCGAGGTTGATATTACTGATGCTAATACTTCTTCCGGTATTGATATTGCCAGCTTTATAGATGATCTGGCACAGGAAGATGAGAGGGGGGACAGCAATGGATATCTGGAATAATAAGCTCACCAGAGAGAACTTTGAAGCTTTCTATAACAGTACAGTTGATATGGTCTACTCCTCTACTTACGGGATCTGTAAGGAGACGACCCGTACAGAGAACGCTATTGTAAAGTCTTATATAGAGACATATCAGCAGAGAAGCACTATCAGAGGCGAGGATGTTCTATTTGTATTCGGTGATATCCTTCTTAAGAATGCCGAGGAGATCGTCGAGAAGTATCCGCTCCCGGAGGGGATAAGCTTCGCGCCGAGGACGCTTGACGAGTACACAAGGAATTCCATGCTCGAGAAGATAATCTCCAAGTTTGATTCTACGGGTTATAAGGTAGCTGAATTCATTTCCTACGATAATAAGAAGGGTAAGCCTTCCAAGGCGGTACAGAAGGTCTTTGATGTATTCCCGGTAACGCCGTTGCTTGCGATACAGCTTGTAATGATGCTCATCCTTATATGGGTCATTAGCACAGTTGCCGTATCTTTATTCGTTAATGATGATAACAAGATCAGCGGCTCGGGAGTATTCGAGACCGTTGATCTTCAGAGTAAATATGTAGCCGTTCTGGACTACTATCCTCTTAATGTTGATTATGTGGTTACTGTTGATGCGAACGAGGATCAGGGCGCTTCTGCTCCTGTAACTGAACCCGCCGAGGAATATGATCCTCTAGCTCCTGTTATCGCAGATACAGAGCCTGCGGAGCCTTCTGCAACAAGAGGATAAATAATTTGTGACCTCTTTCTCATTAATTCCGTCTTATGGTCAGGAGGGTACGAAAATGAGAAACACTACCACAAAAATCACAGCATTGTTAATGGCATCGGTTATTATGATGTCGGGATGTCAGGGAAGAAATAATTCAAGACGCAGTACAAGAGAAGAAAAGCCTTCAGATCCTGAAATGTTCAATACAACTATTGACTATGAGGATCTGGATCGAGTTTCATTTAATGAGCAGGATTTCAATTCGGATTACAACAGCTATTCCTTCAGACTTATGTCTCAGGTGCTTTCCGGAGAGGATTCCGATGCTAACGTTATGGTGTCTCCCGCATCTATTATGTTCGCCATGGATCTTGCAGCTGCCGGCGCTAACGGAGATACGTTAACTCAGATAACTGATCTTTACGCTGAGGGTTCTGATCCTCAAGAGCAGCAGGCCTTCGCTGCAGCTATGATGAATAGAATCAATGCATCCGAGGATGTTGTCTTCAATACAGCCAATGCAATCTGGACCAACGACAATAGGATGTCCAGCGGCCTTAATCCCGATTATCAGGATTATGTGGAGGAGTACTTTGATGCACAGGCTAACCAGGAAGCCTTCAGCATGGATACTGTCAATGAGATCAATTCGTGGATCGAGGAGAACACCAACGGGATGATCGACCATGTTCTTGATGATCTAGAGCCTGAAGCGATCGCTGTTCTTGTCAATGCCATCGCCTTCGAGGGGAACTGGGCAGAAGCGTATGAAGATTATCAGGTTCAGACTATGAGCTTTACTACTGCTTCCGGCGAAGATATTGATGTTGATATGCTCTGTGATGAAACCTCTGTTTATTATGAGTCTGATAAGGCAACAGGTTTTATTAAATACTATGAAGGCGGACAGTATGCTTTTTTGACCATGCTTCCTTCTGACGAGAGCATTAGTGCCAACGAGTTCCTATCCGGGTTCACAGCAGAGGACTATAACGATTTTATAAACAGCAGGACCTATGAGTATCAGGTTTATACAAGACTTCCCGAGTTTGATTATGATTATGATACTAATCTTAACAGAGTTCTTATGTCTCTTGGTGTAACAGAGGCTTTCGATGAGGATAATGCTGATTTTACCGGTATCGGATTCGCAGATGACGGTGGTAATATCTTTATCGGCAGAGTTTTACACAATACTCACATTGAACTTGACAGAAACGGCACAAGAGCCGCTGCTGCCACAACAATCGTCATGTTAGATGGAACAGCCTGCCTTCCTGACGAGGAGATGATCAGATACGTCTACTGCGACAGACCCTTCGCTTACGCGATTGTTGATACCGAGACCATGAATCCCATCTTCCTGGGAACATATAACGGTTGAGAATAGAGTAGGTAGATAAATAATTAACGCCGGCTCGTTTGGGCCGGCGTTTTGTTTTCTATTTATTTGACTATGTTCGGGCATTCCTTGCCGGCGTCTATCTGCTTGACGTTCTCGATGGTCGTGGTGGCGATGTTCTCAAGGGCTTCTTTGGTAAGGAAGGCCTGGTGAGAGGTGACGATAACATTAGGCATCGAGATGAGACGACTCAGGGTGTCGTCGTCGATTATGCTGCCGGACAGATCCTCGTAGAAATAACCGGATTCCTCTTCGTAAACATCGAGGCAGGCAGCCCCGATCTTCTGATTCTTGATCCCCTCGAGCAGTGCTTCTGCATCAATGAGTGCGCCTCTTGAGGTATTGATGATAACGACGCCGGGCTTGATCTTGCCAAGAGTTCCGAAGTTAAACATATGAAGCGTATCGTCTGTAAGCGGGCAGTGGAAGGAGAGGATATCCGCCTCGCGGTAAACCGCATCGAGAGGCTTGTACTCGACATCCAGGTCCTTCGAAGGGAATTTATCGTAAGCGATAACCTTCATTCCGAAGCCCTTACAGATATTGATAAACACCTTGCCAATCTTACCTGTACCGATAACACCTACCGTTTTACCGTACAGATCGAATCCAGTGAGTCCCTGTAATGAGAAATTGAAGTCACGTGTCCTTATGTAAGCCTTGTGGATCTTACGGGTTGACGTTAGAAGAAGCGCCATGGCGTGCTCCGCGACTGCGTAAGGGGAGTAGGCAGGAACTCTTACCACCGTGATCCCGACCTCGGCTGCATGCTTATAGTCAACGTTATTAAAGCCGGCGCACCTTAAGGCGATCATCTTCACTCCGTATTCCTTGAGCTTGTCGATAACGGTGGTATTCACGGTATCGTTTACGAATACGCACACCACATCACAGCCCTTGGCAAGGACGACGTCATCCTCGTCCAGTCTTGTATCATAGAACTTGGCCTTGATCTTCGCGGCCTTAAGCTTAGGCTCGAAAACCTCCTGGTCATACTTCTTCGTGTCGAAAAAAGCGATCTTCATTGTATCAACCTCCTTGTTATTATTTCTTATCGGGATTAAAGCTTGATAACGGGTTACTGTTGACTGCATCCTGCAGCTGCTGTTCATCAACATGTGTATAGATCTGAGTAGTGGAGACGCTTTGATGACCTAATATCATCTGAAGATTTCTTATATCCACATGCCCGTACTTATACATCAGGGTGGCAGCAGTATGGCGAAGCTTATGAACGGAATATACTCTCGTATCGATTCCGGCCTGAAGAAGGAGCTTCTTGATGGTTATCTGTATCATGTCGTCCGAGATCCTGGTACCGCGCTTGCTGACGAACAAGGCCTTACGGGCGGAGGGCTTGATGTTCAAGTTGGCTCTCTTGGGAAGCCATTCATCAATCGAGTCAAGGCAGGCCTTGTTAAGATAGATGGTGCGTTCCTTATTGCCCTTACCGATAACCGTAAGCGTTGTCTCATGAATATGATCGAGATCTATGCCTCTGAGCTCAGACAGACGAAGACCACAATTAAGAAATAGAGTAAGCATGCAGTAATCGCGCTCGTTATATTCAGACGGAGATTCGTAGGCAGTCTCAAGAAGCTTTTGACTCTGAGACAATGTCAGATACTTGGGAAGTCTCTTACCGATCTTAGGTGTCTCGAGATCATAAGCCGGATTCTCGTCTATAAGATGTTTCTTGGAGTGACAGAACTTAAAGAAACTCTTTAATGACGCGATATGTCTTGCTCTGGTGGCGTTACTTTGTTTCTTCTCTCGTCCAAGGTAAATGAGGAAGACAAGAAGATCGTCAGAGGTGACCTTGTTGATCTCTTTGACGGTTATATCAGATACGTCAATCTCCTCGAGAGGGGTGTCCTTAGGGACCAGACCCTTGTCTCTTTTCCAGAATCTGAAGAAGTTGACGATGTCGTAGGTATATTCCGTCACGGTAAGCTCGGATCTTCCCAAGACCGCGAGCATATAATTTCTATATTGATCCAATATTTCAAAGCTTTTCATACAAAAATCTTAACATAAAATACAATATTTTTATTTCCTATTGACCTTATATCTTTATATGATTAATATACCCTTCGTGTTTAGCGTACTTTTGTTTACTAAAGCAAAATTCGCAATTTATAAATAAAAGGAAGAAGTTATGAAGAAGAAAATCATTTCATTGTTGTGCGCTTCAGCCATGATGCTCAGCATGGTAGGATGCGCTTCCGACACCGCGACAAATGACACGGACAAAGTCTATAACGTAGGCATTTGTCAGCTTGTACAGCATCCGGCTCTCGATGCAGCGACACAGGGCTTTAAGGATGCGCTTATTGAAGCCTTAGGCGAAGATCATGTTACATTTGATGACCAGAATGCTTCAGGTGATTCATCAACGGCAACAATAATCTGCCAGAATCTCGTAGCAGAGAACGTTGATCTTATCCTTGCTAACGCTACACCCGCTTTGCAGGCTGCCGTAGCTGCTACAGACAGCATTCCCATTCTCGGTACTTCTATTACAGAATACGGAGTTGCTTTGGAGCTTGACGACTTTAACGGCGTTGTAGGCGGCAATGTTTCCGGAACATCCGATCTTGCTCCTCTAGACGAGCAGGCAGCAATGGTTACAGAGCTTTTCCCTGATGCGGCAACAGTAGGTATTCTTTACTGCTCCGGCGAGCCAAATTCCGTATATCAGGCTGATGTTGTAAAGGCTGCACTGGAAGAATCCGGTCTTACTGTCAACATCTATACATTTGCCGATTCCAATGATGTTACCTCAGTAACTTCCGAAGCGGTGGATAACTGCGATGTCCTTTATATCCCTACGGATAACACGGCTGCTTCCTGTACCGAGGCTATCAATAATGTAGCTCTTAACGCAGGAGTGCCGATCGTAGCAGGAGAGGAAGGTATCATGGCAGGCTGTGGCGTTGCAACACTTTCCATTAGCTATTATAACCTTGGTTATACAACCGGTCAGATGGCTGCCAGGATCCTTACAGGCGAGGAAGATATCTCGAATATGCCTATCGAATATGACACGGAGCCCGTAAGAGAGTATAATCCGGAGCTGTGTGAGGCGCTTAATGTGACAGTTCCTTCCGATTATATAGCTTATGAGGGCTGATAATACGAAGCATAGAGTCGCATTTATTATATAAAAAGCAACAGGGGCTGTCTTACGTGTAAGACAGCCTTCTGTCGTAAAGGTAAGGAGTGAATTAATGGATACCGTTATCGGTTATTTTTCCTCATTAAGTCTAGTCGGACTTTTAAACAGGCTTCCGGCAGGCGTATCACAAGGACTGATATGGGGCATAATGGCACTAGGCGTATATATCACGTTCAGAATATTGGATGTGGCTGATTTGTCTGTTGACGGTACTTTCTCAACAGGCGGAGCTGTAACCGTTATCCTTATAATCGGCGGAACTCCGCCGGCTATTGCCGTCGTAGCGGCTTTTTTGTGCGGTCTTATAGCCGGTACCGTGACGGGACTGTTACATACAAGACTCGGTATACCTGCCATACTTGCAGGAATACTTACCCAGTACGGACTTTATTCCATAAATCTGGCAATTATGGGCTTTAAGGCTAATACGGCTGTCAATGCCGATAAATATAGTCTGGTTGTTTCCGGTCGTAATGTGACTCTTGCCATCATTACGGGATTTATATTCTGCACTTTTGTGATAAGTATTTTGTATTGGTTCTTCGGTACTGAGAGGGGAATGTCCATTAGATCTACCGGCTGTAATCCTTCTATGAGTAAGGCTCAGGGTATTAACATCAATCTTAATAAGGTCATAGGTCTTGCTTTGTCAAACGGGCTTGTTGCGCTATCGGGAAGTCTTTTCGCGCAGTATTCAGGCTTCGCTGATGTAAACAGCGGTCGAGGAGCGATCGTCATAGGCCTTGCTGCCGTAATCATAGGAGAAGTTATAGGAGACGCCATCCTCGGAAAAAGGATGAATTTTGCTCTTCGTATGGTATTCATAGTAATAGGAGCGATCATATACTATATGGTATATACCCTCGTATTGTGGCTTAAGATGGATTCTAATATGATGAAGCTTTTTACGGCAATTATAGTAGCGGTAAGCCTCGCAGTACCTTATCTTAAAGAAACTCGTAAGAATTCTTTCCATAAAGCGGGCAAACAGTCTGAAGGAGGGAATAACGATGCTTGACTTGATTAATGTGAGCAAGACTTTTAACGAGGGAACAATCAATGAGAAGAAAGCCCTTACGGGACTTAATCTTCATATTGAAGAAGGGGAATTTGTTACAGTAATCGGCGGTAACGGCGCAGGAAAATCCACAATGCTTAATGCCATCGCCGGTGTATGGCCGGTGGATACCGGCACCATAACCATAGACGGTACGGATGTTACCGGTATACCGGATTATAAGAGGGCTGCACTTATCGGAAGAGTGTTCCAGGATCCTATGACAGGTACTGCCTCTGCTCTAGGAATAGATGAGAATCTGGCGCTTGCAGGAAGACGAGGGAAGAGCAGGAGACTTAAGTGGGGCATATCCTCCAAACAAAGAGAAGAGTATCGTAACAGACTCGCGGAGCTTAACCTCGGACTTGAGGACAGACTTACCGCCAAGGTGGGAATACTATCCGGAGGGCAAAGACAGGCTCTGACATTGCTCATGGCAACCTTGCAGAAGCCCAAGCTGCTTCTACTTGATGAACATACCGCTGCTCTGGATCCAAAGACAGCCGCTACTGTATTGGATACAACCGAGAAGATTGTTAATAAGGATCATCTTACTACTTTGATGATTACTCATAATATGCATGATGCTATTGTTCACGGTAACAGACTCATCATGATGAATAACGGTAAGATAATACTCGATATAAAAGGAGAAGCTAAGAAAAAACTGACCGTTAAAGATCTTCTGGGAGAATTTGAAAAGGCCTCCGGAGAAGAATTTACAAGCGATAAGGCAATTCTAGGCTGATAGGTCTCGTTCTGAATTCTGATTATTAAATACTTGAATTTATTTTTGACTATGTGATAATTATAAGCAAATACTTTGATAATCAAAGGAATTGCGAAAATGGATGAGAAATGGATCAAAGCATTAGACAGACTGGATGAGAAAAGGGCTGTCGTACAGGCTGCCGGCGGTGCTGCCCGCATAGAAAAACAGCACAACAGCGGTAAGCTTACAGCCAGGGAGAGAATGGAGGCATTGTTCGATGACGATACCTTCATGGAGCTTAATGATATGATGAGCTCCCGCGCCACTGACTTCGGCATGGATAAGAAGAGACTTCCCGGCGACGGTGTTATCACAGGGTACGGTAAGATCCACGGAAGAACTGCAGTTGCTTCCAGTCAGGACTTCACAGTTAACGGCGGATCCTTGGGCGAGGCTCATGCCGCTAAGATCGTTAAGGCAATGGACCTTGCAATGAAGCTTAAGGTGCCCTTTATTTCTATCAACGACAGTGGTGGAGCCAGGATCGAGGAGGGTATTGATTCCTTATCAGGCTACGGTGATATCTTCTACAGAAATACTAAGGCTTCCGGCGTTATCCCTCAGATATCCGTTATCGTGGGTCCCTGTGCTGGCGGTGCATGCTATTCTCCTGCAATCTGTGACTATATCTTCATGACAAAAGAATCCTCACAGATGTATATCACAGGACCTGCGGTAGTTAAGTCTGTAACGGGTGAGGAGATCACAGCCAAGGATCTGGGCGGCGCCGCGGTTCATTCTGAAGTATCCGGAGTTGCTCACTTCGTTTACGATGATGATCTGTCTTGCCTTAACGGAGTCAGAAGACTTATAGGATATCTTCCTCAGAATAATGAGGAATATTCCATGAAGGTTCCCGGAACTACAGTAGATAATTCCGCATCGCTTCCTGAGATCGTTCCTTCAGACTCGAGGTCTCCTTATGATGTCAAGGATGTCATTAATTCGATCGTAGACCTTAACTCCTTTATGGAGGTTCAGGAGGGCTTTGCCCGTAATATAGTTGTGGGCTTTGCCAGGATCGACGGTAAGACAGTCGGCATAGTTGCTAACCAGAGCAACTTCATCGCAGGTTCACTGGAGATCGACAGTTCAGATAAGGCTGCAAGGTTCATTAGATTCTGCGACTGCTTTAATATCCCGTTAGTTACACTTATTGATGTTCCCGCTTTTATGCCGGGAAGAAATCAGGAGCACGGCGGTATTATTAGGCACGGCGCGAAGCTTCTTTATGCATATTCAGAGGCCACCGTTCCCAAGGTATCCGTCATTATGCGCAAGGCCTACGGCGGAGCTTATATAGCCATGAACTCCAAGGGGCTCGCGGCTGATATAGTCTACGCTTGGCCTATTGCCGAGATCGCTGTTATGGGAGCTTCCGGTGCCGTATCCATTATCGGACGTAAGGCAATAGAAGCAGCAGAGGATAAGGAGGCTAAGAAAGCAGAGCTTATCAACGAATATAACGATAAGTTCATGAACCCTTATGTAGCAGCCGAGCACGGTTATATCGATGAGGTAATCCGTCCCGAAGAGACAAGAGCCAAGATAGCGTCGGCTCTTGAGGTTCTGGAGGATAAGGATGATACATCCATGCCCTACAAGAAGCATGGCAACATTCCTCTATAAGGAGGCAGACTATGGCAGAAGAATTGACCAAGGATCAGATAGTTGCTATGGCTGTTGCCTGTGTAGCGGAGGAGCTTGATACCGATATTAAGAATGTTCGTGTAAGAAGCTTCCGCGAGGTTCACAAGACAGGTCTAGCCAAGTTCATAGAAGACAACAAGATAGATTACGTAAAATACCAGTTGGGGGATCAATAATATGAGTAAGTACAGAATAAAGATGAACGGCAAAGAGTATGAGATGGAAGTGGAGCTTGTAGACGGTAATGCTCCTGCAGCATCCGCTCCCAATACTCCAGTGAAGGCGGCAGCTCCTGTTGCTTCTGCTCCCGCTGCTTCTAAGATTGTAGCTGCAGCCGAAGGCTCTGTTATAAGTCCTATGCCCGGAACAATTCTTAAGGTGAACGTTACTGAGGGCGCTTCGGTAAAAACCGGTGACTCGGTCGTAGTCTTGGAGGCTATGAAGATGGAGAATGATATCACCGCTCCTAAGGACGGTAGGATCAAGTCCTTATTCGTAGCTCAGGGTCAGGCTGTTGCCAAGGGCGATGCGCTCTTTGAGGTGGAGTAAGAAATATGCTTGAGATGCCGGCTAAGAAGCTGTGGATAACAGATACTATACTTCGTGATGCACACCAGTCTCAGGCTGCCACAAGGATGAAGCTAGAGGACATGCTTCCTGCCTGCGAGATGCTTGATAACATGGGCTACTGGTCCATAGAGTGCTGGGGCGGAGCGACCTTTGATGCATGCATGCGTTTCCTTAATGAAGACCCGTGGGAGAGACTTCGGATCTTAAGAAAAGCTATGCCTAAGACGAAGCTTCAGATGCTTCTTCGTGCTCAGAATCTTCTTGGATACAGACACTATGCAGATGATGTTGTAGACAGCTTCTGCAGAAAGTCAGTCGAGAATGGTATTGATGTCGTAAGGATCTTTGACGCGCTTAACGATGTCCGTAATATGGAGATGGCAATGAAGTGCGTCAAGAAATATGGCGGTACGGTCGAGGCTGCTCTTTCTTATACCACGAGTCCTGTTCACAGCGAGGAATACTTTATTAATCAGGCTGTGACCTTGGAGCAGATGGGGGCAGATGTGATCTGTATCAAGGATATGGCCAATCTTCTGCTTCCTAATGAGATTTATTCGCTTGTAAGTAAGCTTAAGGAGAAGGTCAGTCTTCCTATTCATCTTCATACGCATAATACTACGGGAACGGGTTCGATGGTTTACTACGCTGCAGCTCTTGCAGGTGTAGACATTATTGATACTGCATTAAGTCCTCTGGCTGGCGGTACATCACAGCCTTGTACTGAGTCCTTGGTAGCTGCCTTTAAGGGAACCCCCAGGGATACCGGACTTGATCTCAAGCAGCTTGCCAAGGCAACGGAGCACTTTAAGGGGGTTTCTCAGAAGCTTCAGGATGAGGGGATCCTTAATCCCAAGGTCTTAAGGACTGATCCTAATACGCTTCTTTATCAGGTTCCGGGAGGAATGCTTTCCAACCTTCTGTCGCAGCTGAAGCAGGCGGGAGCAGAGGATAAGTATGAAGAGGTTCTTGCCGAGGTTCCGGTAGTTCGTAAGGACTTTGGATATCCGCCGCTTGTTACTCCTACATCTCAGATCGTCGGATCACAGGCCGTGCTTAATGTTCTTATGGGACGCTATAAGAGCTTTACCAAGGAATCCAAGATGCTGCTTCACGGCGATTACGGAAGACTTCCGGGCGAGGTCAACGAAGAGATCAGAAGACTTGCCATAGGCGATGATACTCCTATCACGGTAAGACCTGCGGATCTTCTGTCTAACGAGATGGATACTCTGCGTGAGAGCGTTAAGGATATCGCGAAGTCCGAGGAGGACGTACTTCTTTGTGCTCTGTTCCCTCAGGTTGCCCCGGATTTTCTTAAGAGAAGAGACAAAGTCGAAGAGGTTAAAGAGATTAACGTCGACTGGGTGGACTAATTTTTATTATTTATATATAATGGACACGGTCTTTCTGTAAGACCGTGTTTTTTTATGGGAGAGTAGTGTGTAGACTGACATCCCGAATGCCGGTGTAGAATCGGTGTGTGAGTCTACGAACTACCTCCTTACGAACACTAATATTTTTATAAGGAGGAATCTTCAATGGAGAAGATTTTTAAGACCGAGATCGCCGGTAGACCCTTTACAGTAAAGACAGGTCTTATCGGCCAGTTCGCTAACGGTGCGGCTCTTGTTAACTATGGTGAGACCACCGTTCTGTCTACGGCAACAGCATCAAAGCAGCCCAGAGAAGGAATCGACTTTTTCCCTCTGTCCGTAGACTATGAAGAGAAGATGTATGCTGTAGGCAAGATCCCCGGAGGTTTTCTTAAGAGAGAGGGAAGACCCGGTGAGAAGGCTATCCTTACATCCCGTGTAATCGACAGACCTATTCGTCCTCTGTTCCCTAAGGATCTGAGAAATGATGTATCTGTCAACAACCTCGTTATGTCAGTTGATCCCGACTGTTCACCTGAGATCGCTGCCATGCTTGGTACATCCATCGCTATCGCTATATCAGATATCCCGTGGAAGGGACCTGTCGGCGGTGTTGTATTGGGCCTTATCGACGGTAAGACGATCATCAATCCTACTCTCGAGCAGAGAGAGAAGAGCCAGATGTATGTAACTCTCGCAGGTACTCTCAATAAGATCTGCATGGTCGAGGCCGGTGCTAATGAGGTTCCCGATGATGTTATGCTTAACGCTATCGCTGAGGGCCACGAGGAGATCAAGAAGATTTGTGAGTTCATTAATTCTATCGTAGCTGAGATCGGTAAGCCCAAGTTCTCCTATGAGTCTGCGGATGTACCGGAGGAGGTCTTCGCCGCTGTTAAGGAGTTCGCATGGGACAAGATGCGCGAGGCTGTTCTTGCAGTAGATAAGGAAGTCAGAGACGCTAAGGTAGATGCTCTTCAGGCTGAGGTTGCCGAGATGCTTGAGCAGAAGGAGGAGGGACTTTCCTCATGGGCTCCCGATGCTATCTATAAGCTTGAGAAGAAGGTAGTAAGAGATTATCTGTTCCGTGAGCATAAGCGTGTTGACGGAAGAGCACTGGATGAGATCCGTCCTCTTTCCGCTGCAATTGATGTAGTACCGAGAGTTCACGGTTCTTCTTACTTCCAGAGAGGTCAGACACAGGTTATGAATATCTGTACTCTCGCTCCTCTTGCCGATGCTCAGAAGCTCGAGGGCCTCGATGAGCAGACCTCTAAGAGATATATCCATCACTATAATATGCCTGGTTACTCCACAGGTGAGGCTAAGCCCAGCAGAAGCCCGGGAAGACGTGAGATCGGTCACGGTGCTCTCGCTGAGAGATCTCTTATTCCTGTTCTTCCTTCCGAGGAGGAGTTCCCTTACGCTATCAGAACTGTTTCTGAGATTACAATGAGTAACGGCTCCACATCTCAGGGCTCTGTCTGCGGATCCACATTGTCACTTATGGCAGCAGGCGTACCGATCAAGAGACCTGTCGCCGGTATCTCATCCGGTCTTATCGTTAACGAAGAGGATGACAATGACTTCCTCGTATTCATGGATATCCAGGGTATCGAGGATTTCTTCGGCGATATGGACTTCAAGGTAGCAGGTACTACAGAAGGTATCACATCTATTCAGGTAGATATCAAGGTAGAGGGTCTGTCTCTCGAGATCATTAAGCAGGCCTTCGAGATGACTCATAAGGGAAGACTTCAGATCATTAATGACGTAATTCTTCCTTGCATTCCCGAGCCTCGTAAGGAGCTGTCTCCTTATGCTCCGAGGATCATCACAATGCAGATTCCCGTTGACAAGATCCGTGAGGTTATCGGTTCCGGCGGAAAGGTCATCAATAAGATTATTGCCGACACAGGTGCGGATATCAATATCGAGGATGACGGTAAGCTTTATATCTCTACTCCCGATATGGAGGCTGCTGATAAGGCTCAGAAGATCATCAACGGTATTATCGCAGATCCCGAGGTAGGCGAGGAGTTCGACGGCGTAGTTACAAGACTTATGGACTTCGGTGCATTCGTCGAGTTCCTGCCCGGTAAGGAGGGCCTCGTACATATCTCCAAGATGGCTTGGAACAGAGTAGAGAAGGTGGAGGATGTTCTCCACGAGGGTGATCAGGTTCACGTTAAGCTCATCGAGATCGATTCTCAGGGAAGACTTAACCTCTCCATCCGTGATTGCCTGCCTAAGCCTGAGGGTTATGTAGAGGAAGAGCCCAGAAGACGTGAGAATCGTCCTAACCGCGAGAGAAGAAACGGCGGCTTCAACGGTAACAGAAACAGAAGAAACGACCATAACGATGACGATGGTTCTGACCGCAAGGGGAGAAGAATCGAGTTTTGAGACTCTGTTTCATAGGTGATGTAGTCGGAAGTTCGGGGAGGAGGGCCCTTAAAGCCATCCTTCCCGGCTTTTTAACGTCTAACGGTATAGATTTCTGTGTTGTTAACGCGGAGAACAGTGCTCACGGCTTAGGCTGTAACGAGAAGATCTGCGCCGAGCTTAAGGCTCTCGGGGCTGATGTTATTACACTCGGTAATCACACCTTCAGTAGCTACGATTTCCTGGGTAAGATAGATAAGCTTGATTATGTGGTCAAGCCCTCTAATGTCAGCTCATCATGGCCCGGGAATGATGTGGTTTATATTACTAAGAAGGGAGAGACTCTTGCCGTTATTAACGTAATGGGTCAGGTCAATATGCAGCCCTGTGCCGACAGCCCTTTCGAGGCGTGTGACAGACTTATTGATGATATTCATGCCAAGGGTGTTAAGACTGTGCTTGTGGATTTCCACAGTGAGACTACCAGCGAGAAGTGTGCCTTAGGCTACTATCTTGATGGTAAGGCTTCGCTAGTTATCGGGACTCATACTCATGTGCAGACCTCTGATAACAGAGTGCTGCCTCAAGGTACCGGATATATTACGGACGCAGGTATGACGGGAAGTGTAGATTCTGTTCTAGGTATGGATATCGGTGCTTCCATAAGCAGGCTTAAGGATAAGATTCCGGTAAGATATGAGCCGGCTACAGGTCCTGCCATGATATGCGGTGTAACAGCTGTTGTTGACTCTGACGGGAAATGTACCGATATCAGGAGATTTACCGAATATGAATAAGAAGAAAATGATGATAGTTTTCCTGCTGCTGTCGGCGGTTCTTGTAGTCATTGATCAGCTTACGAAGAATTATATCGTCAGAAGCTTCGAGCTTCATACAGGAGTATCGTTTATTAATGACTTTTTCTCCTTCTATTATGTGCAGAACAAGGGGAGTGCTTTCTCCTTCCTCGCTGACAAGTCATGGGGAATATGGGTACTGACAGGTGTATCTACAGTTCTCGCGCTGATAGTTCTTTACTTCATGATAAAGTCGATAAAACTTGGCGAGAATCTTGTGGCATGCTGCATGGTGCTTCTGTTCTCTGGTGCTGTGGGTAACCTCATCGACAGATACAGACTTCACTATGTTGTTGACTTTATAAGATTCGACTTCGGAAGCTATACGTTTCCTATATTCAATATTGCTGATATCTGTGCCGTGCTTGGGACGATCATGCTCATCTCTATGCTTATATTCCTGCCTAAGAGGGTCGAGAAGATATGGTAAACGGTATTAATGAGCTTCATGTTTCTGAAGTGATGAGACTTGATGTCTTCATCAGCTCTCGTATCGACTCTTATACTAGGTCATACTTTACCGGTCTTATTAATGACGGTAAGGTGCTTGTTAACGGGAAGACCGTTACTAAGGCAGGCTTTAAGGTCTCACCCGGGGATACAGTTACCGTGGATATTCCGGAACCTTTGAACACCGAGACCAAGCCTCAGGATATTCCGCTTGATATTCTGTATGAGGATGAGGATCTGATCATCATCAACAAGCCTCAGGGAATGGTGGTTCATCCGGGGGCGGGACATCATGACGGAACGCTGGTCAATGCTCTTCTTAAGCACTGTGACGGCAAGCTCTCCGATATCAACGGGGTGATCAGACCCGGTATAGTCCATCGTATCGATAAGGATACCTCCGGTGTGATGATGGCGGTTAAGAATAATGAGATGCATGTTAAGATCTCGGATATGTTAAGCCGTCACGAGATCGAGAGGACCTATCGAACCGTGGTATACGGAATTATCTCTGAGGACAGCGGTACTATAGATGCTCCTATAGGAAGGTCATCCAAGGACAGAAGACGTATGACTGTCGTGACTGAAGGAAAACCTTCTGTTACTCACTTCGAGGTCATCGAGAGATATAGGGAGGGAACGGATCTTCGTGTGGTTCTCGAGACAGGAAGAACTCATCAGATAAGAGCGCATATGACATATATAGGTCATCCTGTTATGGGAGATCCTCTTTATGCGCCTAAGCGTAACACTTTCGGGCTCGAGGGCCAGTGCCTTCACAGTAAGTCGATAAGATTCACTCATCCGAGGACCGGAGAAGAGCTTTACTTCGAGACAGAGCTTCCCGAATACTACGTTAAGCTCATAGAGGGATTAACCTCACTATAGTATGGTAGAATCGTAAATATGAACGGCAGCTTCAGTAATGACATCTTCCGAGAGGGTAAAGTTAACGGTTACGTCTCTGACATAGCCGCTTTCTACGGCTGTACCGCAGAGTATACCGATACGTCCGTAAATGTCGAGGGAGAGACGCTGTCTCAGGTCAACAGAGCGATTGCCGCCATAGAGGAATTTATCACCTCTCAGGTCGAGGTGATATATACGACTCCGTCCGGCCGCCAGATCAAGCCTAAGACCTACGGACAGAAATACTATGTAGATGCCATCAACAGATCAGAGCTGGTAATTTGCTCCGGACCTGCAGGCTCGGGCAAGACCTTCTTAGGCGTCGCCATGGCTGTTAAGGCCTTCAGAAGTCATGAAGTATCAAGGATAATATTAACTAGACCCGCAGTAGAAGCGGGCGAGCGCTTGGGTTTCCTTCCGGGCGATATCGAGGAGAAGGTCAACCCTTATATGAGACCTATATACGATGCTCTCGAGGTGCTGCTGGGACCGGAGCTTTTCGAGAGGTATTACGAGAAGGGGTTGATCGAGGTGTCGCCGCTGGCCTTTATGAGGGGAAGAAATCTTGATGACGCCTTCGTGCTTCTTGACGAGGCGCAGAACACCACCTGCGAGCAGATGAAGATGTTCCTTACAAGATTGGGACTCAACTGCAAGGCCTGTGTCTGTGGCGATTTTACTCAGATCGATCTTCCGAGAGGCGTGAAGAGCGGTCTTGATGATTCTATTAACGTGCTTCACAACGTGGAAGGGATTAGTATTGTCTCCCTTATGAATGATGATATCGTAAGAAATCCGCTGGTAAGAAAGATAGTCGCGGCTTATGATGAGAGGGACAGGTTACATACATATGAATAAATCTTCTTTTCAACAGATATTCGTAAGCATATTAAGCGTGTTGATAATAATATTGCTGGTCTTCTACGGCTACAGACCGGTAAGCTACGACCTCTCCGTAGGCTCCGTATCTAACCGCGATATATACGCTCAGAGAAGCTTCGTCGATACATATCAGACCGAGTATGAGGCTGTGCTTGCCAAGAATACAGTAAGTCCGATATTTATACGTTCAGAGGATCTGTCGGATCAGAATAAGACGAATATGGAGTTGTTCTTCTCTATAATTCGTGAGACACGTAATCACAGATTAAGTATATACGGCACTCCCGCAGAGGATTGGTCCGAGTATGTGGATGCCATGAAGTCACAGCTTGCTTCAGAGTTTACCAATATACCTGACGATCATACCCTTGACGTATTCCTGCTTATGTCCTCTTCGGCATTTAACTTCATGCAGGATAAGGGAATATCCATCACTGAGATCATCATGATGGATAATGTCAATGCCGATTCTCTGTCGCAGTCGATCGATAACAGGATCGAGGTCTTCAATGAGAATTATCCTGAGTATTCTTCTTATTCGGAAGAGCTGTCTACAGTTCTTAAGTGTATTCTTACACCTAACTCGGTGTTCGATTCCGATGCTACCGATGAAGCGGGGGAGAATGCTTATCTCGCGGTAATAAATGAGCCGGTCACTGTTGATAAGGGCACGAAGATAATCTCTGCAGGAGATGTAGTGACCGAGCATATGTATCAAAGTCTCGTCGATCTCGAGCTTATAAGAAGCGATACGACGGACCTTCTCATCCTCGCAAGGATCGCGGCTTACATAATCATTCTGTCAATCGCGATGTTTATGTATTTCATAAAGAAGGATGCGGATCTCTTCCCGGATATGAGAGTCTTCTACATGATAGTAATTACCTTCGTGATCCCTATCGTGGCGTCTGTGTACCTTGCCGAGCTTTCCATGATAATCATCGTGTCGCTGTTCCTCACGGCGATAGCGTCGACGTATCTGGGTACCAGAGACGGAATTATCCTGTCGATTATAGAGACTCTTATGATGTGGCCTCTTTATAACTTCGATTCGGAATTTATATTCGTATCCATAGTTGGTATTATCGTTACCGGTACTATAGCAGGCAAGAAGAATCGTTCCTTTAACAGCGCCAGCCTGATTATCACGCCGGCTGTGGCCTGCGTGTTGTCGGTAATAAGCTATAACGCTATTTTTACGACTACATTAAGAGACTACATCGAATCAAGCGTACTAACCGGCGTGTCTGTGGTGTTGTCCATCATTCTTGCCATAGGAGTTATGCCTATCGTGGAGCTCTTCTCGAAGGTGGTATCTCCTGTTAAGCTTATCGAGCTGTCTCAGCCCGGTAACCCTCTTCTTAAGAGGCTTTTCCTGGAGGCTCCCGGGACCTACAGTCATTCCATGATGGTAGCCTCTCTGGCGGACTCAGGTGCTGCTGCCGTAGGTGCTGATGCATTGTTCTGCCGAGTGGCAAGCTACTTCCACGATATAGGAAAGCTTGAGAATCCCAAGTTCTTCACAGAGAATCAAAGCGACGGCTATAACCCCCACGACAGTCTGCCTACGTTAGAGAGTGTCAGTATCATTACTGCACATACCAAGGACGGAGTCAGACTGGCAAGAAAGCATCATCTGCCCGAGTCCTTTGTCAGGATAATCGAGGAGCATCACGGTACGACCTATCCCGGATATTTCTACTTCAAGGCTTGTAAGGAAGCGCAGGAGGCGGGACTTCCCGAGCCCGATCCCGATGAATTCCGTTATCAGGGCAGTATCCCGAGCTCCAAGGAGTCGGCAATCATAATGATCGCAGATACCTGTGAGGCTGCTATAAGGTCCAATAAGCTCAATGATATTGATGAGATCGAGAAGCTTATCAGGAAGCTTATCAAGGGTAAGATCGATCAGGATCAGCTTAATAATTCCGGTCTGTCCTTCGATGACCTGGAGAAGATCGTTAACGCCTTTAAGCAGGTCTATGCAGGAACACTTCACGAAAGGATTCAGTATCCTCAATGAGAATAAACATAATTAACAATTGTGCAGGGCTCGACGATGCCAAGATCGATTCCTGGAAGATATATATAGATAAGCTCGCCGTAGCCTTCGAGGAAAGGGGCTATGCTAAGGATATTCCTCTCAAGATCATGGAGGATACATACGCCACACTTACCTTCGTAGGAGAGGATGAGATTAGAGCCGTTAATGAAGAGCAGCGAGGGATCGATAAGGTGACGGATGTTTTGTCATTTCCGATAGTCGATATGAATAACGGAAGGCTCATAGATAAGACCGGCGGAATTGACTTCGAGCTTGATGAAGAGGGAAATGAGGTCCTTAATCTGGGAGATATTCTCATTAATCCCGATGAGGCTTATTCCAATGCCGATAAGTACGGACACAGCATCGAGCGTGAGGTGGCATTTCTGACTGCTCATTCGCTTCTTCACCTTACAGGCTACGATCATATAGACAGTAAGGATGAGAAGCTCATGATCAAAGCGCAGAAGGAGCTTATGAGTGATATAGGTCTGGCAGTAGCCGACGAGGCTTCCGAGCTTACAGATCATCTTAACGATAACATCGCATATCCCGCAGGATCTATTGCCAAGCACTGTGGATTCATATCTATC
The DNA here is from genome assembly GCA_017480325.1 of Clostridiales bacterium. Lineage (GTDB taxonomy): Bacteria > Bacillota > Clostridia > Saccharofermentanales > Saccharofermentanaceae > Saccharofermentans. Next base: position 39,530 of record JAFVAY010000012.1, read on the forward strand.
CTCGGACGTCCTAATGTAGGAAAATCGACCTTCATCAACTATATAACCGGCATGAAGGTGGCTATCGTATCTCATAAGCCTCAGACCACCAGAACTAATATCAGATCTATCTATAACACGGATGAGTCTCAGATCATATTCGTCGATACTCCCGGCGTTCATAAGCCCGGGAATAAGCTCGGAAAAATAATGGTAGAGAACAGCTTCACCAGTGCTAAGAATGCGGATGCGGTCCTTCTTATCGCTGACTCCAGATTCATTTCGCCGGGAGCTACCGAGAAGAGATTATTGGAGCTTTGCCGCGAGCATAACAAAAAGGTTGTTCTTGCCGTAAATAAATCAGATGAGGTATCAAAGGAGAGCCTTCTTCCCATGATCGCTTCATACTCTGATCTTTACGACTTCACGGATATTGTTCCCATATCGGCTAAGACCGGAGATAACGTGGATGTTCTCCTCAAAGTGTTAGAGGGATTGCTTCCTGAAGGCCCGAGGCTTTACGATTCCGAATACATGACGGATCAGACCGAGAGAACGATCGCAGCCGAGCTTATAAGAGAGCAGATACTTCACTTCGTTAATCAGGAGATACCTCACGGTACAGCCGTGGAGATAGATTCCTTCGAGGAGCAGTATGAGGATAATGCCAAGGATGAATACGATCGTAAATGCGTAGTTATCAAGGCCACTATAATCTGTGAGAGGGATTCTCATAAGGCAATCATAATCGGCAGGGGCGGACAGATGATTAAACGCATCGGTACTTCTTCCAGAATCAATATAGAGAGGCTTACCGGGTGTAAGGTGTACCTTGAGCTTTTCGTAAAGGTGAGGGAGGACTGGAAGAACAACGACACTCTCTTAAGAAGCTACGGCTTCAGGCCGGAAGAAGACTCCGATAAGTAACCGGAGGAAGAAGATGTCGTCAGAGCCCGAGACCTTCAAAGGGATCATACTCAAGTCCACCGAATATAAAGAGAAGGACAGACTGATCTCAGTCCTTACCAAGGATCGGGGGATCGTCAATATCTGTGTTAAGGGTGTGGCGGGAAAGAACTCCAGGTTTGCCTTCGCATCGCTTCCGTATTCTTACTGCGACTTCGTGGTCACGCTCACGCATGATTTCTACTATCTTAAGGAGGGGATCGTTATCTCCGGTAATACCGGCATCATGGATTCTCTCGAGTCTATGGCGGTGGCGGGGCATATCTCGGACTGCTTAAGAGAATCGGTGATGCAAAGTGATAATGCACCCGCCTGCTATGAGCTAGCGATTTACTCCTATTATGTTCTATCCAATACTCCAAGCTATTATCTTCAGGCTATGTGTATCTTTAACTGGAGGCTTATGTGGATACTTGGGCTTGCTTCTAAGGCCTCCGAATGTGTTAATGCCGCAGGTGACATGAAGCTGTCATCAAGGTCCTGCGAGATACTGGACTTTATAGGGGAGAATCCTGTCAATAAGATATTTACTATCAAGCTCGAGCCCTCTGATATAGAGGAGCTTCGAAGGTTTACCTTAAGATATGTAAGCGTACAGTTCGAGAAAGATATACCTGATCCTATATTAAGGCTTAATCTTCCTGTCATAAGAAGAAAGGATGCAGCAGATGAAACTTAACTACAAGAATACTTTCCTGGTCGGCCTGGCATTCATGTCTATAATTGCTTTCTGGCAGCTATACGATAATGTTATTCCGCTTCTTCTTACTCAGACCTTCCACTTAAGCGAAGACGTGACCGGAGTTATTATGGCTGCCGATAATGTCCTTGCCTTATTCCTGCTTCCGTTCTTCGGAAGGCTGTCCGACAGAACTCACACCAGGATCGGTAGAAGAATGCCCTATATTATCATCGGTACTATAGTTACAGCCGTGCTTCTGGTTATTCTTCCGGTAATTGATAACGGCTATGCTTCAGGAAACTCTTCATCCTTCTATAGTCTTACGACCTTTATTATTATTCTTGGTCTGATGCTCTTCACCATGGCGGTATACAGGTCCCCGGCTGTTGCTCTTATGCCTGACGTTACGCCCAAGCCTTTAAGGTCTCGCGGTAATGCGATTATTAATCTTATGGGAGCCGCGGGCGGAATTATATATCTCGCGTTCACGGCGGTGATGTATCCCAAGAGTAAGACCGAGGGGCTGGCACACGTGGATTACACAACGCTTTTTATCTTCATGTCCGTATTCATGGTGGTCTGCGTTATTATTATGGCGTTGACTGTCAATGAGCCTAAGCTCGCTTCCGAGAATGACAGGATAGAGAAGGAGCACCCGGAGTGGGATCTTACGGTAGAGGACAAGTCTTCCTCAGGGACCAAGCTTCCGAGAGAAGTAAGAAGATCCATGATATTCCTGCTTGCATCCATCGCTCTGTGGTATATCGGTTATAATGCCGTAACTACCTGGTTTACTACATATATCAGTGTCATTATGGGCGAGGGCTTAGGCGGAGCTTCAACATGCTTCCTTATTGCTAACGTGGGTGCCATCGTCTCTTATATTCCGATAGGATTTATGGCATCTAAGGTAGGAAGGAAAAAGATGATCTACTTCGGTACATTGCTTCTGACTGCAAGCTTCGCGGTATGTTTCTTCTTAACTACCAATTCTTCGTCGGTCACGGTGCCTATGTATGTCACTTTCGCTCTGGTCGGTGTGGCGTGGGCTTCTATCAGCGTCAACTCTCTTCCTATGGCGGTGGAGATGTGCAGAGGTGCCGATGCAGGTAAGTACACCGGACTATACTATACAGCGTCCATGGCAGGTCAGGTGGTTACTCCTATTCTTGCAGGCTTCCTTCTTAAGAACGTAAGCTACAAGATACTCTTCATATATGCCACGGTGTTCTCCTTCGCGAGCTTCCTTACCATGATCATGGTAAAGCACGGTGACGTTAAGGCCGAGGCTCCTAAGGGTTTAGAGAGCTTCGAGGATCTGGAGTGATATCGACCGGAGTGATACCGGACTTAGATCAAAGCTTCCAGTTATCGGGGTATAGCGTAAGATACTCGGGTTTATCAAGTCTCTCGTCTATCAGAAGCGCGAACCCCGTGTCCTCCTCGGTTCTGATAACTCTGCCCACGGCCTGCAGTACCTTCTCCCAGCCCGGGAATCTGTAAGCGAAGGAGAAGCCGTCACCGAATTTTTCCGCATAGTAATTAGAAAGTATCTGCCTCTCCGGGGAGAGCTTAGGTAAGCCTACGCCCACTATTATTACCCCCGACAGCTTCTCTCCCACAAGATCGATACCTTCTCCGAAGTGACCTCCGAGTACTGCGAAGCCCACAAGCAATCCGCTACAGGCGTTATCGTAGCATGCCAGAAAATCTTCTTTCTCGATCGCTGTCATGGAGGGTCTTTGCTTAGTGATCTTAAGATCTGCTCTCTCCTTAAGAAGGTTCTCGACTGAAGATGAGACCATATCCAGATATTCAAAGGACGGAAGGAAGATCATGTAATTCCCGTGACGGAATTTAAGCTCTTCGTATATTCTTCGCGCGAGATCGGGCAGGGTCTGCTTCCTGTATTTATATGATGTGTTGATGGAGGAGTCTATCATTATCTCCAGGTTCTCGGGAGGGAAAGGCGAAGCCAGCTCGATATGTCTGACACACTCGCAGTTACGTCCTACAATGACATTACGATAGTACTCGTAGGGCGACAGCGTGGCGGAGAAGAAGACCGCCGGCATTATATTCTCGATCCTTGCCCTAAGCTTCTCCGATGCATCGAGACACACGAGACTTACAGTAACATCGCCGTCCTCGACATTAAATGTCGTAATATAGTTATTATCATATTCCTGTTCGAAGACGGTCAGGAAGAATCTGGTCTCGAAGAAGTAATCCAATGCGTTGTCACGTACATCACCCGGCTCCAGAAGATCCAGAACAGGCATCATGTATACAATAGACCTCCACAGCATCGTATAAAGGTTAAGTGTGCGCTTGGTGGTTCCTTCGAAGTTCTCCGTCCTCAGGGTATCCTTCTCTTTAATATTCTCGAGTTTATTGAAGGCTGATTCGTTGGAGGTTAGAAGATCTCTTACCTGTGTAAGGTAATGGTCCGCCTGCGCAAGGAAGCCCTCTATCCTGGGGTCTCTCCCTTTGAATGTCGTTTGCATCCTGTTTATTAAGGACTTGGAGAGGGTAGCCGAGAACATCTCTCTGGATCGGTCAACCATATTATGAGCCTCATCTATGAGGACTGCATTACGGGCTTCAGCCTCGGGATCGAAGGCTCTGATCAGGGAGACTCGAGGATCGAAAGCGTGGTTATAGTCTCCTATGACGACGGTGCAGTAATTCATGGCGTCGAGGCTAAGCTCGTGAGGACACAGGCGGTACTTCAAAGCACATCTTGTGATTATCTCGGGCGTCAGCTCGTCATGCGTAAGAAGCTCAGATAGGGCAGGAATGAGCCTGTCATAATAGCCCTTGGCGTAGAAGCAGTTCTTGGTATCACATTTACGCTCGAGAAGACACATCTGCTCCTTAGACTTCAGGGTTATCGATCTTATTAGAAGTCCCTTTGATCGCATGTCGTTTATCGCTTTGGCTGCCACAACACGCGTCTGCTCTTTGGCAGTAAGGTAGAATATCTTATCGTATCGATTACGAAGCAGGCCTTTAACAGCAGGGTACAGGACCGATATTGTCTTGCCCGTGCCCGTGGGCGCCAGAGCGAAAAGCACCTCAGTATTGGAAAGACTCTGAAGTACAGTCTTCATCAGTTCCTTCTGTCCGTTCCTGACCGACTCGTACGGGAAGGCCATCTCGCGTATGCTCTTGTAGAGATTATCGTCGTATTGAAGTAATCGTTTGACGAAGTGAATATAGGATCTGACGTGATCCTCGTATATATCTAATGCCTTGTTACGCTCGATGCTCTCAGTCTTCTCCACGACCTCCAATGAGGTGATATTAACGTATCTTAAGGTGATGTTCATGGACAGAAGATCCGGGTTATCAAGGAAGTACAGAGCGGAGTATATCTTAAGCTGCGCCTCATGATCGGTATGGACCAGCTTCTCGTACCTATTCTTGGAGGAGTTGAAGGACTTTATCTCGATTATATGCGGCATCCCGTCCTGATCCTTCTCGAAAAGTATATCCGCACGGCCTCTGACCTCGAGATCAATCTCTTCCGTCTCGTCCTCATAGACGAATATATGGCTGAAGTAGTGCTCCGTCTCGAATTCATCGCCGAATTGCTTCTTAAGATCGGCGAAAATCCTCTTATGAAGCCGGGTGCCCTGTATTCCGGATACAGAGCCGAATGCCCCTGCCGAAGACAGGTTCCCGGTCCTTGATACAAATCTTGCAAGTGATGTGACGGATACGCTGATAGATCTCATAGGTTGATTATACATTATTGAGTTTGTGTTGAAGCGGCGGCTACACTTAAAAACAGAGATGGACTACTAGAATAAAGAATTAACCTTATACCAAATTAGTGTTAATATTATTTGGTTAGAAAAAAGTGGGAGATAGGTGTTTATATGGCTTATCCTATGTTGGAGAGCCCGATTGGGCAGTTTTATTTGTACGACGGATTATTTATACCCGAATATAGCAATAAAGCCAATGAATTGAGGCTTCCCACGGATGCTGTCACTTACTATGAGACTTTAAGAGTTAAGAGGGGAGTACCTCTTTTTATCGAGGATCATCTTGCAAGGCTTGAGAAATCGGTTAATGGGATAGAGCAATTCGAGGTGGATAAAGAGCTTATCCTGGACCAGAGTATGTATTTTCTGAATAAATTCGATCCTGACTTTGACGGGTCTCTCAGGATAGTGCTGACAAGAAAGCATCTTCTTATTCATGCATGTGAAGCTAATATACCCGGAAAAGAGCTTTTCGAAGAGGGGATAAATACCTTGAGTCTCAAGTGGGAGCGTGTTGCTCCTAACATAAAGGTCTTCAGGGGTGACTATAAGGAGGCCGTAGCGCAGAAGTTCAAGGAGCAGAATGCTCACGGTAATCCTTACGAGATAGTGCTCACAGATAATGACGGGAGACTTTATGAAGGCTCTAAGTCTAATCTGTTTGTGATCAAGGACGGAGAGGTTTATTCCGCGCCAGATGAGAAGATACTTCTGGGTATCACAAGAAATCGTGTTATGAAGGCGCTCGAAGCTTCGGGAGCGACGCTTAAGATCGGGATGTTTACTCTCGAGCAGATCGTTGCGGATAAACAGGCAGCGATGTTCGTGTCCAGCACGCCATTTGATATCCTTCCTATAAGGTACATTGACGGTTATGAATTTGACTTTAAGAGCAATGAGCTTCTTAAGAATATACAAAAGAGTTATCAAGAATTTGCCGATGAATACATAAGCAAATTCCAAGGAGGCAATTAATGGAAACAAGAAACGGAAAAGTATCGGTAACAACTGAGAACATATTTCCGGTAATAAGACAGTGGCTTTATTCTGATCAGGATATCTTCGTAAGAGAATTGGTCAGTAACTGCGCGGATGCAGTGGCCAAGTTAAGAAGGCTTGTCGAGCTTGGGAAAGCAAGCATCGAAGAGGGCGAGGAATATAAGATCAACGTTATCTATGATGACGATAAGAAGACCATCGTATTCGAGGATAACGGTATCGGTATGACCGCCGAGGAGATAGATAAGTACATTAATCAGATCGCTTTCTCCGGCGCGCTTGACTTCGTTACCAAGTATCAGGAGCAGTCAACGGATAAGTCGGGCATCATAGGCCACTTCGGTCTGGGCTTCTATTCGGCATTCATGGTAGCAGATAAGGTCAGGATCGATACCTTAAGCTTCGAGGATGGAGCCGAGGCCGTATCCTGGGAGTCTGAGGACGGAATGGAGTTCACTATCGGTTCTTCAGAGAAAGCGACACGAGGCACCGCCATTACTTTAACTCTATCCGAGGATGCTCAGAAGATCTTTGATGTGGCGACACTTCGCATGACACTTCGTAAATACTGCTCCTTCGTCCCCGTTGATATCTTCTTCATTGATGTTAAGGCGGATAAGCTTCACGAGGAGTCTGAGGAGAAGCGTCGTAAAGAGGCAGAGGAGAAGGGTGAGGAATTCAAGCCGTCAGATATAGCTTATGCACCCATTAACAACAAGGATCCGTTATGGCTGAAGAAGCCCTCGGAGTGTACTGACGAGGAGTATATATCCTTCTACCATAGCGTATTTAATGACGGCTATGATCCTTTATTCTGGATACATCTTAATATGGATTATCCGTTCACACTGCAGGGTATTCTTTATTTCCCGAAGACTGACAATATTTATCAGTCTTTGGAGGGAAGAATCAAGATCTATAACCATCAGGTGTTCGTCGCAGATAATATCGAAGAGATCATTCCTGATTTCCTGTTCCTGCTACAGGGCTGTCTTGACTGCTCTGATCTGCCGCTTAACGTATCAAGATCTGCGCTTCAGCAGGATGAGTATGTTAAGAAGCTTTCCGGACACATTATTAAGAAGGTTTCCGATAAGCTCAATGAGCTTTATAAGAACGACAGAGAGTCCTATGAGAAGTACTGGTCCGATATCTCCGTATTTGTTAAGTACGGAATGATGAAGGAGGAGAAGTTCTACGATAAGGTTAATGACATCTGCCTGTTCAAGACCGTAGACGGCGGACATCTTACCATGGAGGAGCTTACTAAGGATAAGAAGCAGGTCAGATACACTAACGATAAGGTCGCTCAGGCCGCATATGTTGAGATGGCTAAGAACGACGGCTTCGATGTAATCGTTCTTGATGAGGAGATCGACGATAACTTCATTTCCTTCCTGGAGTACAAGTATCAGGACTTAAGATTCAAGAGAGTTGATGCCGATCTTACCGGCGAGGACAGTGATGATGAGACCAAGAATAAGCTTCAGGACTTCTTCAGAGCAGCTCTTGGTGACGATAAGCTTGATGTAAGCGCTAAGGCACTCGGCGTTGATTCCATGCCGGCTCTCATCATGGAGTCTGAGCAGAACCGCCGCATGCAGGATATGCGTAAGCAATACGAGAAAATGAATGCTATGAATAAGGCTGCCGGTGCAGAGGAGCTTAATCTTGATGAGCTTTTCCCTGTGAAGACGGAGCTTGTGGTCAATACCGACAGTCCTCTTATCGGGAAGCTCAGAGCATTGGAGTCTATGGGGACTAAGAAGGAAGACACCGACAGGCTTGCTCAGCATATCTACGATCAGGCTAAGCTTGCTCACGGTACGCTTGACAGCGAGGGGCTCTCGAGATTCCTTAAATACAATAACGAGCTGCTTAGTAAGTCTGCCGATAACATCTGATATAATTTACGAGAATAATTACGAAGGGGATCCCGCCAATGTCCGTAAGAAGAATCCTATCCGAGAAGAAACCCGATTTTGCAGTAGAGGCCAAGGGCATACTGCATGATGTGTCCGCTGATCTTGATATCTCTACATTGACTAATGTCAGAGTTATCAACAGATATGATGTATCCGATATTACGGACGAGGAATATGAGAAGGCCAAGAATGTAGTCTTCTCCGAGCCTCCGGTCGATGTGGTCTACGATGAGACTGTGGATCTGTCTGACAGCTGCTTCGTGCTTAATATCGAGGCTTTGCCCGGACAGTACGATCAGCGCGCAGACTCTGCCGCTCAGTGCATACAGTTTCTGACTCAGAAGGAAAGACCCATAGTCAAGACATGTAAGGTTGTTGCTTTCTACGGTACCTTGACTGAGGATCAGAAGCAGGCAATTAAGAAATATCTTATCAACCCGGTAGAATGTCGTGAGGCGTCCTCCGAGAAGCCTGAGACTCTTGTGGATGTATACGATATTCCTACTACCGTAGAGACTATCTCAGACTTTAATGATCTGGACGATAACGGACTGGAGGGCTTAAGAAGCTCCATGGGTCTCGCCATGAGCTTCGCGGATATCAAGTTTACACAGGACTACTTCAAGAAGCTTCAAAGAAATCCTACAGTTACCGAGATCAGAGTCTTAGATACCTACTGGTCTGATCACTGCAGACATACTACATTCCTCACAGAGCTTACAGATATAAGATTTGACGGCGATGACGAGCTCACCGCACAGATAAAGAAGACCTACGAGGAGTATCTCGAGGTCCGTAAGGATATCTACGGTGACAGGATCGATCAGAAGCATATCTGCCTCATGGATATCGCTACCATGGCAGCAAGAAAGCTTAAGAAGGACGGTAAGCTTGACGATCTCGATGAGTCCGAGGAGATCAATGCCTGCTCCATAAAGATCAGGATCAAGGTCAACGGTGAGGATCAGGACTACATCTTCATGTTCAAGAACGAGACTCATAATCATCCTACGGAGATCGAACCCTTCGGCGGTGCCGCTACATGCTTGGGCGGAGCTATCAGAGATCCTCTGTCAGGAAGATCATATGTATATCAGGCGATGAGAGTTACAGGTGCAGGCGATCCTACAGTTCCGGTATCAATGACTCTCGAAGGAAAGCTGTCACAGAAGAAGCTCGTAAGAACCGCGGCTGCTGGTTACAGCTCCTATGGCAACCAGATCGGCCTTGCTACAGGTCAGGTCGATGAGATCTATCACCCAGGCTATATCGCCAAGAGAATGGAGATCGGTGCGGTCGTCGGTGCGGCTCCTGCAGAGAATATTGTAAGAGAAAGACCCTCTGCCGGTGACATTATCGTTCTTCTCGGCGGCAGGACAGGAAGAGACGGAATCGGCGGTGCTACGGGATCTTCCAAGGCTCATAACACCGAGTCAGTCGTTACCTGCGGTTCTGAGGTACAGAAGGGTAATCCACCTACCGAGCGAAAACTTCAGAGATTGTTCAGAAATCCCGAGGTCACCAAACTTATCATCAGATGTAATGACTTTGGTGCCGGCGGTGTATCCGTAGCTATCGGTGAACTCGCCGCAGGACTTGAGATCGACCTTGATAAGGTGCCCAAGAAGTACGACGGCCTTGACGGTACTGAGATCGCTATCTCGGAGTCTCAGGAGAGAATGGCTGTTGTCGTTCATCCTCAGGATCTTGATAAGTTCATGAAATACGCTGATATCGAGAATCTTGAAGCAACAGTTGTGGCCAAGGTTACCGAAGAGCCGGTGATGAAGATGACCTGGAACGGCAATGTTATCGTTAATATCGCCCGTAACTTTATCGATACTAACGGAGCTAAGCAGTACACCAAGGTAGAGGTTACTTCTCCCGATATCGATGCGCAGTATATTGATACCAAGCTTCCTTCATATGTGGAAGGAAACTTCGCTAAGTCACTTAACGGCGCATTAAGTTCTCTTGACGGTTGCTCCAGATTGGGTCTTATTCAGAGATTCGACTCTTCGATCGGTGCATCGACTGTAGTTTTCCCATACGGCGGAGCTTATCAGAACTCTCCTGAGGAGGGTATGGCATGTAAGATCCCGGTCGATAACGGTACCACGCACGACTGTTCCGTAATGACCTACGGCTTCGATCCTTATTATACCGAGTGGAATCCTTATGCCGGCTCCTATCATGCAGTTGTTGAGTCCCTGCTTAAGCTGGCAGCTATGGGTGTCGATCCTGCTAAGGCGAGACTGACATTCCAGGAGTATTTCGAGAGGATGGGTGAGCCTGCTACTTGGGGTAAGCCCTTCCAGGCACTCCTCGGCGCATATCAGGCACAGCTTGACTTCGGTACTGCTTCCATAGGCGGTAAGGACTCCATGAGCGGCACCTTCAACGATATCCATGTGCCTCCGACGTTGGTATCCTTCGCTGTCGGCATGACAACTACAGACAAGATCGTTACCGCGACACTCAAGGCTCCCGGGCAGAAGCTGTATCTTCTTAAGTGTGCCCGTAACGGACTCGGCTTTTATAAGAAGGATCACGTGCTCCGTGTGTTCAAGGCCATTAGAGAGCTTCATTCACGAAAAGAATTAATAAACGCAGCCGTTGTAAGAGGTGCGGGAGTTGCCGCCAGAGTGGCTCAGATGTGCTTCGGTAATGCTCTGGGCTTCGAGTTCAGCTCCGATTTTAAGGAAGAGGATCTGTTCTCCAGGACCTTCGGCGCCGTGATCGTTGCAATTCCCAATGATGCCAACGCTGTCGATAAGGTTAAGATGACCGGCGGTATATACTTAGGTCAGACCACGATAGAGCCTAAGTTCACCTATAAGGATCAGGAGGTTATGGCCGGAGCTGCGGCTATAAGCTATGAGGGTAAGCTCGAGAGGATATTCCCGACCTTCGCGGCAGAAGCCTCCATGAATGTCAAGGTTGCTCCCTATAAGACAGACAAGACCTTCAAGGCTGCTCCCGGTGTCCTTAAGGGCGCTAAGCCTAAGGTTATTATCCCTGTATTCCCGGGTACTAACTGCGAGTACGATTCTGCCAAAGCCTTTGAGAGGGCAGGGGCAGAGGCTTCTGTATTCGTTATCAGAAACCAGACCTCCGATGCAATTATCGATTCCCTGAAGACTCTGGCTTTGAAGATCGATGAGAGTAACATCATAATGCTTCCGGGTGGCTTCTCGGCAGGTGACGAGCCTGAGGGCTCCGCCAAGTTCCTGGCTGCAGCCTTCAGAAATCCTTATGTCACCGAGGCTGTACGTAATCTTCTGTTCAAGCGTGACGGATTGATGCTCGGTATCTGTAACGGCTTCCAGGCTCTTATCAAGCTCGGACTCGTGCCCTACGGCGATATCAAGGAACTGTCCGACGGGGATCCTACGTTGACCTTCAATAACATAGGTCGTCATCAGAACGTTTATGTTAATACCATGATCATGTCCGATAACAGCCCGTGGCTTACCAAGGTCAAGCCCGGTGAGGTCTATTCCATACCTGTATCTCACGGAGAGGGAAGATTCGTTGCCGATGACGATCTCATTCGAAAGCTGGTTGCCAACGGTCAGATCGCTACCTGCTACGTGGATGATGAGGGAATTCCTTCGGCTACTACGGACTTCAACCCCAACGGCTCTGACAGCGCCATCGAGGGTATCCTTTCTCCTGACGGCAGGATATTCGGTAAGATGGGACACTCAGAGCGTTATGACACTGATCTGACGCTTAACATCCCTGGTATCAAGGATCAGAAGATCTTCGAATCCGGCGTAGAGTATTTCCTCTGATAGGATGCTTCAGGACAGACTCGATCATATAAGCTCCAAAGGTTTCTTGCCCGAATCAAGGTTCGGGCAGAACTTTTTATCTGACGAAGTTATGATCGGAAATATCATCGATCTTTGTGAGATTAAACCCGAGGATCACGTACTTGAGATCGGCCCGGGACTCGGAAGTCTGTCTGTTCCTTTATCCGAGCTTACTTCCGGATTAACGGTAGTCGAGATCGATAAAAGGCTCGCATCCTACATTAAAGATGATTTGAAGCTTAATGCGCACATCATCACTTCTGATTATCTTAAGCTTAAGGACTACGGAGCTGAGGACATTGATGTAGTCGTAAGCAATCTTCCTTACTATGTCATGACCGATATCATGAAGAAGCTGTTCGCGGAGTGCGTTAATGCCCGTAAGATGGTCTTCATGGTGGAGGAAGATGCTCTTCAGAGGATATATGCGAAGGAGGGGACAAAGCAGTACGGGCCGCTTTCCGTTCTTGTAAGTCTATACGGTCCTTCTCGTAAAGAATTTACCGTGCCCAGGGAGTGCTTCGTTCCTGCTCCTAATACCACCTCCTGCGTGATAAGTCTTACGAGAGGCGATATTAAGCTGTCTTCAGGATTTGTCGGATTTCTTAATAAGGCTTTCGCCATGAGGCGTAAGAAGCTGGTTAATAACGTCAAGGAAACAGCGGAGTACCTGCCTGAACTCGGACTACCGACTGATGTTAGAGCGGAACAGCTGTCGCCTGAGACGCTTTATAAGCTGTATAATGCTATAATCAGTAATACCGACAAGGTTTAAGAGGTGTAATGATGAAGAAGTCCCAGAGTATCATGAGTAAGTATTCGGATAAGTCTATGAAGAAGAAGGGCTCGTCTAAGGTTACGGCTGAAGATCTTCCCCCGATGGCTGACTATGAGCAAAGATACAAGGGGATGAGTAAGGAGTTGACGCAAGAGCCTCCGAAGCAGACTCTTAACGATAAGATCAAGAAGAGAGAAAGTCTTAAGAAGCCGGTTAATGAAGAAGGAGGAGCCTCTAAGAAGGTCTCGGTAGAGATCAACGGTAACCTTTATCTTCTGGGCTGTACTGAAGATATAAGCGAAGCCAGAATCAGGAAGATCGCAGCTCTGACTAACGAGATCCTTAACACCACCAAGGAGAATAACCCGGGACTTACAAATTCCAAGATTAATGCGCTGGCGCTTATTGATGCATGTGACAGAATACTCACGCTTAAGGATGAGAATTCGAACATGAGGACGGAGCTTATGTATCTTCAGCAGAAGGTGATGCTCGAGGAGGAGAAAGAGAAGAGCGAGCCTACTCCCATGGAGCTTCTGGCGAATGAATAAAAGAATCGAGCTTCTCGCTCCCGCAGGTAATAAGGATATATTCATAAAGGCGATTGATGCCGGTGCCGATGCGGTATACTGCGGTATCGATCTTTATAACGCGCGCCTTAATGCCTCGAATCTTACTATGGATGATCTGGCGGAGTGCTGCGCTTATGCTCACGAGAGATCCTCGATGGTGCATCTGACTCTTAATACACTGGTAAATGATGACGAGATCGAGGAGGCGGTCAATGTAGCCTGCGAGGCTTATAATATGGGCGTTGATGCGATCCTTGTACAGGATAAGGGTCTTGCCAAGAGGATACACGAGCGCTACCCGATGATACCTCTTCACGCCTCGACGCAGATGAATATCTACGATAAGGAAGGTATTAAGAGTCTTAAGGGTAAGGGCTTTACCAGGGTGGTTCTGCCCCGTGAGCTTACGATCAAAGAGATCGCCGATAGGACGAGATACGCGGATAAGCTGGGACTTGAGACCGAGGTATTCGTTCACGGTGCCGTATGCATATGCACCTCCGGTCTTTGTCTTTTCTCTTCGATGAACAAAAGCGGCACCAGATCGGGAAACAGAGGTCTGTGTGCTCAGCCCTGCAGGCAAAGCTACGAGCTTACTAATAACGGTCGACGGATTTCTTCAGGTCATATACTATCTCCCAAGGACAGATGTGCCATTGGGTTTATTGGAGAGCTTATCGATGCGGGAGTTGCTTCCTTGAAGATCGAAGGCAGAATGAGGGATGCCGATTATGTTATCGCTGCCGTAAGGGCATATCGTAAAGCTATCGACGCTTATTACGAGGGTACTCTTGATGAAGAGCTTGTTAACAGGCTTGAACAGGAGCTTCTGGTTAACTTCAACCGGGGAGGCGGCTTCACCGATCAGTCCTTATCGGGCAGGAAGGACAGCAATATCCTCTCCGGAGATTATGTGGGCAAATTCGGCCTCAGAATAGGCAAAATTACGCTTCGCGACTGTAAAGAGGGAACGATTACGATCAGACCCTCCAAGGGCGCTGTCGAGCCTTCCTCGGGAGATTACCTGTCATTAAGGGATTCAAGCGGTGAGATAAAATCCTTCCCTGTAGGTAAGGTTTCTTCTTATAAGGGCAATTATGTGGTCAAAGGACTTCATCCTGCGTCTATCAAATCTCTTCCCAATGACGTAAGTGTTTATCTTATGAATCATGACTTCGGTAAGTCGGACAAATACCTTCGAAGGACTAAGATCGATATAACCTTCGATTCGTCGTCAGATGGCGTTATCAAGGCCTCTGCCAGAGTGGCGGATGGACCTTTTACCGATGTGTTTGCCGAGGATCAGCTGTCCTATGTAGATGAAGGGAAAAGACCTGTTGATCCATCAAGGATAGAGGAGCAGCTTCGTAAGACCGGCTCCACCGCCTATGAAGTGGTGAATGTATATCAGTCAGGTTCTGATGCCAAGTGCACTATCAAAGATATTAACGAGCTTAGAAGAGGACTTCTGGAGACTTTGTCCTCAGCGCTTTTGTCAGAAGCATCACATATCGCGGTAGAGGAATTCTTTGTGTCGGATAATGTCAGCAATATTAATAATGAGGGTGCGGGCGAGATCAGGACCTTACGGTATTATCCGTCCTTTGCTTCCTTCGACGGTCAGGTCAAAGAGGCGGATATATACGCATTCTCGTCATACGATTACCTTGACCCGGATATCAGAGCCAGGATCGATGATCTTATAAGAAGCAGCGGCAAGGAGCTTAAGCTTGTATTGCCGGATTTCTGTCATGATGCTCAGGGATCCTTGTTCTTAGGGATCAAGAATGTAAGCTTCATGCCTACGGCCGGCTCGAATATATATAATACCGAAGCTCTTAAGGCTGTACTTAAGCATTCGGGAGAGGCTTTTATATCATATGAGGTCGACCCTTCTACCGGAGTCAATATGCTTCGTAAGGCCGCTTCAAAAGGTAATGTGTACGTTCATTCGGGAGGTTTCGTCCCCTGGATGCAGTCGGATTTCTGCCCCGTGGGTCGTAATACCCCCGGCTGTAAGGCCTGCAAGGGGAGAGGTATCTATGACCTTAAACAGGAGAACGATACTGAGGTCAAGGTGGTAACGCACCCTCAGGACTGCTCCTGCACCATACTCGGCCCGGCGAAAAGCATTTGGTCCGACGGCGATGCTAATAAAGTAGCGGAAATGGGCTACAACGTAATTAAATGTTATACGGAGGTATAAGATGAGCGAGAGAATTAAGCTCCCTATGGAAAAGTGCAGGGAAGAGGCTGTATGCCCTAAGTATGCCAATGACGGCGATGCAGGCATGGACCTTTATTCCTGTGAGGATATTATCGTTAAGCCGGGCTGCAGTGTCTTGGTTCCCACCGGACTTAAGATGGCCATCCCGTACGGCTATGAGGTTCAGATCAGACCCAGAAGCGGAATATCTCTTAAGACTCCCTTAAGAGTTCCCAATGCTCCCGGAACCATCGACTGTGGCTACAGAGATGAAGTCAACGTTATTATCTATAATGCATCCGTAAGAGAGGATGCATCAGAGGAATCACCGTTTACCCTGAATGACAAGGGCTGCAAGCACGGAACATACCTGATCCGTAAGGGCGACAGGATCGCTCAGATGGTAATAAATAAGGTAGAATACGCCGATATCGAATTCGTTGACGACGTTAAGGCTATAGGTGAGGACAGAGGCGGCGGCTTCGGTCATTCCGGAATATCCTGATAGGGTAGAATTACAACCTCATAAATGTTAAAATAACATGCTATTTGTGATGGGGAGGTATTATTGTGCTTGAAATTTACGTCTCAAAAGAAGTAAACAAGACTGCCTCCAGGTCCATCTACAAGACCGCGGAAGCCGATCAGATCACTCCGGATACATGGATCAATCTCTATTCTCCTACAGAGACCGAGATCGCCAGAGTCGAGAATGAACTCAGCATTCCTCAGGAGTTTCTAAGATATCCCTTGGACGAAGAGGAGAGACCTCGTATCGACTTTGATGACGATACCGGAACGGTCCTTGTAATCGTCGATATTCCTTACACAAGAAGAGAGAACGAGAGCGTAATGTATGAGACGACTCCTCTCGGTATTATCCTCACGTCTAAGAATATCGTTACGGTCTCACTGAAGCAGACATCTATTCTTGATCACTTTATAGAGAATCGTATCAAGGATCTCTATATCCCTTACAGGACGAGGTTTACTATTCAGATCCTTTTCGCGGTGGCGCGTGAGTACTTGAGACTCTTAAGATTCATCGACAAGACCTTAGAGGTGGCGGAGGCACAGCTTGAGAAGGATGTATCTAACAAGGAATTATATAAGCTTCTTGAGTTAAGTAAATCCCTCGTTTACTTCGCGTCATCATTGAAGTCGAATGAAGCGGTGCTCGAGAAGCTCATGAGAGGAAGGACGATCAAGCTCTATGAAGAGGATGAAGACCTTCTGGAGGACGTAGTCATCGAGTATAAGCAGGCTCATGAGATGGCTGATATCTACGCGAATATCGTAAATTCAACCACAGATGCTTATGCGTCCATCATATCGAATAACATGAACGACATAATGAAGGTTCTGGCGGCGGCCACTATCGTGCTTACGATGCCGGATATTATCGGCTGCTTCTTCGGACAGAATTTCCCGATGCCCTGGGACGCCGAATTCGCGAGTCAGCCCATGCCGTTCTTCTCCATACTCACCTCATGCGTAGTAAGCATGGTGATAGCCGTTATGGTGCTCAGAAAGAAGCATTTGCTCTGATAGTATGAATGCAGGGTTCGAAAGTGTTTCTTCAGGGCGAAGACGGGGAAGAGGCAGTTCTAACTTCATAGTAAGATTTGCCCTCGGCTTAAGTGTACTCGCGGCAGTACTGATCTTCCTGGTGGTGCTTACCATCGTATCCTCGAACCGCTTGATGAATATAGAGAAGACCTCGGTATCTAATGTCCCGTCCAACATCCTGCCGTCCTACTCCACATGCTCCTTCGAATCCTTCGACGGACAGACTAATCTGTCAGGCTGGTTCTTCAAGACGGATAATCCGATCACGACCGTTATCGTAGTCCATGATGCGGGCTCTAACAGACTTCCGTTCGGGGTCAACATGATAGACCTTATTGAGAATCTGCTTGATAATCACTATAATGTCTTTCTCTTCGATCAGCGTAACAGCGGTGAGTCCGAAGGAGATGTGTGTAATTACGGTTATCTCGAGTGGCAGGATGTGCTGGGTGCGATCGCCCAGGTAAGGTCGATCTCCGTTACCACCAATGTAGTGCTATACGGTATCGGCAGCGGCTGTACCTCGACGATGCTCGCTTACGACAAGCTCCCTGAGGCCGATCTTCCCGAGGCGGAGCTTAACGATTATTCTGATGATATCTTAAAGCTCGGGTTCGACAGATCTTATGTAATAGGAATGATCTTCGATTCCCCGGCTAAGAATTCCGATGATTATATCATGGCTGTCGTAGAGCAGACGGAGTTCCTGGGAAGCATCACTAAGCGCTTCGTACCTTATGCTATAAGGATATCGGCAGGTGAGGGGCGCTCGGTCAATCTTGTGGCTGAGATATCGAGACTTCAGATGCCCGTGTGTATAATCTACGGAGGTCATGACACCTTCATAGGAGCCAACAAGATAACACAGATTGTAGAGGAGAGAAGCAGACTTAATTCGAGTCTTACGGTATCGAGAATGATCCCGGGTGCCGGGTACCTCGAGTCCTTCAGACTTGGTAAAGACGTATATATAGAGACGATCATGAGATTCATGACATCTTACTTTATCTGATAAAGCTATGGACAAGAAAGACGTACTTATATTAGGAATAGAATCCTCCTGCGACGAGACTGCGGCATCCGTAGTTCGTAACGGTCGCGAGATATTAAGCGATATTATCGCTTCTCAGGCAGACTTCCACGAGCAGTATGGAGGTGTGGTACCGGAGCTCGCTTCAAGGATGCACGTGGATGCGATTTATCCTTGTATCGATTCGGCCCTGAAGGAGGCAGGGGTTGCCTTGGAGGATATCGATGCCGTAGCCGTGACCTACGGCCCCGGTCTTGTGGGAGCACTGCTAGTGGGCCTTTCCGCGGCGAAAGGCTTATGTCTTGCATCCGGTAAGCCCTTGGTTGGTGTTAATCATCTTCACGGTCATATATGTGCCAATTATCTTTGTTTTCCGGAGCTTGAGCCTGAGTTCCTGTGCCTATGCGTAAGCGGGGGAAACACTCAGATAGTTCATGTAAAGTCCTACAGAGACTTAGAGATATTAGGGAAGACCCGTGATGATGCGGCAGGGGAGGCCATAGATAAGATCGCACGCGTTATAGGCTTGGGCTACCCCGGCGGCCCTAAGATGGATAAGGCCGGTCAGATCGGAGATATCCATGCTTATGAATTCCCTCGTAATCATATGGGAGACACGTTGGATTTCTCATTCTCGGGAATAAAGACCGCAGCACTTAATCTGATCAATCAGTCCCGTCAGAAGGACGAAGAGATTAATATATCGGACTTCGCGGCGTCTTATCAGCATCACATCGCGAATATACTGGTGGAGCATACCGTTAAGGCTTCCGAGAGGACCGGAATCAGGCAAATATGTCTCGCAGGCGGAGTGTCGGCTAACTCATTCCTTCGTAAAGCCTTCGATGAGGCTTCCTTGAAGCACGATCTTAAGTTATACTATCCCAAGCTTCGTCTGTGTACGGATAATGCGGCTATGATAGCTTCTGCCGGCTATTACGAGTATATTGGCGGAAGACGGGATGAGCTGTCGCTTAATGCGTCTCCATCACTGAAGCTACAAAGACAATATGCCTAAGGAACAGGGAATTAAGATAATCGCCGAGAACAAGAAGGCGTATCACGATTATTATATCGATGAGAAATATGAATGCGGAGTAGTCCTCGCGGGAACCGAGGTCAAGAGTATGCGCGCCGGCAAGGTGAACATGAGAGACAGCTACGTGACCGTAAAGGGCGGAGAGATCTTTCTTATAGGAGTTAACATAAGTCCGTACGATCATGGCAACCGCTTTAATCTGGATCCTATGAGGACCCGTAAGCTTCTGATGCATAAGAAAGAGATAATAAGACTTTACTCGAAGATCAAGCTCGACGGGCTTACTTTGGTACCTACAAAGTGTTATTTTAAGGATGGAAGAGTAAAGTTCGAGATCGGGCTTGCCAGAGGTAAGAAGAATTACGATAAGCGCGATGTTGAAGCGTCCAAGCAGGCGAGACGCGAGATAGACAGGGCCATTAAGAGCAATAACAGAGAAAGACGTTGATATGAGGAACGATCCTGAGAAAGATATATCAATAACCAATCTGGTGGCAGCGATATTCTTCTGGCTCCTGACGGCCGGATGGATCGCTTTGATCTTTTTTCTGTCTAATGAATCCGGAGATCTGTCATCCGATCGAAGTAACGCAATTCTCAAGACTATCGAACTTTTGTTCGGTGAAGGGGTGATCACTGATTATATATTAAGAAAGATCGCTCATGTTCTGGAATTCAGTGTCCTGACAGTTCTGACATTTATAGCGATCAGATTTACGAATAAGGTATCGGAAATAAGATCCTACGCGGAAAGTCCTGTAAAGTTTATTAAGTCGGATAATGAGATGTACATAGCGATCTCATTATGGCTGTCATTATTAACAGCAGTCGTAGATGAATATCATCAGTTGTTCGTTGAAGGTCGTGACGGATCTATTAAAGACGTTCTTATAGATTCGATAGGGATATTCTCTGTGCTGTTGATAATAAGAGTAGGGTTCTCGATCTATCTCAGATACTTGGGTGCCAAAGAGGTTCGTTACGAATGATGAAGAGTGAGGGACCGATAATTTGATTTATTATTTTTATGTGCTAATTCGGTATAATTACAATTTTGGTGAATTAGGAAGAGGAGAATAATATATAAACGACCGTAAGCTTTACGGGCCTACGATCGTTTTGTCAAACTAACGGCTCCAATAAGGAATATCGACTGTCCGATCACATTAACACCCTGTGCGATCCAGTTCATCGATGCTTTATCAAAATCCTTAGATGATAAATATCCCATCATCAGCATGAACACGAATGACAAGATAAACATTATCATTGGAAGAATTCTATTACGTCTTTTGGATTCGACTGCAAGTCCGAGACAAAGTCCAAGCGTGCCCAATATCATCGCAGATACGAATATCATCGTTCCACTGTACTTACCTGCTATCAACATGGCCCCTGCTGCCCTATCGAATTTATGTTCGTTTTTCTGAGGGAAGAATACGAACGCCACCGAAGCTATTCCGGCAAGCAGGAATCCGACTGACTGCATCGGAAAGAAGCACTGATTCAATCTCTCGAAGTCACATATATCCAGAGCCATAAGTAGCTTCCATGTGAATTTGAACAGTCCGGCAGCACATATCATTACTGTACCGCCGGAGAAAAGCGCGAAGGAGCCCTTGCTCATACAGTCATATAGACCTCGCTGTAGTATTACGGCAGCAATTATGAACAGCATTACCGGAACCAGATCCATAAGTGCCATGGGTAATGTGATCATTCTGATTTTTCCTCTTTAACTATATGATAGAACGGAATAAACGGGAAAATGATCGGTGTTGTATCCGCATATTTTCTGTATTCTTCCTTGTCTCCATAGTTCTTTATATGGCGCTTCTCGAGTCTCTTGGCGCCGCTCATCATTACCGCGAAGATAGTGATGTACCCAAGTCCTACTATAAGCCACTGCCAGCCTGTTATTACGTTCACGCCGGAGATCACAAGTCCTGTCCAGAATACGATCTCTCCGAAGTAATTCGGGCATCTGCAGAACTTATAAAGTCCGTTCATAGCAGGCATGTTGGGATTAATAAGCTTTGCCGCACTCTTCTGCTTATCGGCAACAGACTCGATGATAATGCCTATAAGCATGATAGCGGCACCGATATAAGCCGGTATCTCGGACTTATCGGTTACACCTGCGATATAGTTTGAAGCTCTATACCATACGGATGACACCTGAAGAACATATAAACAGGCGCATGCTACCCACATAACTATACTTACGAAGAAAGGAACCTTATTCTGTGTCTGTGAGGCTAAGGTCTTACGGTATGCCTCGCTCTTGATCTCACGAATTATCAGGAAGAGCCCGAGTCTTAAGCCGTAAACAAGGCAAAGAACGCAGAGAAGCAGCATGGCAACTGATGTATATCCGTTAACTATAGCGATAGCTCCGATGCTGACTCCGATTCCGGCCACTGCAAGTCCGTAGCCCGAAGTCATGAAGTAAACAAATCTGTAAAATCCCACGGCACACAACACAGCCGATACGATAAGCAATACCCATGTCAAAGGAGGAAAGACCATAACGTTACCTCCTTACTTCTTGTAGCAGTTCTTGATGTATTCGGCGAAGGACGCGTCACCTACCTTGGTGTCTCCCACAAGATCATTAGTAAGCGTGAATTTGGAGAACTTAATGATGGCATCCTTGCCGTTCTTCTTAAGCTTATTAACCCACGCTAATACATCGAATAGCCATACCGGAGCTGTCTTAATGACAGGTTCTTTACCTGCAGCGGCAAAAAACATGTTAGCGAATTCCTCGTAGGTATAGGTCTCCTTACCTCCTACGTTATATACCTTGTTCCCGTCACACATGTGCTCCACGATAAAGTCAGCGAAGTCCGGTGTATCAACCACGTTTGCTCTTACCGGATTCTTTCCGAGGAGCGTAACCTTGCCTTTCTCGATCATGGGCATGAATACGTGAGCGATGTCGTAGAAATACCCTGTGGGACGGAAGATGACCCATGTAAGTCCGCTCTCCTTGAGATACTTCTCGAGCTTGGCCTTGGCATCAAGCATAGGAACGTCAGGTGCCTGATCAGCCTTGATTACTGATATATAAGCGAAGTTCTTAACACCGGCTTTCTTAGCTTCGTCAACAAGATTCTTATTGGCGCCCCAGTCGATATCATAGGCCGTTACTGTGGCACTTGTCTTCGTAAGACCGACTGTAGTAATGACAACATCAGCGCCGTCACAAAGGCCTGACAAGCTGTCCTTATTTGTCATGTCGATCTTAACGGGAGTGAAGCCAGTAAGCCCCTCTATCTCTCTTGTTACCATATCTGCAGCAACTACATCATGTCCTGCCTTAACGAGAGACTTCAGGATATCAGATCCCAAGTGTCCGAAGGCTCCAGCTAAAACTACTTTCATTTTCGATTCCTCCCTGCTATATTTTATTTATTTTTTTCCTTAGAACGCTTATCGTTGATGATGTCCATGTGCTCTGCCGTGATCAGCTCCACGCCGTTCTCCCTGGCCCATGCGACACAGCCCTTTAAAGCCGTGGGAAGGAAGATTCTGGGGACGTTAACAAGCTTCGCGCAGGCTTCGTCGGTAAACTTGATCTTATCGTCTATCCTGTCGGCGGCGTACTTAACGCTTGATACGGTGGTAGCTCTTACCGGGAGAAGCTCCGGGATAGCTTTGCTGAAGCGTGCATACCAGAAGTTCTTGCTGTCTCTGTAGCCGTAATCCACCGGCACCTTAGGGAAATCCTTAGCTCTTACACCGTTGATGATCGCGTTATAGTATTTCTCCTTCATCAGGATCTTATCTATCTTCAGGATAAAGGTCGCACCGAACTTCGAGGTGATTCCGTTAAAGTCGTGATACGGAGGCTCGTAGCCGTCTAGCATACCAGGGACATCCCTGTCGGCGCCGTCAAGCTCACGCATCCATGTGCACTCTATGACCTGGAATGCCTCCTTTACTACCAGGGGTCTGTCCTCGCCCTCTGCAAGTCCCTTCTCGAAGGTGAACCTGCAGTCCTTCATCTTCTCTTCCGGCGTATCCCCCGGCCATCCTAATCTGACGACCTCCTTAAAGGTCTTCCTGTCGTCCCCGACAAAGTTGATGGCGCACTTCCCTGTCCTTAGAAGATTCTGTGCGGTATTCGAGGAATTACGGGCATTAAGAAGCATGGCGTAGTAATCCTTGCCCGCCACATAGTACGGTTGTACCAGGCTGTAGGGCCCCACAGTCGTTGAGCCGTCCTCCGCTATTGTACTGATTAGCACTGTAGGCATCGGAAAGAAAAGCGATGTCTGGTAGAAGTTATCTACTATCCTTAAGTCCTTAAAGCTGCTCATATATACCTCCGGGTCAGTAAATTAATTTGTTTATCATAGGCTTGATCTGTTTATATTCCGTGTAGCCGTTCGAAGCGAGATTAATAAGTATCTCGGCTAGGAAGGTTATCAGATACGGATCGTCGGGCTTATCTATTACGATCTTTATAAGATCCTCTATCTCCCTTACTATCATGCCGTGGTAATCTCCTGATACGACAGCGGGCTTCTTCGTAACGGTATTGCTTTGCTTCCACACAATCTCATAGATGGAGCTGAATTGTCGTATCATGTTAAATATCTTATGGATACCCTCTTCCGGGCCTGAGTCCTTAAGTGATTTACGGGTATCTTCCGTGAGCTTATTCCAGTCATCGAGCATCACGTAGGCGGCGAGCTTTTCCTTAGATGAGAAATAATTATAGAAAGTGCCCACCGCGATCCCGCAGGATTTGGCAACGCTTCTTATAGTCATGGAATCATAGCCGCCTTCTGACAGCATCTGAAGCTTGGCTTCAGTTAAGATCTTATCCTCTATATTGTCTATGATCTTAGGCATCTGATACCTCTATATGAACGTGTTCATATAAATGATATTAATTGCCTGAGGTAAAGTCAAGAGACTCGCAGGTTAATGGATATTAATTGAAAACCTCGTCGTAATTACTGAACCATTCCCCGTAATTGACTCTGTCGTTTACAAGGAAATCGCAGATATAGAACTCTTTGCCGTCAGCCTCGAAAAAGTAAAACATTACCGGATCATCGGCGTTCTGAGGATAGTATTCATCATAGGATACGGAGACATAAAGCGGATCGACTCCGGTATCTGCGAAGGTTCCTTCCTCGCTTCTCACGAAGACTGCGTCAGGATTCTTCATCTGTGCCATCTCGAGATAGTAATCCTCTTTCTCCTTCGCTTCATCCCTGAAGGATACATCCGGCAATCTGACACTGCCTATATGGGTGTCGTCTTCATAATCAAGGTATATGGTCCAGCCGTCCATTCTGTTCTCAAGGTTATACTCCTGCATAGCCTCGGCTATCAGGACAAGCCCTTCTGCGGATTCATCTTCAGTCCTGTCAAGATCAGCGGTGACCCAGAAACAGTCCTCTAGGTTGCTGCTTCCCATGGTAAGTCCATAATCATCGCATATATCGTTCATCTCGTCTTCGATCTCATCGAGAACAAAAGCGTGAAGTGCCCAGTCGAAGCTGTCCGCCGTGCTTGGAACGGAACCGAAGGACGCTCCGTCGATATTAATATCCGACATATAGCTTGAGACCTGATACTCGAAGCCTTGAAGCTGATCGCTTAATACGACTACACTGCCCTCATCATCTGTAGTCTGACTTACGACATCACAGGGACCGTGTTCGCGCCTGGCGTTACGTATAAGCTTATTGGCGCTCTTAGGATGCCCGCAGGCAGTAAGTCCGGTGCATATCGCTAAGGCTGTCGCCATTGATATTATTCTTTTATAATTACTTCTCATAATATTTATAAGATATCATATTTTCTGAATAAATAATAATCGGTTAGTTGGGACTAACAATATGATATAATCAGCCTTATGAATACCACTAATAAATATAAGAAATATATGTATCTCGTGATCCCCGCGATGCTTCTTTGCATGATCGGCGATTACTGTATAGGGATCGAACCCGCGGGCAGCGAGGAGATCGGTCTTATCGCCAGCTCGGGTTGGGTAACTATATCGGATCTTCGGATCACCATATCCAATATCTGCGGTATGATCGGAACATTCTTTTATGCGGTCGGTGCAATATCGTATATCAAGCTTCTTCTGTCAGAGAATAAGGATAACAATAATTTATGGGATCAGCGATTTCTTAAGCTGTTCTATATAAGTTTATTCACCGGCTGTCTGTCCTTTATATATTTCCATATTGCCTGCGGTGGCCTGATCCAGCACTTTAATGTTCTTATGGATGCGACCGGGGATTTTACCAGAGCCGAGGAGCTGTTGCTTCGTACCTTCATGATCGAGGCGGTTCCTTTTGTTGTGCTGTTTGTGCTTTTCGATGTGTTCGCGACTGTTGCTTGGATTGCCTTGGTGGTGCGCGGCGTAATACCTGCTCCCAAGGTCTGGCTCATGGCTGCGCCTCTTCTTACCGCTCTCATAGGGCAAATAATAGAGCTCATCCCCCTACCCTTTAACGGCATCGGCTCGGGCTTCGAGTCCTTAGGCTGGATGCTGATGTTCGTAGCGGGTATCAGGTACGTAGGAAAGAGATCATAAAGATCGTAGCTTCTCTATAAACAGCTCAGGCTTAAAGGGCGCCATACCGCCGTGCCCTACGTTCTCGATCTTCTCGAAGACAGTCCGAGGAAGCTTCTCCTTTACATAAGCGATATCTGCCTTACGCTCCTTTTCCTCTTTATCCGCGAACCAGTATCTTATGTTCCTGCAGCCTGTCTTAATGACTTCCGGCATCTTATAGTTGTTACACGAATCGAAGGTCCTCCAGATGGTCTTATAACTTACCATCTTAAGTACCTCGGCCTCATACCTGATGTCTTCCTCGGATAGCTCATCTGTGGCAAAAAACTTCTGCAGAAGCTTGATGCCTCCTAGCTTGCCCATGGATATAACAATAAAGTCCTTAAGGGCGATAAATCTCGTGATTATCCACGGTAGTCTGTAGGGCGTAATTCCTCCGTCGATAACGGCATTTCTGATCTGTATCCTTATGTCGGTGAGCATCCTTATTACGATTGCACCGCCCATGGAGCAACCGTAGACGCAGAACACATCGTCGATGTAATTACGGACCAGATAATCTACTATCTCCTCGGCGATCCTCTCGACGGAAGTAAAATCACTTTTGTTATCTGGATCGTATCCCGGAAGCGCGGGTACGATGACGCGAAAATCCGTTGAAAGCTCGGGTACCACATACTCGAAGTAATCCCACATAACCAGGGACGGATGTATGAGTACAATAACGCGGTCGTTTTCCTTACCGAATTCGTGAAAGGTGATCATATTTTCTCGCACTTATTATCTTACAAATATGAACATTATCCCCGCGAGGGCCGCAGCGATTATAGGATTACCGACTATGACCAGAAGCCACTTCTTTATCACGGTCCTTCTCGGGATATAGGGCTTTAAGTCCTCTGTTCCGGGGATGGTCCATGCTTTGGTGTGTCCAACCCAGTAAGTGTCGATGAAGAACCTGTCGAAAAGCCCCTCTGCCATCGCCAGAATATAAATCTGCCAGAAAGGCTCCCAGAAGCCCCGCGCGCCGTTAACAACATAAACGGACCAGATAACAAAGGAAACCATTACTATTAATGTTGGGAACTTAAACAGCTTCAGGTTACGCTTAAGCTTCTCCTCAGTAATAAGTCCCATCTCCACCACTCTCTCCTGCACATCCTGTTCGAAAAGAAATGCGCCGTTATGCACACCGTTGGCAATTACCACAACGCAGGGCAGGAACAGTATGAAGCAGATACCGATACATTCAAGAATTAAAAGCATTTTATGTCACCTCTATATCAAGGGATTATACTACAATCAGTTAGCTTAAGCTAACTGTCTTAAGCACATAAGAATACTGTGTCTATGTTATTGTCTATGTAATTTAAAATAACAGACATAAACATAGACTTAGAGAGCTTTTTACCTTTAAAGTCTATGATCCTGTCTATGTTTT
Organism: Clostridiales bacterium; assembly: GCA_017480325.1. GTDB lineage: Bacteria > Bacillota > Clostridia > Saccharofermentanales > Saccharofermentanaceae > Saccharofermentans. The sequence goes on from JAFVAY010000012.1 coordinate 66,860, forward strand.
TCTTTTACATAGACATAAACATAGAAATCAAAATGTTTGTGTTCAGAAACTTCAGCAAATAATCGGCAATACATCTTAATAATTCTTTTCAAGCAGTTTTCTTCCATCTTTTACGAGCAGAAGGAGGAACGCTGTTTCTGCACTCCTCTTCACTGTGATAAGAAACGCAGATAACAGTCCTCGAAGCCATATCAAGTCCGTAAAGCTTATAGTCTTTATCGGTCTTCGTTATAACGTATCGAACTATCTCGCGAAGCTCGTAGCCTCCGTCAGGAAGGTCTTTGGTCCTGATCTCGTCATAACGGTTCTTGTAAGAGGTAAAGGCTATAGGCTCCCCCTCAAGCCCCGATGGCGGAGCCCAGTTGATGTACCCCTTTATAAGTCCTATGATATCCGGTGCGATACAGATCAGAATATACACAGCTTCGATGGCGCCGATAAGTGCCAGCCATTTCCAGGGGGTGAGAAGAAATCCTACGATCACCAGTATTCCTCCTACTCCGGGGATGCCTGAGACGTGATGACCGCTCTTCTTGCTTGCCAGAGGCGCGAATATATAAGTAATAAGTATCGCCATGATCCCAAGAGCGACGATAATAATACCCGGAATAATTAAGGACGCGTTATTCATTTAATATCTCGCCGAACTTCTCCTGAAAGTCCGCCTCTTCCCTCTCTACCGTCTCCCGGTAGGACATGATCTCAGCTTCCGTAAGCTTAACGGCATCTAAGAATTCCAGAGCATTGATGGCTTTCTGTGATTTAATGACGATCTGCTTGTACTCAGGTCCTATAAGAAGCACATCCAGCGCCTTCTGTCGATCCAGTAGTCCGCTTGTGAGAATGCCGTATGTATCGTACACGGTGTCATTCGCTATGGGTCCTATGATCATGTCGTGATCGGGGTACAGATCTTTCCTGCCTGAACGGTTCGTGTAGATGTAGTCGAACCAGTCCAGTTCACGGCTAAAAGTCTTGATGTTCAAGTCATCGGTATGAAGCATATACTTATTGATATAAGTGTCTTTACCGTCTCGAATTCGAGCCCAGCGCTTAGAGAATTCCTCATCATCGGACAAGTAGAAGCCGGGTCCGAAGTCGGCGTTAGATCGTCCGTAATTGATCTGAGGTTCCCTTATAATCTCGTAACCTGTGTGATATAACGTCAATGTCATGCTTTAAGCTCCGCGAGTGCACGCTTGCAGTCTTCGGTGATGATCGCCTTTTCGCGCGGATCCACGTCAGAACTGTCCTGAACGCTTCCGAGGATACGCCTTATACCGTCGCTGTCGTTATGGACGAAGCAGGCGTTGATGCTGATGATCTGCGCCATAATGCTGTCGCGCAGGACCTTGGCCTTTGTTTCCTCCTCCATGAGGATGGTGTCGGGCATCCCTTCGAAATGTCGACGCCACTTGTCTACGTTGCTGTCGTGTAGCATGGAGTCAGTGGCGTAGATGCCGAATTCCAAGATCCTGTTAACGGTGCTCTCCATCTTGTTCGTAAGCTCTCTTCTCGCGCGCCTCAGCTTGGACTTCATAAGCGAAGTGCCCTTGATAAATACCGCATATTGCTCGAAGCGTGAGGGATCGCCGAAGAATAAATAGGTCCAGATCCCTTCAAGGATGAACTTAGTCTCAGGGTGAGAGCCTGCATACTCACAGGCAAAGTCGATGAAGTCAACGAATACGTCTCCGTGTGCTGCGAAGGAGTCTCGCTCCTGCCTCGAGATATAGTACTTGGCTCCCCTCCCTGCGAAAAACTCATACATCATCTGACTATTCCGCTTAAGCCCCTCGAGACTGTAGTGATCCTTGACGCATACGATATCGTCAAGCTCCACCCGCTCGATATTGTCGCCGCTGTATTCCCGGGTCAGAACCGATTTACCGGAGCCTGAATAACCGATAACGAAGCAAAGATTGATCCTGCCCTCGTCGAAAGCCTTCTTGTTATAGTAAAGATCAGGCTCGGATACAAGAAGAGTCTCGTTTATCGTGAAGGGCGCGGAGCTTATTGCCTCGGCCTTGAATCGATCCCTGACGGCGAAGAACATGCTCGGTACAGTACAGCCATAAAGCTTCACGGAATAATAATCCGAGAATCTTCTGTCTCTGCCGGAGAGCTTCATGTACTTATGGAACGCGGCGTGAAGCTCTGCCGGGCTGTCGATGCTGTCACTTATTAAAGCGATGTCGGCGTTATTCGCGATATCCTCGGAATCTAAGGTTTTGTCATCTGAGATAAATTCGTTCACTTAAGATATACCTCTTACATCCGTTACGGCAGAGTATTGCCTGCGGACTGATAGATCTCATACCATTCCTTACGCGACAGTTTGACATCGGTAGCAAGTGCCATCTCGCGTACTCTGTCTGCCTTGGTAGTGCCTATTACGGCTTGCATCTTGTGCGGATAACGAAGAACCCAGGCGATCGCAACCGCGGAGGGACTTACGTTCTGCTCCTTGGCTATCCTGGTTAATACCTTATTAAGCTCAGGGTACTTGGAATTGCCGATAAATACGCCTTTGAAGTAGCCGTACTGAAGCACGGACCAGGTCTGTATAACGATATTATGAAGTCTGCAGTACTCCAGGATACTGCCGTCTCTCATAGTTCCCGCCTCAGTACTCATATTGAAGTGAAGCCCGGCATCGATGGCAGGTGTAAATGCTGCAGACATCTGGATCTGATTGATAGATATCTTCTCCTTAACGTTATCCTTAAGAAGGTCGATCATCATGGGGTTCATGTTAGATACGCCGAAGTCTATGACCTTGCCGGCCTTAACCGCGGCGTCTATCGCCTCGTCTATCTCCTCCGGCTCCATCAGAGTATCGGGTCGGTGCAGAAGCAGTGAGTCGATATGATCGGTCTTAAGTCTCATCAGGATGCTGTCTATAGCCTCGGTTATGTGTTCCTTGGAGAAATCAAAATACTTGATCCCGTCCTCGCGTCTGATACCGCACTTGGACTGGATCCACATCCTGTCGCGAAGGTCGGGCCTCGAGGTTAAGACCTCCCCTACGATCTTCTCGCACAGGCCATCGGCATAGCAGTCAGCCAGGTCGAAAGCATTGATCCCCACATCCAGAGCCGAATCAATAAGCTGACTGACCTCTCTTACTGACATGGAGCTTATCCTCATCATGCCGAGGATAATGGTTGATAGCTGCACATTGTTCTTACCGAATTCGATGTAATTCATAATACCTCCGTCTCAGCCTTGATAACTGCTTCCTCAAGTGTCATTCCTGTGTATTCCTGTGCTCTTATTATCTTTCCGTTAAAGGTGTCATTCGTGAATGCACCGACAATAATGCCGGGGATCGCGCTCTCAGGTGAATTAGGTGCCTGTGATCCGCCGAGATCAGTTCTGCACCATCCGGGATCAGTCAGATTCATAGTGACTCCGGTTCCTTTAAGTCTTGATGCCATATCCTTTGTGATCTTATCAAGAGCCGCCTTAGATGCAGAGTATCCGGCCTGTTCAGGATCCTTATCGATTCCACTGGTCGTATTGACTATACGGCCGAAGCCTCTCTTAAGCATTCCGGGGAGAAAATGATAGCAGATCGTTGCCGGGGCAATCGTATTAACATTAAAACTTACGGTAAAGTCCTCAGGAGGAGTCTTAAGATAATCCTGACGGTATGCTATCTGAAGACCGGCGTTATTAAGGATTACATCAATATCCATCCCAAGAGCATCAATGCTTTGAAGCATGCTCTGAACAGATCCGATATCATTAAGATCTGCTTCAACAGAACGGCACTGAACTCCGAGTGCTCTTATCTCTTTCTCCATTGAGGCCGTATGACTAATGCTTCTGCTTTGAAGGATGAGATTGGCGCCTTCGGAGGCCATCTTATATGCTGCGAGCTTCCCGAGTCCTCTTGAAGCTCCGGTAATAAGAACCCATCTGTCTTTAAGAATTATCATGTTTTTTTTACTCCTCTTTTTGTTAATTATAGCATAGCCGCTTAAAGTGACATAAAGGTTATTAAATGCTATGCTTATTCTCGTAATATTTTTACAATTAAGGAGTAAACGATGTTATTTGCCCTGGCACTGATCCCTGTTATAGCGCTACTTATATTCATCTACGTTAACGACAAGAAGGAGAAGGAGCCTATCGGGCTGCTGTTAGGGCTTTTCTTCGCCGGAATGGGTACTGTTATAACCGCTGTTATCGCCGAGGCCATAGGACAGTTCGTACTGGATCTTATATTCCCATATGAATCTGTGTTGAAGGTATCGCTTTTCGCGCTTATTATAGTGGGCCCTGCCGAGGAGCTTGGAAAGTACATGGTGCTTCGCCTTATCACATGGAATAATAAAAACTATAACTACAGCTACGACGCTATCGTGTATTCCGTCTTCGTATCCCTGGGATTCGCGTGCATCGAGAATGTTGGCTATGTCTTCTCCTACGGTATCGGGACGGCGTTTCTTCGTATGTTTACGGCAGTTCCGGGACATGCCTGCTTCGCAGTGTTTATGGGCTTCTTCTACAGCAAGGCGAAATACGCTAAGCTGACAAATAACAAGAAGGCTTACTCCAGATATAATACTCTTACTATACTCGTGCCTATCATCGGCCACGGGATCTATGATGCTATCGTATTTGCGGCAAGACAGTCGGATGTTGCTTTACTGACAGGCCTGGGTGTTATCGTGTGGATCGGATATGTGATAGCCATGTTCGTAATATCTTTTATCCTGATTCTTCGGTCTGCAAAGAATGACTTCTGTATCGTGACTCTTACTGACAAGGTGCAGACAGTATATAAGCCCCGTGTGATAGGTAGTTGGACCTGCAGCTGCGGAACGGTCAACAACTTTAACTTCTGCTCACAGTGCGGAAAGCAGCGACCGATGGTCAATAATTGGAATTGTCCCAAGTGCGGAACTCTCTCGACCTTCAATTTCTGCGGCAACTGCGGCTGCCCCCGTCCGACGCGAAATAGTTCTGTTGCTGCTCCTACTGCCTCTTCTTCAGCTTCTTCCACAACGCAGCAGGTTTAATCAAATAGAGCTCTTATATCAAGATTGGCATCGTGCTTCGACTCTTCGATGTATTCTTCAGTCATTATGTTCCTCTTGATCATGCTTTCTACAGCGACTTCTCTACAGCAGGAACACAGAGTCGATTCATAAACCCATTTCAGCAATGAATCCGGAAGGTCGGGGTTATCAGCGTCTTTATCCGGATATTCCGCGATCACTTTGTCATAAACATCCTCGCCAAACTCCTCCCGGGCACAGGAATCAAACCAGAGAAAATCTTCTTTAAGATTCCGGGCTTAATCGCAGTGCGACTTAAACCAAAGCCCGATATCATTCATAATATTCGTGAGAACCTTTAAGCTGCTTCTTTGTATCAGCGATATCGCGAGGTATTCGAAGGACCTGCATAGCTCATTGATTTCTTCCTCCGAAGAGGCTTCTTTTATACGCCTCTCGAGAGCTTTGTACTTCTGGTCAGCCACGCCCTTGACCCCTCACACTGAATGTCAAAGGTATAGTCATGCCTGCAAATCTCCATGATCTGCTCACGATACTTCTTCGGCTCTTCTTTGGCGATAATATAAGCCCGACCGTGACCAGCCATAAGGTAGTGATTGAAGTCATAAATCATCAGTTTGTATATTAATTCCAAATAGGATTTTTATAAAATCACGTCGCGCATCAAGGATTCTAATGATTTTTACTGATTCATCTTCTACACGATAAAACACGTAGTTGTGATTGATATAAATATATCGATAATCAGATTCTATTCCGAGCCTCTCCCATATCCCCGTCCCTTGTAATGGGAACTGAGCGAGATTTCTGATACTTTTCATAACTTTCTTTATATTATCAGTGGAAGTTTTCTCGCCAAATTCAGATATCAGATAAAGCTTTATTTCTTCAATATCATTAAGAGATTCAGGTGAAAAGTCAATTCTAAGGTTCATAAACCTAATCTCTTCTCCACTTCTTCAATAGAAACCCATCCAGCCTTGGCGGATTCTTCTCCTCTGGCAAGTTCATGTACAAGCGACTTCATTGCATTAAGCTCATCCAATTCCTTCATACTAACAATTGCATAGTCGCCCCGACCGTTCTTGGTAAGATAGACAGGAGATCCATATGACACTTCATCCAAAACACATTTATAGTTTCTCAAATCCGATACAGGTCTAATATTCGGCATAACTTAACCTCCGATAAGTTGTAATATTTTTAGTAATATTATATATAAAATATTCAGCATAGTAAATGGATATTACCCTAACACATACCCTTCTTCGACAGCAAGCTTACGGCAGTACTCGGTTCCTCTCCCCTGCTCGAAAAAGCAATTAATCTGCTTACCTACAATCGCCTCTAGAATTCAGCAGTTGACCCGATAATCTGCGGCAATCGTCTCGTAAGACTGCTCGCCCCTTATGTAAGCTGCAAAAGCAACCTCTGCATCATGTCCTCGGAAAACCGTACAAAGACCACACATATCACAGTCTGCTATACAGGGATACTTATTCTTAATAAACGCTCTGCGCTCCTCTTCGGTCGAATTGTCTATTGAAGGTACGATATCCATATCACGATACTAAACTACTGTATCTGCCGGTCCTGGCGATAGCGCTGCATATACTCCATATTGATTTCGCGAATCTCTTTCTTGCCGTCGATGTAGTCCTGATAGATATCCCACGGACTTCCGCCTCCAAGCCAGCAGGAAGAGCAATTCTCGCATCCGCCGCCACAATCAAGAGACGACTTTATTATCGCCTCTCGCTCTTCTTTTGTTGTGTCTTTAATCAATATAGAATCCATAGCGATGCACTCCTACTGCGATTATATAGTACTAAATAGGAATTACCTTTACCAACTTCATCTATATGTTCAGATATGATGCTATTATGTGGCTGAATTTCAACGCTATTATATTCTTTCTGCTCAAAGTACGACTGTAAATACTTGTTTATTACATGATGGTTAAAGGCATAATTGATTAAGTTCAATAGTATTATCACTAATACTGCAATGGCAATTACTGTCTTAACTATATTTCTCTTATTGCCAGACATAAATACCTCTAATAATAGCGATTTTGCTTATCAATTATTATATATCACTTAACTCACTGACAAAAACACTGACTATTCTTCAAAATTGTCAGTAATCTTGTCAATATAAGCCTCATACTGACAAAATCGGTGGCAAATCTTAAAAACTGTCAGTGAATCACTCAGCGCAACTTTCCCCAAAGAATATCTATCTGTTCTTTATAGACCTTTCGTCCCTTCCTTCCGCCAGTAAAGAAGCGCCGGGATGAAGAACGTGGTCTCGAACAGGCTCTCGAGGGATCCCGTAAGACCCCACTCACCGGTAAGCTTTCCTATAAGCATAAACAGTGCAAAAAGAACCGCGTACCCTCCATACATATAAAGCAACACTCTTTTCTTAAGGCTTATCCTGCCGCTTAGTATTCCAACAACCAGCACCAGCTCCGTGAAGTATCCGAGAATCACAAGCACCCATGTAAGAGGGTCCATATAAGCATTCGCTCTTTGAATCATATCAATCGCAAGAGGTTCCGGCACTCCCGCTTTAACAGCGGACATAAAAGTCAAAGGAGCATAGACGCCCAACGTGTAATGCATATACAGAACTCCGCCAATACAAAGAAATGACGGGGTGATCAGAAGCTTAGCCAACCTTCCAAAAGATAACTGATATAGCCGATACAGACTGATAAACCCGAGAATCATAAGAAGACTTCCTACGACGCCAATTGCCATGGATGTCATAAGGCGCCACTCCGGTACTCTCCACAAAGCCGTAACATCCTCTGAGAACAGCACAGTTCCAACATAAAGGAAATTATCAGCTATCCCATACACTACTGCACCGCAGATACCGGCTAAAGCCAATTTATAATTCTTGTTACTTTTGCTCATACTTAATCCAATCTATTATCTCTTTCTCCGACTTCTCGAAATACCCGATATTCTCTTTCCTGTACTTCCCGAAGGTCTTGTACATCAAACCGATAAGAGGAATCATGCGGTAAAGCTTCTTCTCCCTCTCCCGATTCGGCATAAGACCGTTAAGATGACTTCCATGACGATAGATAACAACCTTAACGTCTTTGGAATACCCGACTGATTCAAGATTATACTGAATCTTCTTAACGGAATACTCGGAAGGCCAGCACTCGTCCTCGTCACCTGCGATAAGAAGAATTCGTGCATTGGAATTCTCCGGATGAAGCATCGCCCGGGATACCATCGCCTCATCTTCATAAGCGCGTTGGTACGCTATCCACATACCGGTAACCTTATAAGAAAGACCGGGAACTTTGGAATAACGGGATGCCTTCACTGAAGAGAAATCAGCCTTAACAAAAGGGATGTCATCTCCCTTCCATGTAGCTATGCTTCTTCCGGTCATGGTCTTCTTATCCTTAAGCGTCCCCTCGAAAGGAACATGCGTGGGAGACACCATAATAAGATTCTCGAATCCGCCTATATACTGCGCCGCCAGCACCGCGAAGATAGATCCCATGGACTGACCGTATATGCTTAAATGTTCTATCTTCTTCTCGTTTCTTAAGTAATCAACAGCGGGGATAAACATATCCAGAGGTACAACATTGGGAGAATCGGGAATCCCGTCGGCATCAAACAGCGATACGGAAAGTCCGGTAATCCCGTAATCTGCAAATCTTTCAGCAAATTTAATCCCGGGGAGTAAGCTCTGTTCCCCGCCCATCACAACGATAACCGCTCTGTCACTGCCGTTATCAGGCTCAGCCAGGTGTCCGACAAAGCCATGCTCACTCATATTAAAGTCTTCGTATTTCATAAGGCATAATTATACTACTCGATGTTAGCCTTGGCTAACTTTCTGTTGACACAACGCACTTTGTAGGAGATAATTTCATCGAGTTAGCCACGACTAACTTACCAGAACATGACGGATCGGAGACTTCATTTTGTCTGACGAGATATTTATAAGCCTTTGTTCCCCGACGCTTGCGGGAATCAAGGTCGCTAATCTATTCAGCTGTGATTGTCCTTCACAGAAGAAGATGATAAGGGACATCAGCAGCCTTAACAGGAGACTTCATTCCAAAGGCATTATTGTCTTGCCTGTAAAACACATTGACGGCAGAGTTCTGGTTTATGTATATAGGCCCAAGCTTCTTAAGGCTTACTTATCTCGGGAAAACGTCAGAGCTATACTCACCCACTTCGGGTATGACACAGATAACGTTAATTCCTGCATAAGGCGCATGATCTCTCGCCTCGAGGGCGATACCTTCCCTCACGAGATAGGACTCTTCTTAGGTTACCCTCCTGAAGATGTTCAGGGCTTTATCGATAACAACGGAAAGAACTTCAAGGTCTGCGGTATGTGGAAGGTCTATGGGGATGAATGTAAGTGCTGTAAGCTTTTCGCGCAGTATAACATGTGCACGAGAAGTTACCTTGAGGCATACAGATCAGGGAATACTATCGAACGACTCGCAGTAGCCGTTTGAAGTAAATATAAACACACAGAAAGGATTTACATATGAGTAAAGTAGCAGTAGTTTTTTGGAGCGGTACAGGAAACACCGAGCAGATGGCTAACGCTGTAGTAGATGGAATCACGGCGGCAGGTGGAGAAGCTGAAGTAGTCGCTATCGCCGACTTCAATGCAGAAAAGATTGATGAGTACGATGCAATCGCATTCGGTTGCCCTTCCATGGGCGCAGAGCAGCTGGAGGATACGGAATTCGAGCCTATGTTCAATTCCATCGAGGGCAAGCTCTCCGGGAAGAAGATCGCTTTGTTCGGTTCTTACGGCTGGGGCGACGGAGAATGGATGCGTAACTGGAACGAGCAGTGCATCAACGACGGAGCCGTTATGGCTTGTGATTTCGTTATCTGCAACGAAGCTCCCGACGACGATGCAGTCACCGCCTGCAAGGCTTTGGGCGCCGCATTGGTTTAAGTGCTAACTTACTTTAAAAGCTATTTTAAGAGACACCCGTCGAATTGAACGGGTGTCTTTTTTATAATTTACGTCTAATAAAGTCTATTACCTGATCCTCTCCCCTTCTACCCTCCGGAGTAAAGGTGAAGACAGGATATGAATGAAAGGTATCGGGTTCTATATGAATCTCATAGTCTTTCAAATCGCAGCGTTTAAATGCTTCCTCATAGTCCGGAGCATCGCCAGACATCGACTCATCCCCTCCGAATCCAAGGAGCAAAGGCGGAAACTTAGAATAATCATCCTCTGCGGCACAGCCGGCTATATGCCTCGGAATTAAACTGTCAGGATCATAGAACTCCTTAAACTGCTTCTGTAAATCCCCTCCCATGACAACATCCTTGTCTTTAAGAGCACTCATTCTCTTAATACTTTCTTCCGACGTGTAAAGATTAAAAACAGAAAAGGCTACAATTACACCCGGCATAGGAAGCTCATAGCCTTCATGAGCGATATGTCGACCCAGCCCCATGACAAGAACTGCGCCTGCCGAATACCCGACCCAGGCGATGTTCTCAGACTTATACTTCTTAAGCATTTCCCGGTGAAGCTCATATCCGAATTTGACCCCATCGTACATATTGTACTGAGGATAAAGCGGATACAAAGGGATCCAAAGGTCACAGCCGGTCTCGTCGATGTAACGGCGAATGCTTTTCTTGTTAGGAAACTGATATCTTATGTAGCCGCCGCCGGCGTAATAAACCAGAGCTTTACTGTGATTGCTGTTTTCTTTTGAATAAACGATGCATCGGCAGCCTGAGACGCTTAGCTCTTTCTTCTTATACCCATTTATCTCAGGAAATGTATATCGGCGTCTTTGTACCCTCTCCGCCTGTCTTACAAAATCCTCTCTTGTCATGGTAGCCTTCTTGGCTACTGTCCTGCGTAGTATAGGCTTAAGAAAACTATAGATAAAGCTCATATTATTCCTTCTGTTCATTAGGATCGAGCATCTTGATTACCTTCGCCGGGACACCGCCGACGACAGCATAATCAGGCACATCCTTTGTAACCACTGCACCTGCAGCAACAACGGCGTACTTACCGACAGTTACACCCGGACAGATCGTCGCATTCATGCCGATCCATGCATTCTTCTTTAATGTTACCTTACCATAAGTGTATGTCGTGTGTCTCTCATTTACATCGTGATTGATCGTGGAGATACGAACCCCTGGCGCACACATGACGCCGTCCTCGAACTCGATTCCGCCTTATACTAAGCCGTTAGCCTTGAGCCACTTGGTAACTGCCGCACCCGAATCTGCCGCTCTGCTTCCCGTTATCGACAGTCCGCTCTTCAAAGTTGCGCCCCTGGCGTATTTCTTAACGTCGCGCTCGGAAGATCCCATACTGCTTCCTTCGTTCGTGCAAAGGGGAAGTATGGTCTTCCCTGTAAAGTCGTATCTTTCCAGGAAAGTTGCAACTGCCATAGGGATCGTGCCCCAGTAATTAGGATATGCAAGAATTATGGTGTCGTAATCGTCGATACTGTCGATGTAATGTGTAAGCTCAGGTCTCGCATCAGCTCTTAAATCCTTCTTGGCCTCATCAATACACGTCATATATACAGGAGAATAGGGCTCTGCCATCTCGATCTTGAAACTGTCCGCGTCGATCTTCTCGCCTATAATATTACATACGATCTCGGTATTTCCGACCTTAACGTATCTCATTGCACCACCGAAGTAATTCTCGTCTGCTCTTGAGAAATATGCTATCAATGTCTTTGCCATTTTTAAGTCCTCCGTTGCTTTGCTGAATTTGTTTTATATGTTTACATTCTCGCATCAGTCCTATACATCTCATTGTCAAATTTAATAGTAACCGTACAAGCATTTCTGAGGAGTTCTATATCATGAGTAACTATAATTACCGTCTTCCCCTTCTCCTGCAGCTGCTTTAATAACCTCGACACCTGAAGCATATGTTCATAATCAAGTCCGCTTGTAGGTTCGTCGAACAAAATGATGCTTCTTCCTGATGCAATAGCAGATGCCACAGCCACACGTTGCTTCTGTCCGCCGGACAATGCCAAGGGGTGTTTATCAGCATATTCTCTAAGGTCCAATGCCTCGAGGATCTCAAGCGCTTCTTCCTTGTTCTCCTCGTCCTGGGATATCATTACCTCTTCGAGCACACTGTCCGTGAAAAGCTGATGATTCACATCTTGCATGACCATATAGATGTTTCTGCGCCTCATTTTATTATTCCAGCGCTCGCTTCCTACTGTCAGCGTCGCTTTGCAGGTTCTCTCCATGCCGCACAAGCACCTTAGAAAAGTTGATTTTCCTGCACCGTTTGCTCCGACTATTCCTATGATTTCACCCGAGGGTATCTCTAGCCTCGGAATATCGAAGATAGGCTTCTCGCCCTTGTACGAGTATTTCATATCAGACAGAATTAACTTCTCCTGTCCCGTATGATCGCATACAGAAATCTTGATGTCAGACGGGTCTGTCATCTTCTCCGCTCTTAGCCCTAATTCATGAAGCTTATCTTCTGGCATAGAACTTATTTCTTTTGAAGTGTATTCCTTTACTATTCTGCCGTCGTTCATGAGCAAAGCCCTTGTGATATACGGGAAAAGATACGATATTCTGTGTTCTGCAATCAGAATGGTCTTGCCTTCCTCTTTCCATGATGCGATCATCTTCTGAAGCTCACATATTCCCTTGTAATCAAGATTTGCAGACGGCTCGTCCAGGACGATTATATCTACAGGCTCAACAGCGATGCTCGCACAGGCGATCTTCTGCTTCTCGCCGCCGGACAATTTGAAGATGCTCCTGTCCATCAGATGACCCATGTCATGTTTGTTTACGACAGTGTTTATCCTCTGTTCTATCTCTTCCGGCGCTATTCCGAAGTTCTCACATCCGAAAGCCAGTTCACTTGTTGTATCGACATTGAAGAACTGGCTTCTCGGGTTCTGGAAAACTGTTCCGACATGCCGCGAGATCTTCCGAAGTGTGGTCGTTGAAACATCCTTGCCTCCAACCGTGACCTGACCTGTTAATATCCCCTGGTAAAAATGCGGAATAAGACCGTTGACGCATCTTACCAACGTGGATTTACCGCATCCTGAGGGACCACATACCAGTACCACTTCTCCATCGTTTACAGTGAGATTTATTTCCTTTAAGCTCTCCTGCCTTTCAGTGTATTGATAAGATACATTATCAAAAAAGATCATATGAAGAACCTCCCGATCCCCCACCAGATAAAACAGGTCACACAGAGTGTAATTATGATCCAATCAAATATTCCGAATCTGATCTTCCAGATACAGCTTCTTCTTTTCCCAACATCAAGTCCCCGTGTCATGGCAGCTGCAGATAATTCTTCGCCTATGATCGAACAGGAGGCGATGAGAGGAACCATCCTGTACTCAACCGCTTCAGTTGATTTCTTTGCTCCCATTTCGATTCCACGCATTCGCATGGCATTATTAATGGCTCTAGACTCTTCAGCAACAGTCGGGAAGAATCTGAATATAACGCTTATGGGGATAGTCAGCTTATCAGTAACATGCATTCGATTCATGGCTGCCAGGAATTCTGACACCTTAGTGGTTTTCACGATATATCTGGCAAGAATGACCGTCGGAAGTATCTTCGTGATGATATACAGCATCAGGGCAAGAACAGACTCTATTGCCGTCAAATCATTCTGTAATGCAGTCTGTGCGAAGTAACTTCCAACATATATCGCGATAGAGATCAGACCTGCCTTCCATTCCTTCTCGATAAATAACAGGAGAACCGGAAGATATACAAGTATCCAGTAGAAAACAAACATCCATTTCTCGCCTGCATTGCCAACGACAAACACCGAGCTTGTAAAAAGAAGCAGCAGTTTTGTCCTTGGGTCCAAGAACGAATGAACGTCTCTGTTAAGCCTGTATTCCATTTTTAAGCGATCCCGGCTTTTACGAAATGCTTCTTCAATATCTTAGTACCGATCCAACCGCCGATTATACCGCATGCAATATCAACCACAAGCAATACAGGACACATCCATACCGGAAGCAGGCCGGTAACTGCATCAATGTATTCCTGACCGAAGTTCTGTCTTGTAGAGAAATACGCCTCCGCATTAAAGAAGATACCAAAGTAATTTGCCCAGCAATAGATGCCTGAGATCGCATATGCGATGATACCATTCCATTTACGGCTATAGTTTCCGGCACGATATATCAATTCTGCAATAAGTCCCGAGACTGTTCCTACAGCCAGTGCATACCAGCTCATTCCTGTAACCCACATCAAGGCACCCATAAGGGTATTAAGGATCAGTATCATTCCGAATTTCTTAACCTTAGTTAAGAACATCATATAAGGAATACCGGTAAATATCGGTACAAACACTACCAATAACAACATCATGACCGGTATTACACCTGTCATGGCGACAGCACAGCAGATCACGGCACATATAGCCGTATAGATCCCTACATTGATCAGGTCTTTTGCGTTTAAGCGATTGTTCTTTTCCATTTGTACTCTCTCCAATCTTTATAATTGATTTGTTAATTACATCTTCCAGTTCTGTGATATAAGCTGCTGCTTGGTCATACGGCTGTATATACTGTCATAGCCGGCAAGCTCTTCAGGACTTCCCTGCTCCGCTACAACACCGTCCTTCAACACAACGATATGATCCGCATTGGCGATAGTCCTCATACGGTGAGCAATGATCATTACAGTCTTATTCTTAATTAGTCTCGAGAGTGCTTCCTGGATTACGGTCTCGTTCTCTGCATCTAGAGAGGCCGTTGCCTCGTCGAGAAGTATTACCGGAGCATCCTTGAGGAAGGCTCTCGCGATAGATATTCTCTGCCTCTCACCACCAGAGAGCTCGCTTCCGTTCTCTCCGATATTTGTGTTGTACTTATCAGGAAGAAGATTCACAAACTCATCGCAGTTGGCAAGTCTTGCAGCCTCCATAACCTCTTCATCAGTGGCTCCGCTCTTGCCGATACGGATATTCTCCATAACCGAATTATTGAACAAGGTTACATCCTGGAATACGATGGAATACTTCGAGAGCAGGGTCTCCGGGTCCACTCTCGAGATATCCTCTCCTCCTAATGTGATCTTGCCGCTGTTTACATCCCAGAATCTTGCAGCAAGTCTGGATATGGTGGTCTTGCCTCCGCCGGAAGGTCCGATAAGTGCCGTCACCTGTCCCTGCTTGGCGGTAAAGCTTACATCCTTTAACACATCCGTATCGTCAGCATACTTGAAGCCCACGTGGTCGAAAACTATATCATATCCGTCGCAGCTTAAGTCTTCTGATCCTGTCTGTATCTCATGCGACAACACTTCATCCAGTCGCTCACACTGTATCCCTGTAGCTATGATTGCAGCAAAATTCTGCAGGGATATCTCCATTGGTGCATAGAGTCTTGACACAAGCATCAGGAACATGAAGAAGGTCAGAATATCGATATCCCCTTTCGCGAAAAGCATTCCTCCCACAACCGCAGTAGTTCCGATACCAAGCTTCAGTATAATGGCTGCGGAATTCACATAAACTGCCATCTTAAGCTCGGTAAACAAGGCGAACTTCTCGACCTTTCTGATCTTGCCGTCAAGTTCATCCATATATCTGTCCTGAGCATTGTTAGCTCGCAGGTCTCTAATCGATTCCAGACATTCCTGTATGCCGTCAGCCATATCGAGCTTTACAGCCTGATTCTTACGTACCGCTCTCTTCTCAGCACCCGAACATGTGGTAACAATTATGAATGCAACCGGGATTACCCAGAAGCTTGCAAGAACCATTCTCCAGTCAAAGAAGAAAAACATGCTGATTCCTACAAGACTTACGGAAGCTACTGCACCGATAAGCTCGGGAATCCAGTGGCTGGATGCAGTCTCAATCTGGGCACAGTCCCCCATTATATTCGTTGTCAAATCAGCAATGTTCTTCTTGCCAAAGTATGAGAGAGGCAGTTTTCTTAATTTCTCGGCGATTGCCGTTCTTCTGACGCCGCTCTCGCGATATGTTGTAAGGAATGTGGCGTTATATTGAATAAAGTTTGTGACAAAGACCAGAACTATTATGATGGCAGAACCAATGGCGTAGAAAGGTATTCTGTCTTGGGTGAGGTTGTTCTCGAGGAGGTCTTTTATCAGTGTGTAAAGAATACCCGCTGTCATCATGAGAACAATATTCGTGACGGCTACGCTGATGCACGCCTTGATCATATCCACAGCGCCCTGTCTCGAGAGCGCGTATTTGTGCTGCAACTTCTCTACCATCTTCATGCACCTACCTTCCACTCTATTGACCTTGTGTATTCATCAAACATCTTCTTATACAAGCCGCCTTTATCCATGAGCTCTTTGTGTGTTCCGGATTCCGTCAATCTTCCGTTATCCATGACGAAGATCTTGTCAGCATTCATTACCGTACTTAGTCTGTGAGCTATCATGATGAGAGTCTTATCCTTCGCAAGCTCTTCAAATGCCTCCTGCACTTTGGTCTCGTTGTCCGGATCTGCGAAGGCGGTGGCTTCATCGAGGATCAGGATCGGAGCATCTTTAAGAACCGCTCTTGCGATGGTAATTCTTTGTTGTTCACCGCCGGACAGATAGGTTCCCTTCTCGCCTATTACTGTGTTGATCCCTTTCGGAAGCTTCTCGATGATATCCATGCATTGAGCCTTCCTCAATGCCTCCAGAACTTCTTCCTCGCTTGCATCCGGTCTTGCCATCCGGACATTCTCGAGAATGGATTTCTTGATTAGTTTACTATCCTGGAAAACAAATGAGACCTGCTTCATCAGCGTGCTCTGAGAAATATCCTTAACGTTTACTCCGCCTATCAGAATCTCGCCGGAGGAGACATCAAAGAATCTGACCATAAGCTCAGCTAACGTGGTCTTTCCGGAACCTGAAGGACCGACAAGCGCCACATGTTCACCGGGCTTAATCGCAAGGCTCACATCATTTACCGCATCCCTCGTTGCATCCTTATATCTGTAAGTGACATTCTTAAGCTCCAGTCCGAAGTCTTCCGGCATCTTGTCAGATTTGCCGTCTTCCAAAGGAATAATCTCCATGATCTTCTCGACACGCTTTAAGGCATCAATCAAGGTCATTTCCGCCTCACCGGAATACGCGATTTTGGTAAGGGCTATGGTAACAAGAGGCGTGATGATGATGTAATACATTATGTTCAGAACGGATGCATTATCTACACCGTTTTTTGTAACCACGAAGGCTGCGATCACTATGAAGGCGAATATGGCATTGATGCAGGTCATAAAACCTGTCATCGGGAACCTGAGCAGAAGTGTGTAATCTGTTGCCCACTTACCGAATCCGTCTATGCAACTTTTGAATCTTTTGAAGGAATGCACTGTCTGCCCGAAGGTCTTTACTACCGGAACACCCCTGACATATTCAGTTGCTTCGCTGCTCATGGTCTCGAGAGCATCCTGATATTCCTTCATCTTCTCCTGCATGCCTTTGCCCATCATGGACATCATGCACACAAAACCGATCAGAGCAGGAATCATGCAAATAAGACCGATCTTCCAATCAAAAGCAAACACCAGTACAAGCAGCCCTATCGGGGTAATTGCTGCGACGGTCTTATCGGGAATGTTATGCGCTATATAAGTTTCCGTAGCGGCAGTTGAATCGTTTACGATCCTTCTTATCCTTCCTGTACCGTCCTCATCAAAGACACCCAAGGGCAATGTGATTATCCTTCTCATAAGAGAACTTCTCATATTCGCCTGCACTCTGAATGCCGCTATATGCGTGCAAAAGAGCGCCATTATATATACAAGTAATGCTCCGACGATCAAGGCTACTGCCGCCCAGGCATATCCCTTAATGTTCTCCGGATCTTCACCGTTTACCGCCGTCCTTATGACTTTCCAAAGCTCATAATACGGAATAAGCGTCATGACAGCGCTTATGGCTGCGAAAATTCTTCCGAGCGTAATCAGGTTTTTATGTCCGCCGGCATATTCCCTGATCAGCTTCATGTGATCAAACTTTTCTGTTTTACCCAACTTCTTTGTCCTCCGTTTTATATAATCTTTTGTTATCAATTATTACTTTCAGTTAGCTAACGCTAACTCGAAAACGATAGCTAACGAGATTAAAAAAGAGCCTTGCGGCTCTTACTGACTGATTCCCATTATTCTTAACCACCCCGGCATGAAGAATTTTTGTACCGTATCCAGGTATTTTATGACTTTTGCATCGTCGTAATCGTGTATGATCGGCTCAAAGCACGCCGTCAGATATGCTGACAACAGCATATGAAGCTCCTGCTCGCTTATGTCTACTACGGGATACCCTTTATCCTTTAAGTATTCTATCGCCTCTAAGAATTCCTTCTGGTTATCTTCAACATAATCGTGAATAAAGTGCTCGTATCTGGTTCCGCTTGAACGGGACATAAGAAGAATAAACTCGTCTCTTCTGGGAAGGATTATCTCCTTTACCATATCAACGAAGTTCTCTCCGAATAGATCCTTATCGGGAACACCATCCTCAAGAAGACTGTATTTCTTGCTTGTATGCTTCTCGGTCCAGCTTCTGATACTCTCAACAAGAGGCTTCACCATAGCATCAAACATGGCATCCTTATCCGCATAATGTCTGTATAGTCCGGCTGAAGTCATACCGGCGCGAGCTCCAATGCTTCTTATGGAAGCACCCTCGAAGCCCTTCTCCAGAAACTCTTCTTTAATGGCTCTGTTTACTCTATCGTGGCTTAATGACTTATCTCTTGGCATATTATATCTCGATTGCGTCAACAGCGATTGTTATCGCTGTTAGCTATCGTAGATTACTTTAAGTCCATAGATTTGTCAAACTTCATTTTCTTTAAGCGATGATCTAATCCTGCTTAAAGACTCAGGCGTTATTCCAAGATATGTGGCTATATATCGCAGAGGAACACGCTTTGAAAGCATGGGATATGTTTTCCTGAATGCAAGATACCTTTCCGTGGCGTTCTCGACCAGAAAGCCGTTCTCCCTATATACCTTGTAGCGTATCCCGCTTTCCAAGATAGATATCCACGCCTTCTTCAGATTCTCATCACCATAGATCAGTTCCTTCATGTCCTTCACTTCGAAAAGCATTACCGTAGTATCCTCGAGAGCCTCCCAGTTGGACTGCATCTCGTTAAATTCGATCATTCCTGAATCGATGCACCAGCCTGCCTCTGCTGCGAAATACTGCGTTATGTCATTCCCGTCTTTATCGACATAGTAGCTTCTAATAACGCCGCTTATCACCAGCCCGGCAGTAGTAGTCTTATCGCCTGTTCTGGCGATGATCTCGCCCTTTGAATAGACCTTGAATCTCGAGAATCCGATAGCTTTAGAAATGGCCGCTTCAGAGATTTTTAAATCAAACCCGTCGGACAGTTCCTTAAGTTGCTTTATAAGATTTGCTTTATCCATGGTTAATTGCCTTAAGTGCCTGTTTCTGCTCGTACATGAATCTATCTGCGCGCTTAAACACATCATTATAGCCGGTATCAGTTGATGCGTCATAAACTGCAAGACCGCTCGCTACGATTACGGCCCCTTGTCGCAGATTCTCTTCTATCGCCTTCCTGAAGGATTCTAAAAGAGCTTCCCTGTTTACATAATCATCGCCCTTAAGGATCGCCACAAATTCATCACCGCCTACACGGAACACAGGACTATGAGCGAAAATCTGACATATTATGTTGCATCCGCTCTTAATATATTCATCTCCGGCTTCGTGACCTAACGTATCATTGATGGTTTTGAGTCCGTTCAGATCAAATACTATGACACCATATTCTGATAATTCGCCATTCTCGTGCTCAGTTTCCAGTTCTACCAGAGCCTCAAGATAAGCCATTCTGTTATTTACCCCGGTCAGACCATCCTTGTATGCCTTCTGCTTTGCAAGCCTGATCGACATGTTATAATCGATTTCTTTGTCTTTATAAATGAAAGTATGAATCAGGCAGGTACCAAACAGGCAACCCATTGAATAGAAAGGCATCAACGGGTAAAACATCTGAATGGTTATAAAGAACAACATAATTAATCCGGAGATACTTATCGTTCTATAATGCGACCGGTCCATTCCTTCTGAACGCACCGCTATAACCATAGAATAAACTGCCGTCACAAGGAAAAGGATCATCTGCAAGGCCAATCCGATATACCTCGCAGGCAACGGAACATACTCTTTGTCTTCTCTGAAAGTAAAAACGATCGGAACAAACAGATTAACTATAAGAACTACCATCTCAAACAAGAAGATAATCCACCCGCTTAATTCCAGGATCTTGCCGCTTTTCCCTTTATTTCCCGAGAAGGCAACGACGCCTCTTGTCCAGCAAAGAACGGATAACACCATCGAAGCGAAGAACATTAATGTATTTACATACGTAGGTATCAGCCATCTTCTCTCATAGAAGAATCCCCACAATATATCAGCAACGAAGAAAAGAATCAGCGCTAACAGATACTGACGGTATTTAAAGTGCGCATCATTCTCAGGTGTTTTCTCAACCTTTCTAAGCGCCTCTATATTAATGATGACCATAACGATCAGTGACATAATGCCTACACTGGCATAATACATGGCTTAGAAATCAATTCCTTTCTTGATTGTCTTTCTTTATTTTAAAATACTACAGCGTTTTATGCACCTATAACTCTTAGGAACTTCTACTTATGTTCGAGTCTGTTTTTGATTATACTATTCTATCGGACACGATGTTCGATTTTACTTGAGGGGGACAAATGAGAAAGAAAGCGATATTCTTCGCCATACTTGCCGCAGCGCTTTACGCATTAAGCTCACCTCTTTCGAAAATGCTGATGAACACCATTCCGCCGTCCTTTATGGCAGGGCTTCTGTATCTTGGAGCAGGGATCGGGATGCTGTGCGTGCTTCCTTTTCGAGGAGGAGAAGAAACGAGCGAACGCTTTACCAAGAAAGATATTCCGTACCTTATCGGCATGGTGATCTTAGACATAATCGCGCCGGTATCACTGATGTTTGCTCTGACAGGCTCCCCCGCTGCCAACATCTCGCTTATCAATAACTTCGAGATCGTAACGACGTCTATTATTGCCCTGGTTTTGTTCAAGGAGAAGATATCGGCTAAGCTCTGGTCAGGGATAACGCTTATAACGATCGCAAGCATCCTTCTGTCCTTCGAAGGAAGCGAATCACTCACATTCTCGCGCTACTCGTTATTCGCGCTTATCGCCTGTCTGGCGTGGGGATTCGAGAATAACTGCACACGAACGCTCTCATCCAAGGATCCTGCCAAAATCGTTGTCGTTAAAGGCATAGGTTCAGGAACCGGAGCGGTAATCGTCGCTTTGCTTACAGGCGAGAGTTTATCCTTATCACCTCATATCATCTACGCACTTTTGCTGGGCTTTGCCGCATACGGGTTAAGCGTTTTTTTCTACATAAGAGCCCAAAGATATCTGGGCGCCGCGAAGACCAGCGCGTATTATGCAGTCTCGCCTTTTATCGGCGCGCTGTTGTCCCTGATAATTTATAAAGAACTCCCGACACTCCTATTGATAATCGCATTCCTGATAATGGCTGTCGGCGCAGTAGTTGTCACGAAGGAACAGAACGATAGCCTTACTTAACCTTACTTCTGCTCACTCATAAAACGATCTATAACATCGATAAAATTATCCGTGTCAAACATCATTGCAAGATGTCCCCCGCTTATTTCCCTGTTTACAACCGGATCCGGCATATCGTTAATAAGACCTTCCTTAACATCTGCCGTAAAGGTATCGTCATCCTCCGGCTCTATAACAAGAATGCGCCCCCTCAAGTATTCAAAATCCTCTTTACGATGCGTCCCAAGGTGGTTTCTAAGATCACAAAGAAGCCTTGTCATATGTATAAAATACTCTCTCGTAAGATCCGGCTTCAGATAATCGATAAAGTCCTTTACCACCCTCTGCCCTGCGGGGTTATCTTTCATCTTTACTTTGAAAGCAAGATTAAGAAGGACCGGAAGCAAAGACATCGGCAGCTTCTTGTATGTCTTGATATCCTTCTTCTCCTTTTCTTCGCTGAACATGTTTACAAGACATTTCATTCCTTCATATCTTAAGTTACCCGTCATTGATGCAGTGGAAGTAAGTATGAGTCCTTTAACAACCTCCGGATGTTTCTTTGCAATTATCTGAGCCAGAGCCCCGCCGTACGACTGTCCCCACAGATATACGTTCGTGGCGCCAATATTCTTAATAAGCTCTGCAATTGCATCCGCCATGGCTTCATTATCTGTAAAGCCCAACGGATAGTTAAAGTTAATAAGCGAATACTTCTCCGTAAATGCTCTTGCCATTCCTGCAAATGCATCACCAAGTCCCGAACCGCCTGCCAACATCAGCATCGTCGCATCAACCTTTGGATCAGGGTTTTTGTAATACCTGTAAGTAAAATCTTTCCCGAGGATTTTTATCGTCTTTCTCGGTGCGACCGAGTCAAAATATTCAAATTCCTTCTTTACATCAATAGATTCAAAATTCATACATTATCTCCATTAACAATATATTCAGCAAGAGCCTTACAATACTGCTTCATAGAAGCTTTGTAGCCTCTTTCACCCTTTATGCTATTATCAGAGGAAGCCAGAGCCAGTATATGGAACATCGACACTATTACCTCTGGCTTCCCATTGTACTTTTCCAGCTTTCCGAAGAGCTCCTGTGCAAAGCTCTCACTATCGTTCCCAACATCACCGTCCGGAAGTTTTCTTACGATCTGCTTTATCTCTTCTGTTGTGAAATACTCATACACAGTTTTCACATGCGTATATCTGTAATAAAGGCACTCTGTTATCTCGTCAATGGAAGCTCGGGGTGAAAGCTTCTTCAGAGGCTCCCTGTTCTTTTCCTTAATCCGTTGCATTATCTCGTAAAAGAACGCTTCCTTAGAGTCAAAGAAGTTATAGAAGGTTCCCTTTGCAACTCCTACCTCTAACGCGACTTCCTCGACAGATATGTACTTATACCTCTTGCTCTCGAGCAACTTCAAGCCCGTGTCTAACATCTTCTCACGTAGAACATCTCTGTCTTCCTGCGTAAAAATCTTAGGCATTCTCACTCTCCTTAATGACTCGTTTTGTTTTGTAGTCATTATAAGAATATATTTACCTCTTGTCAATTATATTAAGTCACTTACAACCCTATACTTCTGAACGCCTGATCCAGATCCGAGATAATATCCTCCGGCTCCTCCAGCCCTACAGAGAAACGTATAAACCCTTTTCGGAATTTCTCGGGATATAGATTGATTCGCTCGTCATAGCTCGGCTGCGGAAAGATCAGGCTCTCGTCGTGCCCCAGAGACACTGCGAAAGTAACCACCTTCAAAGCAGCGCAGAACCGCTCTACAGCTTTGTCGTCTGCATTGATTCCGAAGGAGATCACTCCGCCGTAACCGTTCTTCATCTGACGCTTTGCAAGTTCATGTCCCGGATTACTCGGAAGTCCCGGATACGATACGAAAGTCACATTCTCACGCTGCTCCAGCCACTCGGCAATCTTCTGTGAAGAATCGTTGATCCTTTGCATACGAAGAGGAAACGTAACGGATCCTCTGAAAATCTGCCATGCATTGAAGGGACTTATAACTGCACCGACATTTACCTGAGCTTCGTATCTTATCCTGTCCATCGTCTCGAGGTCATTCGATATGATTGCTCCTCCCTGGGCATCACCGTGTCCGTTGATGAATTTCGTCAACGCTTCAACAACAAAATCTGCACCGTATTCCAAAGGTTTCTGATTCAATGGCGATGCGAAAGTATTATCAACAGACACGAGAGCGCCGTTCTCATGAGCAATCTTTACTATTGCTTCTATGTCAGTAACTCCGTTAGTCGGATTGTCGGGTGTCTCGATGTGAACGAGTCTTGTTCCGGGGGTTATCGCAGCTTTAACTTCTTCCAAATCAGTCATATCGACCATAACCGTCTCAACTCCGAACTTATTATTGAACAGTTCATGGAACATACGGTAAACCGCCATGTAACTGACCTTCGGATATACGACGCGGTCTCCGGTTTTTAGAAGCGTCCAGAAAAGCGCATGCAATGCTCCGACTCCGCTTGCCAGAACTATCGCATCGTCGGCTTCATGTAAAGCTGCAATCTTCTCTTCCAGCCAATGCTGATTGGCATTACCGTTACGGGAATACATCAGAAGATCTGTCGATGAATAATTCACCTTAGACAGATCGTCCGGAAGCTTATAGCTGTTTGCCATATGAAGAGGGCGTCTTACTGCACCCGTCTCGGCATCGTAATCCGTACCGGTGTGAATCGCCTGTGTTGCAATTCCATATTCGCTGTATTTATTCTCTTTCTTTGCCATATAAAATAATCTCCTGTAGAAGTTCTGGCTGTTACGCCTATCATCTTGGTAGGTTATTATTTTATCATAGTATTTTCGAGAGAGTTCAGGAGTGTATTTCTCCTCCCCTACTTGTAGCAAACAAAGCCATAAACACTGTAAACAAACCGATGCTTTGTTGTCCCATGCTGAATATTCCGTTTACAAACGGGGTCTGCGGAAGGATCTTTGACAATACAACACAGAAAAGCATGCAAACTAATGGATTTACAAGGCACATCCAGCGCTTCGAAAAGATATTTCCCTTAAGACAGGAAAAGAAAAACACCACTGTCATGCACGCATATCCTATTGCCGCAGGTATACTTACGAGAATAAAGGTATTGAAGATATCCATGGAAAAATCCTGTGCCTGATCAAATCCGCAGGACATAAGTTTATTGTAAGTATATGCTGTGATAGAAAATACATTATGGTAAAGCGTACCCACTGATACAAATACAAACGCCGATATCAAAAACAATTTGGATAGTCCGTCGTTATTTCTCTTCATTCGAAGATAAATCCCGTAGAATCCAGAGAACATGAGAAGCAACGCCACAACACCCAAGAATCCGGCAATTGCAAATCTTACAGGATCAACATCCGCCCATCTATAAGAGAAACTGATCCCGACGATTCTATTTCCGAAGCCGGGCATCGGAGTAAAATACCCCAGAAGAATATCTCCTATAAAGCAAATGACCGCTCCGATCATCGCGATAATATATAATCTCTTTTCCTTCATTTATTGTTCATTCGTAGCTTTTGACTTCACGGAATCCGTGGTAATAATGCAATTGGATTATCTCTATACCAAGTCATAAAGCTATGCCAGTTTGGTATAGAAACAAATCACTTTGACTATACCATACTGATATTAGAAAGTTTATTGGTATAGAATTTTCTGAAAACTCTATACCAAAAATCGGCTGTACATCATGATGGTATAGAAATGTTGTTATTTTTCTATACCAACCATTAAACGATAACAAAAATGGTATAGGGAACTATATTCGCTTCTTCATTTACTCGAGCTACACTTTCAATCAGTTATCAGGAATATACTTCAAAAGTGCGTTCCAAGAAGGCATAGCCTTACTGGGGTGAGATCCTCTATATTCATTGAACTTCTCGAGGATATAGATATTCTCTTTGACTCCATTCTTCGCATGATCCGAGACACAAAGGTTGCCAAGATAAACACATCATTAAATCTTCAAATGTCTTCACATCCTTAAAAGAGGACCAGACATTCTCGGTCTCCGAGAGCATAAGATCAATGCTTTATTCTCTTATCAGATCATACATATGGAAGTGTTCGCCGCAACTTCTCACACGGTCAAGCTTCATGCCGAGATGCTGATATCTGAGGCTCTTATCTTTGTCGTCAGTATCAAGAATTACCGGAAGACTTGACTTATCAGCCAGATCATATACATATTCCATTATTTGCCTCATGTACCCCTGCTTCTGGTATTCCGGGCGTACTACGAGAACTTCAATCCTTATGAATTTACGCTTTGCCTTCATCATCCTCGTCTCGATGGTATTGCCGTCAGCAAAGCATGCCGAGATAAATGCCTTCATATTTTTAAATCCTCCAAGGGCTTTCTTCTCGGCTGATATCATTCTCAATCCGTCGATTACACCTATCTTGCCGACACCTTCTCCCGAGAGTATCAGATATCCCTCCTGTTTCGGTGACGTGGCATATAGAAGACCGCTCCTGTAAGAAGCCAGAACAATGGCATTGATATAAGTATGCATATCCTCACGGCTTCTTATGTATTTGATAAGCCCGAGATCATCTTCATTGTATTTATAGTCATAGAATGCATCCGCGATTCTGCCGGATATCACCGATATCTCTTCCTGTGAAAGCCCCTGAAGCTTAATCATATGTTCTTCTCCTCTGCGATCGAATACGATTAATCGAGAGGATTATACCCTAACAAGTTAGTCAACGCTAACTATAATTTTAAGAATTACAGATGAGTAAGCGACTCGATAAACTCTCTCATATCCGCGCTAATTCTCTCACTTTCAAAGTCATGAACATAATGTCCGCAGTTAAGCTCTACTATCTCGACATTATCCCTGCTCTCGGCAAAGTCATATGTGCATCCGCGCCAGGTCTCGGTATCAAGACCAGTACCACCGGTGCCGTCAGATATGAAGAGGATTATCGGGATGTCAGGAATCGTATTGCTTCTTATCTCATCGCATACCTCATCCGTCCATTCACCCTCATTAATTACATTCTCGTTCAGTATTCTGGCATATACAATCTGACGATATATTCTGATCTCGTCCTCCGTCAGATGTTCAGCACAAGGAATAATAAAATCATCTCCCAATAGTCTTAATAATCCGCTGCCACGTAGCATATCGACAAGCATATTTAAACCGGTACCCGAACCGCTTGAACCATCAATAATGTCATAGTGTTCAGGAACCGCCATATCAAGGCCTGCGATTGCTTCGACTTCATCAGGGAACTTTTGTGCCCATAAAAGCGCCTCTACACCCGACATAGAATGCGGACAAAGAATAAACGGACCTTCTATCCCGAGAATGGAAAGAGCCTCCCTATCCTGTCTTAAGATCGTATCAAAGTCACGATCACCATCCACCACATCAGAAAAACCGTAACCAAATTTCTCGATAACAACTATCCTGTAATCATCAGACAATAAACTGTACAATGCCTTAAAATCAAGTATCGGGCATGCCGTTCCTGACCCGGAAAGAAACACAAGTGTATGCTCTCCTTCCCCCTCCACATAGACAGTCATATTATGTCCGTCTACTTCAACATGCTGTCCGAGAGGATTATCGAAGACAGCTGCCTCCTTCTTAAGCATTACCTTATTATAGATTGTGAGCCCTATAACAAATACAATTAATGCTGCAAAAATAACAAGTAATACTTTTACGATGTTTTTAAGTGCTTTCTTCATTCTCTAAGCTCTCCAACTGTTTTCCCAGATTCTCAATAAACTCAGTCATATCTTCGCTTATTCGTTCGTACTCAAAGCTATGAACATTATGCCCGCAGTCAAGCTGTATAAGTGTTCCGTCAGAGGAAGCATCAGCCATAGTCTGCATGCTGTTAACCCACAGCTCATCGCCGCTGTTATCGACAGAAAGATACAGTATCATAGGCACATCAGGCAGAGGGGCAGAATTAAGTTCGTCATTTACTGCGAAAAGCACTTTTGCTTCCTGCTCTCTTGCCACAGTATCGTTGCAGATAATATGCATTGTTATCTCGGTAAGTATCTGTCTTTCTTCCGTTGACAGAGTACCTGAATAATCCAGACTCACTTGCCGGTTCCTCCCAACATAATGATCAACGACTCGGCAAGGCAGGAGAACATGTCCTCCGGGTTGTATCTGTTTTTATAATTCTCGGATCCGAAGCTCTCTGACAGAAGATAATCAGTCTGGATTCCTCGGGCGGAAGCACTCATGAATTGCATTATGTTATCAAGTGATAAAGTCGGCTGAAGTGATTCTTTCTCGATGATTTCCTTAAGATACTCATTCATTAAGGCTTCGAGCGATATAATCGGATTTATTGCTTTCTTGTTGAGCCTCTCGCTGATCTTAAGTACTCTCTCGGGATCACTGACAGCGAAAGTATCCGCGTAAGCTGCTATCTTGAGGGTATCGGTGCCAGCACTGACTATCATATCCGATAACATCTTGCATGTTTGCCGTATTACAGCCTTCCATTCCTCTTCTTCATGAGTTAATCGGAGAAAACGTTCATTCAGATTATTACTTTGGTTAATTCTTAATAATATATCCAGCAGCACTTCATCCAGATTCTGATAGTATCTGTATATCACGCCATGCGAGAACCCGGTCTTCTCGATAATGTCTTTCATCTCAACAGATGTAAGAGGCTTAGACCTGCAGACCTCGTAAGCCGCATCAATTATCGCTTTTTTCTTATTCTCGATGTAATCTTCCGTAACTTTCGGCATAAATCACCTCTAACAAAATGACTCCGTGTCATTTTATTAGAGTAAATATATCTTGTCAATAAAACCATTAGCAAGTCTGGGAACCATATTACTCATTTCCTCGAAAACATTTTTTAATAATAAATTTTGATCAATATTATTATTTTATTTGTTGAGAATAAAAATTAGTAATACTTTTGCTCGATTTTTATTATTCAAAACAGTTTTCATGGAATTGAATAATATTTTCGACCTAAAAAGTATTATTTAAATAATCATAAACAGATTTTCGTAATATACTTTATTTGCTTCACAGTGATTTACGTATGCTAATTATGGTTATTGACAACTAACTACGATAATTATATATTCTCTTTGTGAACATTTTCAAAGAATGGTCACAAGGAGACAATAAATGCCAAAGCGAGTTTTCAAAGAGGACGAGAAAGAGCAGCTGAAGCTTACGATGCTTGAGGCGGGCTTTCCCCTTCTTAAGGAATACGGGATGACCCACACCACGATATCCAAGATTACTGAAGCTGCCGGCATCGCCAAAGGAACATTCTACCACTTCTGGAAGAACAAGGAAGAATACATGGCGGATCTTATCCTTTACCACAGGCAGAAAATGATTCCCGTACTGATAAGTGAAGATGTCTTATCCGGTAAAAGAAAACTCGGTGAAGAGGATGCGCGTAAGTATCTTCACGCAGTTGTTGACGAGGAGATAAGCATCTATCCTCACCTGACACTCGAGGACGAGGCGAAGCTTCTTAAGAATACGGATACTTTCGAGCCGGATATCGAGAAAGAAAGTGCTATAACCGGAGGACTTCTTTCTCACCTTAACAACGTGCGTAAGGACGTGAATCTGCCGCTTGTCGCCAACATGTCCAAGATTCTTGTCCTGACATCTGAGTCGCGGGCTGAACTTCACGAAGCTGTCTATAAAGAAACCATCGATACGCTGGTTGAAACGATATTAAATCTTATTTTCGAGAGAGGGTAAAATTATGGTTAAAGAGAAGATTACCGAGGGCTTTTACGGCTGCTACTGGCCTTACGAGGGCGCGAAAGCCGCGATCATCGCGATGCTCGGAGACGACTGCGAGGATTATATGGCGAAGCGCGCCGTAAAGTGGATCCACAGAAGCTACGGCGTTAGCGTCATGACCCTGTCTCCTGCCCACAAGGATTACGGGCACCACAATATGCCGGTGGAGCGCATCGGCAACGCTATCGAGTACATGAAGCGCAAGGGCATCAATAAGTTTGGCATAGTCGGCGCATCCACGACCGGAATGCTGTCTTTGGTGGCGGCGTCATACTATCCGGAGATAACTCTTACAATGGCGATGTCGCCGAGCGATTTCATTATGGAGGGCTTCTACAGAGGCAAGAAGGACGGCTACACCGAGTGGCCCGGCAACAACGAATCCACTCTCTCATGGCAGGGCGAGCCTCTTCCCTATCTGCCCTATGCCTACCGTCACCCCGAGTACGGTATGAGGCTTAAAGAGGAGGCAAAAGAAGGCGGCGACATGGCAGCAGCGCGAAAAATGTTCGACGAATCCGAGCGTCTCCACCCTGTCCAGGAAGAGGAGAAAATAAAGGTAGAAAGAATCAAAGGCAAGCTTCTTCTTATCGGCGCCGAGGACGATGTTCTGTGGGATACGGCAAAGTACATAAGGCGAATGGAGAAGCGCCTTCAGGAAAAACCTCACGAATGCGAAGTTCAGTATCTGATTTATGAGCATGGCACTCATTTTGTATTTCCCGAGGGTTTTCTTAAGTCGGTGCTTCCCGTAGGAAGCGGACTTCTTATACGTCTGTTCAAAGCTGGTAAAGAATTCCCCGCCGAGTGCAGAAAAACGCGCGAAGACATTGACCTTAAGATGTCTGCTGCAATTAACGAATGGAAGTCTTGAAGAAGTCATAAAGGAAATAAGCCGTGGAACACATATCGATAAGAAACATCTGTAAGCAATACGGTCAGGGAGAGTCTTCTGTCAAAGCACTGGATAACGTGAGTCTGGAGATAACGAAGGGCGAAGTTTGCGTTATTTTAGGCCCCTCCGGGTCAGGCAAAAGCACTCTTCTTAATATGATCGGCGGACTCGACCGCGTTGACAGCGGAACGATAACGGTTGACGGGTTGGAAATTACTTCCCTTAACAAGAAGCAACTCACCGATTACCGCCGCGAGAAGCTGGGAATGGTCTTCCAGGCATATAATCTCATACCCGAGCTGAATGTTATCGAGAATGTAAAAGTCGTCAAGGATATAGCGAAGAATCCTATTGACGAGAATGAACTTCTTTCCGTGTTGGGGCTTGATAAACATAAGACCCACTTCCCTTCCGAGCTGTCGGGCGGACAGCAGCAGCGTTGTTCCATCGCGAGGGCACTTGTTAAGAATCCTGCCCTTCTTCTGTGCGACGAATTGACGGGAGCTCTGGACTCCGCATCCTCGAGAGACGTTCTTTCATTTCTGGAGAAGATCAATGAGCACTATGACACGACGATTGTAATGATAACCCACGACGAGAGGATCGCCGGAATGGCTGACAGACTGATACGAATTAAAGATGGCAAGGTGGTAGAGAACACTTTGAAGAAGAGACTTAAAGTCGGAGAGCTTGGAATATGACGCTTAATCGTAAAGTTTATCGGTCGGCTCTTAAGAAGTTCTCTTTCTTCATGGTAACTTCTTTTCTCACTTTAATAGCTGTTACGATGCTTGCAGGGGCTCTTACTACTGCAAGAACCATGGAGATAAAGACGGAGGAGATATACGGTAATCTTAACGTCGAAGACGCCCAGTTCGTACCCGATCGTGAGATATCTGAAGAGGATCTCCTGCGATATGAATCTGAGTACGATATGATCATGGAGGCGCAGTACTATACCGATATCACAAGCGGCGATAATACGATCAGGATTTTCAAAGATAACGGGGAGGTAAATCTCACCTGGATATTCGAGAAAGATGGTGGCACTAATGAATATGCCACGCGATTTACGCCTGACTACGGGAAAATCTATATCTGTCGTGACTATGCCCTGAACAACAATCTTAATATAGGGGACGAACTGATTGCAGGAGACGACCGCTTTATTATCGGCGGTTACGCGCTTCGTCCCGACTACCTTAATACGTTGAAGGATCTTACGGAATCGTTAGGCGATTATTATCACTTCACGACCGGTATAGTAAGTGCGGAATACTACGATGAGATCATATCCTCCGACACGAGTCTTACAAACAATCTGTACTACAGCGTCATATTCAACGACAGTTCTCTAAGCAACGATTTCCGTCAGGAGCTGTATAAAGATTACAGACCTGTAGAGTATATAAGTTCCTATTCGAATAACAGGATTGAACTTATGCGGTCAACCTCCGCCATGCTTAAAGGCGAATTCTCGTCCTATAGCAGTATATTATTTGTTCTTGTAATGATAATCATCGCATTTATGTTGTCGCGTATCATAAATAGCGAATCCCGTAATATCGGAACTCTTAAAGCCCTCGGATATAAAGATCGTGAGCTTATCACTCACTATGTTCTGTATGCTTTGATACCGACATTCGCGGGAGGTCTTCTGGGCGTCATTGCCACGATTCCTTTCGCGCAGGCATTCAGCACTTACTTCTTTAACGATATGGATTCCTTCCCCTATACCGTAAGTTACAATGTTGCTTTCCTGCTTGCGGCTGTTCTGATACCTCTTGTGTTTAACTGCCTTATCGCGGCTGTCGTTACCGCACGCTGTCTTCGTAAGGACGCTTATTCACTCATGAAGAATAACAAAGGCATCAGGAATACCCGCCTTTTATTCAGAACTTCTGCCTTAAGATTCAAAACTATCTACATGTTAAGAGTTCTGATCGGGAATCCCGTAAGAACCCTGGTCTTCATTATCGGAATGACTGTCGCGAGCATAATAATTCTTCTCGGCGGCATGTGTCAGGATTCTCAGCGTAATGTACTGGAGAAGGTGCTTCCCGACATGATGGGTAATGCCAGGTATGAGACGGGACTAAAGACATTCCATACAGGAACCGTCGAGGACGGCGAAACACTTATCGATGTTATGTTCGAGGTGCCGGGAACCAATGTGGGCTTCAATCTTATAGGCTACGACGAGGACAATATTCTTCTTAAAAGGGAATCAGTATCGGGCGCTCCTCTTACATACGGTGAATACTATATGACAAGCGGCGCCGCAAGTTATTACGGTGTCACCGCAGGCAATGATTTTACTTTCATTCATCGCATCACAGGAGAAGAATGGACAGTTCACATAAGCGATATTATCGATAACAATGCTCTTCGCCTCATCATAACGAGCAAGGAAAACGCCGCCCGTATCGTAGGAATTTCTCCCGACGAATACAACAACATCTTAAGCGTCGAGCCGCTTAACGTCCCTTCAGATCAGATTCTGAAAGTAGCGGATTTTGATTCATATAAGGATTCCTTCTCGCAGATGCTTTCCGCCACGAAAGTCGTATATAACGTACTCCTCACTGTCGGAATCATTGTCTGCATTCTTATCGTAAATCTTCTGTCGGGAATGATTATCGATGAGAACGGACGGAATATCTCGATGCTCAAAGTCCTCGGTTATCACGACAGAGAGATAAGAGACATTATCCTTCGTCCTAACCACATGCTTCTTCCCTGCTGTTACCTTCTGTCGATTCCGCTCACGGTCTTCATGACCAAACTAATGATGTCCAACTCTGTAGAGAATTCCGGCGTATTTATCGATGTTGTCGTAAAACCCTCCACGCTTATACTGTACTTTCTTATCGTCGCAGGTTCGTATCTTGTCTCCCTTTACTTCGGGAACCGTAAGCTTGATAAGGTCGATATGGCAGAGAGCCTGAAGCAGGAAGATTAAGCATCCTAATTCATCCGCCTGCACGCTACACAAAAAATGCCCTTAAAATCCTAATGTATTCCTCAGTTAGGAACGACGGGTGAGTGCGCTCGGGAAGTATGTAGCCTATCTGCATGTAGTCATCGACTTTCAGGGGCTTGGCTATTATGTTCGGACCATTGAGTTCCTCGCTTATGACGCCACTGCAGATTGTGTATCCGTCAAGTCCGATAAGAAGATTGAAGAGTGTCGCACGGTCTCTGACTATCAATTCTTTATCCGCATCAACAGTACTCAGTATCTCTTCAGAAAAGTAGAATGAGTTGTGGCGTCCCTGCTCATATGCAAGCCTCGGATACGGCTTCAGGTCATCAAGCGTCAGCCATCTCTTCTTCGCAAGCGGCGAATGATTGCTGATAAACACATGAGGCTTTACCCTAAAAAGCGGTTCGAAAAACAATTCGTTATCCCTCAACGTCTTCATGATTACAGTCTCATTAAACGCATTGAGATAGAGCACTCCAATCTCGCTCCTAAGCTTTGCAACATCATCTATAATGTCATATGTCTGGGTTTCCCTCATGTGGAATTCATACTTGTTGCCACCATAGAGCTTGAGAAGTTCGACGAATGCCTCAACAGCAAAGGAATAGTGCTGAGAAGAAACACAGAAACGCATCTTGCCTTCTGTCTTGCCCGTGTACCTTTCTTCTATAAGATCGGACTGCTCGAGGATCTGCCTTGCATACCCCATGAATTCCTCTCCCTCCGCAGTGATTTCCACACCTCTATTGCTGCGTTCAAAAATAGTTATGCCGTATTCGTTCTCCAGTTCTCTTATCGCTGAAGTAAGACTCGGCTGCGCGATAAAAAGCTTGGCGGCGGCTTCGGTAATATTGCCGGTATCGGCAACTGTCACGATGTATCTCAACTGTTTAAGGGTCATGCCGTTCTCCTATTTTACATAGAGTATATCTATCAATATAACACGCGTCATAGATTAAATCTATCGTCCAGTCCCTGTTTTTTATATTTCACCTATCAGAACAGTGGGTTTATACTCCAAACTGCAAATACCACCAGGAGGTATGACTATGAGAACATCAGTTATCGGATTTCCGAGGATCGGAAAAGACAGAGAATTAAAGTTCGCCATCGAAAAGTATTTTACAGGCAAAATCAATGAAGTCGAGCTTCTGGAGTCCGGCCGAATGCAGCGTGAGTACAACCTCAAGACTCAGAAAGCTTACGGCATCGACCTCATTTCCTGTAATGATTTTTCTTTCTACGACAATATCCTTGACACAGCTTTCCTCTTCAATGCGATACCGCAACGATACAAAAATCTGAAACTTTCAGTCCTTGACACATACTTTGCCGCTGCCCGCGGTTATCAAGGAGTTAACGGGAATGTAAAAGCCCTCGCAATGAAAAAATGGTTCAATACCAACTATCACTACATCGTTCCCGAGATTGAGGACGATACCGTAATCAGTCTCGCCGGCACCAAACCAATTGACGAACTCAAGGAAGCAAAGACGCTCGGCATAAATGCAAAAGTCGATATCATAGGACCTTTCACGTTCTTAAAGCTCGCCCGTTTTACGGGTTCCAAAAAAGCTTCAGATTTTGCACCGGCACTTACGGATGCATATATCAAGCTGATTGAAAAACTGCAGTTGGAAAACGCGGACTGGATCCAGTTTGACGAGCCATACATCGTAAGAGACCTTAACGGCAGCGATATCACGCTTTTCGAAGAGATCTACAAGAAGATTCTTTCTTCAAAAGGCAATGTTAAAATCCTTCTTCAGACATATTTCGGTGATGTCAGGGATATTTATAACAACATAACTGCACTTGATTTTGACGCGATTGGAATCGACTTTGTCGAAGGCAGAAAAAGCCTTGATCTCGTTAAGACAAACGGTTTCCCTAAGTCTAAAACCCTTATCGCAGGAGTGGTAAACGGGAAAAACATATGGAGAAACAATTATGCTAAGACACAAGGAATCTTAAACGAGCTTAATGGCATTGTTTCAGCAGAAAAACTCGTCATCGGAACGTCCTGCTCCCTTTTGCATGTCCCTTATACACTTGAGAATGAAAGTAAGCTTCCTGATTCTTACAGAGTGCACTTCGCATTTGCCGAGGAAAAGCTTTCGGAACTGATTGAGATTGCGACAGGGAAGGAAGACGCTTTCATTAAGAATGCCAAGCTCTTTGAGAGCAGGCCGGATGTGTTGGATAAAGAAGTTAAAGAACGTGTAAGTTCCATCAAGGAAGAAGATTACACAAGACTTCCAAGATTCGAAGAAAGAGAGAGAATTCAAAAGGAACGGCTTAGGCTCCCGCTCTTCCCTACCACCACTATCGGTTCGTTCCCTCAGACTGATGACGTAAGAAAAAACAGAAAAGATTTCAAGAACGGCACTATTACAGAAGAGCAGTATATTGAATTCAACAAGAACAAAATTCGTGAATGCATTAAGCTTCAGGAAGACATAGGTCTTGACGTCATAGTTCATGGTGAATTCGAGAGAAACGATATGGTCGAATATTTCGGTGAACACCTTGCAGGTTACGTATTCACGGAGAAAGCATGGGTGCTTTCTTATGGCACGCGATGCGTTAAACCGCCGATAATCTGGGGTGACGTATCACGTAAAGAACCTATTACGGTAAAGTGGTCAGTCTTCGCCCAAAGCTGCACAGATAAGCCGGTAAAGGGAATGCTGACAGGTCCTGTTACGATACTCAACTGGTCTTTCCCGAGAGAAGATATCACTCTTCAGGAAAGCACTCTGCAGATTGCACTCGCTATCAGGGATGAAGTGCTTGATCTTGAGAAAAACGGCATCGGGCTCATTCAGATTGATGAAGCGGCACTTCGCGAGAAGCTCCCGTTAAGGAAATCAGACTGGTACTCAGAATATCTGGATT
Organism: Clostridiales bacterium; assembly: GCA_017480325.1. Lineage (GTDB taxonomy): Bacteria > Bacillota > Clostridia > Saccharofermentanales > Saccharofermentanaceae > Saccharofermentans. Next base: position 103,111 of record JAFVAY010000012.1, read on the forward strand.
GGGCTATTCCGGCGTTCCGTCTCGTACACAGCGGTGTGTCTTCGGAAACGCAGATTCACACTCATATGTGCTACAGCGAATTCACGGATATTATTCCCGCGATTGATTCAATGGATGCAGATGTAATTACTTTCGAGGCGTCACGTTCTGATCTTCTTATCCTCGATGCGCTCAAGAAGAACAACTTCAAGACCGAAGTCGGTCCGGGCGTCTATGATATCCACAGCCCGCGCGTTCCTTCCGTAGAAGAGATAGTTTCCGCGCTGACAAAGATTCGTGCAAAGGTCGAAGATTCCAAACTCTGGGTCAATCCTGACTGCGGACTCAAGACAAGAGGCGTTTCAGAGACTGACGCGAGTCTGCGCAATCTCGTTGCGGCAGCCAAGATTATCCGTAACACCTGATTGCCTTATGAAGATACTGGCATGCATCCTACTTAAGAATGAATTTTCTTATCTCATCTGACATGATAGTCGGATGCGCAATTACTTCACCGTGTCCCATGCCTTCGAAGGGGTGGTCTTCCATATTAGGATAAATCTTTCTTATGGCAAGTACCGCCTTCTTCATATTGGGTTCTTTCTGACCGTGCCAGACTGATACTTTCGCATCAGGTCGCACGTCAAATTCTGACATGCTGTTATATAGCGATATTCCCTCTTCCGTACAATTCCTGAGCGTCTCATAGGAGATATTCCCGGGCATCTTCGCGAACATCCCGAGCATATTCTCATCGCTTGACCTGGTGAACAGCTTAAGCATCAGCGGAATCTTACCCTTCTTCTGCGCCTTATCCATCTTGCCCAAAAAGCGGTACTGATTCTTCGGGATAATTGAAGCTATTGGTCTTGTAAGAAAACCGAAGTCAAAATACTGTGGTCCGTTCATGATAATCGATTTTACTTTAATCTCCTGCGAGTTAAAAATAACCGCTGTTGTGGCGGAGCCGAAGGACTCACCGAAAACAAGCTCGACTTCTTCGATACCCCTTTCGCGAAGCTCCTCTGCGAGTTTATGCGCCGAAGCCTCGGCGGTTGTAAAGGTTGAGTCGAGATTCCCGTCGAATCCGTCAGTGCTGACCGCGAGTATGTGGTAGTCGTTTTGAAGCAAAGGAATGACGTCGCTAAACTGCTTCCAGCACATCATGGTTCCCGGAATCAGAACGATTTTCTTATTCCTGCTATCACCGAATTCTTCTATCTTCATGCGTTACCTCTTTTTCTCTTATAAGTGGCACAGGCGTATTACTTATTCTTTAATATATCATCTGATTTATTATAGACTGGAATACTCTTAAGTGTATTCAGAAGAAATACTAATCCTATAACTGCAGATATCACATCTGATATCAATGCTGCCCACAGCATAGTAACGATACTATGGGACACCGAGGCAAGTATGACAGATGCCGGCACGAATATGATCACATCTCTTAACAGCGCCAATAACGTTGATTTAAGGCTGTTTCCCATCGACTGGAGCATTATCGCCGCAGACTTAATAAAACATGTGAGGATTATTCCGCCAAGGAAGATCCTGATGCAGAGTCTCGCATACTCCATATATTCCGGCGTGTTGTTCTTACCGAACAGTATGATAACCGCATCAGGAAATATCTCGAAGATAAGGAACGCTATAAGTCCAACCGCCAGCACCAGCTTCGTTATAGTAAATACAGTTTCCTTCACTCTTCCGGTATTCCCCGCACCAAGATTAAACCCTATTATCGGCTGTCCTCCAAGACTGATACCTATTACGACAGAAACAACGATCCCGAACACCTTCATTACGATTCCGACCACAGCAAGAGGAGTAACTGCCCCGAAAGCGACACCGGTACTTGCGATGGTCTCGTATCCGTATTTACCGAGAAGGTTGTTGTTAACAGCAATGATTATCACTATCGACAGCTGAACTATCAGAGACGCCATACCGACTGTAACGATGCTTCTGACGGTCTTGAAGTCCGGCTTTATCGCTTCCCTATTAATCTTAAACAGCTTTGATCTGAACAGATATACCACGCTCATGACAAAGGTCAGGATCTGTCCTATAACAGTAGCGATCGCGGCGCCTTTGACCCCCATACCACAAGCAAATATGAACACAGGATCTAATATCAGATTTGATATTGCTCCGGCCAATGTGCATGCCATAGCATACCTGGGAGAGCCGTCAGCTCTTATGCTTCCGTTAAGCCCCTGCCCTATCATGTAGAAAGGAAGTCCTGCGCATATAATCATGTAATACTCGGTAGCATACCGATAACAGAGTTCCTCTTGGGGATCCGCACCGAAAAGCTTTAATACCTGCCCTCTTAATGCAAAACCTGCGACACAAAGGACGACTGCCAGGCCGATAAGCATAATGAGACCGTTACCGATATTACGGTTTGCCTTTTCCCTGTTGTCCATCCCGAGAGCAATACTGAAGGCTGCCGCCGCACCGTCTCCTATAAGGAGAGCGAGTCCCAGGGCAAGCACGGTAAAAGGATAGACAATGTTAGTAGCAGCATTACCATAAGCGCCTGCCTCGCTCCATCCGATGAATATCTGATCGACGATATTATAAAGCGCCGCCACTATCATGCTGATTACGCAAGGGATGGAAAACTTCGCGATCAGCTTCCCTATTCTTTCTTCTCCAAGATCTAATTCTTTCACTAAGATACACTCCGTTTCACAAAATAAAAGAGCAACAAAAAAGCGCAAGTCCCGTAATCGGACTTACGCTTCGTTTGCTGCTCATTACCATGGTAAGTATATCATTTTCGATTCGAAAGCGTAAGTGTTATTTGCTCAACAAACAGTAGAGCAGACTGAAGAAGTTTCTTAATCCTTCAGAAGCTTAAGCCATTTACGCTGCCTGTGGGCATAGAAAGCATTCGCCCACAGCCAGACAAATACAGTCTTCCAACCCGCTTCGATATCTACCTCATCGGTATATTCGGTATTGCCGTCAACATCCTTAAGGTAGATCTTGTGATTCCATGTGGGCACGAACTTATTACCCTCGCGGCTTCGAACTTCGTCTATATCAAACCTCTCGATATTTATCGTGTGAATTCCGAAAGGGATTATCCCCCACATTTTGAAACGGTACGAAGAGCTGGCACCTACCTTCCACACCATCGGATCGTCTGGATTGACAGGTGTGAACGTCGCATAGGGCGACGCTATATACTGAAGCGTCTGAAGCTGCTGCAGCTTCTCGAAAACCTTTTCGCGAGGTGCAGGAAATATAGATGTCTTTCTTACTGTTCTCATAAGCTAGCGGTGAACTCCTTTATTGCTGCAACATATTTATCCGTCTGCATAATTGGTGCCAGATGTCCCCCGGAGACGCTATCCACAACATAAGGTTCTTCGAAGAGGTCAATCAGGTCCTTTTGCATCTTTGAATCAAAGGTTCCGTCATCGACGGGCAGGATAAGTAAGACTCTGCCCTTAAGATAAGAGAACTCTTCCTTATTACAGGGTCTTTGGTTCATGATATCCACCAGAAGCGATGTCATATGAACATCGTATTGACCGGTATAATCCTTAAACGCCCACGTGAAGAAATCTTTCATATACTGATACTCTTCGTCCGTGACACCTTTGATCTTCTTAAGGCTCGCCTTTATAAGCATCGGTTTAAGAAGATTGTAAGGAACATGCCCCAGAACCCAGATAAGAGGCCTTGCAAGTTTGGAATACTGTTTTCTTAACGATTCTATAGTTTCTTCATTAAGCCCCGCCGTAGAGAAAAGGCACAAGCCGTCAGTGATATCAGGATATTTACGGGCAATCATCTGAGCGAGGTATCCGCCGAAGGATTCACCCATAAATATCGTCTTATTTATGCCAAGTCTTTCAATCAGCGAATGTATTGCATCCACCAGGTCTTCGTTCGTATCTGCTCCCATAGGATAATCGAACGCAAGCACGCGATACGAGGATTCCAGATTCTCTATAAAGGAGAAATTCAGCTCGGCAAGTCCCATGCCGCCTGTGAGTATTGTTATGGTTTGAGACCCTGCACCACACAGGATATATCGGAACTGACTTTCTCCTATATCTGTAGTCTTAAATTCATGGTTGCTTTGAAATACGTTAATATCAGAATAGAAATCCATGAGCCATATCCTTGTTGTTTTTTTACGAATTGGATTATAACTCAATTGGTTAGCAGAGGCTAACCAATCATTTGTAATGGCTATAATCATTTGTCTCGTAGAAGCATCTTACGCCAACATAATTGCAGTAAGAGCAGAGGATGCTAACAATCCCGCTGTACAGGCTCTAGTTGAAGTACTTCTTTCAGAAGAGACACAGCAGTGGATACTGGATAACTACAATGGTGCCGTTATCCCCGTAATCGATCTTGGCTGATCAGTTGTCTAACATCGTCAAGACTAAGTATGGTGATCTGATCCCGTGCAGCGGTGCTTCCGATTACAGAAAGAAGTATCGCTGCCCGGTCGATCATTATGACAACGGTAATGTAAAAAGTGTGTATCTCGAGGAACCTCAGAACATCGATCTTCCGGAAGGCACATTCCAAGCGGAGCTAATTACTTTCTATGAAGATGGTAATGTAAAGCGAATATTCCCATTGTACGGTCAATTAAGCGCCTTCTGGAGTTTGGAAGAAGAGCTTGAATTTGCCCCCTATTATGATTTCTGTCTAGATGGGAGCAGCGTGAGGATAAGACCTCAGTGTCTTTACTTCTATCCTTCGGGAAAGATCAGAAGCATTACCTTATGGCCTACAGACAAACTTGAGATCAAGACCCCTATAGGCACCGTTATCACCACACTGGGTATCGAGCTTCACGAGAACGGATCAATAAGAAGCATAGAGCCTATACCCGGCACTGTTATTACAACGCCATTCGGAGAAGTAAGACCGTTTATCTATAAAGAACTTATGCTCCATGCGGAGGATTCATCTTTGACATTCGATGATAAAGGTGAACTTACAGGTCTAAGCACTATATGCTCCTCATTAGAACATAACGGAGTTGTGATAAAGCCCTCAGGGATCAACTCTCCCTTGAGTATAAAGATCCGTGACAAAGAGATTCTCGTGAGACTTAATGATTCGGATATTCGGATCAACACCTCACTCGAGGAGGTGCGATTCCGTTAATATCATGTTTCTCTTTTTGGCCCTCGTCTTCTTCGGAAGGCGGGGATTTTTTATGTAAATCCATCAAAAAGGAACTGTGCTCAAAACTATACAAGTGCAATAACTGAGAAAATAACCGGAACCGCAGATTGTCTTTTTTCTTGTTGATTCACTAAAATAATTCTCCAATTGCAGTTTAAATTTGTAGACCAAGGGAAATCAATTTATCGCATCCGTAATCAAACCAATTTTGCTCCGCAGCTGCCGCAGAACTTCCCTGTTCCACCTGTAGGGGTTCCACAATTAGAGCAGAACTTCGGGACAGACATAACAGGTGTTCCTGCCTTCATAGCATTCATGGCTGCGACCTGAGCAGCAGCGTTAGCAACCGCTTCGTTCCCGGAAGATGCCTTCATAGCAAATTCGCGCGCTTTCCTCATCTGCTCTTCTGCCTGCTGAGCTTTAAGCTTATTTTCTGCTTCTATGCGTGCTTTTTCTTCAGGAGAGAGTGCATCCCATGCGCGCTGAGCTTCCGCCATCTTTTCCTGCTGCAACTTAGCAAGTTCTTCCGGAGTCATCCTCGAAATGGCGTTCATCTGGTCCATTTGAGAGATTATTTTACTGCTGTTCTCATCCGGGACTATATTCGTCAATGAAAAAGACGTAAGGGTAATATTCTTTGAAGCGTACAACTCCCTGACTGCACTGGTGAATCTATCTTGATGAGTAATCAAATTTTTATAGGAGATATTCTCCTTGGACAGGGCGGAAAGAACATCTGTTATAGCCTGGCTTGTTATATTTTTAACGATAGTCTGGCCTCGTTCAGACCCATCAAGATCATCGCAGGCGACTTCAGTCTCGCCTACTACCTTAACACCAATATATCTGTAATCCGGATCTTTGTATGTTGAATCAATACCGAACTTAACACTAAATGCTCCCATCTTTAGGTCTCCTTTGTATAACTTATTTTCTCGACAAAGAACCTTACTCTGCCCTATGCAATAATTATACCACTCGGATCTATTTATTACCCACCTAACGGACGCTCACATTGAACCGCGGTTATAACGCCGCCCTTATCAAAGGTCATGCGGTAACAGGAGTAATCGTTAGCATCATACATGTTGTGCCCGACTATGGTCGAAGTCTTAATTACGGCATATCCAGAGCCGTCGTCATTACGGACTACTCGCTCGAACTCTCCATACTCTGTTCAACACGAGAAATATCTGTGCCGATAAAACTCCAGTCATTGATCTCCGGATAAGAACCGTGCGACATCCGCCACATAATCAGTGATCCTGTTATTAAAACAAGCGCAACAAGCGATGCGGCAACAGCGGTAACAGAATGATTTCTCTTCCTTCTGACAAACAGAGCAATAAGCAACCCTATCAGCCCAGCTATCAACGCGACCGTTATAGCAGTGATAATGATGTATATTCCTGCTATTTCCATCTATATTCTTTCGTACCCGAAGCTCTCTTCTGCTGCTTTCTATGTAAGTTTTCTTTTCGCAAGGGTCTTATCTTATAAAATTCGTAAACGTCTTCGGCTCATGCTCCGGCTTAGTGATGCCGCTGTCTTCCCCTGCCTTGATCGACTTAAGAAGCCACACAATATTTCTTCCCAGAGTCCTCATCGTCTGAAGACCTTCTTCGTCCTTCAGCACGTCCTCCTTCGAGCTGCCGTGCACCTGATTCCAGTACTGAGAACTTACAACATGCATGTTCTCCATAAGAAAATACTGGTTAAGCCTCTCGAAAGCAGCAGTTGCACCGCCTCGTCTACAGGATACGATTGATGCGCCGAGTATGCCGTTGAACTTATCGTTAGGAATACTGAAGAACAGCCTGTCAAGGAAAGACGTCAGCCTGCCGTTAGGTCCGCCATAGTAAACAGGAGAACCGACAACGATACCGTCAATGTCATCGATCATGTCATGAATCTCATTAACCTGATCCGGGAAGACGCATTTACCGATTTCCTGACACTTCATACACGCCATACAGTCCGGAACTGCCTTCTTGCCGAGCCAGATCTTCTGCGTCTCGACGCCGTTTTCTTCCAGGACTTTTATCACTTCATCCATCGCTGTGCTTGTGCATCCGTCCTCGTTCGGACTTCCGTTAATAAATAAAACTTTTCCCATAACACAATGCCTCCTTAACAATCAGAACGGATAGTCTTCGTCGTAGTTTGTGATAAACCTGTGCCCGTCAAAATCGTGCCTCTTCTTCTCGAAAAGCTCCCGTAAAATTTCCGCAGCTTCATAGGAAGACAAAGGAGCAGGATTATCCTCGCGTCCGTCTGTCCTGATCCAGCCCGGATGCACGCAGAATATGTTAATGCTCTTGTCATCCTTGAACGTATTTACAAGATTCATTGTGCCCATATTAAGAGCTGCCTTAGCCATGCCATAGTCGATCATATTAGTTCTGAAACACTTGGATATACTTCCTGCCTCAGACGAGATATTCATGATAAGTCCCACGTCTTCACTCTTCTTAAGAAGCGGGTAGAACGCTTTAATAACGCGAAGAGCGCCGACCGCAGTAATATCCACGGTTCGTGCTATGTAATCGAGGTCGGCCTCGAAGAATCCCTTATCGCAGTCAGGTGAGACAGAGACGGCATTATTGATAAGGATATCAAGATGATCTAATACTTTGGAAAGCTCCTCAGCGGCTTTGTTTACAGACTCTGTGCTTCCGACATCCATTGTCAGAATAATTAGCTTATCTTCGTACTTCTGATTAAGCTCATCGAGTTCGGCGCAGGGCTTTCTTACTGTAGCAACCACAGTATCCCCTGCCTCAAGGTATCTTAATACGAGATTGAAACCTAATCCTACAGCCTTTCCGGCACCTGTAACCATGACGTTATTGGACATATATCACCTCAAGTTTTGTAATGTTTTTATTATATCACTGCATATCAAAACAGGTCTCAAGAACGTTCGAGACCTGTTTTATCGTCAAAGAATAGCCATAACTATGATTGGATTCAGATGTATTTTCTTATGAATTCTTCTATTTTATCGAAAGGTATGATGTCCTTCTGATCGTATAGATCCGTATGGCTCGCGCCCGGGATTATCAGAAGTTCCTTGTTATCAGTGTATTTGCTGTCTTTAACCATGTCGGCATAAGCATCCCTGCTTAAATAGCATGAATGAGCCTTCTCGCCATGAATCATGAGAACTGCGCTTCTGATCTCGTTCGAGTACGTGAACAGTCTCGTATTCATAAGTGATGTTCCCGTCGTAAAGCTCCAGCCGTTGTTGGAGTTAAGGCTTCTCGGGTGATAACCGCGAGGAGTCTTGTAGTATGCGTGATAGTCCTTAACGAAATAAGGGGCGTCCTCAGGGAGCGGATCAATGACTCCGCCTGCCTTCTTATAATCTCCTTTTCTGAAATCTATTGTCCTCTGACTGTTAATTGCGACCCTTGCGTTATAACGCGCTTCTTCACTGTCCTCGGAATCAAAGTATCCGTTACCTGCAACCCTGGACATATCGTACATAGTTGATGTAATTGTCGCTTTAATACGTGTATCGATACAGGCAGTCTGCAAAGCCATGCCGCCCCATCCGCATATTCCGATTATAGCGATCTTCTCGGGGTCAACATTATCCTGAACGGACAGGAAATCAACAGCAGCCTGGAAGTCTTCTACATCAATATCAGGGCTGTGCATGTCTCTCGGGAATCCGCCGGACTCACCTGTAAAAGAAGGATCGAAAGCAATAGTCAGAAAACCTCTTTCTGCCATCTCCTGCGCATATAATCCGGAGGACTGTTCTTTACATGCGCCGAAAGGACCAGATACAGCTATCGCAGGAAGCCTGCCTTCCGCATTTTTCGGCGAATACATATCGGCAGCCAATGTGATGCCGAAGTGGTTAACAAAGGTCACCTTCTTGTGATCGACCTTCTCACTTCTCGGGAAAACCTTATCCCATTCACTCGTCAAATTAAGTTCTGCTGTCTTCATCATAGGCTTATACCTCCCATTACAATAATTATAATGTTTGATCGTTTCTATCTCTAATTGCTATAATGAATATCATGATATTCCGTTTTGGCATATCAGAAAGTGAGATTATAATATGGAAATCAGAACCCTCAGATACTTTCTGGCAGTTGCCAGAGAAGAGAATATGACTCGCGCTGCACAGTTACTTCATGTAACACAGCCTACACTGTCGAAGCAGCTTAAATCGTTAGAGGACGAACTTGGAAAGAAACTTTTCACAAGACACTCTTTCAGCATTAAACTTACGGACGAAGGCATGCTTCTTCGGGATCGAGCGGAAGATCTCGTAGAAATGGCCGACCGGATCGAGAAGGAATTCTTCTCTCTCGACGATATTACGGGCGGGGAACTCTACCTTGGTCTCGCAGAATCCTATCAGATAAGATTGATAGCAAAACAGATTCACAGCCTGAAACTTAGATTTCCTGATCTTAAATACCACATAACCAGCGGCGATACCGAACAGGTAATCGATAAGCTCGACAAAGGACTTTTGGATTTTGTTGTACTGGCTGAAGAACCCGATAAATCAAAATACGAATTCATTCCTTTCCCGGAAGAAGATATCTGGGGTGTGGTAATGCCGTCAGACTCGCCTCTCGTCAAGAAGAAAGCGGTCAAAGTAAATGACCTTATCGGGCTTCCGCTGTTCTGTTCAGGACAATCATGGGAGAAGGATATCCCACTGTGGGCAAAGGATAAGATGGACAAGCTTCACCTTGAAGGATCATTCAAGCTATCGTATAACGCTTCACTTTTCGCCAAGGAGCATCTCGGGTATTTACTGACCTTTGACAAGCTTATAGACACATCTCCTGAGAGCGGTCTCGCGTTCCGCCCCTTATCGCCGAAGCTTACGACAAGGCTGTATCTTGTTTGGAAGAAAGATCCGACATTCTCTCCGATAGCAGACAGATTTCTGGAGCAAATCCGGCAGTGGTGATTATTTATAAAACCCTTCCCTTACTTAAAGGGTCCGGAATAGCATCGCGTCAGCGTCACCTTTTAACAACATTATGTTTCTCATAAGTCACTAAATTCAGGAAAAACACTGTCAGATACAAATCCGATCATGGCAAACAAGGATGTATGCATTTGAGTATGTATTTTCAAAAAATCCATACACAACGCCATAAAAATGCCCATATGTATGACCTTATGTATGTATTTTATGATTACGAATACCAAAACACATACACACATATCCCAAAATCTTGAAATTGCTTCATTATATGTAAATATCATTCGCGTAATCCTCGGTAGTTTTAATTATTTACCGATATTGGCGTTTTTTAAACTGTGCAATGCTTTTTGGAAAATGCGTATAACAACTATAAAACAGATTTAATGAAGTTCATGTTTTCTTTAAGTATCTGCATAGTCTCCGGAGTACCGGTACCGATGGTCGCGAATGCGTGGAAAGTGCCTTTCATAACGACCATATGAACTTCAACCCCAGACGCCTCACACTTATTGTACAAAGCTTTGGCATCAGCATATAAAGTCTCGTTGTAATCACAGGTGATAAAAGTCGGCGGGAAATCTTTGTAATCACCAAACAAAGGCGATATCAGAGGATCCTTCGGATCTGCCTCTCCTACATAAATCGCTTTAAGCGGCGTGAGGCAGCCCTCTTTCACCGTGAAATCATCAACTTCATGTTCGCTCCTGTCCAGACTTCCCGTAAAATCCACAAAAGGGCTGTGAACGATAACAGCGGATATCGAGGACTTGTCTTCAACCTTCAGCGCAAGGGCAAGGCAGAGATTTCCGCCGGCACTCTCGCCCACCAAAGAGATTTTAGCATTCGGGTATCTGTTCCTTATCTCCTGATATTCGGCATAACAGTCGTTCACCGCATCCGGATATTTGTGTTCCGGCGAGAGTGAATAATCCAATGAAAAAACTCTCTGCCCTGAATACTTTGCAAGCATGGAACTGTAACCTTTCGAAGAAAGAGCAGCGCCTGATACAAAGCCTCCACCGTGGATATATATAATAATGTTCCTGTCATCGGGCACACCGGATTCGGACAGAAGGACTTTGTGCCCACAAAGCTCAACTTTACTGAATTTCACTCCCTTCTCCTTCGGCATAAAACGATACCCTATGGAAGATATCCTTCTAACCATCTTCCAGTTAACGGAACCCATATTCTCGTCGAACCCCATACCGCCGGTCATCTTCCTGACCGTGCGGATGTTCTTCTTCATTTCTTCACTTGTTGCTTCTCTTATTATTTCCATATAATTATCATCTTATTGTGACTCAGCATTATAGGTGATTTAAACTATTTCCGATTCAATATTCACGGCTCCTGCATACGTTTCAAAAGCTTTTCGAGAAGTATCAAGGAGCGAATTAAGGTCAACATCATCCTCGAAGCAGTAGATCACAACGAGGATCTTGTGCGCGTCTTCAGTTACCATTGCTCGGGTCGAATCCGACATGGAAGATCCGAAGACCCCCTTGGCATCAGCGAGAACAAGCATGTTCTCCATGTCGAGGAATTCCTTACCTATTCCTTCGTACCCCTCGCCCTGCTCAGCCTTACGTAGAATTACATCACCCTCGATCTTCGAGATGTCGTAAGAACCTACGGAAAGACCGCTCGTGACAGACACAAGATTATTTACATCCACCACTGAATTGATGTGATAAAGTTCGTCCTCGCGTCTCACTCTTCTAAGAAGGCTCTCCGACGATACACGATAACGGCCGGGATTTCTACCGAAAGCCTTATATGCGAGTCTGCTTCCGCGAACGCCCGGAATCTCATTCCACTCCTTGCCTTCGATGTCCTCCCGAACCTTAGGGAGCACCTCTTCGTTCATGTATTTCCAGAAAAAATCGTCGCTCGGCTTCACATCGCAGTCGAAAGTCAGGCACCCGAGTCGAATTGAAGAATACGTTTCCTTAAGCTTACTGTCTATAGTGATGTTAATCATAGTTTTCCCCTTTGTACTATTATAGTCAGTTTTGTTATTCGCAACCTCTGCGTCTCCAGCAACATAATCATAACTATTTAAAGTTACACTATTTTTACACTATATTTCACTAACTCAAGTCGAATGTTGAATAACACCTAACCGGAATTATTTTGTATTTACACATACTATACCATTCCTGTTTTTTTACGTGAATGGTATAGAAAAACAACAACTTTTCTATACCAACATGATGAATGTCATTAATTTGGTATAGGTTTTTCAGATATTTCTATACCAACAAACTTTCAAATTACATTATGGTATAGGAATAACGGCTTGTTTCTATACCAAATATGGAAACTCCTATGATTTGGTATAAACCATACCCGACGCTGATGAATCAACGGATTCCATTTCACAAGGCATGCCAAAGTAATGTCATCAGAGTTGCGTGTTAGCTTCAACTAACCTTCAAGGTGTATAATAAAAGCACAGGAGAAAACAATGAGAAATTCAGTTAACAAAAGCACTTACGCCAGAGAGTTCATCACAATGATTAAAGAGAACTTCTCTAATAAAGAAGCGGAAGATATAATCAGACTCGCGAATTCTTATTCTGACGAATATATAAATGCTCATCCTGACGCTTACAGTTCTGCAGTAATAGTCTCCTACCCCTTCGCCGGCGTTTATAAAGCACTACAGAAATACACTTCCAAAGAGAACGCTCTTCAAATGATGAAAGATTATGCTCCAATTATTGGAGAGAAAATGAGGAAGAAATACTGGCGATTCACCTCCATCCCGGGAATCCCCTCTCTTATTTGGGCTAATTTTGAGAAGATAATGAAAGTAGCTGGCAGTGAGAAAGCCGGATATAAAAGCGTTCTTCACGGCGTTAAAGGAAATCAGGCAGGTCTTGATATACTCTCCTGCCCTGTTGTTAATGCTTTAGTCGAGATTGAGATGTCCGAGGTCGCGCCTGTTATGTGTGCGATCGATCAGGTCTATAGCACAGGATACAGAGGAATTCAATTTAAGAGGACCAAGTCAGTCGCAGAAGGCGACGATTGCTGTGACTACAGATACGTTCGGGTTAAGTGATATTCATAAATGATTCCACTAATCTCGCATACTCCGCAGGATGCTCATGAAGCATCTGCCCGTGACCCATATCTGGAAAGACTTTAACCTCTAATTGAGGTAAATAATCAAATAAAAGCTCAGCACTCTTTATAGGATAAGGCTCATTCGACCCATGCCAGAAAGTTATGGGATTTGAATAATTTCTAATAGAATCCTTTATCTCATACCTATATACGGACAAACATGCATTACTTATAGACCTTAAAGATACACCTCTATAAAGTGTATCCATAATTCCAACATTCCCTTTTCCCATTACACTTTCCACTAGAGGCTTGGGAATTCTTATTCCCTTCTTAATACACAGAATCGAAGTCTGGAACAGCCATTTGAAAGGATAAGTCTTAATCCCCATTTTTACAGTAAATGCCGCATCAAGAATAGTTCTCCCAACCCTAATCTTCCCGCGGGATAAGAGTTCTACAGCAATAGTTCCGCCCAAAGAGAATCCCAGCAATCCATCAAGAACACCGTTAAGTTCCTGAATCACATAGCGCTCTATCTTCTCACAAGAATCCTCGACAGATATAAACTCACTCTCATCTTTCTCGGAATGCCCGTCCAGCTCGCACACGATAACATAGAAATCTTCCAAAGCCCCAAGAAGCGGATCGAACAATGACGAAGTATTCACCATACCGTGTATGAGCATCAGCTTTCTTCTCGATATGTCACCGTGTGTTATAAACCTCATATCCGCCTTCACTTAAACCGCAGGAATATCCAAGCCAATATCACAGAACCTGCAAACTCGAGGATAAGCTTAAGTACCTCTTTACCGTCCCACTGCGGATCTACACTCCACACCTCGGGTTCCCTTCCTGATAGCTTCTTAAGCCATACACCAAAGAGTTTCGTCTTCGTAAACATCCACCAGTCGAGCACGACTGCGTCGAAGATCGAGGTCATCCAGAATATGATCAGAAACCTTAAAGCAAGCCTCCATAAGCTCATGCTCGAAGCGACACCGCTTCTTCCTGCGAAGAGAATAACAAGAACAAACGTCGCCCCTGAGATAATAATCAGCGCCGCGACACAAAAAATATCTTTACGGCTCATCTTCTTTCTTATCCCATAATCTTGCAGGATCTTAACCGCCATGGGAGTCATGAACCAGTACGCGACCGGAGGAACCAGAAATGCACCACCCAGGCAGAATACAGTAAGAATAACTATCTCAATAAGACCATATAATACATCCGCTATCATTTACTCTACTTCCCAAGCATCCAAAGTCTTCAGGATAATTTCCAAAGTTTCTTCCCTCGCCCTTTGGCAGTCCTCGGGGAACTTCTTCTCGCGAGGAAGCATATTGTTGTTCACGGGAAAACAACCCAGATTGTGGCTGCCCGTCTCCGAGTTTATATGTCTGTATTTGTGCTCAAACCCGCTGCGCTGAAGTCTCTTCACAAGAAGCTCGGCGTCCCGCTTAGCAGGAACGGATTCGTCGTGAGTTGAAGTAAGGAAAAGTATATCTCCGTTTATTTTATCCACCGGAATCTCATTCTCTTCAGTGCCCTTCTTGTCCCACTCGTCAAAGAAGTACAGAAGGCGGATATTCTTCTCCCTGAAGCATCTTCTCACAAAATCCGACATTAGCCTTCCCTTGGGAACGTAAGGAAAATCCTGCCCCTCGAAAGACACCATCGCTTTGCACTTGTCTTCATTGGGTTTTCCGGTTCCCTGCATGATGTGTCCGAAAGAAGACGCGGCGATTACAAGACTTATATCCGGCACTACACTTGCAGCCAGAAGCGCGATCCCCGCGCCTTTGGAGTTGCCGTAAATACCGATTCTTCTGTAGCCACGTTCCTTCATTTTATCGCACGCGACCTGGAACTGCTCCAGCGGTATCGCCCTCATATTCTGCTTCTGCCCTTCGCCGCCATAGTAAGATACGGCAAGAGAAGAATACCCTCGCGACGCGAAAAGCTCAGCATACTTTCCCGGCAATTCAAGTCCTTTAAGCCCCTGAACCACCATAATAAGCCTGTCGTCGTTATTGCCTGCATCGTAAAGTACGCCCTCAAAACCATCCCGCAGATATCTGTATTCAGTCTTTTCCATTATTCTTTTTACCCGTCACTTTCTTAGCTTAAATCCGTCCGGTAGCACCAGGCACATGAGATAATAAATAAACGGCGCGGCATTGCCGGAACACTGCGAACACACATAGTCAAAGGTCGTGATGTGGCACCCGAGATTCTGCCTTATATCAGGAATTAGTCCGAAGATACCCATCAGTATTACAGGAGCGAGAAGCGTCATTTTCCTTGAGTAAATCGTCTTACCTGTAATAAGCATAAACAGATGGATCATAAATATCGCTGCGATCGGAATATATAACGGATAAAAGCCTGTAAAAACATGGCTTAAGTAATCTTCCGCAAATCGTGTCGCCACATCCGTTCCGTATTCCCCCGCAAGAGAAGACGTAAGATACGCCCCGATTCCGACCCCGGCATGTATCGCAAGCCCCGAGAAACAAAAGAACATACTTACAAACTTAAAGCATCTACGGGTCTTGGTGTATTTCTCGTTAATGGAATCATGCATGGACTTAAGACCGTACCAATAACCGAATATCCCGACTACGCCTGTGATAATCAGAAATACAAGCTTCCACGCCGGATATTCTCCATCAAAATAAGCCTGCCTAAGAAGAAGTCCCTGGTCTGAATCATTGGGAGTTATCAGGCTTAACGACAGATCCCCGAGCATCATAAAAAATGAGCCCATCAACCCAAGATACAGATCTTTCCTGTTTACAATTGTTTCCTTAACGGAATTCATACGCCGCTCCATGCTTTTAAATTAATTCGCGGCTATTATAACCCAGAATGTTAGTTATAGCTAACTAACATCTATGGTTCCGGTAATCATTCCCATCCAACATGAGTATGGTATCGTACCCTCTTCCATCGCAGGAAGGCTGACAACATTCTCCCCTTCATGAAGGTCTATCGTCACATCGTACTTTGGAATAATGATCTGCCCGTTACATCCGTTAAGCTTTCCTTCCGGTACCACAATAGTCCACTGTAACGGAATTCCCTCCTGAATCTCGAATGACTCGTACTCACCATAATCAACGTAGGTCGTGATATATTGAACATCACCTTTAACAACAGAGCTTCTGACATCCTCCGCCCTATTTATCTCAGGCAACTTAAACCCTGATAACGCGAGCCCCGTCCCTGACATATGAATACCCATGGCGAAAATAAGCACCGCAGACACGGTAAGCATGATACTCGCATACTTCCTGTTAAGCCTTCCCGACACAAGTCCGAAGCCCAGCATCAAAGGAACAGTCCCGAGCGCGAACAGGAGCATAGAAAGAGCTCCTTTAAATAAGCTCATTGTACTGATTGCATATATCTGCATCGCCTGCAAAGGGCCGCACGGCATAAGTCCGTTTATAAGTCCGATTCTGAAATTGCTTCCATAGCCTTTTCGAGAGGATTTATTAAGGACGGAATACAGTCCTCGCGGAAGATGCAGCGGCAGCCTCCTTAACGGCTTAAAAACACCAAGCATCGAGAGCGACATGATTATCATAACAACTCCCGCGACCAGCGCTACCGCCCCGCGCATAAATTTGGTCGGCGTAAGCACCTGTCCGATAAGCCCCGCGAGACCTCCGACGAGAGTGTACGAGACAACCCTCCCCGCATTGTATGAGAGATTAGACTTAAGATTGCTTACTTTCTTTGAAGCCGAATTCGTGCTCTGGGCAAGATTTATCCCGCCGCACATCCCGATACAGTGAATGCTCGTAAGCACCCCCGTGACAAACAGCATTCCATACCCGAGGGAAGAATCAATGCTCGGAAAAATATTGAAAATCGAAGTAAATCCCAGACGATCCGCTATCACATATAAAGCAACGATTATCACCAGAACCGAGACGATCTTTACGTAGCTTTCCCCTTGGGAAACCACCTCATATCCGAGGTTCTCGATAGTTTCGTTTATCTTATTAAGTCCGGTCAGCTCTTCGTCATAAAGTAGCGTTATTATGCCTTCTTCAAAGCTCGCCTTAATAACGTTAACTCCGGGAAGCGCTCCGACTGATTTACGAAGACGCTCCTCGCAGTTAACGCAGAACATTCCTTTTACACGAATGGTTTTTGTAACGGACATCCCAATTCTCAGTGATTCGCTACATTCGAGAAGAGATATTCATACGTAGACAAAACCTGGGTATCTATCTGAACATCGTTGCCTTCGTAGCTTATCGCGCTCTCGTCTATCATAATCGGATGACATCCGCCTCCGGGTTCATCGAGGACCGAGATTGGGAAAGTGAGCCCGCAGTTATTGCATCTTAACACTTCGCCTTCCTGAGTATAGAAAGCCCCGGGCGCACCGTTACAGGACTGACAGGTACCAAGTGCCACCTTGGCTTTGCCGTCGTCCCCAAGCCTTGCAACAAGCTCGATCCTGCTGTTCCCGGGGACATTAATAAAGCTTACCTGATCACTTGATAAGTCATCGGCATATATTGTTATGCTTCCGTCTGTTGCGATCTCGGTATTCGTATCAGAATTTGTATTCTCCTGATATGTCGGTTCATTAGAAGACTCAATCTCAGGATTGCTTGCCTTCGGCACTGAAGTTATAACTACAACAGCCGCAATTACCAGTACTGCTGCAACTACGGGCAGAATGATCTGACCTATATTCATTCTTTTCTTTTTGCTCATCTCCTATCCTCCTACTATTTTAATTGGTTTTTGCGTAAAAAATAATCATTGTTTACCGAATAAACAGGTTATCTGTCAGAAGGGTCTTGTATCAGGGTCGGATGCTAATCCTACGCAGCCTGTCAGACCCGCAATTCTCTTAACATCCTCTTCTTCAAGTTCAAAGTCAAAGACCTCGAGATTCTCCTTTATCCTCGCCGGAGTAACCGACTTTGGCAAAGGCAGGAATCCATTCTGCAAACTCCATCGTATGCATATCTGAGCTATGCTTCTTTGGTACTTATCTGCCAACTCCTTCATTTCAGGAACGTCAAAGATCTTTCCTGTTCCAAGAGGACTATATGCTTCAAGGATCATTCCCTTGGATCTGCTGTAACTTACAACGTCTTCCTGAGTATCGCCGGGACACAATCTTATCTGGTTTACCATCGGCATGATCTTAGCTGTCTTAAGAAGCGCATCAATATGATGCTGTCTGAAGTTACTAATACCGATAGCACGGACTTTTCCTGCTTCATATAATTCTTCCATAGCCTTCCAGGTTTCCGCATTAGCCTCTTCCCATCGGTCTCTAAAGGGAAGCGGATTCGGCCAGTGAATAAGCAGAAGATCTATATAATCGGTATTAAGCTTGGCAAGAGACTCCTCTATGGAACTCATTACAAGATCGTAGCTGTGGTTGTTATTCCATACCTTGGTTGTTATAAAAAGGTCTTCCCTGTTTACATCGCATCTTCCGATAGCCTGACCAACGCACTGTTCGTTCCCGTATGCCTGTGCGGTATCAATATGACGATACCCGGCTTCGATCGCGCTGATTACCGAATTCACGCCCACTTCGTCATCCGGTGTCTGCCACATACCGAATCCGATACAGGGGATTTTTACACCGTTATTAAGCTCGTATGTACTGTTAATATCCAACATATAATTGACCTCTTCAGCTTTCCTTCACATGGTGATATTAGTTCTTCGCTTTTATGTTTCTGGTAAATTCAACGGCTGCCTTAAGGTCTTCCTCATTCGGTCTTCCCTTGTGAATGCCTTTGAACTCGCCTTTGCAGTGGAACTCCTTCTCGCTCATGGGGATACCGACTTTATCCGCTTCCGCTTTGATTTTCTTATAAGTTGAGTTAAGCATTGCAGCCGAGCCGAAGTTTACTATCTTCCCGACCTTGTCCTTACTAAGGGATGCCACAAAAGCTTTTACTTCCGGGTCTATATTGAATGCGTAATAGGAGTTGCCGAGGAAAAGAATATCAATCTTCTCAGTAATGGGTTCGCTTATCGGAAGCGCCTCGACTCCAAGCTCACCTGCAACCGCCTCAGCAAGCCTTCTTGTGTTACCTGTCTTTGTGTAATATCTTACTGCGTATGTCATGTTCATATCTCCTTCACATTAGCTCTTTTGTAATTGTTCTTTGATACTGTCCTCAAGCGTCTCCGGCTTCTGCATAGAGGCAAAACGCTCCACTACATTTCCGTCCCGATCGATAAGAAACTTCGCGAAATTCCACTCGATTCGTCCCGGCTTCTGCTCCTTAAGATAGGCGTATAACGGTGCCGTATCCTTCCCGTTTACCTTGATTTTATCGAACCTCGGAAACTTTGTGTTGTAGCGCAGCGTACAGAAGCTGTCTATATTCTCGATGCTTCCGGGAGCCTGAAACGCGAACTGGTTACATGGGAAATCAAGTATCTCGAACCCCTGGTCACGGTATTTCTCATACAATGCCTCAAGCCCATCGTACTGGGGCGTAAGACCGCATCTTGTCGCAGTGTTTACTATCAGCAGTACCTTCCCTTTGTATTCCGATAACGATACGTCATTTCCCTTGTTGTCCTTAACGGTAAAATCATAAACGCTCATACTTATACCTCCGCTTTAACACTTGCTATGTACTCTACGTTCTCCGGCACTTCAATCTTCGGATCACTTATAGTTACCTCTGCCTTCTTCCCGAGCTCTTCCACGCCCATAACGAAATGACACAGAGCGATGCCGATATCTATCTTCTGCATATCGCCCGTCACATCGCTTACATAACCCTTGTCCTTCTTCTCGTAGAAGTGATACATCCCATCCTTAAGAATTACCCGCCAGGGTTGCTTATTTACCGCCGAGGGTGCCCATCTTACAAGCTCGAGAATATCCCCCGCCTCTCCTTCCAAAGCAAGGGGATTTCCCCAGGAATCCTTAAAGAAAAGCTTCTCAGAAGGAATTCTGGAATCAGCCCCGATACCCTTACGCATCATGGTTTCCTTAAGTGATCTCTTGGAAGAGGGATACCCGAGAGGACTTATGCAAGGCATCATCTCGTTATCCTTAAGCTGCGCCGCCTTCTCGAAAACTTCACGCTTCATTGTGCCGCCGATACAAACAGTTCCTACACCTAATTTTTGTGCATGAAGAAACAGCTTCTCGAGAGAATACCCGAACGCAACATCTGCATACGGCTTCTTCTCGACTATGCCAACAACATAAAGCTTCTCTCCTGACAGGACCGGACTTGAAAGCCCATATTCTTCGGCATCAAGAAGCTTGAATCTTACCGGTATATCGAAGGGGTTGGGTATCTCCCTGATATACTCCTCGATACTGCTTCTGTGTTCCGGACTTAAATTCTTACCGTCAAATGTGCGTACACTTTTTCTTGCCTTTACAAGTTCTGATAGCTTCGTCATTATTTACCTCTCATTCTTCCTTAAGGAATACATATAACATTCTGTATAATTCCCCTGCTTCCTCCCTGGTAAGAGCAGAACTTCCGGCAGAAATCTTTGAAGGGATATCCTTGCACTGCTCTTTAAGTTGGTTACCTGCTTCGGTGATGCTTATGATCGTAATTCTCTCATCGTCCTTGGAACGCTCTCTTGTAACATATCCCGCTTTCTCAAGCCTCTTAAGAAGCGGTGTCAATGTCCCGGCATCAAGATAAAGAATATTTCCGAGCTGACCTACACTCATGCTCTCATGTTCCCATAGAACCATAAGAACAAGATACTGCGTATATGTAAGCCCCAGAGGTTTAAGGAAAGGAGTGTAGCTTCCGACTATCTTTCTGCTGCAAGCATATAAAGGAAAACAAAGCTGATTATTAAGAAGTAACTGAGGATATTCCTGTGCCATTTATCTTTTGCCTCATAAGAGTTGATTTATATTTTATTCAATTATATTGCGCGCAATATATTTATGTCAACCATTATTATTAAGAGATAAAACTCGAGGGTCTTTTTGTGTGTTCACTTTTTAAAAAAGGACACACCTAAAGCCCATTTACCCCCTCTATGGTCTTTTACTGTGTCCTTTTTTTACTTAGGAACACACTAGAGGACCCTCATAATCATTTAATCCCGATAACTGTGATCCATGGCTTGGAATCGTGATGGTCCGCCACTATCTTCGAGAATCCGGCAGCTTTAAGAGCCTCGCTGATCTGCTCAACTGTATAACACTTCATACCATCTATCATCTTCTCGAACTTAAGACTTGTTTTATCAGTACCGTCGGATTCGTTAACTACCATAAAACTTCCGCCGGGTTTAAGGATTCTTCCCACCTCTTTGAAACAGGTCTCCAGCCCCGGCCAGAAATAAATCGTCTCGAACGCTGTCGCGAGCTCGTTACTATTATCCGGAATATCCAGAATAGCTACATTTCCCTGCTTAACGACAACTCTTCCATTCTTTATGAGATCTTCGTTATATTCACTTGCCAAGCTTCCCCTCAGGTTTTCTCGTCTGATTTATATAGTCTTTGAATAACCCCATAACTGTTCGAACGCCCTTCCGACTAATCTAATAAAAGAATTATATCTTACTTCGTTAGTCTTGGCTAACTGCGCCGTTCGCCCCGTAAAACCAAACCGTTCGTCCGATTGTTCTTGCGTTCCTTCGGGGCGGTAAATAGAATCTCCCATGGAATTCAGACAAAGGGAGGAATCATATGAAAAAGACAATCTCAACACTTCTGACAATCTGTATGTTATTGACCGCAGCCTCTGCCTGTAACGGCAGGGACAGGGATGTATCAGTTGACGAGGAAGATATTCTCGAGCAGACAGAACAGACTGAGCAGACAGAAGAAAACAGAATCACCGAGGCGGAAACGACAACTGCTCAGACCACTCAGCAGGAGGAAGAAAGCGGTTGGCAGATGCCGGCTCCGGCTTCGATAAGCGCTTCTGACAGCGAATATCTCGACTTCTATATCCTGCGTCACGACTGGGGAGAAGACCAAGATTCCATAGACGACTTCTTCTTTTTACCTTCGCTTCCTGCGGATCTTGCACAGCTTGACAGCATCTACTCTCTTTATCAGATAAGAAGAGCGGGCGAGCCCAGAGATTCTGCTGAATATGTTACTTTCGAGGAGGCGCTTGATGCCCTCGGCGATATCGAGGCGGGCGCTAATGCAAGGATTTATTTCGGACTTGAGAATGAGTCCCGGTATTACCCGCAGGGGGTCTGGATCACGAACTACGGAGAAGCGACTCTCACCGCCCGTGAGTGCGTCGAGAACAACTGGTGGGCGATGCGGGACGAGATCGACTCGGGGCTCGACACCCACTGTGAAGTTGTATGCGGAACCAATTACGAGTACCTCTACTCACTTACGGACGGTGCCTCCTACCCTCGAAAAGACGAGAGAACAATCAACTTCTGTATCGAGAGACTGGGGAAGCCGGATTACTTCATCGCTGACAGCATAGGAATGAATACCGGCAATTTGCGCAATGACAGGGATGGAGTTATCGGCTCCTTAAGAGGAGAGGGCAACTGGAGCTGCGCCTTCTGGTATAGCGCGGTATATGAGTACGACGACTATGTAGCTGTCGCATATATAAAAGAAGAGTATTTCCCCGATACGGGAGAGACAAGATTTACATCGCCCATCGAGCTTTACTACTACACGACGGAATGCTGGCAGATGGAACAGACACAGTGGGGCAGTAACGAGATCGGCGGTCGATTCGTTCTGGAATGATATAATAAGTACAGGCATTAGGGCGACGGTGTTCGCCCTTTGTCTATGAATTTCAGTATCAGAGGAGGAAACAATATGGGACTAATGGATTCTCTTATGAAGGGGCTTAAGGAAGCTGCAGAGAACATTGATAAGCAGGCAGGTTTATCTGGCGAAGGGTCTCTCGGGAACTTCGCGGCACAGGCAGAGAAGGCTTACAACCAGGCTGTCGGGAATACAGTTGATAGCACTTCCGGGACGCCTGCAGCCGGGGAGAAACAACAGCCCGCATCAGCGGCACCTGTGGCAAAAGCCGAGCCGGTTGCGTTAAGCGGCAACTACCAAACTGCCTCAACAGCTGAATTCAGCTATGAGATTCCTTCTGAATTTGAAGAGTTTGATTCGGGTGCGCTGGAGATACAGCTTTCCTACCTTTATCCGGAAGACCCAAAGTCTCCTGCCATCATGATCCAGGAGGCAGGCGGCGGACTTCCGAGCGCTAAGAAACCTTCTTCTATAGGAATTACACAGTACAGCTCCGGCGACTGGATAACCTGGAGAGGCTCAAGAATGAAGTATTACGGATTTAAGGATAAGAACGGATATGAGAAGCTTCTCGTCGTAACGGCATCGGATAATGATTCCGTTAATGCGATGATGGAGAAGGTTCTCGATCACGCAGCCGATACACTGCAGATCAAATAAAACGATGTCAGAAGAGAAGAAGGTCCGAATAGCCGTATGCGACGATATTCCCGAAGAAGCCGGAAGCATCGGAAGTACGGTCCTTAAAGCAGCGAGAGAACTAAGGATGTCGGCAGGGGTGGAATTATTCACCTCTGCTTCTTCGTTGCTTAGAAAGGTTGAAGAAGACCTTCGCACATCAGGGAAAACATACGACATAATTTTCACGGACATAAAGCTGCCGGAGATGGATGGGATTGTTTTCGGAAAGAAGCTTTACAGCATGCATGTTGATACCGCACTCGTGCTGGTGACGGCTTACCCCGAATATGCCATCGACGGATACGGCACGCACGCTTTCCAGTTTTTGACGAAGCCCGTAACGCTGACGGCGGCAAGGGATGTGATATCCGCCATATTAAGCGAGAAGGACAGTGCCATGACGATAAGCGTCAGCTCGTCGGGAAGGCACGAGATAATACCCGTTAAGGACATCGATATCATTGCGGCGGAGGACAAATACGTAAGGATCTATGCGGGCGGGAGAAGCTTTCTGGATACATCTTCCCTCGACCAACTCGAAGTCAGTCTGATGCGGTACGGATTCGTGCGCGTGCACAGGTCAACGCTCGTAAACATAAGGTACTACAGGTCCCTTGAAGGCAGCACCATTTACCTTACTTCCGGTAGATCCGCTACCGTCAGCAGAAGGCGTATTCCCGAGATCAGAAAAAATATAAGAAACGAGCTTCAAAGCAGAATCATATGAGTTCAGAAGCGATAACGGACACTCTGTCGGTGCTGTTCAACAGCCTCATGATCGTGAATGTGGGGTTGATTGTAGAAGTCCTGTTCGGCAACACTACAAGCCGCGACGAACGTCCCTCCAGAGTCCACAAATATATCTTGTCGTTTGTTATCTCGATTATTCTTCTCGGCTTGGCGGAAGTTGCAAGTCCTACCGGGGCTTTATCGTTCGTGCTCGTAATCTTTCTTATGATCGTCGAGGTCGTGTTCTGCGCCGGAACGCACACGCCTGTTAAGAAGACGATTATTTATGTGCTGATGATAATTCCGACGGTATTGTTAGATGCGCAGATCGGGATTGTGTTTAAGCTCATAGACAGACTTTTGGGATGGGGGAATCTTCCTTTCATGCCGGAAAAGGAGGCGCAGTCGCCGCTGCAGCTTTTCTCGGAGGTCTTTTTGTTTATCGCACTTGTTATAGTTAGAAGATTTCTTTACGCGCGAAACATCCGACTTACACTAACGCCGATAGAGACAGTTGTCGTCACGCTTTTCTGCTTTTGCCTTCCTGTGATAGAAGAGGTCATGGACGAGATAATAAACGCCTCGTTAAGCTACACGATCGTGCTGGGCTGGGTCGTCTTCCTGATAACGTTGAACCTTGCTTTCTGGGGCGTTATCATTCACCGCTGTCTTGCCCGTAAATACAAAACTGAGGCGGAAGCCGTAAAGCAGACGTTAAACGAGACCGTAGATATCATAAGATCAGGCGAGCAGAAGCGCGAAAAGGATATCCGCATCAGTCACGATATGAAGAATCACTTTCTTATAATCAACGACATGCTTACTCACGGCAAGTATGTGGAAGCAAATGATTACATCAGCAAACTCAACGAATCAAACTACGTGACCGGTATAACGCCCACAGGCTGCAGGATAGCTGATATTATCATCGCGTCAAAGTATCAGCAGATGGTAGATAGCAATATAAGTTTCTCCTGCGTCGGGAAAGTAACCATCTTCGATATCATGGAAGATGCGGACGTCTGTATAGTCTTCTCGAATCTTATGGATAATGCGATAGAAGCTGCTTCCCGCGCGGCGGAGCCGAGGTTTATCAAGATGCAGGAAGTTTCCTTAGGCGATACGTTCATGTTTACAATGAGCAACAGCATGTCGGGCAGCCTTAAGACAGCGAACGGACTTCTGATTTCTTCTAAGGATACCGGAGATGCTAATACTTCCAAGCGAGTCGGAATCGGTACGCAGAACATCCGAGATACAATTAACAAATACGGCGGAAGCTGCTCCTTCCGCCAGGATGGTAATTCCTTTATCTTTGAACTAACGATAAAGCGTTAATTTCCTGAATATATAAGGTTCTTTACGTAATCTGTGGGAACAAACTATCACTTTTGCTTTCGATATTTCAAAAAGTGAAAGTGGAACACAACGTTTCGACCAAATCGATAATTACTTGCTTTGTATACTAAATCAAGAAATTCTTTTATTTAGTACATAAATTTATCCGTATTTTTAGACTATGTTAACGTTTTCCTAAATTTAGTATAAACAGGAAGTCGATTTTTATATCAGATTGTGATTTTTATCCGATTAGTATAATTTCTGACTCAATTCTATATACTAATCGCTCGACTTATAAAGATTATTATCTGTTAAGCAGAGATTAGGTCAGTGAAGTTTTACATTGGTTGCTTAAGAGGGTCTGAGGTTTTTGAGAATATCGTTAGTTCATGGCTGATAACACATAATACATAATATTTCCCGGCGGTGAACGACGAAAACGCTAACTTCACCGCCGCTTTGTTCTGGAATAGCATTCGTTTTGAACTAATGATAAAGAGTTAATACTTCATGTTTACTGTGGTCTGGCACTATATCAAAAATATTCTCTTACTATCATCTTCATCAAGGGTTATAAGGGTGCCTTTGTCGCCCTCGGATAATGAATCAAAATAACTCGACTTCACTTTTACTTTATAATTATTGCCGCGTTGGTCTTCAACCTCTACAGTCAGATACCCGAATGCCACAGGAAATATCCTCTCCCTGTTTGAAGGACCGATCTTTCTTACTACTGTTGCCGGAAGTTGTCTGAACTCGTTATTACACAGAGCCTTCCCTATCGTTATCAGATCCTTATTCATAAACCACAATACGAAGCCTATCAGGGCAATCATTACAAAAGACACCAGAAACCGGAGTACTTCATTCTCACCAAAGAGAAGATATAAACTTCCAAAGACTTCAAAATTCACCCAAGGACAGAAAACATAGACACTATATCGAATATCAGAGTTTCTGATAATTATAAATAATGCTGCCACGACAAGAACGCCAATAAAGACAGCAAGCGGCATCACCAGAATACTTCCAAAGAAATCTTCTGTAATCAATCCGTTCCTTTTTGCTATTGAACCTGCACAAAGAGCAATAACCAGAAGAATAACAGAAGCCGCATGAACTTTATTTACCAATATGTCCTGACTGAACTTAGCCGGCATACTTACAGCCGACGCACTACTCTCTAGTAAATATCCTCTGTCAAATATGAGATTCTCTCCTTCGATCAGAACAATGAGAGCTTTCTTCTCACGGTTTCTTTTCTCTTCGTAAACATTTGTTGAGCAATACTTGAACTGCCGCTGTGTCGCCCGCGAAACATACCCCTTAAGAATCTTGATCCTTAAAGAAGAACGATAGAAGTATATTATCGGTCCGAAGAAACCGACAGGAATAATGACATCCAGTATATCCCTTCCGTTACCTGCAGCAATATTAAAAAAATAAAAATCGACAAGAAGGACAACTGCAAGCAATCCTCCAACAGCATACAGGACAGCAATCTCCACCTTGCATTTACTGATAACTAAGTCCGCGATGCCGTCTTCAGGTTCCTGATAATCTTTGATATCAACAGGAATACGCCCTGTAACACGCTTTATCATTATCTGCCCATCCCTTTCCCCGAGCGGGTCTTCTTGTTTTTCTTATCCTTGTACATCTCTTTGTCGGCGTTGTTGATGCATTCCATAATGTCCTCATATGACGTAAGCTCGCTTATACCGACGCTGGCGCCTACTTCGTACTCGGTGTTGAGGTTGGCATTCGCGCACATATCCTCATAGACAAATTTTATCTCCGGTAATATCTTACTTCAAGGAAACTCCGTCGGATGATCATAGAATCCCCAGCCCGTAAGCTCCAGATTCTCACAATCAGGATTACCAAGGCTCGAAGCAAGCTTATGAAGATCGATCTTAAAGTCCACCGGTTTCCCCTTCTTATACTTAAGCTCAACTGCAATTTTCATATTCCCCTGGGCATTCGATAGGTCTTCCGCCAGCTTCTTATATCTACCGTCCTCCCACATAGAATACTCTCGTGTGATAATCGTATAAAATGCATTACAGTAGTAGGTACCGTCATATGCCTGAATACATGGTAACCCGTCGTCCTCTAAGAATTTGAAATCCATAAGGACTGTCTTATACTCTGCTTTAGTAAATAAACCCATTATTACTTAATTCCCCTCTGCCCTTCTTACCGGCATAACCAAAGTGACAGCTGATATTACTACCATAAGAACTAGCATGATCTCGAATATAGCTGATATGTTGTCAAAAAACGGATTGTGATCCCATACTATAAATCCGGTCATATTGGCAATAACATCGTAAATGAAATGCAGTATCATCGGAACGACAATATTGCCGGATTTAACAAATATAACTGCGAAGGCAAAACCTATCGCTCCGGTCTGAAGGAAAGTGTACGTGCTCCACCCTGTAACGCAGTGAAGCAAACCGAATAACACCGTACTTATAAACACATAAAGCACTTTAATTCCGGTTGTATTTCGCGTGTATTTAAACCCTTCCAGTATCATAAATCTGTAATTCAATTCCTCATAGAATCCCGTAGTCGCCTGCTGAAGAATGATTCGAGACAACAGTATCCCGGCAGTTAGCCCGCTGATCTTCCCCATTCCGGAAGCTACGACGATTACATAGTATAGGAAGAACACAAGAAACCCCACTCCGGCAAGAAGAGCCCCTTTGGTATTCTTGACAGACAAAATCTGTGAAGGTTTCTTCTCGTATAGCTTAGAAGACACCAGCAGTATCACCACTCCGAATATAATCCTTAACAACGAACTTATAAGAAACCATGTTACACCGGAAGTAAACTCCAAAAAGAGAAGCGACAAACCAATAAACAGCGCCGCAAACAACAGGTGCCAAACAAAGCCTCTATACTTTCTGTTAGAAAATATCTTGCGCATTAATGCGACCTTATTACTTCTGCGAGGACCCTTCCAAGCTTCTGCTGATCCCCGGCATCAAGGTGTACTCCGTCGACGTCGCTTACTTTAACATACTCAGCAGCGTCAAAAAAAACACAATCATACATATCCGCCAAAGCCTTATACCATCCGGATAGTTCTTCAGAAAGCCTTTTCGCATTCTCATAGCCGAAGCTGTCTCCGAGCCAAGAATCTTTAATAGCGTCAGATATATGTGGAGGCGACACGAGAATAATCTTGATGCTGTCCTTAGACTTGAAGCGGTTATATGCCTGTATCTTCTCCAGCATGATCTGCATCTCACCTGCGATATCCATCGAAGAATATGAGAATTTACGCTTACAGTCATTGGAACCTAACATGATAATGATGTAGTCCAAAGGAGAATGACTCTCGAAACAGGGACCAATATATGTCAGCCCGTTTTTCTCACCCTCGGCAGGATCTTCCGTAGCAATGGTTCTACCGTTCTGTCCTTCCTCAATGATCTTATAGCCGTCTCCAAGCTCCGCCTGCATGACGCAAGGCCACCGGCTGTCTTCATCGAACCTGATACGATTAACGGGATCAAATCCCCATGTGAGCGAGTCACCGTAACATAATATTCTTATCATGTTCTTATCATACACCTAATTATCATTACTCAACATAAATTGTCGAACTTAAGTCTGATCCGGTTGCTGACCGTCGTGAGGCATCCAAGCGCAGTCTGTAAGCTTTATATCACTGAATCTTGCAGTAAACGAAGAATCCTCGGGAGAGCATGCGTAGATACCAAAGCGGATCTTTCCCGCACCCTTAACCATATGGCAGATCCGCATCTGCTTCCACGTCTCTCCGTCCTCTGAGCATTCGATCCTGTAATCGTCCTCTCTCCTGCTCAAGCGATACCACATAGTCTTGATATCAGCCGGGATCTCGGTCGTCGCCCAGTCAGAATAGCCGTTATTTGTCACTACGCTTCCGAGGTGCTGGAACTTATCGTTCTCATACTCGATAGAACCCTTAAGCCAGTTCTCGCTGTCGAGGTACATCACTATACCGCACTGATCGAATCTGTGGTGACTCTCTTCGAAAGATGTCTTTACTACGAAGCTGAAGTACTTCTCTTCTGTTTCCATCTGGAACACAGGCGCATTATCATTGCGAAAATGATAGTAAGTTCTCTGCCACAGATCGGTATGAGGTAAAGTTGTGATGTTGATAACACCCTCATCTACAGCATAAGCCTTGGGCGCACGCGTCCACATGAATTGATTAATATCCATATAATTACCCCCCCTACTAATTAGGGTATTATAACACTACTTCCGGGAAACCAAGTGTAATCTGAATTTCTTTCCTCTTTTAAGCTTCTCCACCTTAAGCCCCGACTTCTCGCAGAAGCCTCTAACCTCTTGTAAAGACCGCGCCGCGACGTCACCGTGTCCTACCAGATTAGCAAGCGGCATCTCAGTGTGATTCATAAGCCACAACACGCCTTTAGGTGCGGTATAGTCCTGTAATATCAGCCTTCCTCCCGGGCGTAATACTCTTTTCACGCTGTCGAAGAAATCCTGAGGGTTGGGATAATGATGAAAGCTGTTGGAGCATATAACAACATCAAACGAATTCTCCTCGAAAGGAAGATTCTCACAGTCCCCTACGACCCAATTAACTCCCTTTAAGTTCTTGGATCTGGCGACCTCGATCATCTTGGGGGTGATATCAAGTCCCGTGTAATTCTTGTCAGGATCTTTATCATAAAGAAGAGAAATCATCGGCCCGGTGCCGCAGCCGCAGTCCAGAAGATCCGTGAAATCTTCCTTCATAAGCTCCGATTCGATGTAAGGATAGTCCTCCTTACACATCTCATATATTCCTGCTTTGCTTGTCTCATAGACATCAGCCGCTTTGGTAAATTCCTTAATTGTCAGATCTTTATACTGTTTATCCGTCTTCATCATTCATTTCCTCTTACTGGAACAACGTACATATCCATGCGGCAAGTGCAGATGCTGCCGGGAAAATTACCAGAAGCTTAAGCAGCTGACTTATGATGTTGTACCCGTATTTACGATTGTTATAAACGGGCGCCACTTCAGGCGTAAAATGCTGGAAGAATCGGTATTTACACAGAAGGAAGTAGTCGAAGCAGATCATGTCGTATATCTTATAGATAGTAAAAATCAGCACAAATCTTACGAAAAACTGCCAGAATGTGAAATCGTTTCTGAAGCCGTCCCAGATGGATATGACACCTGTTAAGAGTATCATCAGCGCACTCATGACGATCATGGTCCAACCTATCTTCCGCGCGCCGTAGAACACCTCCTGATCTCTTTCCACAAGAAGCGCAAGCGCTTCCTTAGGCGCCGACGAGAAGAGTCTTTTGTCCTGTACAAAAGCAACAGCCGCGATCAGCATCATCGTAATCGCCACACAGAAAACAAGCGCCAAAAATAATGTTAAAAGCATAATCCACCATCCTTTCAGGCAGTATTATACTCCGTTTGGTTAGTTATAGCTAACTATTAAATCATCGCATCTTTCAGCTTTGCTGCAACTTTATCAGAGACTTCCTTCTCGCCCGTGGAATATATCCAGTCGTACCCGTCATTCTCAAATCGAGGAAAAACATGAAGATGGAAGTGACCGAATTCACAGTTCGCTCCGCCGTTTTGCATAATGCCATATCCTTTTGCCTGATACACCTTCTCAAATGCTTTAATCGCTTTCCTTGCAACGTTCATCAATTCCAGTACATATTCATCCGGCAGATCAACTAACGAATCAACATGCAGCTTCGGTATGATAAGCATATGTCCTTCGTTCGCCGGATTGATATCTAGAAAAGTAATCGTCTTATCCGTCTCGTTGACTATATGCGCATCCGCCTTATGATTACCAACATCACAGAACAAACACATAAACACACTCCAATTACTCATGTTGACTTTAAGTTGAGTATATCATCCCATTATCAGATTCATAAACCACTAACAAACAATCATATTAGCCACTAAATTTGTCAGTTTAGTAAAAAGCCGGGAGTCCTTATAATCTCCCGGCTTATTAGAAACTCTCACTTATCGGCTCTGCTGTCTATCCATATCCACAGCTTATACATCAATGCCCCCCACAAAAGGAACAGAAGTATCAACACCCACATGGATACGGGTGAAGTGTAGGCGCCTCCGTCTGTCCACTTCCAGAAATTCGGCATATCGGCGTAATAGTAAGCACCTGCTCCGAAGTCCAGACTGTCCTGAAGGCCCAAATGATTGGCCATTATATAGACAGCTGTTATAAAACTCGGAACCAGAATCACAAATGATATGATTTTAACGATTAAACCATTACGCTTCATATACTGCCTCCTTATCAAGTTGCAAGATTCGGCAGAGGGAAGAACTTCCCGCTTAAAGCTATATAAACAACCGCGAGTGTCAGTACTATGTTAAACACCTGTCCAACTACATAGAGGATCATTGGCTTGCCACCGGTAAGCTGGGACTTTATCTCACGGAAGTTGGTCCCGAGACCAATACTTGTAAATGCGAGTACGAACGCCCAGTTCTTATACTGATCCAGAACCGAATTGATAGCGCTGATGTTTTCCTTACCGACTACAGGAAGAAGAACAAATGATGCAATCAGGGAAGCGGCAAAGAAACCCAGAATAAATTTAGGAAGACGATACCAGATTTCCTTTGCTGTTACCTTCTGCTCACTGTCGCTGCTCTTCTCTACTCTTGTAGTAAAGAAAACCGCCACCGCGAATGCGATAAAACCGATAAGTATGTTCTGAATTGATTTAACAAGAACAGCCGTAGTCTGCCCCAATTCACCCAAGGCGGTACCAGCGACCGTGACGGCTCCCGTAGAATCTACAGTGCCTCCGATAAGAGCGCCACCCATCAGCTGCCCGAGACCTGTAACTCGAATGATAATAGGCTCGAAGACCATCATCAGTATCGTGAAGAGTATAGAGATGGATACCGCCAGGGATAAGTCAGTCTTTTTCGCCTTAGCGGCTGCTGCCGTTGCTATTGCTGCTGCAGTTCCGCACACGCTTGTTGCAGTAGCGAGCGTGATAACCAAAGGCTTGTTCTCTATCTTCAGTACTCTCGTACCGAAGAACCACATAAAGATAATTACTACAGGTGTAACAAACCATGCTATGGCAAGACCGTACAGACCGAAATTAACGATATTTGAAAACAACACCGAGAAGCCCATTACGACCAGACCGGTCTTGATATAATACTCAGTCTGAACTGCCGGCTTAAGCCAACTCGGCGTGCCTATAGTGTTGGATACCAGAAGGCCTACGATTAAAGCGAAGAACGCCCACTCAAGGTAACGGTTCATTGTATACTCAGCGCTAATAAGTCTAACTATTATCGCAAGCACAAACAACACAGAGAATCCGACGAAGAACTTAAGAGGATTCTCTCCCTTAAGCTTAGCTCCTACAGTAAACAATACCGCCAAAACAAGGTATGTAAGTATAAGCTTACCGAAGAAAGCTCCGTTTATTTGTTCTAATAAATTGGTGCCGTTACCCCATGTTGAAAATTTAAGAGGAGAGAAGTCAAAGGATCCGGACAAGACGGCAACGGCACCAATTATGATCAGAATAAAGCCAATCCAGTTTGCCAGCGCATCCTCTGATGACCATAGAGCCTTTATACCCTTTGGCTTTTCAGGTTGGACCGTCTTATCCTGCAAGACCTCCGCGTTATCAATTGTTTTACTCATGTTATAAACTCCATTCATATTAGTTAGCAATCAGAAAAGGTAAATGTATCTGCCGACATCGGCACATTCGATGAAGATGAAACAACATGACAAAAACTCCTTCCTAACGCCGGTCTGTCTTAGCGTTAGGGAGTTTATATCACAACGAACTTTCGTGATGGTAATACGGTTTTTTAATATCTTTTATAGCAAAAAAATATAGCCGGGAGACCACATGATCTCCCGGCTATTAATCACGAATAAAACTAACTTAAATTAACTTATTATACGCAGGTATATCCGCCGTCAACAGCGATCGCCTGACCTGTTACATAAGAGGACTCCTCAGCGCCTAAGAATATAGCAACGGAGTTAAGCTCGCCCTCGTTACCGTATCTCTTCATAGGAACGGAGCTGTTAGCAAATGCCTGGAAATACTCGGAGTTCAATGTCTCTGTCGTAAGCTCTGTATAGAAGTATCCGGGGCAGATTGTGTTAACCGTGATATTGGAAGTCGCAAGCTCGGCAGCAGCGCCTCTTGAGAAGTTAACTACAGCACCCTTGGTTGTGTGATATGCGATCGTAGGAATAGCTGTGTTACCTACAAGACCATAGATGGAAGCGATGTTGATTACACGTCCGTAGGTCTGCTTGCCGTCAGCCATAGCTTCCTTCATGAAGTTAACGAATGCCTGTGTAACTGTAAAAACAGATGTCAGATCGAGGTTCAATGTGAAATCCCAGTCTTCTCTCTTATAATCAACAAGAGGTGTACCTGTACCCTTCTCGCCGCCTGCATCGTTTATGATAACTTCGCAGTGACCGAAGTGATCCTTAACAGCAGCAACTGCCGCAGCGATGGAATCAGCACTTGTAACGTCACATGCAACGGGCAATACGTCAACACCGTACTTCTCTGTCCATTCCTTGGCACTTGCCTCAAGTCTCTCGACTCTTCTGGCGAGAAGCACCAGGTTTGCTTTCTGCTGAGCAAATCCTTCCGCCATCTGCTTTCCGAGTCCCGAAGATGCACCCGTGATTGCTACTACTTTTCCCGAATAATCGAACATTTTATTCTGTCTCCTTTGTATTTTTTTGTTACTCGAAAAGTATTATACTTCAATTGGTTAGTTTTGACTAACTAAATTCATTAACAAAAAGGAACGTAAAATGCACATACACGAATTCGGAGATAATAAAAAACCTGTCATACTCCTTCTTCCCGGCACCATGTGCCACTGGAAGGGAAACTACGATAAAGTCATAGATACACTTAAGGAAGATTTTCTCGTAGCAATTGTTGCTTATACCGGATTTGACGAGAGCGATAAAGAAGACTATAAGTCCGTTACTGACGAGGTCGCTAAGATCGAAGATCATGTAAATGCTAACTACGGCGGGCATATTCGCGCAGCATACGGATGTTCCCTCGGCGGGACCTTTGTTGCACACCTTACCGCAAGACATAATATCCACATGGATTACGGCATAATCGGAAGCTCGGATCTTGATCAAGCCGGAAACTTCAAGGCGAATCTCATGGCCTCACTTATGGTGAAGGTTACATACAATTTTATTCATACCGGTAAGTATAATTCCGGATTTATGCAGAAACGATATGAGAAACAGATGGCCGATCCTGATCCGTATAACAAAGCGTTTGTCGGTATTACCGGCCGCGACAAATACGATATGAGTTATATATCAAAGGAAAGCCTGAAGCAGCAGTTTAAGTCTGATCTCGTAACTCCTCTTCCGAAGAATATAGAAAATGTCGAGACAAAGATTCATGTATTCTATGCCAAGAAAATGGGTGACAAATATCTAGATAGATATAAGACCGTATTCAAAGATCCGGTCATTCACGAACAAGATATGCGCCATGAGGAATTTCTCGGAGTTTATCCTGAGCAATGGTGTAAGCTTGTAAAAGAAATAGCTCTATGACTTATAAAGAATATACTTGACCAGATCGCAGGTCTGTTCTCTCATATAGTCACGGGTGGCTTTATCGGGATCGAAGTTCATGCAGTAATGACAGTGGTTTTCCATTACACCTATTGCTATACGAAGATCCTCGAATGAATGCGGTTTGGTTTTTAACATATCGGGAAACTTCTCATACAGTTCTTTAAGAGCCCGCTCAGTAAAGTCATTATATAGCTTTGCCACATCACTGTCTGTATGGCGTAGCCCTTCAAGTTCTTCGTGGATGTCGAAGTATTTATGGTGTATTTCCTCGAACTTTATAAGCGCCTTAGTGATATCCGTCTTTAATATATCGACTTCTTTGATGTCGGCAAAATCAGCAATATAAGAGAACCCGTATTCCAGGGCTGCCAGCAGAAGCTCCTTCTTGTCCTTAAAATACCTATAAGCCGTACCTACCGAGAGTCCGGCGGCTCTTGCAATCTCATCTACAGTTGTATCGTGATAACCCTTCTCGCTGTAAGTCTTAAGTGCAGTGACAAGTATCTTCTGTCTCGTCTTAGACGCTCTCGTCTGAATCAGTTCACCGCCGGTTATTCTCTGTGTTTCCTTCATTTTTTACGTTCCTTAAGCACAAATGCCCTGAATATATCCGCTCCCATTATCTTAACGTTGGCACTGTCCGCCGCTTTCTCAAGTCTTCTTATCTCCTCTTCCGTAAGCTTTATACCGGAAGCATCGGCGAGATCGTTTACCTGCGAGGGTTTCCTGCATCCTACCATGGGAACTACACCTTTGGAAGCGCAGAAAGCCATCGCCACCTGCGGAACCTTGATGTTATGAGAAGACGCGATCTCTATCATAACACTGTAAACCGGCTCGAGCTTTCTTACCTTACGATTGAAAGTGAACTTCATTGGAGATTTCTTTCTGACTCTTGGATCGACAAGAAGTCCTTCTTCAAGCACTGCCCATCCCCAGAATGAGATACCGTTATCTTTACACCACTTAAGAAGTCCATTTCTCTCCCATTCCCTGCAGATTATACTGTAGTGATTCTGTACACCGTATAGCGGAATGCCGTGAGCTTCCAGTATCGCCTTAGATCGCTCACACTCCTCAAGAGTAAAGTTGGATACACCCACGTTCTTAATCTTCCCTTCTTTATAAAGCTCAATGATCTCATTCAGATGCTCTTCTATATCTGTAGGAAGATGAAGCCAATAAATGTCCACATAATCTCTTTTGAAGTCATCAAGATCTTTAAGAAGGGATCTTCTCACGCAGTCCTTCTTATAGTGAGTGAAAGGCGTGTATTTGGATGATATGATCACGTCCGACGTTCCAAAATGCCCTATCATTTTCTGCGCCTTCCCGAAGCCGTAATCCCTTGCAAGGTCAAAGACCGCGATGTCCCTTCTCTTCGCTTCCTCCATCGCTTCTATGATCACCTCATCTTCAACATAGCTGCCGCGAATCGCTTTACCGTACATTTTGCCGCCCCAGGCATTAGTCCCTATAACGGCTGCAGGATCGTTAATATTCATACTCTTTCACCTCATAAATGAGAATTATCTCACTTTTTGATTATATTATAACCAGAGCATGAATCCTGTCAAATTAAAAATGAATCAGAACTCTACGATTTCCGGAGCTTTTGTGAACGAACTGAATGACGCTTTCGCGTTCTTAAAGTAGAATACTTCGGTATTTCCGTCGTCCGCCGAATACATACTCTGTAAAGAAGGATATGCTTCGAGCATCGACTGACGTGCTTCCCTTCTGTCATCTTCTATGAGTTCGCCCGAGACTCGAAGCCACTCACCGTCCTTAAATGCACATATTTCAGCCTTGGGATTGGCATGCAGCTGCTTAGACACATCTTTTACCTTCCCTGTCTGAATATAAAGCCTGCCTTCAAATATATGCGCCGTGCCGAAAGGCCTTACTCTCGGCTGATCGCCATCCACAGTAGCAAGATAGTAAGTACCTGCATCCTTCAAAAAATCAACTACTCTCTGCATTTTTGATGCCTCCTTAATATATTTATATAACTTTTCCTTCATTCATTGATAAGGTTCTGTCCGCGATACACATCGTCGATGCACGGTGGGACACCAGAATAACAGACTTATCCTTGGACGATTCCTTCAGCGCTTTCAGAATAACCGCCTCGTTAAGGCTGTCGAGACTGCTTGTGGGTTCATCGAGAAGCATAAACGGAGCATCGTGAAGGAACGCTCTCGCCAGGCCGATACGCTGTCTCTCACCGCCTGACAAAGTACTTCCAAGCTCCCCGACCTGCGTCTTGTAGCCATTCGGAAGCGTCATTATGAAGTCGTGAATCGATGCTTTCATGCAGGCTTTAATAACCTCATCGTCGGTGGCATCGAGCTTCCCAATGCGGATATTATTCGCGATGGTGTC
This sequence comes from Clostridiales bacterium, assembly GCA_017480325.1. GTDB lineage: Bacteria > Bacillota > Clostridia > Saccharofermentanales > Saccharofermentanaceae > Saccharofermentans. Next base: position 140,854 of record JAFVAY010000012.1, read on the forward strand.
CTTGAACATCTGCGTCTCCTGGGTCATGTAGCTTTCCATGTCCCGAAGATTATCGGTATTTATCTCCTCTACATCTCTTCCGGATAGTGACACTCGCCCGCCGTCAGTCTTCCAGAATCTCATTAGAAGCTTCAGAAGCGTTGATTTCCCGCAGCCGCTGGGACCTACTATACCCACTATCTCGTCCTTGTTAACATCCAAAGAAACGCCACGCAGCACCGCTTCTTTGCCGTAAGCAAAAGTAACATCCTCTGCCTTAGCCCCTTCGTAGAGCACCTCTTCCTTCCCTGTAATATCCTCCGTCTCCGGCTTCTCGTCGACTATGGAAAGGACTCTAGCGCCCGAGGCAACCGTGCTCTGCAATGTAGTTCCGAGAGCAGACAGGGCGGTTACAGGACCGAAGGATGACATAAGCGCGATAAGGGGAATCAGGAAACCGTCAAAGCCGACAGATCCTGAATCATATAGAACGAAGCAGACAATAAGCATCGCGATATCCGATATCCAGATCAGCGAATTGGCAAGTGCCATATTCGTTCCTATAAGTTTATTCAACACACCCTGTTTTGAAGAAAGGGCATTTGTCTTCTCGCTTATCTCGTTAAGTCTTTTTGTTCCGCCTTCGTACTGCAAGGTCTCATCTATACCTCTGATACTCTCGAGCATATGAGACGAGAGAGCACCAGACTCCCCGCGAAGATCGTCGCCGAGAGTTCCGCTTCTTCCCGATATCACGATCGGAAGCACTACACCGATCAGAATGAATGACAGAAGAGCCACGACTCCGAGCAAAGGGTGGAAGCTTCCGATATAAAGACACATTATCGTCTCAGTGACAATCGCGATACAAATCGGAGAGATGGTATGTGCATAGAAAACTTCCAGAAGTTCAACGTCCGAGGTGATAAGAGAAATCAGGTCTCCCTTATCCCTGCCTTCAAGCTTCGCCGGGCAGAGCCTTCTTAATGCCATAAAAACTCTATCCCTGATAATCGCCAGCAAAGTAAAGGCTATATAGTGATTTGTCCTCTGCTCCGAGAACCTGAATACCGCTCTAAGGAGCGCGAACAGAAGAAGCAGAATCGCGATAGTCTTATAAGAGATTCCTGTATCGATACCGAGTCCGTTAAGTACCGCGTAGCCTCCCAATATCGGAATAAACTGCGCAGTCAGAAAACCTAAAGTGCCGAGTATAACCGCGAGCGTCATGAATCCTGCAAGGGGCTTAACCAGAACGAGCATACGAAGCAGAACTTTTACTTTATTGGTCTTATTCATGCGCGTCCCTCCCTGCCGAATTCTTCCAACTCTTTTTGTGTTTCCCAAAGTTTCCTATACTCGGGAGAGCTTTCCAACAGCTCGTCATGCGTGCCCGCGCCCTTAAGAAGACCGTTATCAAGGCAGAAGATCCTATCCGCATCCTTAACGTTGGCAAGGCGGTGTGTGATCATGATTATCGTCTTGCTCTGCGAGAGCTTTCTTATCTCGTTAAGAATTACCTCTTCACTCTCGACATCGATATTGCTTGTCGCCTCGTCGAAAATATAAATCTTCGAATCATGAAGAAGTGCCCTCGCCAGAGCGAGCCTCTGTTTCTGCCCACCCGACAGATTTCCGGCATTCTCAGAAAGCTTCGTATCAAGCCCGTTCTCGCTCCTAAAGAAATCTGCGATATTGCATTCTTCAAGGCAAGCCCAAAGAGATTCATCAGATGCAAATGGATCGGCAAGAAGGAGATTCTCCCTTACTGTTCCCTTGAAGAACACGCTCCCGAGCCCCACATACATCACGTTCTTAAGAAGGCTCTCTTCGACAATATCTCCGATGGAAACTCCGCCTATCAGGACTTCACCGGAAGTTACTGTATTACGTCCCATTATCAAAGATGCAACCGTAGATTTACCGCTGCCGCTCTCGCCCACAATACCGGTAAATCCGCCCTCTTTGATACTCATGTTGATATCGTGGAGCACTTCTCTGTCGGAAGTATAGGAGAAGCTTAAATTCTTCAATTCGATATCGTGTCCGTCTTCAGGGAATACGGAAGTCTTTGAAGAAGGCTCCTCTTCCGACAGGAATTTGAAGATCTTGTCGCTTGCCGCCATGCCGTTCATCGCCACGTGAAAGTAACTGCCGAGTTTTCTCATCGGGAGGAAGAAATCTGCCGACAGAAGGATCATAAACACAACTGCCGCAAGTCCTATCTTGCCGTCTATAAATGTCTTTCCAGCAAGTGCAATACCCAGCGCCGCTCCGCCGTATGCAAAGAAATCCATAATGATTATGGAATTTAACTGCATCGTCAGAACCTTCATTGTTACTACACGGAAATTCTCGGACTCTCTGTTCATTTGCTCGTTCTTAAACCCGTCAGCCTTGTACGTCTTTAAGGTTGTCATTCCCTGCAGATTCTCGAGGAAAGTGCTGCCGAGCTTTGTGTACTGGTCCCAGTACTTGGACAAGATCCTTTTCGCTATCTTCTGCACCATCATGATGGCTCCCGGAATAAGTGGCACGCATATAAGAAGCACGGCTGCAACCTTGAAGCTACCCGCAGCACCGAACATAAAGAACAGGGTTATGGGAGCCAGAAACGCATAGAAGAACTGAGGAACATACTGACCAAAGTAGCTCTCGAGCTGCTCCACTCCCTCTACCGATTCCTGTACCAGCTCCGCGGTGGTGGCATGCTCTCTGTAGGTGTTCCCGAGCTTAAGAAGCTTCTTATATATCTGCTCTCTCATCACCCTTTTGACGGTCTTGGATGCGAGGTAACTCATGCGTATCGCGCCTTTGGTGACGAACCATCTGACAAGAAGACACAGAACGAGCAACCCGACCTTGATCAGCATAGTCTGAAGCAATTCGCTGTTGCCGTAGAGGCCGTCAACCGATAATGATATTATGCCTATCATAACGGCGTTCAGCAGAAGCTCAAGCCACTGAAGGAGGATATTCCCGAAGATGTATTTCTTGCTCTCCGGGCACATAACCATTAGTCTTTTGTCAAACATCTAATACCAACTGAATTTATATATTTAACACAATTATACATTAAGTTATCGTAGATTAACTGTTTTTGAGCAGTTCCCAGAAGCAGATGGCACTGGCTGCAGCAACATTAAGAGAATCAACACCGTGATGCATAGGGATCATAACCCTATAATCACAGGCGCTTATGACATCCTTGGGAAGACCCGTGCCCTCAGTGCCTAAGATAACGGCTATCTTGTCATTAGAACGTATTTCTTCGCTGTCTACACTAGTAGAATCCTCGGTTAATGCCATGGCTACGGTCTTATATCCGTAAGCCTGTAGTGTCTTGATCAAAGCTGTCCCACGAGAATCATCATATGCCGTCCTGATCCATGGAAGCTTGAATACAGTACCCATGCTCACCCTGGAGACACGCCTTGTCAGAGGATCAACAGAAGGGTGAGTCAGAAGTGCGCCATCCATCCCAAGTGCAGCCGCAGAGCGTATTATGGCACCTACATTGACGGGATTAACTACGTCATACAGAACCGTGATCCTCTTATTTTTCTGACAGAACTCTCCTATAGTAATCTCCGGTTTTCTTCGAAGCGTCATCCAGAGGCCTCGAACCAGAGCATACCCGGTAATATCCGAGATAACATCATGCTCGGCTGTATATATAGGGATCAAATCAAGCACTTCTCGCCCGAAGTTTCTTTCTATACACTCGAACACAGGTGTGGCTTCGACCTAGATACGCCCCTTCTCCACCAGCATGGATACCGGTTCGAAGCCTGAATCCAGCGCACTTATTATGACATTAGCGCTCTCTGCGAGAAACATCCCGGAATTATATAACTGAGTCTCCGTCGCCTTAGAGAAAATATCCAACTCAGAAGCATTCTTATCCTTGATCTCGATATAGTTCAATTAAGGTCGACCTTTTTATCTTTACTTTTTTTTGTTAAACCCGAACATAGTAATTATATACGCGATGAGGATAAAGGTCACTGATAAGAATATTAGTACCCAGCACGATTCCGCCTGTAAGATTAACCATAAGACCGATGATCTTTACTTACGCTTATATCCGCAGTCGCAGTACGGACCTCCTGATGCCAGCGTATAATCTCTTACGAATACACTGGCTCCGCCCATTTCGGACATAGTATAGTCAAGATGACACATAGCCGGAACCAGATCATAGAAGCCGTTCTCCTTCATAAGCTTACATATTCCACAGGTGTAGAAACGCGCTTCATATCCGCTTCCATCCTCATATGGGAGAAAATCCATGTTCCATGAATAAGGATTACGATCGCCGGCTTTAAGATCGGCAGTAGCCTTCTGCTTTCTGATATCTTTGTCACTGAATTTGATCCTTCCGGCTTTCCTGCAGAACCATCTTGTTGCCGGAGTTGTCATGGCATGCTCATAAAAGTCAGTAAGCTCCTTAACATCGGGCCTTCTGTCCATACTCTTAAGGATAGCAACAAGAAGAGCACAGTTTACGATGTTAGTCTTGAACCGATCCCCCTTCTCGAACTCCGGGAGCTTTGAGATGATTTTACGATACTCGGGCTTCGCATCCTTAATAATTCTCTTAGCCGTATTCTTGTCATACTTAAGATCCGTAAAGAGTGCATCCCTGAAGGTCTTCTTATATATAATCCACATCCCCGCCGGCATACCTGAACACTTCATAGAGCATCATTCTCCTTTCGCTTAGTAAGAGGCTCGGGGATCGACCTCGTAACACCCTCATAGGGATTCTCACCGTATCTTGAGAAGAAATAGCTCCTCTCTACGAAAGGCATCGCATCCTCGACACTCGTGTAATTGATACCGTACTTCGAATACTCGTCTATTGTACAGGTACTGTCACCGAAGTTGTTGTACTTATTGATGATCTTATAGATAATAAAGATCGCCATACCGATCCCCGTCAGGGCCCATATAGACAGAAAAATAATATTCGGTATTAACATATCTGAGCCGATATTCATTTACGCCTGCCTCCTCTTAACGAACTTGAACATCCCCTCTTCCTGTGTCAGCTTCAGGTTCACCCTGATCTTATTAAGTCCGGCCCAACCACTTATCAGACCGGATATTCCGATGACCATCAGGATACCGGTAATGTAAGTTGATACAGGAGTAAGTGCACCGAGACTTCCGTTATACATTCCGATGAAGAAGTATGCCGTCAGCGCCATGAACAATACCGATAGCACGATACCTACCCATGTGATTTTCTTAATATTCCACGGGAACGTGCCCACTACCTTGCCCGACTGACCGGTAACCATGATCGTATACGGCTTGCCTTCGTACCTGAAGGTAAAGAACCACACCGGCAGCATCATATAAAGAGGATCATCCATGATATCGATCCACCTTATTGAGTCCTCTATCTTCACCTTGCGTGCCTTGATCGTCTTAAGCACATCCTCCTCGAAAAGCTTATGACACCTCTGCGCAGCCGAGTTCTTAAGATCGATATAAGTAAGATCAGAAGTATTGGAATAGAAGCCGTTAAGATAGTCCTCATCGAATTCCTTGGCCTCATCAAGGTAAAACGGTTCAAGCTTGCTACTGACTGTATCGTTAAGTATTCGTGACCCGTCGATAGGAAGATTGTTAAGCTCCACATTGCCCGCCCTAGAATACCAAAGCTTGACAGACATCTTGCCTCTTTTGACCTCACCGCTTAAGATATCAGCTTCGGTATAGTTAGCATTAACGATCCAGTAAGGGATATATATTCCTCTTATATTATCAGGGGTAAGCATATCCTTTACTTCCTTAGGAACGAATGGATTCTTTAAGAATCGCATATTAATGCATTTGATTGCTTCTTCCTTAGTGATCTTAAAAGGTATCAGCCCATCAGGCCTATACTCCTCAGATATCCTGCTGAAGGCAATGGCGGGATTACCGCAGTAAACACAGAAGGTCGAAGCTTCGGTGTCGCTTGTAATGACCTCAGCACCGCAGTGATCACAAGTATATACGCGGGTGCTGTAGTACTTAGAATTAAGCTTAGCGCTCTTATCCTCGACGTCCTCAGGACTGTATCTATTACCGCAGACAACACATTCCAGCATCTGAGACGCCGGATTGAAAATTAATTTACCTGAACAACCGGAACAAAGAACAGCCATAAATCCCCCTATATCGTCTAACCGTTCTCGTACTCTTCCATCAAGCTCTCACGCTCGGCTTCTATCTCGGGAGTCACATAACCGGCCCAGGTCTCGGGACGACCTACCATCGGTCTGTCCGTACCTTCCTCTCCGTTATTAAATACTATGATATGTAAGCCTACGTTATCGGGATCCTCTGAGTCCTCGTATACGGCAGCGAAGTAAACACTTTGATCCGTTCCCCACAGATCTCGCATAACGAATGTATAGAAGGCCTGAGTATCGCTCTTGGGCCTTTTATTCCCACCGCCGGGCACAAGATATCTTCCTGTTTGGATAGAGGTATCGACCTCATAATCACCCTCGTCAACATCATCTATAAGCTCTAGAAAAGCTTCGATATCATTAACTGTCAGATCCTGATCCTCTATTACCGTCTGAGCCATAAGCTCGTATAAGCCTTCAGCATCCTTGTCGACAATTGCCTCATAAGCAGCATCTCTGATGGAGGACGGTGCCTGATAGTTCTTCTCCTTTTCGCTGAAGTCAACATATATAAAGAACCACGCCACAAACAGCCATGGCGCCACAAGCATAATGATGCCTATAACAAGACCTACGGGATGCGTCTTACGCCCCGCCTTCTTAGCCTTATGCCTTCTTACAAGAGATATTATGATCAGCGTAACGGCAATCAGAGACAGAAATCCCGCGATGCCTAAGATGATTGCGATAATAATAACGTTAAGAGCAACAATAAACACAGTTAACTACTCCTTATCAAAGGTCTTGGCTACAGTCTCAAGCAGGTCTCTGATCTTAAGATGCTGAGGACAAACTCTCTCACACATACCGCACTTAATGCAGTCCGAAGCCTTACCGTGACCGTCTCCTATTAGAACGTTCTCATAATAGAAGGATGAATTCCAGTTATGAAAAGCTTCATGAGAATTAAGTGCGGCGAACATATCCGGGATCCTGATCCCCATAGGACAGCTGCTCTCCTCAATGCAGTATTTACAGGCAGTACAAGGGATCAGATTTAACCCCTTGAATATATCACATACCTTCTGAACGGCTTCCTTCTCCCTGTCATCAAGAGGCTTAAAGTCCTGCATGGAGCTGATGTTATCGAGCATCTGATCCATATTACTCATGCCGGAGAGCACCATAGTCATATTGGGAAAGCCTGCCGCGAATCTTAATGCATAGCTGGCGTTACTTCCGCCGTTAAGCTCACGTAATACCTTGTCAGCTTCCTGAGGAAGATTAACGAGGCTTCCGCCCTTAACGGGCTCCATAACGACAACGGGTTTACCGTATTTCTCGCACACCTCATATACCTTACGGCCCTCAACGGTCGCATCCTCATAATCCAGGTAATTAAGCTGTATCTGAACGATCTCAATCTCAGGATGCTCAGATAGGATCATATCCAGCACCTCGGCTTTATCGTGGAAGGACAGACCGAAATGCTTGATAAGGCCCTCTTCCTTGAAGCCGTAAGCCGTCTCATAAGCCTGACAGCGCTTATACTTCTGGTAGTTATTCCTGTCCTGCGCATGCATAAGGTAGAAGTCAAAGTAGTCGACTCCACACCACTCAAGCTGCTTCTCGAAGAAAGGTCTGATATCCTCCTTAGACTTAAAAAAAGGATCTGTAAGCTTATTAGTAAGCAGGAATTCGCTCCTGTCATGCCTTCTCGAGACGCAATCCCTTATAGCAATCTCGGAGCTACCACCATGATAGCCATGAGCGGTATCAAAATAATTAAAGCCCGCTTCTATAAAGGCATCCGCCATCCTATTGAAATGATCGTAATCTATCTTCCCCTCGCTCATGGGAAGTCTCATGCAGCCGAAGCCGAAGTTACCGTGTATCTCAGGGAAAAAACTGTTAACGATCATGTATTTCTCCTCATACTCCTTTTCTGTTAATTATATAACTTAATTAGAACAAACCCCTGGATTTGCAGAAATAAACAGCTATACCGACGGCAGCGATCACCAGAACAAAGCCTATTATTGAGCCTGCCATACTAACCTTGGAATCATAGAGGTATTTGGTGCAGTTATTGTTGGGATCATCGGGGTCATAGCAGACCTTCTGATGCTTCTTATCCCAGATCGCACCCGAGCCCTCACCGTGGCCCTTATAGGTTTTACCGTCAACCTCAAACTCATAGGAGATGTAGCACTTAAGCTCTACGGTCTCATCCTCGCCGCTGTTCCGGCGCTTCTCCACCATTCTGCGGCTTAGGACCTTGGCATCTGCCCGCCCGGTCATACTCTTATATAGCTTACGTTCGGCACCTCTGCGAATGAAGCTTATAATTCCTGACAGAACACTAATTATAACAACTAATACAATAGCAATAATAAGCTTAGAACTATTCATCATCTATTCCCTCCTCTGCCATACGATTAATTATAGCAGATGTTCTCTTATAACCTTACGGCGCTTATCTATCAGGGTTGTCAGTTCTTCGATATCGATATCCTTAAGAATCTTTGAATCAGGTTCATTCTTAAGGTATTCCTCAAGCCTCTCAAGTATCTCATCCTCATCCGTATAAGACAGGCGCCCCCACGAGCTTCTGCGCTCAATGGATACAAGATCATCGATCGTTGTAACCTGACCGTTCTTCGATAAGTTCTCTATTATCGATCTAAGAAGCCTGTCCTTGATAGCCGGAGCCTCATTACCGAACGCCCATTCGATCTCTGCATTATGACCTCCCAGAAGGGTCGCTGCGGCATTATTAGATTCCTCTGTTACCGATTGATCATTCTCAGGCGTATCATATTCGTATGGTGCGTGTATATGGGCTGCTCTGAAGGCGGTATCGACAGTTAGTCTTACGTTTCCTAGTGTCACTAGCTCGCCTGCGCCGTAGCGTCTTAACTCATCATTAACCTCGCCATCATGCTCCGTCATGAAGAAAAAGATATCACGCTTCGCCAGCTTCTCGCGTAAAGCCTTAAGACGATCAGCAGCAGTAATATCAATACTCGAGATGCCACTGCCGTATACGATGACGATCTTAGTATCCGGGCGGATTGCATTCTCGATATCGGAGACGAATGTATCCACGTTCGCGAAGAAGATGTTGCCGCCGAACCTGTAGATGACGGCATGCTTGACCGGCACCGCATTCTTGTTACGTTTAAGAGAGTAGAAGCCGTCTCTTCCCGGGATCACACCCATGAAGCTTCTCGGAGGAGTAATATTGCTTATTATCACGGAGATAAAGGACAGGATAACGCCGATTAGAACGCCGTAGATAGTTCCGAACAGAAGCACTCCCGCCATGGCTGCGATGAATATGAGAAAATCTTTTTTACTGCACTTAATAAGCCTCCCGGCCAAGTGGAACTCGCATGCCGACAGAAGCGCAGCAACCACTATTCCGGTAAGGATCGGCACAGGAAGATAGCCTATGAATCCGGTACAGAAAAGAAGTATCACAGCCATCGATATACTTGCCGATACTGACATTATCTGAGATTTACAACCGAACTGCCGAACGATAGACGTTCTGGACACGCTGGCATTGACAGGACAACAGCCGAGCACTGAGGCCGAGAAATTAGCAATAGAGTATGCAAGCACCTCGCGATTGCTGTCAAGATCGTAACCGTCGTTTATGGCGTTTTGCCTTGATGCAAGAAGAGTTTCCGACATAATTACAAGAGCAATGGTAAGAGAACCTATCAGGATATCGGGCATAGTTCCTAGATCGAATATAAATGGTTTGGGAAGAGGAAGTCCGCCCTCAACTGAAGGAAGAAGCTTAACTCCCGCAGATGTAATAGGAGTATAAACAGTAATCGCAGCACCGATCGCGATCATGACAACAGACATGGGAAGCTTCGGAATAAATCTTCGTGCTGTCAGAATAATCACGACAGTAGCGATGCCGAGGGCAAATGACGCCGGATTAAATGCCGGAAGTTGCTCCCAGATATGTAACAGAAGCTCAGTCAGCTCTCCTGTTCCCGGGGCTCCGCCGAAGAGCTTCGGGACCTGTATCAGAATGATCTCGATGCATATACCTGTGATAAATCCGCCCATTACAGGAGTTGCTATGTACTTGACCGCTCTGCCAGCCCTCGCGAATCTGAATATCAGAAGCCAGACTGCAACGCATAAAGTAATCACGGGAACAGTACGGACGGCCTCTTCACTCTCGGATACGATCTGTAAGGATGCGAGCAAGCCGCCTGTAAGTGCAGCCGGCGCCGCATCAACACCAAATACAAAATCCTTGGATGTCGTAAGAAGTCCGTATACCAATATAGGAATCAGAGAGCCATACAAGCCATAGATCATAGGAAGTCCGGATATCTGCGCATAACCCATGGATATCGGGATAGACACCAAAGCGACAATTATCCCCGACAGAACATCCTTCAGTATATATTTGGCCTTATACCCCTCAGGAAGTATCCCGCTTCGCATCTTATTCCCCTTTGTGATTAATAGAATTATTATAGCATCAGTCCTTATCCATAAATAAACTTGGACGAATGATTATAATCAATCGCTCCGTCCTGGGACCACAAGGAGCACATCATAAGAAACAAATGCAGGATTTTTTCGGAATCCTGCGCTTGTTTCTTATGAATCTCATTTTTTTTGGATTTTGCTTAGATTTATGTGAAACGTGTATGTATTTTGGTATTCGTAATCGTAAAATACTGGAATGATAACGTTTAAGTAGAGTCGTTAAACTCACAACGAGATTATATAATGATAACGAGGTGAGAAAATGAATTACGACAATGAATTCAGACAACAGGCAGTAGCTTTATCCGATGAGATTGGACCCAAGAAAGCA
>JAFVAY010000013.1 GCA_017480325.1 Clostridiales bacterium
CCTATTCAATCTCGACGGCGGTAAACCGTCACTAATTAACTATATCAAGTATCAGCTGATGTGTTGGCTTTTTTTATCTGACTGATATTGGCGAATTATGTCCGACGCGGGGAGTGGCTAATTTCACCTGACGCTAACAATCCCAAGAAAATCGCGAATAACTATTTTGACTAAAAGTGTGACTCGATTGGGGGTAAACTTACTGATTGAGTCACATTAACAGTTGTGGCGACTATAGTGGAGCATCCGCTGAGACTCGAACTCAGATGATGCGGTTTTGCAGACCGCACTGCCGACCGACGACAAACGGATGCGTAATGGCGGTCGTACGGGGAGTTGAACCCCGATCCTCCGGCTGACAACCGGATATAATCTCCGCTATACGATACGACCGTATGTGGTGGGAAAGACAGGGGTCGAACCTGTTCGCACGGTGCTTCAAACCATCGCTCTACCGGTTGAGCTACTTCCCCACTTAAGGAAGACATCCGGAAAGTGCCTGTTTTCCGATATCTTCCTGTCTTGATCCGTGTAAGGAGTGCCTGTTCCCTTACAAGGATCAATTTGGCACCCGTGGAAGGACTTGAACCTTCAACCTCCCGGTTAACAGCCGATTGCTCTACCGATTGAGCCACACGGGTATAAGAATAAGTTGTCAAAGTACGTCAGAAACAAAAAGACCGCCGAAGGTTTTGTTCCTCTGGCGGTCTTGATATTCTCCGATTTGTTTGTGCCTCAACAAAAGTCAGATCAACATCGTAACCGCCCTTCCCAATCGCTATCCTGTCCATCACAGAGATTAGACTCGCTCGAGAATACAGATATCCGAACAAATGAACATACAAAATTAAACGCTTCCCTTGTAAGCGATATGCAATACCATGTGTTATTTCTCATGCTTTGCATTGTCATTCGTCCTTTCGTTTTACTGACAAAAAAAGAAGTGCTGCTCGATCCAATAACGCATTTAACGAATTGGATGCAGGACAGGCACCTCCTTCATCGCTTGCAACTTTACTCTTACGAGATTACGATGTCAACCCCTTTTTTCGAAAAGCTTTTTTCTTTCACCAACGTCATGCACTCAGAAGAATCCTTGAATCCCAACCGTTCATACAGAGATCTTCCCGACTCGGTAGCATCGAGGCTTATCTCCGTGACGCCCTTATTCCACGCATCTTCGATCAACATGGATACCATCTTATATGCAATGCCCTGTCGACGATAATCCTTATTGGTATAGACATTCATCAGATGTGCACGTTTCCCCGTCGGGTGAGAGAAGGTGGGCATGATCGTTATGAAGCTTAAAGACGCACAGCCGATAACCTCGGCACCATTCGAAAAGGCAAGAACTGTCGTCTGATCTCCGTTAAGAAAGTAGTCACGGCTTGTCTCTACAAACGCCTCGTCATAGACATAATCGTCCGGCAGATCATTCACCACCCGAAGCATCTCCAGTCGACTGCTCATAAGAAGCTCGATGTCTTCTTCTCCTGCGATTTTGTACGTAATCAAAAACTCACCATCTCAGCAACGGGTTATTCTCACACCTTGAACACCACTCGGGGGAATAGAGGAACCCTCTGTACACCTGCTCTCGGGTCATCGCGCCGGAATCGAGTTTGCCGATCCAGTACGGAAGTCCGACGCCATCCGGCTCACGCCCAAGAATGGTATTATACATACGACGCACGAACTCCTCGTTACTCATGGACGCGCTCATAGCTATAAACTCGTTGGAATAGTAAAAACCGTCCGCGAGCGTCAGTCCGTTAACCGAATGATTAGCAAGCCGCCCATACCAGTAATTCTTACCGGCAGAATCAGATGACCGTCCAAGCATATTCACATACAAACGCTCGATAAAATCCATCGTATATTGTCTGTCGTCCGCCGTAACCACAGGCGTAATATCCTGAGGCGAGACCGAAGTAACTGCGGAACCTGCGCCGCCCGTGACCGTAACTCCGTTGGACCCCAAAGCGACCTGATGGTCGAGCCCTATGAAACGCCCGGAAGAAGTCTGCCACAACGTAGGTCTTACGAGGGCATACTTCGCCTCATCCCATGTGGTGAAGTCATAGCCCACGAGTCCGCCGGTGTCTCCCGAGTTGGCGTTAAAACACCAGAAGGTATAGCTTAATCCATAGCGGTTTATGAGCCGCGCCTCGAGATTCATCCACTGCTGATTGGCGCCGCCGTCCATAAAACCGCCCCACTCGCCTATTAGAATGGGCGCGATATTCTCCTCCTTGATATAAAGCCACATGTTGTGCCAATAGTCGTTATACAGAGTGTTGAAGGAGAAACTTCCGCCGTGAAACCAGGGCTGCTGATAGACAGCCGGCCCGTAGTCGTGAGGAGAATATACTATCTGGTCATTCCTATCCGCAGACCCGAAGTCCACCGGGTAACTGCGGACTCCCATAAGATTCGCACCCCAGAAAGCATACTGTCCGTTATAAGACTCGATACCCTCGATTACTATAAGCAGATTCGGGTTGATATCAAGAATCGCATTCCCCGCTCTTGTCGCCGCGCGCCTCCAGTTGTTCTGGGCACTGCTTCCGTCCCATGTAGCCCCACCGTGAGGCTCGTTCTTCAAGTCTATCGCGAGCACGGTATCGTTGCCGTTATAGTGCGCGGTAAGCCACGTTAGAGACTCAATCCACTTATCCTCCGAATAAGTGCCGTTATACCAATACTCGTACATGTGCCCGCCGCCGTTAGAATCCAGCGAGTGTATGTCAAACATAATCTTTATGCCATACTCGCGGCACTTGGCGACAGCGTAATCCAGGATCTGTAGCGAATTCTTCCCGTTAAGTTCGGGATTAGTATATGAGTTGTAGTTCGCCTGCGGATACTGCCCGTTCTTCCACGAGAGAATAAGCTCACTCGAGATAGGAATTCTCAGAAGATTAAAACCGTGGTCTGCAATAGCCTTGAGCCCCGACGCCATGTTAATTGACCAGCATCCGTCGAAAATATTCGTTCCGGTGTTATACCCGAACCAGTTTATCCCGGTAAGCCTGACCTCTCTCCCCTGCGCATCAACGATCTTTCCTCCGGAAGTGTGAAGCCAGTCGTCTCCGTCGACCGCAGCTGCGGCGACATACTCACGCGAGAACAGATCAGGAACAAAGAATACAACTGACAAAGACAGTGCTGCTACAAGAACAAGAGAAATCAGCTTCCGTGTTCTCATAAGCTTACCCTCTTCTTTCTCTTCTGTCGTGGGTGCGGTAGTACTCTACTTTATTCTTATACATCATGACTTCTGAATCGGTAATAAGCGCATTGATGTCGACGTTGGTGTCCTCTGTATACTCAAGTCCGATAGCCGCGTGATATCCCGCCTTTTCGATATTCTTCTTCAGTGTCGCGATCTTCTTCTCTATCTCCTTGAGAGGGATATCGAGGACAAAAGCCACATATTCGTCGCCGCCTATCCTGAAGGTATTCTCGGTGCCGAAGACCTCCCTGAAGCAATCCGCTATGTAGCACAGCATGTCGTCTCCTGCCTTGTGACCCTTGGAATTGTTCAGTTCATGAAGGCCGTTGATATCCATGTAGATGCACCCGAGGGAGTTTCTGAACGAGCCCTTATATGTTCCCAACTTGTATTCGTAGAAGTTGCGGTTGTTAAGCCCCGTCAGCTGGTCTGTCTGACTTATTATCTGAAGCCTCATCTCGAAGACGTATCTTTGTATCTTGGTCCTGTAGATAATGGTCTCGGATGCAATGGAAAGAACGCCGAAAATGATCGCATCGGACACATCCGCCGAAAGTACCGCTCCCGTCTTGTTTTTTACCGCCAGCACGATAAACGCGATGACATACACCAGCAAGGCACACGCCATCCTTATGGGACGATCGAGAAAGATCAGAGGGACAAGCACAAGCATTACCATGAACGTAACCGTCTGCTCTTCAGGTCTGGTTATGGTTCCTATCGCGATACCGTAGATCAGGAAAACGGATATCGCCATATAAACGGAGACATAGGAAAGCCATCTGACCTTCCGCGCCGCAAGCGCGACTCCCACCTGAATAACAGAGAATACTATTCCGAAAACGAACACCTTACGGGAGGCGGCAAAGGTCTCGACCGTATACGACAGCACCAGCATGATGCTGATAAGAACTGTCGCAACAGAAGAGAACACCAGGGCCATGGCCATATTGGAATCTTCTATTCTGTCCTTTATAAGATTGTAACTATCCGCATCTGTATCACCGTAGAACAGATACCGTTTTACTCTATCTAACACGACAGCCTCCAGCTGCTTTTTATGAGCTTACAATGATCAGAAGTTGACCTCTACCTTATGTGTTCCGCCGTCCGTAAATACCGGAACATGTGTATCAGGAAGCTCCTGTCCGTCACAGGTGACCTTAACGCCCTCGTTGGTACGCTTGAAGCCTGCAGGCTTATTGATGCTTATCTCATAGACGGCGACACCGCTGTTAACCGTTACATCGAGATGAGTGTCGTCCTCGCGAAGCAGAGGCTCGCAGATCAGAGCATCCGATGTGAACTCAACGCCGAAACATGAGAACAGGCAAAGAAGAAGCCAAGTGGATGTGCCGGAGAGCGTAGGTCCGATATTCTCACCGGAATCGGAGTTATTGTACTGTGTGCACCATCTGGGATTACCGCAAGAATCGAATGGGTGCTTCAATGTTCTGTAAGGCAGGATGCAGTCGATTACCCAGTAAGCAGTCTTGGCAAGTCTTGCCGCAAGAGCAACATCAGAAACCTGCTTTGAAGCCTTCAACATGGCAGCTGCTGCCATCATATTGGCGTGCTTGAAGACGCCGCCGTTCTCGCGGTCACCGGGATAGTACAAAGCAACGTCAATCTTAGGCGCAATCTTTGAATAATCAACTGTGGAGCAGAGTCTGAAGCCGTAAGGCGACTTCAGATACTTATCCATGGAATCAAGCATTGTGGATATCTGAGTCTCATCAGCGCATCCCGCGAGGATTGACCATGAGAATGCATTGAGGAAGTAAGAACCCGGAGCATCCTCGATCTGAAGGTTATCTCCAGCAGCTCCAAGATATTCAAGCTCGGGCTTATCCTTTCTGTTGAACAGGACTCTCGCGAAGAAATCATTCTTCCATGCATTTCCTCTTAAGTCCGCCTTCATCTTCTCGGAAAGCTCAGATAGCTCAGACGCATAAGCCGAGTCTCCCGTCTTCTCGAACATTCCCTTAGCAGCATCGATAGCAACCTTAAGAAGGAAGCCGTTCATTACGGACTCGGAATACTCTGACTCATAAGGAACCTCACCGTAGGTCTTCCCCTTTGCCGCCAGCTGCTCCTTATAAGCTGCGATCTTCTTATCAGCCTGCAGGAAATCCGGATCAACTCTTAAGCAGTCGTTCCAGTCAGCCTTATCGATAAGGGGGATTCCGTGGGCACCCACAGATATCTTCGCACTGTAGGTAATGATAGCCTTTATGGTCTCAAGAATAGTTCTCTTCTCCCCTGTACCTGCCTTAACAGCCTTCATAGCCTCCTCGGGAGTCTCATACTTACTTGCCATCACGATCTCTTCCTTAAGGAAGTCGTAATCGCCCGTAAGACTTACATATCTGTCGAGAGCCTGAAGAAGCCACAGCCCGTCATCCGACCACTGTCCGGGCTCCTTGCCGTACCAGTAGAAATTGTGGTTCGTGTAGCCGTCCGGGAATACATTGGAGGTCCACTCGCGAAGAAGCTTCTTTACGAACTCCTGCTGTCCCATACCGGCGAAGTAGTACATTGACGCGAAGATATCCTGTATCTCTCTGAAGCCGATCTCACGATAGCCCTTCTGCGTCCAGTCCAGAGACCTTGATACGAAGGTCTGATAGAACACCTGGAAGGGCAGGTTGTTATTAACATAAGACTCGAAGTTCTTGTCCTCGTGGGATATCTTCATGTACTTGCTGTAGTCGTGAGTGAAGCTAACGACCTTATCGTAAGCCTGCAGCAAAGCCTTCTCATCACTATAGAAATCGATCAGCGCTGCGATCTCCTTCTTAGTTGTCTCATCCTCCTCGTATTCATCATTAAGAACATCCGAGGTCAGACATGTGAAGTTATCTGCGCGAACGCTTCCTCCCGCCTTAACCGTGAACTCGGTGGCCAGAGCGAAGAAGCCCGGGCCCTTACGGGACGGTCGGTCAGAAAGGAACGAGATGAACTCAGGCTTCGAGAGTGTGCCGCTTCCTACGAAGTCAGCATAACGGGCACAGTACTGCGATGGGAACTTAACCTCGCCGTTCTCATGAACAAGAAGAACATCCCAACGGATATTGCCCTTCGTCCACTTAGGATTGGGATTAAAGGAGATTGCCTTGATAGCCTCATCCTCACCGTAGAAAACTTCAGACTGAGCAACAACCGTGGAGAAAATAACATCCTCGCGAAGGGCATGCACCTCGTGAGTTCCGAACATGCCCGTGTAAACGATGCGAAGATCTCTGTCCTTATCGCCGGTATTCTCGATACTTATCATCTGTGCTTCAGAAGCCAGAGGCATATCCTCCTGAGCAGGCAGGATAAAAATCGTTCTTGTGACCTTAAGTCCGTCCTCTAATTCGTAGGCAATCGTTGTTCTATTCTGGGAATGAGTTGTCGTAACCTTCTTCAATCTCTCCGCATTGGCAGTGCCGGACCAGAATATCTGCTTGCCGTTCTCCGTCAAGTAGAACTGTCTGTTAGCAGGGAAGCCGTTCTCCTCAGGAAGATAGTCCCACTTTGTGGCAAGAACCTGTGTATCGGCGTGAGCTCTGAAGCAACCGCCGCCCAACGCATCTACCGCGCTTTTCGGAGTGCTCTGAAGAGGTCTGTCGAAGCCTATCCTGTTACCGATTAGCATGTTGGTGTAGTAGTGAGGTCCCGGCACAGGTGACGAAGGATCGAACACCAGCTCACCGCTCTCATCAAGCTCGCCGCCCCACTTTCTGGAACCGTCGATAACAGCCTTGACCGCAGCCTTCTGCTCCGCCGTCAAAGCCTCGGGGGAATCTGCCCCCTCCCTATAAAGCTCGCCGTCAGCTGTAAACATTACGCTTACCCCCTGCTCGAAAAGCTTACTTAACACATCATTGATCTCATTAAGCTGAAGGATAACCGTGATAAGAGGTGAATCGAATTCAAGACCTGATACTGCAGCAACTACAGGAGTCTTAGTAAAGCCTATATACTGTGCACTTACCTTTCCGGTCAGAAGACCACCAAATTTCTCCTCCGCAAGAGCCTTCGCAGATACCTGCTTATCCCTTGCCTTTACTCCGGTCAGTATCGTGTTGTTTGCCATTGGAAAACCTCCAGTTTGAAGTGTTCTGATTTACCTTCCTATTGTAACATCAGACCCCGTTATCTTAAAGGGATAACGGGGTCTGAAATTCAAGTTAAATTAGCTTTTAAGATCAGCCGAGAACTACCTCAACCTGGTGTGTCTTGCCGTCGCCTGCGACAGGAACGATGCAGCCGTCGATAGCCTGTCCGTCAACTGTGAGGCTCTTAACACCCTTGTTGATGTGGTCAGGATTCTTGATGGTGATCTCGTATGTGTCACCTCTGAACTGACGTGTTGCCGTGAAGCCGTCCCAAGCAGCCGGGATGGAAGGATCAACTCTCAAGCCATCGAATTCAGGTTTAACGCCGAGGATGTACTGAGAGATAGCGACCATGTTCCATGCAGCTGTTCCTGTGAGCCAGGAGTTCTTGCCCTGACCGAAGTTCTTGGCATCCTTACCGCCGATCATCTGACCGTAAACGTAAGGCTCGGTCTTGTGAATATCGGATGTCTCTTCAGTGAAAGCAGGAGCGATCTTTGAATAGTACTCGAAAGCCTTCTCTCCTCTTCCTGCATAAGCCTCGGCACAGATGATCCATGCGTTGTTATGTGTGAAGATACCTGCGTTCTCCTTGTATCCGCCCGGATATGTGGAGATCTCACCGTACTGGATGTAGTACTTTGTGAATGCAGGGTTGTTGAGAACGAGACCGAACTCACAGTTCAGATACTTATCGATGGAATTCAATGTCTTGATATCAGCTCCGACGTCCTTACCGATCTCAGACATTACTGCGAAGCCCTGAGGCTCGATGAAGATCTTACCTTCCTCACACTCAGAGGAACCCATCTTCTCGCCGTTAGCATCATAAGCTCTTAAGAACCACTCGCCATCGAAGGCAGAATCCATAACGTTCTTCTTCATCTTATCGATCTCTGCCTGAGCCTTTGCAGCCTCTTCTGTCTTTCCGAGGTGCTCGAGGATACCTACATATGCAGGGCCTGTGTATGTGAACAGAGCTGCAACGAATACGGACTCGGCGATCTTGGAATAACCGCCCTCTGCCTTGAACTTAGGATTGGTGTATGTCTGGAAGGACTCACCGGGTGTGTCAGAGAAGCAGGAGAGGTTGATACAGTCGTTCCAGTCAGCACGCATTGCAAGAGGCAATCCGTGAGGTCCGAGGTTATTAACGATGTGGTAGAAGGAAACTGTAAGGTGATCGAGCATAGGCTGAGCCAGTGACTCGTCGTTATCGTAAGGAACCTTCTCATCGAGGATGGACCAGTCGCCTGTCTCCTTGATGTAAGCTGCAACGGAAAGGATCATCCACAACGGATCATCGGAGAAGTCACCACCGATATCGGAGTTACCCTTCTTCGTGAGAGGCTGATACTGGTGATAGCATCCGCCGTCGGGCATCTGTGTAGAAGCGATGTCGATAAGTCTCTGTCTTGCACGATCCGGTATCTGATGAACGAAGCCAAGGATATCCTGGTTAGAATCTCTGAAGCCCATACCACGACCGATACCGGACTCGAAGTAGGAAGCAGAACGGGAAAGGTTGAAGGTAACCATGCACTGATACTGGTTCCAGATGTTGACCATACGGTTAACCTTATCGTCAGGTGTATCAACCTTGAAGATACCAAGGAGATTCTCCCATGTAGCACGAAGCTCCTCGAGACCTGCAGCAACCTTCTCAGGTGTATTGTACTTCTCGATCATGGCATCAGCCTTCTCCCTGTTAAGAACCCATGCCTCTCTTGTAAGGAGCCCCTCAGGTTTCTCGGAAGCGAACTTGTTGTCCTGAGGATTCTCAGCGTAGCCTAAGATGTAGATCAATGTCTTGGACTCGCCGGGAGCAAGTGTGATCTTCTTGTAGTGTGAAGCGATGGGAGACCAGCCGTCTGCGAAGGAGTTGGAAGCCTTACCTGCCTTAACTGTCTCAGGGTTGTCCCAGCCGTTGTAGATGCTTCCCAAGAATGCATCACGGTCTGTATCATAACCGTCAATAGTGTCGTTAACAGTATAGAAAGCGTAGTGATTACGTCTGTCTCTGTACTCTGTTACGTGATAGATAGTGGAGCCTAAGATCTCTACACGACCTGTGGAGAAGTTTCTCTGGAAGTTTGTGCAGTCATCCTGAGCATCCCACAAGCACCACTCTGCCATGGAGAATATAGCGAAGTCCTTAGATGCGGAGCCTTCGTTAGTAAGAACTACCTGCTGAACCTCACCGTCGTAGTTCTGAGGAACGAAGAAGGTAACCTCCGCCTTAAGGTCATTCTTCTTACCCTTGATGATGGTGTAGCCCATACCGTGACGGCACTCATAATCATCAAGCTCTGTCTTTACGGGAGACCATCCGGGATTCCAGATAGTGCCGTTATCGTTAATATAGAAATAGCGGCCACCCATATCAAGAGGTACGTTGTTATAGCGATAACGGGTAATTCTTCTGAGTCTAGCATCCATATAGAAGCTATAACCGCCTGCTGTATTGGAGATAAGGGAGAAGAAGCCCTGATTGCCTAAGTAGTTGATCCATGGATAAGGTGTCTTGGGGGTATTGATGACATACTCTTTACGCGCGTCATCGAAATGACCGAATTTCATAATGGTTGCCTCCGTCTGTAATTTTTCATAAAAAGATGAGTCTATTTTACACTATCAGTCGTTTAATTTGAACAAAAACGGCGATAATTATTAGTTCGTTTACATTCGTCGATCTATAAAAAACCTGCCCGATGATCGGGCAGGCTCAGTAATATTACAGACTGTTAATTCCTGTTATCTGACAGTACATGTAGATGACCAGAACTCAACTCCGTTGGAATCGTAGAGAGCGATCGTGTAGCTTCCTGCAGGGAAATACTCTACATTAAGTGATGTCTCGTCAGCATAGCAGTACTGCTCGAGGAATCCGTAATCACTGATGGTTCCGCTTGTATAGATCAAGGATCCGTCCTTGTAGCATCTCCATGTGAAGGTCATATCATCAGAATAATGATCGCTTACTATGGAAACATCGAGATCGATGTAGTATCTGTCACCGGTGTACTCGTTGTTAGTAGCACCCCACCAGTTATCGTGATCTACCCAGCCTTCATACTCTGACTGGAAACCGAAGTCGATATCATAGAGCTCCTCATAAAAGTCCTCGACGAAGTCCTCATAGTTGTCGATTAGCCAGTTGTCTCTCTTGTTGATGAATTCGAGTGTGATCTCGATATCTATAGTATCGGATACATCATCTAAGAGATCTTCGAACTCATCAATATCCTCGGGATCCTCATCAAGTGCAGCCTCGTAGTCGGGAAGAGTGATGGTATATACAACTGTACCGCCGTCCTTCTTAACACTTGCCTTGCCGGCTGTGACCGTTGCTCTCTCGAGCAGAAGATCGATAGCTTCATTCTCTACCGCATAGGGAGCGAGTAATTCCAATGCCTCATCATCATCTGAGCAGACATCGGCCATATCCTCAACCTCTCTGTCGATAGCGTTCTCGATGAACTCTGTTCCGAGCTCCTTACATTCCTTAGCAGCCTTAGAGCAGCCGGTCATTCCGATACACATGGAAGCAACCAGTACAGTAGAAACTGCAATCTTTGCTGTCTTCTTCATAAAGCCCTCCATTAAAATTGATAAGTACATTATATAAGAAGAGCCGTGCAATTGCACGGCTCTTCATCATAAACCATATATAGGTTTGTCCGATATAAGGATTACTCCTTAACACCACCGGCAGCAACACCCTGGATGATGTATCTCTGCAGGAATGCGTATGCGATGATGATCGGGAATACGGAAGCCGACAAACCGATGTAGATAGCACCGTAGTCTGTGTAACGGTCACCGTAAAGCATTGATACCATCAAAGGGAGAGTCTTCAATTCCTGCTTTGTGAGGAGGATCGAAGGAGCGAAGAAGTTGTTCCAAGATCCGAGGAATGCGAAGATACCCTGTGTAGCAAGAGCCGGAACCATGATAGGTAAGCAAACTCTGTTGAATGTGTAGAACTCACCTGCGCCGTCAATTCTTGCAGCCTCGATGATTTCCTTGGAAAGCGATGTATCAAGATACTGCTTAATGAAGAAAACCGTTGAAGGAGCGGCGATTGCCGGAAGGATCAAAGGCCATCTTGTTCCGAGAAGTCCCATACCACCCATGAGTCTGTAGAAACCGGTGATATTAACCGCTGTAGGAACCATCATAACGCCGACGATGATCGTGAAGATCAGCTTTCTGCCCTTGAAGTCATAGACGCTTAAGCCATAGGCTGTGAGAGCAGAGAAGTATACGGTAAGAGCCGTAGACGAGACTGTTATGATCGCAGAGTTCTTAAATCCGAGCGTAAAGCTGAATGTGGAACGATTGGAAAGGTACGCCCAGTTAGCCTTAAGCTGTGAGAAAATGTGACCGAAGTTAGGCCAAAGCTTTACACCGGCCTGGATTGAGTATGTATCCCATGTGGCGTTCATGAACATGTACCAGAAAGGGATAATGGCAAGAATTGCGAAGAAAATAACTACAACGTATACAAGTGCGCTGTAAGCCGCAATCGAGCCAGATTTACTACGTAATTTTACATCATTGCTGCTCATATTAGCGACCTGCCTTTCTTGCGAGTTTCTTTGCCTTTGCAGCAGCTGCTGCATCCTTATCTCTCATCAGGAAGAAGATGAGGATAGAGAGGATAGTCGTAACAATAAAGAGGATTACAGATACTGCAGAAGCAATACCGACCTGCTTAATGCTGGACTTACCGAATGCCAACTGGTTTACATACATCAGTACTGTCTGAGTACTCTTAATATAAGTACCGTTGAATGCAACGAGTGACGGATACTGATTGAGGTTGTAAGGAATATCATACATCTGCAGACCACCGATCATTGATGTAACCAATGTGTACAGGAGGATCGGACGGAGCAAAGGCATTGTGATCTTGGTGTAAGTCTGGAAAGAGTTAGCACCATCAAGCTGTGCAGACTCATACAGAGACTCACTGATCGATGTAATACCGGCGATCAATACGATCATTGTATTACCATACCACATCCAGAAGTTGATGAAGCATACGATCAATCTTGTTGCCCAAGGATTGATGAAGAAGTTGATTCTCTCATGTCCGATGGCATCAAGGAAGAGCTGTACAGGAGAAGCAGCTTGACCTGTAGAGAATGAGAACAATCTTCTGAAGAAGATAGCTATAGTTGCAGCTGTGATAACGTTAGGCAAGTACATCAAAGCCTTCATGAGATTCAGGCCCTTGAGCTTGAGCTTTGTATCCGTGAACCATGCGGACAGGAGCAAAGCCAAGAGGATCTGAGGAATGAAGCCGATGACCCACATAACAGCTGTAGTATAGAAAGCACCTACAACTACGTTGAATCTGTTCTTATTCTGGAAGATATCCTCGAAGTTATCCAGACCGACAAACAGATATTCCTCTGTAGCGTCAGCCTTGGACAAAAGACCAGTAGGTCTCTTAATTGTCTGCTCAGCCTTGTTGATATCACTGACTACTCTGGCCAGTGCATTGTTAGCTGAGTCGATCTGATCAGCGTCACCGGATGCAACAGCTGCATCATAAGCCTGCTGTGCAGCAGGTAACTTGCCCTGTGCAGTCTCAAGATCTACACGAGCCTGATCTACGTAAAGCTGTCTCATAGCAGCATCGAGCTCATTGTACTTGTCCATGGTGAGTACATCACCAAGACCGATGAGGCTCTTGAATGCAAGATACTTGCTTACGTCAAAGTCGTCATTGAATGTGATATAGGAATCTACATCAATGTTGTAGCCTGTAAGTCTTGTTCTACCGCCGTTATCAAGATAATTTCTGAGTGATGAAATAGCCAGTGAAGATCTGGACTTAATAGGATCAGACTGATAGTTGCTGTCGATATACTGACGCATAGCAGCCAATACATTCTGAGAAACCTCGGAAGACTGAACCAAAGTATCACCGGACTGAACAAGCTTAACCTTATTAACGATAAGACCCATTGCATCAAGAGCAGCAAGATCGGAATAAAGCTGTTCCTGATTGGAATGGAGGTCGATATCGCCATCAATGTATCCCTGGAATGAAGAGTAGGAATTAATTGCAGGAACTGTCGTTGACCAAACATTGGAATTGAGATATGTGGTCAGGTCGTTCATGAAAGGAACCGAGATAGAAGCAATTGATGTCTCTCCATCAGCAGATGTGTAAACGGCGTTAGGTGAATTCAGGTTAGCGCAGATGTAATAGAATACATCAGACTCTACTGAAACATCCTCAGCCGCGAAGAAATCATAGAGTGAATCTACGCCCGCATATTCAGCGAGGTAGTTAACGAGAAGTGTCTGACCCTCATCAAAGTCACCGGCCTGAAGTGTATCAAGGAAAGCAGCGTAATCGTCGCTACC
Organism: Clostridiales bacterium; assembly: GCA_017480325.1. Lineage (GTDB taxonomy): Bacteria > Bacillota > Clostridia > Saccharofermentanales > Saccharofermentanaceae > Saccharofermentans. Next base: position 13,726 of record JAFVAY010000013.1, read on the forward strand.
GAGAATATCCTCAGCTGTAATGGTAACCTCAGTATCAGACTCACTCTCTTCAACTGTAGCAGCTGCAATAGCAGCATTATTAACGCCCTTGAGGGAATCCAGAACTATGATGCCTAAGTCAACATAATTGGCGCTCCATGAAACAAGTTCGTCAATTACGGAAGAATCTGAAGCAATATAAGAGATATCACCGGTATTTATAACCTGCTGTACCTTATCTCTTGTTGCTTGTGATATGTCAGGGTTCTCCACGATATTCTGAAGGGCCTCAGGATCGATAGGATCGTACTGATCAGCCGCATTCTGTGTCTGGAAGAAAGCCTGCATATTCTTGTAATCTGTTGTATTGATACCGGTCTGGCCTTCCAAACCGCCATCAAATGATGCATATACCTTTGTCAGATCAAGGTATCTGTCGTAGTATACCTCTCTGTTAGAGAAGCCCCAGAAGCCGGCATTTGTATTCTGCATAAACGTGCCGCTGTACCAGAAGGTTGTAAGCAACGGATAGAGGCTGAATAAGCAATATACGACTACGAATGGAGCTATAAAGAGGTAGCCAAACTTGGTATAGCTCATACCCTTATGTTTGGTAGATGTGTTAGTACCTCTTGCCATCTTTGTCACTCTCCAAAATTAATTTTGCCCAAAATTGTTATTAAAGGAAATGCGGGGCAGGGTGTTGCCCTGCCCCGCAAATTACCTTAGTTAGAGTTTAAATCAGATGTTGTGAATTAAACAATACCTGCGTCCTCAACAGCAGCGATGAAGGCATCCTCAGCCTCAGCAACAGTAGCGATATCGCCATTGATGTAAGCTGTAACAACAGAATCAAGCTGATCGTTGATAGCGCCGTCATTCTCTGTGATGATGGAGTTGTCGATCTGTGTAGCAGCATCGAGGAGTACCGGAACAGGGTTCTGGCCGCCGAGCCACTCAAGAGCGAAGGAAGCATCGTTACCGATAGCTGTCATGATAGCAATGCTGTTAACGAACTCACCGCCGTCTGCCATTGTCTGGAGGTTATCTGCATCGATGCAGATGTCTCTCATGATCTGAGCAACGGAAGCCTTGGAGTTGCAGTACTTAGAAGCCATGAGCCATGTACCACCCCAGTAGAAATCACCAGGAGCAGCTACGATACCCCAATCACCAGATGTCGGGTTATCACCAGCTGTAGGATCAAGAGCCATGGAGAATCTAGCAAGCCACATAGGTCCCCAGTAAGAAAGAACTGTCTCGTTGGACATATCAGCTGTCCAAGCGTCTGACCACTGAGAAGTCTCGTGTGTAAGTCCCTCATCGTGGAGAGTCTTAGCAAGATCAAAGTAATCTTCCATAACAGGATCGATGTTGATCTGGCCGTTAACAATCCAGCCGGATGTACGGGAATTCAGGATGGAACGGAAGATGTCACCTGTAGAAGAGATGATTGCATAATCACCAGCGGCAGCAACTGTTCTAGCTGTCTCAAGGAATGCATCCCAGCTCTCGAAGTAAGGAGCAACATCCTCAGGCTCGGAAACGCCAAGAGTGTTCTGTGCAACTGTTCTGTTGTAGAAAACACCGCAAGGGCAAGCCTGCCATGCGAGACCCTTAATGATGTTCTCATCGTCTGTAGCGAACTGAAGTGTATAGTTATACATTTCTGTGAGCTCGCTGTAAGCGATACCGAGATCATTGATAGGGAGTGTGTTGTCAGAGTTCATGTACTTTCTTGCATAGTCTGCGTCGCAAGCAAACAAGTCAGGAGCATCCTCACCAGAAGCGAGAACGTTGTCAAGAACCTGCTGAATTGTGTCAGATGTCTGCTGCTCATAACGAACAGAGATGTCGGAGTATGTCTCAATGAGGGTCTTAACCTCCTCGTTGAAGCCATAAACTACAACTTCATCATCCTCATCAGCTACATCAGCAATAGCGAGCTCGTTGTAAGCAGAAGCGTCAACTGTAGCATCCTGTGTCTCAGCAGGAGCAGCCTCTGTCTCTGCAGGAGTCTCAGCAGCAGCTGTTGTCTCTGCAGGTGCAGCAGCACCTGTCTCAGCAGGAGCCTCCACATCGTTGGAGCAAGCAGCAACGCCAATAACCATTGCCAATGACAACATCAAAGCAATAATCTTCTTTGTCTTCATTGTTTTTGCCTCCTAAAAAAATAAGGTTTTATTTCTGTCCTATTAGGACCTAACTTTGCTTACATGAAGCCTTGACTCCATGTGGTCCATCTGCCTTACGCGCACGCATGCCCGCAAAATCATGGACTCTTACGAATGCAGTTTACAACAATTTGTACATAGTTGCAATCATTTTTTGTGCGGGTTGTAAAAAAGCCTCAAAAAAGTGTATGAATTTTGTGGCGTGCCCCGCTTGGTTCTTAAGCCTCTTCTTCCTCTACCGCATCTGCGTCTTCTTCAGAAGCTGCTTCCTCGGACTCCGAAGCCTCCTCGTCGGAAAGCTCCTCATCCTCCTCTGTTTCCTCTACATCCTCTTCTTCCTCTTCATCGAACTCGGTTACCTTCCACACGATTCTTGCGAACCTTGTAAGCTCTGAATAGAAGTCTCCGAGATTGATATTATATACCTCTATCTCGTCCCCGTGGAGAACTATGACTGAAGTAATTATCTTGCCTTCATCGTTCTCCTCGGAAGCGATGAATTCGATCTCATAATCTGAAGCTCTGTCTCTTGTCGAAGCAGTCTCATCGGCGATATGCTCCGCCACCTGCTGATAGAATTCATCCGCATTATTGAACATAAGCTCAGGTGTAATAAGCTGTCCGGTATAAAGATCATAGGTCACATATTCCGTAGCCTGCTCGAATATCTCATCCTCCGAGGAAGCCTCATAACTCATGATCACTGCCAATATTCTGCCATTAAAGAATGTCTCATAGTTAACCTCTACCGTTATGGTATCAGGCACCGTCTCGGGATCGAGCTCGTAGGCCGCATACTGCTCATTCACTATAACGTTATATACTCCCTCTGCCTCCAGATAGAAGGAATCAAGCATCATGTTAACTGCTACAACAGCGGAAATATCGTTCTCGGAAGATAAAAGAAGTCTGTTGCCCGTGAATTCGGCCAGAAGTATATCATCGTCATCCTCTGCATGAGCAGACTCGGAGAAATCCTCGACCTGTACATCGATGGTCGATGTTAATCGATCCTCCGTAAGCTCCGAGAAATCGACTCTCTGAGGAATGGGTGTAGGAGAAGGAGTCGGCGTAGCCGTGGGGGTCGGAGTTGCCGTAGGCTCGGGTGTAACCTCCGTCTCTGCTATGGTCTCCTCGGTCTCTTCGACAGACGGCTCGGTAACTACTATAGTCTCTACGGGAGCCTCGGTAGCTTCGGTACGATTGCCGTCAACCACCTCGTTAAGATTCTCGCCCAGATCAGAAAAAGCCTCATGAACACCGTTCATGTCTACTGAGCATGCACTCATGAAGACCGCTCCGGCCAACAGAGAGGAAATAACTGCTGTTACCTTACTCTTTCCGATCATCGTAAATCCCTCCTTCGGATAAATCAGGATATAAATCTGGTTTTATTATACTTAGGAAGGATAAAGGTTATATTTCATTTTCAAGACATTTTATGACGCCTCAGCGCCGTCATTACAGCTCCTGCGGCGATAACGACGACACCTCCTAGCGCAAGAGCCTCATCTGCGAACAGATGCTTCGAGGTAAGCTTTGCCGTCTTCTCCCAGTAAGGGAACTCGTAGCCCGAGTACTTAGCCTCCGCCTCCCCGATAGGCATTACGCCCTTCCATGTGTCAAGTATCCCGAAGCGCCCCGTGTTACTGATTACATAATAATTAGGTGTAGCGGGTGTGTAATTCGGGAGCGCGGTACTCATATCATTTTTGGCAACACCGCGCACTAGCTCAGGCAGCATGGCCTCATAGCAAAGTATCGCCATATCCGGCCTCGGAGTGTCAGGGGCTTGAGTCTGCGAAGAGGTCGTACCTTGTGATGCCGTCCCGTTCCCTGCCGAAGTACCGGGATCCGTAAGAGGTGCCAGAGTTTCCATAGCGGAGAAATACACGTACACTCGTGGCTCACCCGTTCCGGCAGCAAGGCTTATACGATCCGACGGCTCGGCTACAACACCTATCACCGTAAACTCCTCTCCCCATAGCTTAACCTTGTTCCCGATAACGTCATAGGACTTATAGAATTTCCATGCCAAGACATCGTTAAGAACTATCTGTCTTGTATCTGACGGTATCTCCGGAAGGAAACCTCCCGACATGAACATCATGGGATGAAAAGCAGTGAAGTTCCCCTCGACAGCTATGACTTCCGTCGTGCTGTTAAAGCTCATTGTGCTACCTCCGGCGACATCGGGAACCGTGTCTATACCGGCGGTTAGAAAAGACGAGAAGCAGTCCTCCCAGCCCACCGGTCGTCCGTCTGCGCCAAGCCCGCCCTTGCCGGTTGCACGTCTGCCGGAATCGGCGAAGTTCTGAAGTGTGGTTCTGATTGAACTTATATCCGCTCTTCCCAGAGACTCGTTCGAATTGATGTAGACAGCCGGCGTATTAAGTCCTCCAGGGCGCGCACCACGTCCGTACACCGACATATGCCTATAGAAGGTCTCGGAATCCTGTGCCCAGTATGATGCCATTCTCTGATCACTTCTGATATTAACAAGATACGCATACCTTCCAATCCCAACGGACGTCATGACAATACCTGCCATAAGCACCCAGAACGGAACAGCCATAATAACCCTGCGCACCCTTCTTCGTTGCATGAGATATTTATCTCTTATATATCTTTTGATTCTGTCTATAGAAGCCATCTTTATCCTTAGCCGGAAGCTCTGCTGTAGTCCTCGAGTCTGACTCTCTCTCCGTTATGAAGAGGTCTCTCGCTTCGGGTAACGACCATGGCACCGTCAAGGCCTTCACCGGAGATCGCCAAGAACGCTCCGGATACAGCTTCTACGGTAACTGATACTCGTCTTACCACATATCTGTCTCCCAAAGGACTGGAGGAAGAATCAACTACATATACGAAGTTGCCGGAATTGTCTTCGCTTATGGCGCTGGACGCGACAACATGATCGTACGTGGCATTGCTTCGGTCTGCCGTAACAGTAATACTCTCACCGGGCCACAGCATCTGATCGGACTGAACAGAGCACTTAACGATACGGTTGTTACGAGGATTATCCGGATCGGGCTTGATATTGATGATCACGATCCTGTCGATCCAGTAGTAGTCACTTGATGAGAACTCCTGCCCGACGCTCAGATTCTGGACTGAATTGGTCGGGAAGGTAAATGATACAGTGAAGGTACTGTCTTCAGGAACAACAGTAAAAATGACCTGCTCCTCCGACAGCTTATCTCCGGCGATTACTGTCATATTGTATATATAACCGTCCGCAGGAGCAGTTATCTCGTTCTGCTCAAGTCGATCTCTCGTCTTATCGATCTTATCTTCCAGCGCTGCTATCTGCTCCTGCCTGTCAGATATGGCATCAGCGGCCTGATCGGCAGCAATACCGTCATTGATCTGAGCATCATTGAAGGCAGTCGTCGCCTGATTAAGAGCCGCCTGAGCATCTGCCACCGCGTCCTGCGCTGCATATGTGCTTGGCAGGGCCTGTGCCTGCTCGATGGCAGCCTGAGCAGCCGTAACCGCCTCCGATGCCGCTGCCAGCTGGGTCGAATAACCTGTCAGTCTGTTCTGAGCAGCGGTAAGCTCGCTTTGAAGCTGAGCTATCCTGCTCTGAAGCGCTGCTCTCTCTGTTGCAGGATCAAGAGGGGTCCCCTGCGATGACGACGGAGCCGATGTAGGAGCCTGCGTCGGCACCTGAGTCGGAGTTGCTGTCGGTGCGTCGGTAGGTGTCGGTGTAGGCGTTGATGTAGGATCAGGCGTCTCAGCGGGATCATCCGACTGTCCAGACGGGTCTTCGGTATCCGTATCAGACGGATCTGCTTTGGCAGATATTACGGGAGCGGCATACATCCCGGAATCGGCATAGACCGGCACTCCGCTGTCGATAAGAGCGATCCTGCTGTTACAGGCCTGGATCTGCTCGTTAAGATATTCCACCGTACCCGATGCATCATCGACCTGAGCCTGAAGAGCCGTTACGGCAGCCTGATTAGCCAGAAGCACCTGCTGAGCGGCTGCTATCGTCTGATCTCTTGTTGTTGCGGAGTTCAAGGTTGCCTGTGCATCGGCAAGAGACTGCTGAGCGGTTCTGATAGCCTGAGTATATGTAGTGTAATCAGTAGGATGGCTAGGAGCTCTCAGAGCATACTCCTGCTCTCTTTGAAGTGCGCGAAGCTGATTCTCAAGCTCGGTAAGCTCCGACATATCCTCTACGGGAAGCAGAGTGAGAATAACATCTCCCTCAGATACCGAATCGTAGTTGGTAAGGAGGACCTCACTGACAGTCCTTCCCTCAAGACCTTTTACCTCGTAGGCCTCCTCCGGCTTAAGCTGTCCAGTGGCGCTATTAGTGTATGCGAGATTGCCTCTCATAGCACTGGCTGTAACTACCAGCGGCAGTGTAGCATTCATTATCGTATTCGAGAAAAATGTAAGTACGCCGAGTATCGCGACGAATGCGATCATCGCCTTAACTACCCATTTACGATTACTCTTGTTGTCCTCGTGCTTTTTCATAATCCCTCCGATTATTTTACCCCTGATCTCGAGATACCTTCAACGAGATATTCCTCGCCCCACAGAAAGATCAGGAGTGGCGGTATCATATATAGCGCCGACGCTGCGAAGGCTATACCTATCTCAGCCTCGTTGATCTGAGACAGGAATACCGACATCGGCTGTTTATCAGCATCCGTAAGTAGTACCAACGGCTGCTCTACCATGTTCCAGTAGTCTATAAAAAGAAGTATCGTCAACGCGAAGATCGCACTCTTACACAGAGGCAAGGCTATCCTCGTGAATATCTGCCATTCAGTCGCACCGTCCAGCTTTGCCGCTTCTATGTATGCTGTCGGGATCTGACGCATGTACTTCGTAAGAAGGAATATGGCAAAGGTGGAAAATATACCCGGAAGAATTATCGCCCATGGTGTATTAAGGATATTGAGCTTATCCGCGATCATGTAATTAGGAACCAGCGTTACCTGGAACGGCATCAGCATGAGGATGATATACGAGAAGAACAACACCTCTCTTCTCTTCCTCCTGTACCTCGCGAAGCTGTAGGATGCGAGACTTGCTATAAGCATCTGTCCGACGACTATGGGAACCACTAAGAGTATAGAGTTCCAGAACTTGAACAGATAATTAGGACTCATGAACAGAAGATTCTTATATTGATCCAATGTTACCAGCTGAGGCACCAGCCTTAACGTAGGAGTCTTAGACAGATACTGAGCTCCGTTCTGAACGTGCCCCGAGAGACTTTGGAAAATAACTCCGTAGTTGTCGGCGATCTCCGGGGAGGACATGAATGAATTAAGAAAGGTGAAGAATATCGGCACTATGGCAAGAACAGATGCCGCTCCGGCGATCACAAGACCTATACCCGTAAGAATGCCTCTCTTGATCTTATGAGCTCGTCTTTCTCTTGTGGATCTTATCCTCTCCTTCCTGTAGAACTCCTCCTTCGCGGAATCGTCCATCTTCTCAAAGAAGGACAGATCTCTCTCGATGTGAGTAAAGACCTTACGTCTAGCGGAAGCGGCCGCCTCACGTCTATCCTGTTCAGTCATAACGCTCATCCTCTACTCCTCCACATCCGAGTCAAACTTCGACTCGGTGAAGAAAAGAATACCCACGATCAGTATCATCACGACACACATGATTATGGCTCCTGAGGACAGCTTACTGTAATCAAGATGCGTGAAGGCATTATTCATAAAGTGCTGCAGCATGTAAAGATTATCGTAAGGGTGATCTCCGGTAAGAAGGTAGACCTCACGGAATATCTTAAAGGAGTTAATAAGCGACATTATAGCTACGAAGAAGATCGTCGGCGCCAGATAGTGCATCTTGATAGCGAAGAACCTCTTGAAGGCTCCCGCACCGTCCATCATGGCCGACTCCAGTATCTCCGACGGAATATTATTAAGAGCTGCCAGGAACAGAACCATGTTATACCCGAGGTTCTTCCACAGGAACAATATTAATATGACCACTTGAGAATAATCCGACTCCAGCCAGTCAAGCTTATCAAGACCGAAGAGATTATAGGACCAGCCGTTGATGACTCCGTTAAAGCTGAAGAATACCTGCCATATAAGAACGATCGAAGCGACCGGCACCATCATCGGATTAAGAAGGATGCTTCTGAATATACTTTTACCGGGAAGTCCGGAATTAAGAAGCATGGCAAGAAGCAGGGCGAGAAGAACTGCGAGAGGCACCGCCAACGCCGCGAAGGTCAAGGTATTCTTAGAGGCTGACACGAAGGCGTTATTCGTCAGGACTCTCTCATAATTCGTAAAGCCTATGAAATCCGTATTGGTAGATGACTTCTGGAAGGAAGTCTTCAGGATCATCAGAAGCGGCAGGAAAAAGAATACCAGAACGCCAAGAAAGCTCGGCGTCAGGTACCCCGTAAACAGGGCCCAATCCGCAAGCTTTCTTCTGCGACGGCTTCTGGCTTTGTCCGCCTTAAGCTTAAGAAGACTTTCCTGATCCTCTGCCGGCATATTATGCTCTCTCGTCGAGCACCGTCTGAACTCTGTCCTCGAGAACGGGGATTATCTGATCTAAGCTCTTCTGTCCTTCGAAGAAGGCGGGCATCTCTTCTCTAATAATGGAGTTGATGGCACCGTCATTCGTATACCAACCGTTAAGCTGCTCCACCATTTCCGTGAACTCATCTATACAGTCTTCATCCATAGGGTCAGGATTAATACCGTTTATTCTCATCTCTTGAGCAGACATATCGGAATACCACTCCTGAAGCTGTCTGTTATACTCCTCGATGTAAAGAAGTCCGTCAGCCTCGAAGGCCTCCCTGTTAACAGGAATGCCATAGCGTGCTCCGTAGGCCTCCTGATACTCATCTCCGAGAAGAAGAGAAGCAAATTCTCGACATGCATCAGGGTGTGAGGTCTGTGCTGATATAGCCACAGAGCTTAGGCTGTAAACGATGGGACCTCTTCCGTCGTATGTGGGATATCCGAGTATAACTCTTCTTCCGTTCTGTGTTTGATCATAATACGAGGCTATATCGCTTATATAAGCGGTGCTGGCGGGAGAATCCTCTTCTCCTCCGTAATAAGAATCATAAACGACATAATCATCATCCGAGGTCAGATCCTCGTTGACGTTCTCGGCAACATACTCCGCCAATGCTCTGAAGGCATCGTTATCGTAGTTAACTCTTCCGTCCTCGATCATAAGATCCTGCATGATGTTAAGAGACTGAAGGAACAGACTCATCTTACCGCCTCTGATGGGAGCAGTGCCGTTACATACCTCATCTACAAATTCGTCATACTGCTCGTAGGTGAATCCGATCTGTCCGTTATCCACATTGGTCTTATCGGTAACTATACCCTGTATACTGAAGGACAGCGGAACCTGATAAAGACCGTCGTTGACCTTAGAGGCCTCGAAGATATTCGTGAAATAATTGTCGGAGCCAAGCTCCTCTATGAGGTCGCTAAGATCCATCAGATAATTATCATTATCAAGCTGACTGTAGATCGCGCCGTCGATAATGACATCCGGGCCGTCGCCGGACATTACATCGATGGCAAGCTGATTACCGATGGCGGCGGTTACGGAATCATGAAGCTCCTCATAATCGGTATTCTCATCAATCTCGTCGTAATTATAGAAGTTCTTCGAATCATATGTGGATACAAGTCTTATGAAGTAATCATCACTTGTCCCGTTAAACTCGCACACCGCATCACAGAGTACGGCAGAATATCCCTCTAGAGCTGCCACATTTACTACGCTCTTGCCTGCATTAGGGTTAGTCTCCGCCCTGTCGAAAACCATAATATAAGTACTATTATTGTAATCTCCCTGATTGATCGAGGGTCTCCAGATACTGCCCACCATTATTATCTGATCTTCATTAACCGATACTGGCGACAGGTTATTGACATCATATCTGTTAACATTGGAATCTCCGAAGGAGAAGACCGTCTCGATCGTCTTGTTATCATAATCAACAACAGATATACCGTCCTGATCGGATACGACGGTTCCTAATCCTTCTACTGATACCAGATCATAGACCGAGCCTGAGAGCCAGGACATATCATCATCTACTTCAGATACGGACATATCATTGAAGTCCAGGATCAGATAAACTTCTCCACCGTCCTGGGAGCCGCAGATAAGACCTCTGTCACCGCCTATATCAATGACATTGGCTATATCCCAAATTCCTACGGAAGGAAGCTCGTCTCTTAAGTCAATGAGCGTCGTCTCTCCCTCACTGTCAGTAACTATGAGGATGTAGGAGCACTTATCCTCTCCGTATATCCAGAACTTCTGAACAGTGTAATCGCCGGCATACATCAGTCCCTCATCGCTTGCATCCGCCTCATCAAGAATATCCTGATATTCGGAATCCGCGGTGCTCTCGACGAACTCTCCGGCTTCTCCTGTCTGACCGTCGATAATAGAACGGAAGATACCGATCTCCTCATATGTGCGGCTGTCATAACAGCTGACATTCACATAGAAGTCATCACCGATCTTGCCCATCGAATTGATATAACTGTTCTCTTCAAAGCCGTTGGACCTCATAAGCTCCATAACATCTACAGAATTAACAAGGGCTCCGTCCTTATCGTAGATATCAATGCTTCCGACCATGTAATCAGAGTAATTATCCCGATCCCAATCAAAGTCGCTCGGAAGCTTAAGTAACCCCTGTGTCTGGAAGGCGAAGTTATCCCCTGATATTCCAAGATAGCTGTGATCCAGATATTCATATCCGGACGTATCCTCATCCGCACCGATCTCAATAGTAGTGAGATCAAACCAAGGATCATCCTCGGATATAACATCACCTTTTCCGGATCTGCTACAGCCTGCCACAGCGGGAACCATCATGGAAAAAGCCATAATTGTAGATACTATCTTTTTTATTCTTTTCATCTTTACACCCCTCTGTAAATCTTTATAGTTTTATCAATCGGTAAGAAGCACAGGGCTTCTCTTCATTGCTGCCGTAATGAGCACGGAATTCTTGCTTCCGGCTCTTCTCATTAATATCCTTCCGTTATCCGATGCCAGACATGCTGCCGCAGTGCAGAAATCAGCCTCAGCCCTCTCGTTCGAGAAGCCCATATTAAGAGGAACTCTCACGGCCTTAAGAAGCCTTGAATCAAAGAAGGTCACGAAGCATCCAAGATCCTGCGCTATCCTGGTAACCGCATCACTCTCCCTGGCAAGTGCAGACACCGCCACTGTAACGACCGCATCCGGGTTGATGCCATGCTTAAGAAGGGCATCCCTACAGGTAGAGGATGCATATTCGGGATCGGATCTAGCGGACAGCTCTATTCCAGCTACTATGATCCTCGGGACCAGAAGCAGAACCTTGCCGTTCTTCTCCACCTCCGGGATACGTCCGCAGGTGATGAATATAGAGTACTTATCCTCGCTGTTAGCCGCCGCATAGGCCTGGCCTAATTCATTCTTCTGATTCGACTGGAAAAGAAAGGTCTTATAGCTTAAAGAATCCAGTACAGGCTCGCTCATCTCTAAGGGAAGATCGCTGTAGACATCGACAGCTCCTCCATCCTTGATATAAGCGCTTATCTTCTTCAGAAGCTCTTCGTCGTCAGGCTTCATCTGATAGGCCATAACCGTCCTCATAAGATCGGGAGCCGTATCCTTAAGATCCTCCTCGCCTGACAAGGCGGTACAGCCCAGAATATCAGTCAGTCTGTTAAGTATCTGATACGTGTTGTATCCGCCGGTCCTGAGTATTCCCGCGTACTTACCGTCTGGAGTGATGTTGATCACCGGACATCTTACGTCTGCAGGGTAAAGTCTCTCCAGAAGAAGCTTGATACAGGCCTCCTGATGGAGGATTAGAACGACAGTGCCGTCAGCTCTTCTGTTGTTCGTACCGAAGGCCGAGACAAATGACTCCATATCGTCGATCCACTCGCCCTCGGCTTCTTTAAGAAGCCTTTGTCCTGTGATCCTTGCCTTCTCCGACCGGGCATAGCAATAAAGATACATATACGGCACATCCTCCCATGGTTATTCATTATGTTTATGTTAATCTTATAATCAACAACAGTACTATTATAAACATAAATTGTTCACATACGAGGTAAGTTTGTATGAAGATAGTTATCACCGACGGATACTCTGCTAACCCCGGAGACCTTGACTGGAATGCTTTCGAGAGCCTCGGAGAGTTCACGGTCTATGATCTTACTCCCGCGGACAAGTTAATAGAACGCACCCGGGATGCCGACGCGATAATAACGAACAAGGCTCTCTTCACGGAGGAGATACTTAAGCAGCTTCCGAAGCTTAAATACATAGGCGTTACTGCCACGGGCTTTAACGTTATCGATCTCGATGCCTGTAAAAGGCGAGGTATACCCGTAACAAACGTGCCTGAATACGGAACCTTCGCCACAGCTCAGATGACTGTCGCACTGCTTCTGGAGCTTACGAACAAGGTGGGACTTCATAATGCTTCCGTCAAGGACGGCGGCTGGGTAAGATCCGAGCAGTTCTGCTACTGGCTCGAGCCTCTTACCGAGCTTTACGGCAAGAGCATCGCCGTAGTGGGAATGGGCAAGATCGGTTCACGCGTGGCTAAGATCGCCGAAGCTCTCGGAATGAAGGTGCTGCCTGTTCCTCACAGGATCACCGACCCTTCCGAAGAATATACCTTCGAAGAAGCAATCCCCCAGGCTGACGTTATTACTCTTCACTGTCCCCTTACCCCAGAAACAACGAATCTGATCAACAGCTCTTCACTGTCTCTTGCCAAGAACGGTGTTTACGTAATAAACGCATCAAGAGGTCCTATCGTAAACGAGACCGATATGGCAGAGGCTTTAAGGCGCGGCAAGGTGGCAGGCTTCGGCTGCGATGTAGTATCGACAGAGCCCATGAAGGAGGATAATCCTCTTCTTACGGCGCCGAATACGGTAATTACCCCTCATATCGCCTGGGCTGCAAGAGAGACCAGACGAAGACTTCTTGACGTTGTAGCGTCTAATCTCAAGGGCTTTATCGACGGCAAGGACGGTAAGGATATCAATCGCGTAAATATGTGATTTTTCCTGAAACTATTGAAGGCATCTCGATTTTTTGTTCGAGATGCCCTCAACATGGAATAAGGGATAGATATAGAAAATTGTCTGTTTCAATATCGAAGTTACCTTCGATAAGTGAATAATATCAAGTTAAGCGTTAATAATCAACGGCAAAATTGATAATTTTTTATGACTATTCTCAATCGTTTCTTAAGATTGCCTGCGCAACAAGCCCGATAACGGTGATCACGATGAAAAGCTCCAGAGAGAGAGCCATGGCGATCACGTTAAAGGTTGAGATCGTGGGGAACAATCCGAGTACCGGCTTAGCGATAGAGGGAGCAATCGTTGTCTCAGCGAGGAAAAATGCACCTGTATATGCTGCCATTCTCGCACCGACTAAGGCAGTAAAAATGATCATGAACCATCTCTGGTACATGACAGCGAGTCCTCCTAAGAGAGCACCTATAAAGATACCCATGACCCATCCGATGATCGCAGACGTTACATCCGCGCCCATAAGGACCTGCATCATCTTGGAGAACATAAAACCTCCGCCGACTGCGGCTACCACGGGACCCATGATCTTAAAAAGGAAGAATCCCAGCGCTGCACCGACGATAATGAAAAAGGCCATAATGAACGATCTTCCTGCTCCGGCCTCCATGCTTCTGAATACACCCTCTCCCTCTACCTCGGAGAAAAAGCTGCCATACACGATATTCGCCAGCATATATCCGCCGGCTGCACTCATGAAGATAACGGCATACCTGTAAATGTTGACACCGAAGCAGGCCACTACGAGTCCTGCGATCAGTATGATTCCGAGAAGAATACTGTCAAACTCCATTTCCTTTTCCTAGCAGACAGTCATCAAGTATCTGCCTGACCTCCATTCTGGTACTTGCGCGACAAAGAGCGATCTTTATCCCGGACGCTCCCGGAAAGCCCTTGATATAGTGAGGCATAACGCTTCGCATCTCGCATACCGCTATTCTCTCACCGACTTCCTCTATTCTCCCGTCAAGCTCAGTTATCAGCATATCACATTTTTCTGACAAAGATGGCGTTTTCTTTATATCTTTTACGTTACAAGGGCTGCCGTTCTCAAGATACTCTTTGACTTCGCTGAATATCCACGGGTTACCGCAGGCAGCTCGGCCTATCATGAGACCGTCCGCTCCGGTGACTTCGAGAAGTCTTCTCGCCGATTCACCGTCCCTCACATCTCCGTTCCCGAAGAAATAAACTCCGGTGCCCTCTGTTGCCCCGCGCATTGCCCTGATCTTCTCCCAGTCGGCCTTGCCTGCATACATCTGCTTCGCGGTCCTTCCGTGGACACATATGGCCTGGGCTCCGCTTCCAGCCAGCATACGGGCAAATTCCGGCCCGCTTTTGTCACTCTCGTCGTAACCGATACGGGTCTTCACCGTAAGCACTTTTCCCAGTGCTTCTGCGGTCTCGCGGGCTTTTGTAACAATGTTACACGCCAGCTTCGGCGTCCTGATCAGGCCGGACCCCGCTCCGGTCTTAACCACCTTCTGCACAGGGCATCCCATGTTGATGTCGAAGATATCGACCCGGGACAGAAGCTCGTCCTCGCAGATGATCTTCATCGCCTCCGTAAAGTCCTCAGGCGTATTTCCAAAGAGCTGTATGCAGGTGACTCCCTCTGTCTCGGGTTTGATTCTCATGAACCGGTAACTTCTGTCAACTCCGTTCATGACAATAGATCTGGCGCTGGTAAGCTCCGTGGGAGCATAGTCCGCCCCGAAGTCATGGCATATCCCTCTGTAGGTAACACAAGAGAACCCAGCCATGGGGGAAAGAGCGATAAGCGGCCTTCCGGTATCAAATAAGTCCGAAAAATCCCGTCTCATACGCCTTGACCGCCAGTATCCCCAGCCCGGTGCCGAGAACCATGGAGAAGAATACGTCGGTGAAGAAATGGACTCGAAGATATAACCTCGACAGTGCTATAAGACTTGCATACATGAGCGCCAGTATACCAACATCCTTATTCATGAAGAACAGCACCGTGGCGGCTGCAAAGGAGCTCAGGGTGTGTCCCGAAGGGAAGGAATAATCCCACGGTTGCTTGATCAGAAGCTTATAGTTCTTATGGAAGAACGGCCTGTTCCTTCTCACCAAATTCTTGATAATGAGATTTCCGATGGTTATACACAGAAGAAGCGCGATAAGCATGCTGTAGCCGATGCTTCTTCTGGGAGTATCCTGAAGCATGAGGATCAATGCGATAAAGATCCAGATAAGGCCAAGATTACCTGTGCTTGTCACGGTCACCATGAGATGATCCATGAATGGAGAATAAAGATAATCGTGAAGCTTCTTAAGGTTACGAAGCTCGAACAGACAGAAGCGCCCGACGGTCTTATCGGTCTCAGTCTCGATCTGCCTCGCGATCTGCTGACTCTCGGTCTCGATCTGCTTCGCGAGCTGCTGCCCCTGTTCTATGATTATCCTTTTCATAGGACAAATAATAACATAGCCGCAGGGTTAAAGGGCGTTTTTTTCATACAATTGCCCTCTTGTAAAAGAAGCTCGCGCGCGTGACAATATAATTCGCAAAGTAAAAAGGGGAAATATTCATGGAAGATTGTCTTGTTTATTTTTTTACGGGATTTCTTGACAGCGGCAAGACTTCGTTGATCGGAGAATGGGCCGGAAGTGACAGCTTCAGAGGGCGAAAGATCGTCATCCTCTCCACCGAGGACGGCGATGTGGAGTATGACGACCTCGATTTTCCTGACCCTTCTCCCGTTATCATCGAGAAGGAAACCACCGAGGTCAACAAGGATCTCATGTTCACTATCGAGCGCGAGCACAAGCCCGATGTCTTGTTTATAGAGTGGAACGGCTCCGTCTCTCCGTCCAAGTTCTTCGACGAGGTGGATGTTCCCGAGAGATGGGCTCTGGCAGCGGCGGTAGTCGTTATCGATGCCTCCACCTACAGTGAGTACTACAGGAATATGCAGACCTTCTTCGCCGATTACTACCGCTTCTGCGACACCGCGATCTTCAACCGTGTAGATCCTGAGGTCAACAATATTCCGAAGCTTAGAGGCTCTGTTAAGTCCGTAAACCCCGGCGTTAACCTCACCTTCCTGGATAAGAGCAACAGCGTTCTTGATATAGGCAATTACCTTCCCTACGATCTGTCTCAGGATATATGCGAGATAACTCCCGACGACTTCGGCCTTTTCTGGACCGATGCTCTGGATAATGTGGCAAGATATAACGGTAAGAAGGTTAAGCTTACGGGACAGGCTGTGGTATTCCGCGAGTTCAGAGGCAAGGCCTTCGCACTTCAGAGGCAGGCATATACCTGCTGCGCCGCGGATATGGGACAGATACATCTGCTGTGCTTTTATAACCTGAAGCCGGGCTTCCCCGTAGGGCAGTGGCTCAAGGTCACCGGCACGATAAGGTATTTCGAGGATAAGCAGGGCGGACAGAAGGTGGACGTACCGTGTCTCGAGGTCGAGGACTACGCTATAACAAGCAAGCCCGAGACGGAAATAATTTACTTTAGCTGATTAATAGAAAGAAGGATAAATTTATGGCAACAAAAGTAGACGTATTCTCAGGCTTCCTTGGAGCCGGAAAGACAACACTCATCAAGAAGCTCATCGCTGACGGATATGATAAGCAGAAGATCGTGCTTATCGAGAACGAGTTCGGTCAGATCGGAATCGACGGAGGCTTCCTTAAGGAGTCCGGCATAGAGATTACGGAGATGAACTCCGGCTGTATCTGCTGCTCTCTGGTGGGTGACTTCGGAACTGCACTGCAGGATGTTATCGATCGCTTTCATCCCGACCGTATCGTTATCGAGCCGTCAGGCGTCGGCAAGCTGTCAGACGTAGTAGCTGCGATCAAGAGAGTCGAGGACACGGAGATCTGCGGAACAGTTACCGTTATCGATGCACCCAAGTGCAAGGTCTATCTTAAGAACTTCGCTGAGTTCTATGAGAATCAGATCAAGTATGCAGGCACAATAATCCTCTCCAGAACCTCCGATATCAAGCAGGAGAAGCTGGATAAGGCTGTAGAGCTTATAAGAGCTATCAACGATCATTCGCAGATCATCACCACCCCCTGGGATCAGCTGTCCGGAGTTCAGATCCTCGAGGCAATCGAGAATCCTCTTACTGCAGCAGATATGGCCGCTGCGCTACTCGAGGCGGAGGAGAACGAGAAGGAGCACGCTCATCACCATCACGATCATGATCACGACCATGACCACGATCATGAGCACCATCATCACCACGATGACGACGATGATGATGACGATGAACACGAACATCATCACGAGCATGAGCATCACCACGACCACGATCATGACCATGAAGAGCATGACCACGATCATGAGCACGAGCATCATCACCACCATCACGATCACGAGGGTCACCATCACGCTGATGAGATCTTCGACAGCTTGGGCTTCGAGACCAGCCGTAAGTTCACTCAGGACGGTATCAAAGAGGCCCTCGCTCAGCTTGACGAGAACTCCAAATACGGCACCATCCTTCGCGCCAAGGGCATCGTACCCGGCGAGGACGGACAGTGGATACACTTCGATTATGTTCCGGACGAGGTATCGGTCAGGACCGGAGCTTCAGATGTTACAGGCAAGCTCTGCGTTATAGGCTCTGACGTTAAGAAGGACGCTATTATCGAACTCTTCGGACTGTAATGAAAGCCTCTGACTATATAGCCGATTACCTTGTGAATAAAGAGATCACCGATGTCTTCGGATACCCCGGAGGCATGGTGACTCATCTCATGGACTCTCTGAGTAAGTATCCCATTAACTCCCATGTCACCTATCACGAGCAGGGAGCAGCCTTCGCGGCCTGCGGCTACGCTCAGGAGAGCGGTAAGGTCGGTGTGGCTTATGCCACCAGCGGTCCGGGTGCCACCAACCTTATAACCGGTATATGTGATGCTTACTTCGATTCCATCCCTACCCTGTTCATAACCGGACAGGTCAATACCTTCGAATCTAAAGGAGAGCTCGGTGTCAGACAAAGAGGCTTCCAGGAGACTGACATCGTAGCGATCGTCACCCCAGTTACCAAATTCGCAGCTAAGATAGAAGATGCATCGAAGCTTCGCTGGTATCTTGATTATGCATTCTATATCGCCTCCGAAGGACGTAAGGGACCTGTACTTCTTGACATTCCGATGAACATCATGAGATCGGACATAGATCCCGATACCCTTCAGGGCTTCACGGCTCCCATATACGACCGAGGCGCCTCCTTCGACGCTCTTCTGCGTCTAATAAGCCAGTCCTCCAGACCGGTGATACTAGCAGGCTCCGGAGTAAAGGCCTCCGGTGCTTCTAAGCTTCTTAACGAGGTAGCGCATAAGCTTAATATTCCGGTAGTCACCACTATGCTGGCGGTGGATGCTCCTGAAGACTCCTACGGCTTTATAGGAGCATACGGAAGCAGAACGGCTAACTTCATAGTGGCCAAGAGTGACCTTGTAATAAGTCTGGGCGCCAGGCTCGATGTGAGACAGACCGGGGCCGACAGAGGCAATTTCGCCCCTGACGCCAGGATCGTCAGAGTAGATATCGACAAGGGAGAATTAGAATACAAGGTTCATCCTGACGAGATCGATATTCATGCTGATGTTAAGGATGTGCTCGAGGTTTTGCTTGAAGCGAAGGTGCAGGAGCTTTCTGGCTGGAATGCGGTGTGCCGACGAATAAGAAGCGAGCTGGAGCATATCGATGACAGTCTCCCGAATAGGCTTATAAAAAGGATCAGCGAGATTATCCCTCCCGATTCGGTTATCACCACGGATGTAGGACAGAATCAGGTCTGGATCGCCCAGTCCTTTAAGGTCAAGAGCGGTCAGCGCATATTCTTCTCCGGAGGCCACGGAGCAATGGGTTATTCCCTGCCCGCTTCCATAGGCTGCGCCGTTAGTCTGAAGGATACAGTGTACTCCTTCTCCGGCGACGGCGGTATCCAGATGAATATCCAGGAGCTTCAGACGATAGCAAGAGAGAAGCTTCCCGTTAAGATAATTCTGCTTAATAACTCGGCACTGGGTATGATACGCCACTTCCAAGAGATGTACTTCGAGAATAATTATGTTCAGACCGTTCCCGACGGCGGTTATACTGTCCCGGACTTCGGCGAGATATCGAGGGCATATAAGATCCCCTACACCCTTGTTCAGAGTATAGAGGATATCCGGGATGATCTGTTCTCGCCGGACGGCCCGCAGTTCATCGAGGTAAGGATCGACGAGCCCACGTATGTATTCCCTAAGCTTGAATTCGGAAAGCCTAACCAGGATCAGGAGCCCCTTCTTGATCGGGAGCTTTATGATAAGCTCATGAAGTTTGATGAGACTGATATAGAAGATATGTGAAAAATAGATAAGGGATTGTAACTTCTATATTATTATAATTATGGTAGAATACAGCAGATGAACGAGAAGAGATCAGAAGAATTTGAAATAGATCTGCTGGAGCTGGCGCAGGTACTACTGCAAAAGATTTGGCTGATAATACTGGTAACGATTATCGGGGGTGCAATCGTTTTTGGCTATACAGTAGCCTTAATTAAACCCGAGTATACTGCGAGCACTCTTCTTTACGTTAATAATTCCAATATCTCAGTAGGCAGCGCATCCTTCTCTATCTCGAATGCCGACCTCTCCGCAGCTCAGAAGCTGGTAGATACCTATGTGGTTATCTTAAAGTCCAGAAGAGTTCTTAATGAGGTTATCGAGGAGTCCGGCACCGGATATGACTACACTGAGCTGTCCGAGCGCATTTCCGCGGCTTCCGTTAATAATACTGAGGTTTTCCGTATCACAGTTACAACTAATTCTCCTCAGGAATCCGAGAAGATCGCTAATGTCATCGCCCGAGTCCTGCCTGATAAGATCGCCGAGATCGTTAACGGTAGCGATGTTAAGATCGTTGACTATGCTGTAATTCCTTCCACGAGAAGCGCTCCGAGCTATCTTAAGAACACGGCAATCGGTGCACTCGCAGGCTTTGTTCTGGTATGTGCCGTTATAGTTATCAACTATCTTCTCGATGACAGTATCCACACAGAGGATTACCTCACGGAGAATTACCCCGAGATACCTTTGCTCGCTGTAATACCTGATCTTATCGATAATAAGAACTCCGGTTACGGTTACTACCACAAGTCCTCCAAGTCAGCTAAGGCTAAGAACGATAAGGACGGAAGGAGTAAGAAGAATGGCTAATAACAGTAAGAATCCTTCTCACAACTCTTCCATAGAGAAGAAGCAGATGATAGGACCTCAGCTGAACTTCGCATGCTCCGAGGCATATAAGCTTCTTCGAACCAACCTGATGTTCTCATTCCCTGCAGAGGAGTCCTGCCATGTTATAGGTGTTACCTCTACATTCCAGGGTGAGGGTAAATCTCTGACATCCATCAATCTCGCATATACGCTGGCTGAGGCTAAGAATAAGGTCCTTCTTATCGAGAGTGACATGAGAATTCCTAACCACGCCGCACGACTTAATCTTAAGCCTACGCCTGGACTTTCTAATCTTCTAGCGGGACTGGATTCCATCTCAGATGCTATACAGGGCAAAGCTTTCCAGACTTCGCCCAATGAAGCTCCCGTAACTATTGATGTATTAACGGCAGGAAGTATTCCTCCGAATCCTTCCGAGCTGATGCAGTCCTCCCGAATGAAGTATCTGATCGACACTCTTAAGGAATATTACGATGTGATTGTTTTGGACCTTCCTCCGGTTACTGTTGTTACAGATGCACTTATCGCATCTCACCTTACCTCGGGTATGATGGTCGTTGTTAGAAATGAACGTGCTTCCAAGAGAGGTCTTGCCGAGACTATGAGACAGCTTAAGCAGGTCAATGCCAAGGTCTTGGGCTTTGTCTATACCAATGCGGACATGACAAAGAGTAAGGCTTACGGAAAGTACTATAAGAAGGGATATTACAAAGCATACCGCTAGAGGGGTTCGTTGTGCTTGACTTTCACTCACATCTTATACCTGGAGTAGATGACGGCAGCAGGAATGTCGCCATGTCGGTAGCTATGCTCGATATGTGGAGAGAGCAGGGCTTTGACTATATATGTGCCACTCCCCACTTCTATGCCGATGTAAACACCCCTTCAAGATTCCTGGAGAAAAGATTTCTCGCTTACGGCGAGCTTATGGATGAGCTTAATAAGGCTCCCGGAGGAGCAAAAGCCTATCCTGGTATTTTTCTCGGTGCAGAGGTGCACTACTTCAGAGGCTTAAGCTCCTGCGAGGACATAAACAAGCTTTGCCTTCAGGGGACCAACCTGCTTCTTGTGGAGATGCCCTTTCACTCCTGGTCAGACTATATGATAAGAGAGATTAACGAATTGTCCTCCTTAGGCATCGTTCCCGTTGCAGCCCATATCGAGAGGTACCTGTCCATACAGACGGAATCAAAGCTTAATGATCTTCTCGACACAGGTATTCTTATACAGTGCAATGCGGAATTCTTCTTAACCTTCGGGACAAGGCGCAAGGCTCTTCGTATGCTTAAGGAAGGCAGAATACAATTCCTGGGCTCCGATGCACATAATCTTACGTCCCGGGCGCCGAATCTGGGAGATGCGATTAAGCTGATAGAGAAGAAGCTCGGAAGTGATGCCTTATCCGATATAAGGGATAACGAGGATAATATAATAGAGGCTCGAAGGATCTACTTCGAGAGGGGAGGCGTGGCATGAAGCAGAAGCTGCGCATGATCCTGGGCTTTGTCCTTATAGGCGTGGCGGTCTTCGCCGGAGTAAGATTCTTTCTCGATGTATACTCTCCGACTAATGTTAAGACTGAGCAGTTAGGACCTGCCGTCACCGCTACCGCGCCGACTGCACCTGCTGTTAATAACAATGACACCTCATCCTACGATCTGGCTCCTGTAGAGGCAGAGGATATCCCGACAGTGGACTTCGCCTCATTGCAGGCCATTAATCCTGATATCTATGCGTGGATCGAGATCCCCGGAACCGATATATCCTACCCCGTAGTACAGCATCCTACCAATGACAGATACTACTTAAGGACCAATTCTGACGGCAATTACTCCGCCGGAGGGGCGATCTTCTCTGAAGCCACATACAATTCAAAGGATTTTAATGACCCTGTAACCATACTATATGGACACCATATGAACGCTGGGGATATAATGTTTGGACATCTGCAGGAGTTTTATTCTGATCCGGATTTCCTTGCCGAGGACAATCATATCAGGATATACACTGCTGACGGTATGCAGGAATATGCGGTCTTCGCGGCAGTGCCATATGACAGATCACATATCTTGTATTATAATGATATGAGTGATTCTGTGATCTATCAGACTTTTATGCAGTCTATACTGTCCATAAGAGAGCTTGGTTCTTATATAAATGAGGCCCATGCACCCCAGGATCCGGCCGAGGACAAGGTCCTCATATTATCGACTTGCCTTATAGGCAACAACACACGTCGCTTTTTGGTCTTGGCAACGAGAGTTGACTGACCAATGTATATAGGCGAAATATTATGAAAGGAGATATGCTGATGAAGAAGTTAGTCTCAACCATGATCGCGTTCGCGCTCGTATTCGCACTTGCAATTCCTGCATTTGCTGCTTCGAGCCCTTCGTCATCTAGTGGTTCGGATGTCGTAACAAGTGCAACATCTTCTGTTCAGGGCCAGAACGTTGGTATCAACGCTGCTAACCCTACAGACGCTCAGCTCGCTGCTGCTCAGGCTGCTGCTGCTGAGATCGCTGGCGATACAGCTTACACACTTGATTATGCTGATGTTGAAGTATATGACGCTAACGGCAATGTCGTTTCTGCTGATTATTTTGCTAACAACTCTGCTCTTCTTGTAACGTTTGTTCGTAACGATGCTTCTGAAGTACTTGCAGTTCTTTATTGGAACGAAGCTACACAGTCATTTGATTCTGCTGCTTTCACGCAGGATGGTAACATTGTAAATGCTACTTTCACACATCTTTGCCTGATCACCTTCGTTGTTAAGGATGCCAGTGCTACAGCTGCCGCTGCTGACGACGCTGCTACTACAGCTACTGCCGCTGAGGGAACATCTGCACAGACAGGCTATACAGCAATTGTATGGGCTGTTGTTGCTATCGTTGCCGTCGCCGGTGCTGCCATTTGCTTCAAGACATCCAAGAAGTCGGCAGTATCTGCTGCCTGACGCTTGACGCAAATGTTCTGTTAATACATTTTGCTGACAGCAACCGCCCCGAGATTCTGCAGAACCTCGGGGCTTTTTATATCTCGATTATAAATTTACAGAAATATCCTTATGTCGGCTCGTAGAAGGTATCTACCACCATAGCCTGAAGTGCATCCTCATCTACGTAGAACTCCATGAACCTGTCACCCTCTACAGAGGTGCCCTCGGGAACTATTATGGCCTCTTCCCCATATTCATTAAAGCGATCCGTCAACTCCTCCAGCCTGTCTGTGGTCATATCGGTAACCATATAGTCTGACAGGGCCGAGAAAGCCCTCAGCTCGAAGTCGGGATCAGCATCGAAGGCTTCACCCAGTGCTTCCATAAGAGCCACGATATAGGTGCGCTGACGTCTCATTCTGGCGATATTGGTAGCATCATCCGTCATAGACATACGGGATCTGACGAAGGTCAGGGCGTGATCCCCCTGAAGATGGACCGTCTGCCCCATAACGAGAGTGTCATCCACACCTTCGAAGTTATCCTCTATAAGAACATCCACACCGCCTACAAGATCATTAAAGATCGGCACAGCACTCATGGTAACAGATACATAATTATTAATATCTGAATCGTACAGAAGCCTTGAGACGGCATAAACCGTATCCCTGCAGCTGTCCTGACCGCCTGTTCCGTAGGTATGAGACAGGGCAATCTGGAGATTAACTATACCTACATACTGTCCATAGGCATCATACTTACGTATCCCGGTCATGGTATCACGATTGATCTGAATTATGCGGTAGGTCTTATTGGTGTTATCGAACACTACTACAAGTAACAGGTCAGACTGACTGTTATTACGATGGGTTGAGGTCTCCTCCTGCTCCAGCTCGAAGTCGTCGGTTCCTATGACCAGCAACGTGTCTATATCGTCCCTGTATCTGTACTCTACACCGTCATAAAGGATCAGTCTGTCTGCCGTAGGGGACTCTGAATCAGGATCCACGGTCTGCTGGAAGGTAGGTGCCGCGGGAGATGATTCCGCAGGTCCTTCCGATGTAACTCCCGACGGATCCTCATAGTCTCGGATGTGAGTATAAACAGCCACTCCGGCAGCCAATACGACCACACCTATAACAGCGGCCGCCATTCCGATATTCTTCTTAGAGAGTTTCTTCATCTTCATACGCTCTTATAATACTCCTCCAAGCGAGGTCTTGCATTCTCGTAGATATGTTTCAGAGCAGGATCAAACTGCGTCCCCATCCCCTCCAGGATTATGCGGTTTGCCTTCTCATAGTCATAGGCCTCCTTATAGATGCGCTTACTGACGAGAGCGTCATACACATCGGCAATAGCCATTATCCTTGCCTCCAGAGGAATTTCCTCTCCTTTAAGACGATCCGGATAGCCTGAGCCGTCCCAACGCTCGTGATGATAATGCGCCACATTCTCCGCTAAGACCTTGAAGTCCTCATCATCAGTGTTCTTAAGTATCTCATGTATAACTCTGGCGCCCTCGGCGGCGTGCATCTTCATCTTCTCGTATTCCTCAGGCTCGAATCTTCCCGGCTTACGGAGTATGACATCATCGACGGCTATCTTACCGAGATCGTGCATAGGCGCCGCCTTTATTATGTTCCTGCAGAAGCTGTCACTGAGCTTAAGCTCTCCATCCTTAAGTATCTCGTCCACAAGTATCCTTACGCCCTCGCTGGTACGTCTGATGTGACCGCCTGTAGAGTTGTCACGACTCTCGACCATAACGGCAAGGCTCATGATCAGGTTATCGTGCATCTGAATGATATGCTCCGTCTTCTGCCTAACCTCCCGCTGAAGATCCTCGTTATAGTTATCAAGAAGTCTGATATACCTCTTATTCTCGGTATCATCTGTGAAGGTAACAAGATAGCCGCGCTTGCGGTTGCCGTCATAAAGGTATGATACCGTGACATTATAATACCTGTCGTCATCATGACTTCCGTGTACATCGTGATCGTGCACTGTCAGGGTATAGGCATTACTTTTGCTATCCGGATCAGACTTAAAGTCCTCCAGGAAGTGACGGATCTTTCTCTCGGCGGGCTTATAGCCGAAGGTCTCATCAACTGCGATATCATTAAGCTCCGGCACGAGCCTTCG
Source organism: Clostridiales bacterium (assembly GCA_017480325.1). Lineage (GTDB taxonomy): Bacteria > Bacillota > Clostridia > Saccharofermentanales > Saccharofermentanaceae > Saccharofermentans. The sequence goes on from JAFVAY010000013.1 coordinate 39,297, forward strand.
GGCTACCTCGTTACTTCCTAAGTATCTGTACTTAAAGTCGAAGGATATATAGCCGATACCCTTCTCGTGAACCATGGAATCGATGGCTGTATTACCCACATCATAAAGATTCATCCTATATGCGATAAGAAGATATGTAACCTGAGCTATGAGATATCCGATGACAAGAAGATCCATGTTACTTACGATCTTTTTCCCGATAAAGTAACTGATCAGGCATATAACATTCGGTATCACCAGAAGCAGCAGTATCCTTCTGGGAACGTCCTTTTTCCTGAACCAGGAATAAATAATGGTAACAATTCCTGCCAGGAAAAATAGGCACAGAATTACATAATATACTGTGTGAAGCACTCCGTATTCCTTAATAAGTACGGGGGTGCCGTTAACTATATCCATCGTAACGCTCTTATAGAAATAAGGCTTATAGCCTATGGTCAGAACGAATATATAGACCAATGTGCTCACCGCGAACATCAGCGTTCTTACCCACTTGTGAAGGTCGATCTTACACAGATTGAATATACTTAAGGCTATAAAAAGCTGCAGAAAGCTTCCTCCGATATAAACTATCTTCGTGGAGGTCAGAGCCCCCTCCAGCGTCTTGGACAAAGAGATCAACGCATAGCCTAAGCATGCTACAGGCACCAATGTGAATATTATGGTAAGGTTCACGTCAAAATGCTTATGCCAGATGTAGACATAGGCAGCCGACAGAAGCAGCGAGACTATAAGAACGATGATGTAAAATATCGATGTCAAGTCGGCTCCTCCTTAAGCTCCTGCGATATCAATACTGATGTTTCCCGTATCAACGTCTATCTCGCATACACCGTCTCCGCCTCCGGAAGGAACGTCGACATCACCCATATCCGTATGGGCCTCGAAAGTCTTATTCGTCAGAAGTGTACCGGTTACATCTCCCATATCGTTTGTGATCCTTATAAGCGGAGCGTCACAGGCATTAAGCTTAACATCTCCGACATCAAGATCCAGCTCTATGATCTCAAAAGCGATCACATTCTGAAGCTCGATCTCTCCGGCAGAGCAGTCGATCCGTAAGCTTCCGATATTAAGCTCATCCAGCTCTATGCTGCCCTCGGAAACATTAATAAACAATCTGTCATATTCATCCCCGGGAAGATAGAGCTCGACATATGGATGCTCTGATTCGAGGTCAAAGGGCAGCATATACACCCTGTCGTCCTCTGCGCTGATGACCAGCGTATCGCCCTCTACCTCTATCTCGTGCGTGACCTCAGAAGGTTCGCAGTAAACTACAGTACAGGTATCATTCTCTGACCTTCGTACCGTAATATTATCTATAACACAGTCTATCTCAATGCTTGTAAACGTCTCGTCTACTGTCACCTCGTGCGTCTCATACTCTGCGTCATCGAAAGCAAACAGGACCTCGGCGCCGCCAAGAGCGAAGCCTGTGCCAGCAACTATAGCCCCTGCGACGAAGAATACCAAAGCTACTATCAGACCTTTAACTGCCCTGCTCATGATCTTCCCTCCTTACCGATAAAAAGGGACTTGATACCGAAGACAGTTTTCTTGGTAAGAAAGCCCATGCCTCTTACTAACAAGTTAGTAACCACGAAGGCAACTATAGTGAAGGAAACAAGGATCAACGTGACTCCTACAAGCATGATTCCGATGGCAATTCGGCCAGTAATAAACATATATACTGCGACCACCACAGATGCCACGGCGGCGATAATAAAAGCGACAGCCACAATATATAAGGACAATACCGCGATCCAGAGCCCGAGGAAAACAGCGAATACTGCGACCAGAAGCGAAAACCATATAGGGAAACCCACTATCAGAAGAACAATTGCCCAAACAGGGAGCCCCTTCTTCGATGAAGAATTTGCCCTTACGACCTTAGTCAAAGGTATCTCTGACATTATGTGCTCCACCACATCGTCGACGGAACCGAAGCTGTCGACAGCCTCCTCTTCAGTCATGCCGTTCTCCATACGGCTGTCAATCATCTCGGAATAGAAAGATAACCTGCCCTCGAGCTCATCCTTAGGCAATCCCGACAGTCTGTTCTCAAGCTGTCCTATAAACTCTTCCCTTTTCACTGTATACGCCTCCCAAGGTATTCCACTACAGTTTAAGTATTATACTACACTGAGGTATAATCATTAACATTAAAAGCGACAAGAGGTAAACCACCATGCAGGAACTCGGAAAAGAGACCACAGGCGTAACGGTAACACGAGTACTATTATCAATTCTGGCATTTTTTCTAATATTTGCCTTCACGGATTCTGTGATCCTCAGCTCCTCAATTCTTAAGGACAGCTTCTGGAAGGACCTCCTTCATAAAGACGAGATAAGAACTCTCCTGGAGGACGCTCTGAGACCTGAGATGGCAAGAGACCTTCACATCGATGAGGACGATGTCGATGACGATATGCTGGAGGATTATCTGGATCTTGTTTCCGACGACTACGTGGACTTCATAATTAAGGGTGACTCTGTGATCGACGAGGATGCTTACTATGACTTCTTTGATGAGTATGAGGATGAGCTTTTCGCTGACTTCGAAGGAAGCGCCCGCGAGCTTGATGATCTGAAGGAGCAGTATATAGATGAATTTAAGGACTCCCTTATCGAAGCGCGGGATGACTTCGAGAGCTCCGATAACGCCCCTTTCTGGGAGATGTACACAGATGCCCTTCGTAATAACAAGATCGTAATGGCAGTTACGGGAACGCTGATACTGGTCATTATCGCAGTTCTGCTCCTCATTCATAGGAATAAGATGCGCCCCGTCAGAGCCCTGGGAATAGCTATGGCTTCCTCGGAGTTTATTAATCTTTGTGTCTGGGCATTTTTCCTGTTCGTTGTAAGACTTATCAAGGCTGAGGCAGAAGAAGAATCGGATATAATCAAGATACTTCTCGGCTACACAGACAGTTTCTTCATTAGAAGCACACTGATAGTATTGGGCCTGATGCTTATGGGCATCGCCGCCATTATTATCGGTGCCGTAGGAGTGGGAAGGATTAATAATCAGTCAGAGGAGCTCTGAGCGCTGTTCTTCTTAACGATCTCCAGGAATTTGTCCTTGGGTACCGGCTTCGAGAAGTAGAAGCCCTGCAGGTAATCGACACCCAGCTTCTCCAGAAGCTTGATCTGCTCCTCGGTCTCAACGCCTTCTACAAGGATAGCCTTATTCATCTGTCTTATCATTCGGACGCTGCTCTCGAGGATGATCATGCCAAGCTCGTTCTTCTCTGCCTCCCAGAGGATACTCTTATCTATCTTGATGCAGTCCAGATCCATAGAAGCCAAGGCTCTCATATTGGAATATCCGGTTCCGTAATCGTCCATGGAGAACAGGAAGCCGTCGACCTGAAGCTTCTCGATCTTACGGCTCAATATCTCGTAGCTTGATGCATATATAGACTCAGTGACCTCGAAGTTGATAAGCTTCTTGTCGACGCCGATCTGCTCAACTATTCCGTTGATGTGTTCCACGAAGTCGGGCTTCATGAACTGAACCACGGACAGATTAACATTGATGCAGTCGACCGGCCCCTCGTACAGCTTCTCTTCCTTGATCATGTTACATACATCCAGAAGCACGAAGTCGTCGATAGCATCGATAAGACCCATATTCTCCGCCACAGGAATGAACTCGTCGGGGTATATCATCCCCAGCTCATCATCATGTAGCCTCACCAGGGCCTCGGCACCGTGAAGCCTTCTGCCATCGGTGGTAAAGGTCGGCTGATAGTAGACCTCGAACTTGCCTTCTGCAAGGCCGTTAGATATGGACTTCTCGATAGCCGAGCCTCTTAATATCTTGTTGACATCATCGCCTGCGATAATTGTCTTCTCCTCCTCGTGGGAAGGCTTGGCGGTATCGAACATGTAGATCGCATCACTTAAGGTAGTAAGCTGCTTCGGAATATCCGCTACGATGATCGACGACTGAAGCATAACCAGTGCATCCACGAGCTTCCAGGGTCTGTCAAACCTGTCGCTTATGCTCTTGGCAAGCTCGTAGACCTCGTCGTCAGTCTTACGGAATACAAGAAGCACGAAGGTCCTTCGGCCAATCCTGTAGATATTGTATTTCTCATGAACGGACTCCAGGAATTCCGCGACCTTCTTCTCCACAAGCTCCCTGTTATCGGCACCCCTCTTCCTGGAGATGATGTCGGGAGTTATGATGCGGATACATACCGCATGAAGTGCAACCTTGTTAAGGAAATAGCTCTCGAGATCCATGAGGAAGGCCTGTCTGTTATAAAGCCCGGTCTCGTTATCAAGTCTGTCGTCCTCGTTCTCCACTATCATCATGACGCCCGTAAGCCCTATGGCCTCAGCGAAAAGCTCGATCTTCAGCTTCGAGAATATAAGCTGCAGGATAACGCCTGCGATAGTGATGGCGGCAAACATCAGTATGCCGGTCCTTCTCTTAACGGTCAAAGCCCTCCAGGTGGAGGTCAGATAGTAAAGTCCCATGATAAGAAAGTAAGCGGATGCGATATATATGACAGCCTCACCCCAGTTACGCGTAAACTCACGGTTGTCGTCAAGATAATAGACAAAGCCCGTCAAGGGATTGGTAAGTGCCAGAAGCTCGCTTACGACAAGGAATATATATGACAGATAGGTCTTAAAAGACGCCTTGGATCTGAACAGAACGCCGCACACATGGGAAACATAATAAAAGAACAGCGGTGCCAGCGCGGTATGGAATATGAAGTAAAGATATCTCGTGACCTCAGTAACGAACAACGCAGTATCGGAAGTATCCTTGTAGGGGACCAGGAAGGCCGATATGGTATTACATACTCCGTTGATGGCAACGACAAAAAGCAGAAGAACGAACAGAGTGTTCTGGGTCTTCCCCATTCTGTCCTGAACTCTTATGAAGAAGAGATTGGATAAACATATGAACGCAGCTGCGAGGGCAAATGCAAAAGAGAGATTATATAAGTCTTCCATTGTCCCTCCACTAGTGATTATTCTATTTATTGTAACATGTATTACTTGACAATAGCATTACCGTAAATTATCATCATCGCGATAAAAGACACATAGGAGGAACACCGATGAGAAAGACGATCTGCTGATATGTATATTACGCGGAGAATCTTTTGGTGTGTTCATTTTCTATATCTGATTTACTATTGACGGATGTTGCCGCGGCTTGCTCCGCGGTTTTTGTTTGTTCCACAGTGGTTCTTCGCTTGAGAAGAAGGAGAATCATATTATGGCTTTAATTAATATCAGAAATCTTACATTCGGGTATGACGGTTCGGAAGGAAATCTTTTCGAGGATATAAGCGTGGGCATAGACACCTCATGGCGACTGGCGCTCGGGGGAAGAAACGGCAGAGGCAAGACCACTTTCTTTATGCTTCTTAAAGGAGAGCTGCCTTATGAGGGGACCATCACGGGTGTGCCTCAGACTGAGAGCTTCCCGAGAGACGAGATCACCTCCGAAGATTGGCGGATCAGAAAAGAGCTGAATCTTATGGGGGCGGATCCCGATATTATGTATCGCCATTACGAGACGCTGTCGGGAGGAGAGCGGACTAAGCTGATGCTGGCAGATCTCTTCGCCTCGGACGGAGTCTACCCTCTTATCGACGAGCCCACGAATCACCTTGATGCCGAGGGACGTGAGGCTGTGGCGAGATACCTGTCGGGCAAGGAAGGCTTCATCCTGATCTCCCACGACAGAAGCTTCCTGGACAGATGTACGGACCATACTCTCATGATAACGAAGACAGGCGTAGAGCTCACCTCCTCCACCTTCTCCACCTGGTGGGACAACAACGAGAAAAGGCTCGAGGGGGAGCGGGCACGTAACGAGCAGCTTAGAAGGGAGATAAGCGGTCTTAACGAATCCATGAGGAAGAATGCCTCCTGGTCGAAGGAGGCCGAGAAAGCTAAGCTTCGATCCAATAACCCCAAGGGTGCCGAGGACCACTTCAGACGCGCCTACGAGGGCTCCAAATCTGCGAAGATGATGTCACTTGCCAAGAATCTTCAGAACAGAAGCGAGAAGAAGATCGAAGAGAAGTCTGCGCTTCTTAAGGATGTGGAGAAGGCGGAGGAGCTTAAGATCACCGAAAGCTCACACCATAGCAAGACTCCCGTCATCCTTAAAAATGTCACCGTTATGAGAGACGACTTCCCTATATGCGAAGGCATCAATCTTACTGTTAATAACGGCTCAAGGATACGTCTCACGGGCAGTAACGGCTGCGGCAAAAGCACGCTGATCAAGTATATTCTCGGCAGATGCGAGCCTTCGCTGTTCGCCGACGAGAGCATAAGCGCCGAAGGGGACATCTACTTTGCCAAGGACATCAGGGTGTCTTATGTAAGTCAGGATACCTCATTACTTAAGGGGGATCTGGGAAGCCTGGCGCAGCTTAGTGGGCTTGACCGCACCCTGTTCAGCACCATACTCGTGAAGATGGGATTTACAAAGGATATGCTGGAACGGGACTGCGACACCTTATCTCTGGGGCAGAAGAAATGCGTCATGATCGCGCTGTCACTGTGCGAGCACGCGGATATATATCTGTGGGACGAGCCTCTTAATTACGTCGACATCTACATGCGCCGCGAGATCGAGCGTCTGGTAAAGGGAAGCGACATCACCCTGCTGTTCGTCGAGCACGACGAGGCCTTCGCGAATGAGGTCGCTCAGGAGACCTGTAGGATAACATCTGCAAATATTATGTGATACTATTCTCATATGAGATACGATTGTCTGATCATTGATGATGAGAAAGAACTCGCGGATAATACCTGCGAGTATTTCAATATGTTCGGGGTGAACACTCATGCGGTCTACAGCCACGACGAAGCCATCGAATTTCTCGGGAATAACGAGGCCGGTCTGATCCTTCTGGACATTAACCTAGGTGACGGAAGCGGCTTCGAGCTGTGTAAGATAATCCGCCGGGACACAGACATTCCCATATTCTTCATAAGTGCCAGGCAAAGCGATGACGACGTTCTTATCGCCCTTAATATAGGCGGCGACGATTACATTAAGAAGCCCTATTCCTTAAGCGTGCTGCTTGCCAAGGTGAAGGTCATCCTGAAGCGTACTTCGCATAAGGATTCCTCGGAAGACCCCTCTTCTCCTACCCCGTCTTCGGACAATTCTCCCATAGATAAGGACACCATGAGCTTCATTCTTAACGGCAGGAAGATCCCTCTCAAGGCAAGAGAATTCGCACTGTGCCAGTATCTGTACGAGCACAGGAATTCTATTGTGACCAAGGATCAGATCTTCGACGCGGTGTGGGGAGATTCCTTCTACAGCGACGGAACACTTAACGTGCACATAAGGCGCCTGCGCGAAAAGATCGAGGACGACCCGAACGATCCCAAGATCATTAAGACCATCTGGGGCACCGGCTACTTGATGGAGATCTAAGTGAAGTTCCGTAATATAGTCATCACGTTTATCGCGCTTTTTATCCTCGGACTGATCGTTATGTTCATAGCCAGCCCCGAGATAAATCAGGACCGGGGCGATATGACCTACTATTACAACACGGCCCTGGCCGTATCATCGGGAGAGGACGCCCCTTCCGATGCCGATGTGATCTATATTACCGATGCCGACTATGAACAGAAGCACCTCTCCTATGTGCGAGATAACGCGCTTATTCTGGACCTTACGGAGAATGGCCAGATCATCGGTAAGATCATCTGGACGGATACAAATGACGTTATACAGGAGAACAATAACCGAAGCTTCTTTTTCTCTTTGGCCGTACTCATTACCGCCACAGCTGTTGTTCTTATTATGTTGTCGCTGATATACATCCAATACATTAAGCCCTTTAACAAGCTTCAGACCTTCGCCGGGCAGGTAGCCAAGGGCAATCTGGATTTTCCCTTAGCCTACGGCAAGAACGACGGATTCTTCGGAGCTTTTACCGAGAGCTTTGACATCATGAGAGAACAGCTGAAGCAGGCAAGAGCCGACGAGGCCAAAGCTCAGCGGGCGAAGCAGGAGATGATGGCGGAGCTCTCCCATGACATCAGGACCCCGCTCTCCACCATCAATGCGACCTGCGAGGTGCTGGAGGTCAGAAGCTCTGACCCGGTCGTGCTCTCGAAGACCGCTGTTATTAAGAATAAGGCCGGCACCATCGACAGCCTTATAACCAACATGATGAATGCCTCCTTGGAGGATGTGGCAGAGCTTAAGGTGGAGCCCTCCGAGCAGCCGTCGACTCTTATTAACGACATGATCGATAACATCAAGCCTCTCGGGGATATCAACGTCACCAACGAGCTTCCAGGGTGCCTCCTATACTACGATCCTTTGAGGCTCGAGCAGGTCCTAGATAATGTTATCGGAAATTCAATAAAGTACGCGGGAACACCTATCGATATCACATACAACAAGGTTGACAACGGGATAATAATTAAGATTAAAGACAGCGGACTCGGAGTCGAGCCTGAAGAGTTGTCGCTTCTTACTCAGAAGTTCTACCGCGGTAAAAGAAGCTCCGGGCAACCCGGAAGCGGCCTGGGGCTTTACCTTGCCAAGTACTTCATGAACAACATGGACGGCGATATCGACTTTCATAACGATGACGGCTTCGTCGCGGAGATCTTCATCCGTAAAGCCGGGTAATAATCTCAAGTAAGAAACAGTTAAGAATTTGGTAGGGATGAGGTTAAGAACTCTTCCCTTTCTTTGTCTATACTCGAATCATCAAACAAACGGAGGAAAACAAGAATGAAGGATTTTGATATCAAGGTAAAGGGCAATTCGAACGTAACACTCTTCGGAACAGAGGATAACACTATCGTTATTCCTGCCGACTGCAGCATAGATAATTCAGGCAGAAGCTGCGACATCAAGGTAGAAGGCGCAGAGGTCAGGATCGGTGTTCCCGCATCTATAGCTCATATCGAGCTTACGATCGCCGACTCTGAAGTAAAGCTTCATGGAATCTCCTTCGATCACATCGAGATCGATGCTTCAGGCTCGATCACGGTCAACACAGATACGCTCGGCAGAAAGCTCGACATCAATATGAGTAACGGACAGGCTGATCTGGAGCTTCCGAAGAATGCCTCCTTCAAGACAAGAAACGAAGGCAAGAACAATACTATCAACACAGAGCTTAAGGAAGACGTTTCTTCTATAAACGTCATCGAGATCAACGGCAAGAACAGCGTCCTCAACATAAGATAAGGGTAATTCTTCAGGAGTAAAAGAAATGGAAAAGAAAGTAGTTTTGGAAGCGAAGGATCTATGCAAGTCTTTCTCGAACGAGAGCGTACAGCAGCACGTTATCAGGAATCTGAACCTTAAGATCTACGAGGGTGATTTCACGGTCATCATGGGTAATTCCGGCTCAGGAAAAAGTACTTTACTGTACTCACTGTCGGGCATGGACAGACCTACGCTGGGACAGGTCATCTACGGAGACGAGGATATCTCATCCTACAGTAACGACAAGCTGGCGGTCTTCAGGAGAAATCACTGCGGCTTCGTCTTCCAGCAGAATTACTTAAACGACACCATGAGTGCTCTCGATAATGTTATGGTAAGCGGGCTTCTTCTTACCAAGGATCGCAAAGCTTTGGCCGCACGTGCCGCAGAGCTTCTTCATAAGGTTGAGATAAATGACCGCGATATGCGTAAATTCCCTTCCCAGCTCTCGGGCGGTCAGCAGCAGAGGGTCGCTGTAGTAAGAGGCGTTATAAACAAGCCGGAGATACTTTTCGCAGATGAGCCTACTGGTGCGCTGAACTCACAGAACACGGAGAACGTACTGGATATTCTCACGGAACTTAATAACGAGGGTCAGAGCATCGTTATGGTAACTCACTCCATCAAGGCTGCAGAGCGCGGCAACAGAGTGATCTACCTCGCCGACGGCGTAGTTAAGTCCGAGATAAGACTCACAGGAACCGACGGCAAAGAGCGTCATACGAAGCTTAAGAGCTTCCTTACGGATATGGGGTGGTAAAAATGTATTCATTACTGTTCATCGCGTTAAACAACATGAAGAAGAAAAAGGGCGATATCATCACTCTGGCGGTCCTCGCATTTCTGTCCTCTCTGCTTCTTTATTCCGGCGCTTCATGTCTTGCCGGTGTAAGCCGAGTAATGGATACGGCGCACGAATCTTATAACGGAGCTTACATCTACTATCAGACTCCCGAGCTTATCGAAGATACGATGGAGGATATCATCCTTCAGAATGAGAATATAAGTCAATTCGAGAAGTCGGAAGCCGATCGCGGCATGCTAGACTACAGAGCGAAAGAAGGCGACGAATGGTCCTCCTTCAGCTTCATGTTCGGCTCCTACGAAGAGGAGCGAACGATCAACTCCATCACTCTCGACTCCTCGGCTCTTAACGAGAACGACATTCTGATCCCGTATTATCTTAAGAATCAGTTCCCCGTCGGAAGCACGATGTACTTTAGAAGCGGGGATAATATCTACGAGTACAACGTAGCAGGACACGTCGAGGACCCCTGGTTCGCGACACCCATCAATATCTCCGTTTATAACATCTATATGAGCGACTCCGCTCTTCAGAAGATCGTATCGGAAAACCCCGACAACATCGTCCCGGGCTATAGCTTCAAGGTAAGATTCAACGACAACAGCTACGAGTCCGTCATGGAGAACCGTGAAGAGATATGGAATCGCTACATGGAATGGGCAAGCGAGGATCCTGTTAACGCCGCAGTGCCGATACTGGAAGCGAACTGGTACGACATGAAGGGCGGCGGATCGTTCATGACCGATATCGTTATGGCTATCATTATGCTTTTCGCTGTGCTTATCCTTCTTATCGCCGTAATAGTGATCTCCTTCTCCATCAAGAACTTTATCGAGAAGAACATGAAGAACACCGGTATACTCGAGGCCTCCGGCTACACCACGACGCAGCTTATTAATGCGACAATGCTCGAGAACGCGCTTGTTGCTTTGCTGTTCTCAGTATTGGGCGTGGCTCTGTCCGGGCTTCTTAAGGACAGGATCGGCGACGTCATAAGTATGGTGCTCGGACTGTCGTGGAATCAGCCCTATAACGTGCCCGTAGCATTGATCGTCGTGTTCTCCATCAGCGGCGTGGTAATTATCGTAAGTCTTATGGCTTCATGGAAATACAAGAAGATTACCGTTCTCGAATGCTTAAGAGGCGGAGTTACAAACCATAACTTCAAGAGAAATTACCTCCCCTTCAACAAAGTAAGGCTACCTCTGCCGTTACAGCTGTCGCTTAAGGACATCCTGGGAGATAAGGGACGTAATGTTATCCTGGCTATGATCATCGTTATCCTTGCCGTATCCGCCAATGTAGGCTTCGCTCTGCTCGAGAACTACGGCAACGACATCGGTATGTGTCTCACCATCGCAGGCATCGAGACAGGAACGGCTTCCTTGACGGATTCACGCGATATTTACGAGGATATAAATGAACTTGATTCCATTGACAATGTGCTTATGAGCTATATGGTCGCACCCACTATCTCATTCGGCGAGAACTCTGTAAATATCGACTGCTACGCATATAATGACACCTCCCTGCTCGAGCACGATATGCTTCTTGAAGGTCGTCTTCCCCAAGCTGATAACGAGATCACCCTGACGGGTAAGATCGCAGACGAGCTCGGCGCCTCCGTAGGAGACCTGGTATATGTCAAATTCGGCGACGTGCGCCTCGGATATATAATTTCAGGTATCGACCAGAAGATACAGCGCCTCGGCCGCGTAGGCATGTTCACTGACGAAGGTGCAGCACACCTTGCAGGCGATATCGATCAGGTAAGTTTCCTGATCCGCGCGAAGGACGGCGTCAGCTTCGATGAGCTGTCATCTGACCTCGGGAGTGTTACGAATGCATCTGTCGTGAATGAGGAGAAGTCCATTCGCGAGACAATATCGACTGTATCCAACAGCATGAAGATCATCTGCCTTGTAATTGCTGTCGTAACCGTACTGATCGTTATATTCGTCGAGATGCTTCTTATAAGATCCAAGATGATCCGAGAGCTTCGTAACTACGGCATCAGCAAGGCCCTGGGCTTTACCACATGGCAGCTTATGCTTCAGATCCTGATACTTAATATACCGACTATTACCGTCGGAGTTATACTCGGCACTTTGATCTCCGTACCCGCAGGATCGATGATCATGAATGCAGCGCTGGTGTTCTTCGGTATGAAATCTGTAAGCTTTGTGGTTCACCCGCAGTGGATGGCTGTGACATTCGTGGGAATTATAGTAACGGCAATGATCACATCACTCATATGCTCCCTGTCCATAAGGAGTGTTGAGCCTGCGAAGCTACTTACCGAGGAATAATACGGTCTCCCGCCTTTATGCTCGAAGAGCTGTCAGCTTACCTTCTCGCGCTCTTCCTGTATAAAGTCGGGGATCTCCTTGGGATCCATGCCGAGGGCAACAGCAAATTCCGCATTCATACGCTTCTCGGCATCGGTAAGGATCTTCTCATCCTGCTGATTAAGGGTCTTACCCTCCTCGGCGAGCATCCTTCTTCTGGCAGTGATAGCACTTATAACGTCAACGATATTCTTACGGTCTCCGCTTGATACGAGCCCGTTGAAAAGCTCCTTACGGGCGTTCCTATCCTCTATCCACTCGATGGATGACTCATCGATCCCGTGGATAAGATCCAGTGCCTCATCCTTAGAGATAACAGGCTTGATCTTAGCGGTCAGCTTCTCGTTGTTATAAGGCACATAAACAACCTGTGCCTGGTTAACAAAAAGTGGCTTAAGAATATAATACTTCTGAGGACGCTCATGATAAAAACGGACATCTTTAATGTCGTCAATCTCGCAGACGCCGCTGCCGCCGTACACTACCGTCTCACCCTTGGAGAAACTCATATCCTGCCTCTTTCTGTAAAAATAAAAACGACTGAAAACCGCTCACGTAGCACAATTACGCCACATGTAGATTATATCATCGCGGCTGTCTCCACATCACTTGGCATAATTGCCAAAAATTGCTTTCAAAAGGAGGGATTTTTGGCGTTTAGTCCTTCTCAAACTTATAAACGTCAGCTACTTCAGAGATGGTCAAATAAGCGTGAGGGTCGGCCTTGTGAACCAGCTGTCTCATGCGGGCGATCTGGAACCTGTTAACAACGAAGTAAACCACGGTCCTCTCCTTGGAGGTAAAGCCCCCCTTGGCGGGAATAATAGTCGTACCGGAACCGAATTCGTTCATCAATGCCTTGGATACCTCGTCCCCCTTCTCGGTGACGATCATGACTGACTTCGAGCGATCAATACCCTCTGCGATAAAGTCGATGGTGTGCAGGGCAACGTAATAGGTAACCATGGAATACAGAGGGAGCGTCCAGCTTCTGAAGATGATGCCGCAGACTATGTAGAGGCAGGCGTTGTAGATCATCATGAAGGTGCCGACTGTAAGATTCAGGGATTTCGCGAAGATCACAGCCATAACCTCCACTCCGTCGATGGCTCCCCCCTGCCTTACCGCGAGACCCGAACCCGCACCGCAGATAAGGCCTCCGAATACCGAGCAAAGAAGAAGATCCGTGCCCGCGATGGGAGAAGCATCCGTTAGGTCGATATTGTGCTCGATTATAAGTGCGAAGACAGAGTACATAATTACCGCGAACACGGAGTAAACGGTAAATGCTACTCCCTGCTTCTTAAGTCCGTACAGCATAAGCGGAATGTTAAGCACCACCAGAAACAAGGACAGGCTCAGATATGACGGCGTAAGCTGCGAGATAAGAAGCGACGTGCCTGCGATGCCGCTGTCGTAAAGATGTACAGGCGACAGAAAGATCGTGATGCCTATCGCGGAGATAATTCCGGCGAGGGTCATGTAGATAAAGCGATGTGGCTCGATACCGTATTTGTCGAATAAAGCTTTCATATATCGTCAGTCCTTGTTAAGAGAATGAATCACGAAGGTGATGAAGAAGGTGCAGCCCAGAAGCAGCACGATGGTGGGCCCCGAGGGCACGCTGGTATAGTAGGAAATCAGAAGTCCCGCGACTCCGCACAGAAGTGAGAAAACCACCGAGAACAGGTGATATGACCTGGTGTTATGCGATACGTTACGGCTCGAAGCAGCGGGCAGAATTATGAGGGAATTAATAAGAAGAATTCCGATCCATCTTATGGAGAACATGATCACCACCGCGATAAAAGCGGAGAAGATATAGTCGTAGAGCTTGCCGTTAATACCCTTGCTCCTCGCGAGGGCGCGGTTAAGGTTATCCGAGGACAGTCCGTTATAGGATATGGCCCAGAATATTATCACCAGCACAAGGCACACGGTAAGGCTTATGACCTCCTCCCTGGTGATGCTCAGGATATCTCCTATAAGATACGAGGAATACCTGTTAAAGGACCCGCCGCGGGACAGGAGCACGAGTCCCAGAGACATGGCAACCGAAGCGAAAACACTTATGATCGTATCCGCCCCATAGGTAGTCCTATCCTTCACGAAGTTAAGAAGTATCGAGAACAGCACTGCGAAGACAACCATAGACAGCGTCCTGCTCGTGAACCCGAATATCACACCCACTGCGATCCCGCACAAAGCGGAATGACCGATGGCATCAGAGAAAAAAGCCATCTTTTTGTTGACTACCATAGTTCCGAGCAGTGCGAAGATCGGCGATGACACAAGTATCGCCAGGAGAGCATTACGCATGAATTCGTAGGAAAGAAAATCGAGACCTGTCATACCGTCTTCCCTCCGAATATCCTTCTGAAGCTCGAATCCTCATAGACCTGCTCAGGTGTACCTCGGCAAAGGATCTTCTTATCCAGAAGCACTACCTTATCAGCGTATTTACGCACAAGATCAAGATCGTGAGACACGAGAAGTATAGAAAGATTATTCTTGCTCTTCATCTCGTTTACCAACTGATAGAAGTCACGTACACCGTTCTCGTCGATACCCGATACAGGCTCGTCAAGAATAAGAAGATCAGGCATCGGAGTAAGAGCTATAGAGAGCATAACTCGCTGAAGCTGTCCTCCCGAGAGCTTACCCACCTGCTTGTCGATAATATCCTCCACGGAGAATATCTTGAGCTGCTCCTTGATCGTATTGTAGAGTTTTTTACTCTTCGGAAACCATATAGGATAACGAGAGATGAAGGAAGCGAAGAGATCATAAACCGTCATGGGGATCTCCCGCTCTATATTAAGAGACTGCGGAACATAGCCAATGCGAAGGCTCTTGTCTTTCCCGGTCTTTGTCTCTGTGAACTCTATCTTACCCTCATGGGGGATCTCTCCGAGAAGCGCTCTGAGAAGTGTCGTCTTGCCCGCGCCGTTAGGACCTATCAGGACCGTAAGCTCGCCGCAGTGCATGTGAAGACTTACGTCATCCAATACCTTCTCATCGCCGAAGGTCACGCTAAGACCGTTGATCTTGATACAATGACAATGGTGAGCGCAGGCTACGTCCGGACGTTCCTTCATCAGTGTCATGTCAGTTCATCTCCGACAGGATCTCAAAATTCTCAGTCATCTGCGTTATATACGCATCAGCCTCGACAGGACCCGTGATCATCGTGTTAAGAACATATATAGAAGCACCTGTCTCATCTGCGATAGTCTGTGCTATGTCTGAATCGCTGTCTGTTCCGACGAAGATAACATCCACGTCGCTGCCGTTCATGTATTCTATGAGCTCTCGAATATCTCCGGCGGATAAAGCGGACTGCTCGTGATCGGTCTCCAGTGTCCTGTAGTTCATTCCCGTGTACACACAGAAGGAGGGCAAGGACTCGTCAAGGACCAATGCACCTCTGCCCTCAAGGCTCGCTATGATCTCAAGGTTAGAGGACTGTATATTTTCGACTCTGTCGATATAGGATGAGGCATTTGCCTCGTAGATATCAGCATGCTCGGGATCTATATCGGACAGTCTGTCGCCCACCTGTCTGATCATTAGAATGTAGTCGTCAATACTGGTCCACACGTGACCGTTGACCTCTTCCCCGTCTTCTTCAGCCGGCGCATCCGTCACATCCGCTGCCGCCTCGATTATCTGAAGTCCCGGATAAGCACTTAATATCTGGTCGTTGAAGGTCTCGAGTCCCAGCCCGTTCTCCACATACACATCAGCATTCTCGATGAGTCTTAAGTCCTCAGTAGTGAATACGTGGTCGTGAATACAGCCGATGTCAGGCTCGGACATACAGCTCACATTGACTCCGTCTATGCCCCCTGCGATATTCATGACGAGGATCTGCATCGGATAGAAGGATGTAACAATGTTAAAGCCCTCATTTGCCGAAGCTTCTGAAGGGGCGCAGGCTGTAAGCGGAAGGGCCAGCGCCAGAGAGATAACCGTTATTATTATTTTTCTTATTAATTTCATATGCAAAATAATTCTAAAGATGACCCTCGGCATTGTCAATTACACTTGATGTGCGTATCATTATCACATGCGCTCGAATGGTGAAACAGGTTCAAATACTATTACGAGAGGCCTCGTACTGGAGGGCGGTGCCATGCGCGGGCTTTTTACCGCCGGGATACTGGATGTTCTTATGGAGAACGGGATTGTTTTCCAGAAGGCGGCCGGCGTATCTGCAGGCGTCGCCTTCGGGTGTAACTACAAATCCCGACAGATCGGACGCGTCCTCCGTTATAACCTTAACTACTCGTCTGACTGGCGCTATAAAAGCTACCGTTCCTTAATTCTGACCGGAGATCTGTACGGCGCAGACTTCTGCTATCACGAGCTTCCGGACAAGCTGGATGTGTTCGATACCACTGCCTTCGAGGCTGATCCTCTGGAGTTCTACGCGGTAGCTACAGATGTTATGACCGGCAAGGCCGTGTACCATCTTCTTAAAGACGGCGGCAATGAAGACCTCGAATGGATCCGCGCGTCAGCCTCAATGCCATTGGCGTCCCGCGTTGTTGACATTAACGGGCAGAAGCTTCTCGACGGTGGCATCAGTGATTCCATCCCCTTGGAGTTCCTTGAGAAAAAGGGATGTAACAGAAATCTGGTCATCCTCACACAGCCGCTTACATATACCAAGCATCAGTATCACTACTTCAAGGCTATTGCTGCGGCTTTACACCGATATCCGGCACTTGTTTCCGCTCTTAAAGACCGTCCCTCCATGTATAACGCTCAGGTCGCCTACGTTAAGGTGCGCGAGGCCGAGGGCTCGGCATTTGTGCTTCGTCCGCCGTCTGCACTTAATATACCGCCTCTCGAGAAAGACCCTGACGAGATCCGCCGTGTATATAATGTCGGCCGCGACCTGGCATTATCAAAGCTTGATGAGATAATCGATTTTCTGTCGTAATGGTGCTATAATGCATGAACAGATGGGGGCGTAGCTCAGCTGGGAGAGCGTTGCATTCGCATTGCAGAGGTCAGGAGTTCGATCCTCCCCGTCTCCACCAAATCGCAAAACACCTTTGCTAGCTCGGGTCCTCGGGGCTTTGCCCCTGCGGAGGTCGCTTCGCAAAGGTGTTTTGCTCATACCGCTCGGGGGTGTTTGTTATGCTCATACTTAGAACAACGGCTGCGATCGCAAGACACAGGACGATAACCGCCGCCCATGAGCCCTCTATGCCAAAGCCCGTGTCGTAGAAGAAGCTGTCCACAGACCTCGCAGGTGACAGGATCGAGAAGACGGAAGGCAGGCCGCTGTTTGGCAGGCCGAAGATGATGGTTTGGGTGAAATTCCATGCGGTGTGCATGGCGATTGCAGCCCACATGTTTTCGAAGCGGAGGACGACGAGAGAGAATAAAATGCCCGCCAGAAGAATATTCAGGACGCTTGCTGCCGTGATGCCGGGATTCCCGAGGTGAAATATCGTGAAGAACAGGCTGTTGCCGATAACGGCGACCCAGGGACTTCTGTATCTTCTTCTGAGCTTACCCATGATGTACATCCTGCAGATCAGCTCCTCGCCTCCGGACTGAAGCAGGATCACTATGAAGGATCCAACGAGAGGCAGAAGCTTAATGCCGTCAGAGGAGAACGCGAGGCTCCCCGTCGCGACCGCACAGGCGATAACGGATGCGTTAAGAACAAAGCCTGCCGCCAGTCCGAGGCCTGCACCTGCTAAGATATTCTTCTTAAAGGAATTAAGCATCGGGCGATTCTTCTTAAAGATGATAACGGCCAGGATAAAAGAGAGGCAGAAGCCCAAAGAGAAGAGGTACCCGCCTATAAACTCCGCTACAGCCGCGTCACTTGTAAATAAGAAAGCCCATTTATCGACCTTCGCTACCGTGGAGAACAAACCTCCGAGCTGCATCCACAGATATGCCTGAATGTATACCAGAGGCAGGATGTCTGTCCATGATCTTTCCTTGTTGAGAATTCGTTCCTTGATCGTCATTGCCTTGAACCTCCGTTGTGTTTGATGCTTCAACTATAGGAAATCCTGCGGTTGCAACTCCACCAACGGCATTTGGAACTTTGTAACCCGAGGGTTGCAATGTGTCAATCAAAGACAAATCTTGACACATAAAAGCCCTGAAGGTACGATAACTATTATGTTTTACAGTAGTCTTTACATAGATCCCGGCACAGGGAGTATGCTCTTCTCGATACTTATCGGAATAGTCGGTGTGTTGGTGTTCGCTATACGAACTTTCTGGATAAAGCTTAAATTCGTAATTACCGGAGGAAGAGCAAAAAACAATCACGGAAGGTCACTTCCGATCTGTATTTTCTCCGAAGGCAAACGTTATTGGAATGTATTCCACCCCATTTGTGACGAGTTTGAGAAAAGGAAAATTGACGTCTACTACTATACAGCTACAGAAGATGATCCCGCTCTCAAGGAGAATTACAAATATGTTCATCCGGAATTCATTGGGGAAGGCAATAAAGCTATTTCCAAGATGAATCTTATCCGCGCCGATATTATACTGGCCACAACTCCAAGCCTTGACGTTTTCCAATGGAAGAGGTCGAAGGAAGGCAAATACTACGTCCACATTCCTCACATGGCGAATGATATAAATATTTATAGGATGTTTGGTCTCGACTTCTATGATGCCGTTCTTCTTTCAGGACAATATCAGGCAGATCAGATAAGAAGACTTGAAAGCATAAGAGGCATTCAGCCTAAGGAATTAAAGCTTGTAGGAATTCCTTATATGGACGTCATGAGAGAGCGTCTTAATAATTCTTCCAAGACCTCTAACGAGAGACCCGTCGTTCTTCTCGCACCGTCGTGGGGTGAAAGCGGCATTCTGAAGGTATACGGAAAGACGCTGATCGATGCACTTATTGATACAGGATATGAAATAGTGATCAGACCTCATCCTCAGTCCTTTGTTTCAGAGAAAGAGCTTATGGATTCGCTTATGACCAGCTATCCTGACGGAGACAAAGTAAGTTGGAATCGTGATGCAGACAACTTCGATATTCTTAACAGAGCTGACATTCTCATCTCGGACTTCTCCGGAGTACTCTTCGATTTCTCCCTTGTCTTTGATAAGCCGATCATTTACGCAGATACTGAATTTGACAGATCTCCTTATGATTGCGCATGGGATGACGAGGAACTGTGGACATTCAAGGTGCTTCCCACTATAGGAAGAGAACTTAATAAGGATAATTATTTGAATATAGGTAATATGGTTTCTGATTGCCTCAACGGCTCAGAGGCTGAAGAATTGGCTATAGCCCGCGACAAGGCTCGCGAGGAAACCTGGTGTAATATCGACAACGGCGCGGAAAAAGTAGTCGACTATCTTATAGCCAAGCATAAAGAAATCACCAAGACCTGACATGTCTCTTGTAGATTACATCTTTTTTCTGTTGGTTGAACCGTTAAAGCTTCTATTCGAATTAGTTTTCTATATCGCGTTCAGATTATTCCATAACGCAGGATTATCCATTATTGCCATGAGTCTGACTGTTAATCTGCTTCTGCTGCCATTGTATTTTCGAGCGGATGCACTCGAGAGAGAGCAAAAAAACAAGAAGCAAAAGATGGAACCATGGGTAAATAGAATAAAGCGCATCTTTAAAGGTGACGAACGCACTATGATGCTGTCTGCCTATTATAGAGAAAACAACTATAAGACGACCGATGTTCTTAAGGAATCCGTTTCTCTTTTCCTGCAGATCCCGTTCTTCATAGCTGCTTACAGCTTCTTATCAAGTCTTAATGTGCTCCACGGCATTTCACTTGGGCCTATAAAGGATCTGGGATCACCGGACGGCTTGTTTACAATAGGAGCTGTCAGCATAAACGTACTTCCTATTTTCATGACATTGATCAATATCATATCGGGTTTTATTTATTCCGATAAAGGTCAGATAAAAGAAAAGCTGAAGCTGATCCTGATAGCATTAGTATTTCTGCTGCTTCTTTATAATTCACCTTCCGGACTTGTTTTCTATTGGACTCTTAATAATCTGTTTTCTCTCGGTAAGAACATAGTCACCGGAATTATTAAGCCCTCCGCTGTGAAACCCAAATCACCTCGGACCTCGAGTGAATTTAATTTTAAGGTGATGCTGGTATCTTGTGTCATTCTCGCTTTGATCACCGGTCTTTGGATCCCCTCTGATGTTGTTGCCGAGAACCCCATCGAGATATCAAATACCTTCAGCACAGTTCGCCATAATCCGACTCTTTACCTCGTAAGCAGCATTCTGATAGGTATTGGAACCTTTATCATCTGGATCCCTCTATTCTTCTATCTTTTGAAGGATAAACTTAGCAAACGCTTAAACGTCTTAATGCCGGCAGCTGCATTGACCGGTGTTGTGAATTATGTGCTTTTTAATAAAAACTTCGGTTTCTTGACCAAGAGACTAACATATCAA
Source organism: Clostridiales bacterium (assembly GCA_017480325.1). Taxonomy (GTDB): domain Bacteria; phylum Bacillota; class Clostridia; order Saccharofermentanales; family Saccharofermentanaceae; genus Saccharofermentans. The sequence continues at coordinate 60,137 of JAFVAY010000013.1, forward strand.
TACAGTGTAACCTACACGTGGCACGAGATACTGATCAATATACTTGCCATTATTGCGGTAGCTTTAATTATCACATTCCTTTACGCAAAGCTGTCGAAGTTTTTTCTGCATTTCTTAGCTATAATCCTTGCGGTGGTTTGTCTTATCAGCGTCACCAATTTGGTTAAGATCACCGTTTTTACTGTCGGTCATAATTATTCCTACAGCAATACTGCCGACGATGTTGTGATTCCCTTAACTACTACCGGTCAGAATGTAATAGTTATTATGATGGATCGAATGATGGGAGCATATGTTCCGTTCTTATTTAATGAGCGTCCGGATGTCGCGATGCAATTTGACGGCTTCACTTACTATCCTAATACTGTTTCTTTCGGTCGATACACAAACTTCGGGGCACCTGCCCTGTACGGAGGATATGAATACACCCCTGAGCGGATAAATGCCAGATCCTCAGAGCTTCTTAAGGATAAACATAACGAGGCCTTATTAATTCTCCCTACTATATTTGCCGATAACGATTGGAACGTAACTGTAGTAGACCCGCCTTATGCAAACTATGAGTGGATCCCCGATGTAAGCATATACGATGATATGGAGAACGTCAGTGCTTTTCAGATGGGCGGGGTCTTCAACGACAGTAGCGAGCTTCTCAGCAATGCCGGTGAAGAGTATGAGATTCGTCTTAACAGGAATTTATTCTGTTATGGGGTAATGAAGATTCTTCCTTATTTTCTGCAACCGTCAGCCTACTGTGACGGGAATTACTGTTATATGAATTTCTATCTGAGAGACACTGAAGACATCACTTATGGAGGAGAATCCTTCCATGCTCAGAGAGGTATATATGAAGATTACATATCACAATACCTGGCACTTGAAGCTTTAAGTGATGTTGTTAATATTACCGATGATCCAGATAACTGTTTCTTCTTATTCACTAACGGTACAACTCACGATGCTTGTCATCTTCAGGAACCGGAATACCTTCCTGCGGTTTACGTAGACAATACAGAATACGATGCCGCTCATCAGGATCGTCTGACCGTGAACGGCGTAACTATGAATCTGGAAGACGATTACATGTCATATGCCGATTATCAGACCTGCATGGCAGCATGCATCTCACTGGGAAGGTGGTTTGATTACCTTAGAGCAAACAATCTTTACGATAACACCAGAATAATAATCGTAGCTGACCACGGTAATGATCAAGGGAGCTTCGAGGAGCTTCTTGTTCCTGAACTTGACTTCAACGCCCAATGTGTTAATCCTGTTCTTATGGTTAAGGACTTCGGAAGTAGCGGATTTACTGTCTCAGAAGAATTCATGACCAACGCTGACACTCCCACCCTTGCTCTGGATGAAGTCATTAATAATCCTATTAATCCCTACACGGGAAATCCTATTGTTCAGGATAAGACAGGAGATCAACTGATCTACATCTCTAGTAATCTCAACGTTCTTTCTAATAATGGATATCAGTTCGAAGACCCTGACGGATATTGGTTAACTGTAAGAGACAATATCTTTGACGACGATAATTGGCACTTCTACAGCAGCGCTTCCTGACTTAAACAATTCTTAACCTTTGCTTGGCGTTTGATTAAACCCGAACATTTATACTGCAACCATAAAACCAATTTATGGAGGATAGATTATGTCTGTCACACAAACCAACCCGTCAGAGAAGAAAAAGTTTAACGTAGGCGATTTTCTGATGTCGATATTACCGCTCTTCATCATGCTCGCCCTTAACACAATTGCTACGATCCCCGCCGTTATTATCGGAATGGTAAACACCCTCTCGCGTAAGACAATGGAGACCGGCACAGACGGTCAGCTGATGGTGAATGAGTTCTTAGCCGACAACGGCGCCCAGACTGCTGTAATGATCGGCCTCATCTGCTACGCTATCGTAAGCATCATCATTTTCCACTTCTGGTATAAGAAGGCATTTCTTAAGAAGCAGATCACCATCTCCAACAAGGAGATCTTCACAGTAAAGAACGTCATCCTTGTAGTTCTCGTTGCTATCGGCTGCCAGGCCGCTATCGATCTGGCACTCTCTGGAATCTATGTGCTTTTGCCTGATGTTATGGAAAGCTATTCTCAGACCTTGGAAAGTGCAGGCCTCGGGACCAACATTATCACGACCCTGATCTACGCTAACATTCTTGGCCCCATCGCCGAAGAGCTGATGTTCAGAGGCGTTACACAGGCATACTTGAGAAGATCCAACCTCGTAACCGGTCTTGTCATCTTCTTCCAGGCTCTTTCCTTCGGTATCGCTCACTTGAACCCCGTACAGAGCAGCTACGCACTTGTCCTCGGCCTCATGCTTGGCTTCCTGAGACATAAGTTCGGCAACATCCGTGTCACCGTCCTCGCTCACATCGCATTCAACGTTCTCGGCACATACGGCATCGCCGCTCTCGGCCTGATCCCTTCTGATGCAGTTCAGTATGCGATCATGGGTATCTGCACCGTCATCGGCATCGTTGCACTCGTTCTTATCGCGAAGCAGCCCACCAAGCAGATCGAAAAGCCGCTGGAAGCAACCGCACCCACTGTGGACACCAATGCTGTAAAGGTTGCACCTGTAGCTCAGGCATAATTAAGAGATCTTTAATCACTCACCAATATAACCCCGGAGGTTCTCGCAGGAGAGCTCCGGGGTTTTAATAATCATCTTGCCTTATTCTCACAGCGTCCCGTTCTTAATCCGCACAGAAGCAACGTCAGCGGATATGTGATTATAAGTGTTAGGACGAAGTTAGCTATGTGCCCACGTTGATCCTGTCGAGAAGGAACTGGACAATACCACTATCGGGCACGACAGCAGCGAGATCACAAGTAGCACAAGAACAAACCAGAAGTGCGCCAGAGCGAACCCGCCGTCGTAGCCCGACAGATCGGTAAACTTAGTGAAGAACACCTTATAGTGCTCGAAGTAATTCCCGCCGTACCCGTTATGGGTCACATCGGCGACGAAGCTTAACGCGGGATTAAGAAGCAGAACGCCCAGGACAAATGGGATTCCGAGCCTTAAGAACCGGTCCTTAATAAACAGGGACATGCCTTTTCTGGATATCGAGAAATACGAAGATGCTCCCGCGAGAAGGAACAGCAGTGGCATGAACCAAGGCGATATGACCACCACAACAGGCGCCAGAGGCCCCACCTTAAGTTATCGATATAAGCGATGCGCTTACTGGCCACGTTACACCGGGAATCCTCCGTTTACGATTAAGAATATGATAAATGATATCAGATCGATCCCCAGAACACCCAGAAAAACATAAAGCGCGTACTTCAGCACTCTTTTCACGCGTGAGCCGTTCTCGGGGGTGAGCACCTTCTGATCCAGCACATCACCCATGGTCTTGTGGCTTTCCTCCTTCACGGGTTCGATGCCCTTGAGAATGTAATCTGTGGTCACGTCAAAGTATTCGCTCATGAGAATGACCTTATCGAGATCGGGAGTTGTCTGCTCGCTCTCCCACTTTGACACAGCCTGTCTTGATACGCCCAGCTCATCCGCCAGCTGCTCCTGTGAGACTCCCTTTGCCTTCCTTAATGCCTGAATTCTGTCTGCAACGTTCATATTGCGACCTCCTTAGTTTGATGGCTCAAGAGTAGCAATCCGTAAGGTTGCAATACCACCAACTCGTGCTTGAACTTTGTCAACTCCATGGTGCTTTTAGTTAATCCTTCTCCTGTAGGATATATTCAGGCATATTTAACACTGTTAAAATGCGTCCTCCGACATATCTAAGCTATTATACTATATTGGTTTCCTCGCGGTGATACCATAGTAGCCCCGAAGGAGCCTTATCCTGCCGTCGTAAGTATTTTTCTGTGCGTATTCATCCACGACCTCGTCCGTCACTTCCTCCAGAATCGGCACCTGCTTAAGAAAGTCTTTGAAAGTTTCTTTGTCCTTGAAGTACTCCCGCTCATGGATTGGGACGAGCTCCACATCTTCAAAGTCATTTCTTAGTAGGCTCTCGTAATCTGTTATGCTCACAGGCTTTATGTCGCGAAAGCTCTGACCGCCGCCTGCTATAAGCTTCAGACTCCAGCAGTCGTACTTATCAACACCTCTGATGAGAAGGTACCCGCCGGGCTTCAGGCATTTTATAATCTGTTCAGGAGCGGTGATGGTGTGCCTTGCGACAACGATGTCGAAGCAGTTGTCCGGAACATCCATGTGAAGGTTGTCCATTACCTTGAAGTTGATGTTCTGCCTCCAGCTTTTACGAAGGTTTTCCTGAGCGGTCTTAATCATCTCGGGCGAGAAGTCCGTGCCTAGTATCTTCTTACAGTCGGGGAAGTGCTTTAACAGCGTCTCGCCCCCGCCGGTACCAAGGTCAAGGATAACGGATTCCGGCGTCGAGTGTTTACGCAGAATATCGTAAAGATCCCAGTCCGTCAGACTCTCGGTCTCGATGTCAAAGTCCTCGAACGCCCAGTTCGCCTTATCGTTGTAGTACTTAAGATAGTTGTTGTGATGCATAAAAAAGAACCTCCTTTCACGAACAACCTGACCGCGCATCTTATGCACGACCTTAACGTCATTCATGATGAGATTCTAAGGTTCTTATCATTATTAACCCCGCCTACAGGCGTCACGGTAGCAGAACGCGAATAACTAATTGATCTGCTACGAGGATATAGTATCACAAGAAGGCCTCATACTTCATATATAATCATTCCGTTAATTACCTTCTCCCGGGCTTCGACGCGACTGTGTTAGCGTCGGGTGAAAATCGCCACTAAGAGTCGGATTTAAAAAGCCAAATACAGTCAAATATAAAAAGCCATTACGTTTCCTTTATACTGATTAGGTCAACACATCAGGAAAGGAGTTAAATGACACGTAATGACTTA
>JAFVAY010000014.1 GCA_017480325.1 Clostridiales bacterium
ACCTATTCAATCTCGACGGCGGTAAACCGTCACTAATTAACTATATCAAGTATCAGCTGATGTGTTGGCTTTTTTTATCTGACTGATATTGGCGAATTATGTCCGACGCGGGGAGTGGCTAATTTCACCTGACGCTAACAACTGTTGACAACCCCTATAGAGCATCAAAATAAATCAGTGTCTTTTTGTGCGTCCGTTTTATGAGAAAGGACACAGTAAAGGTCAATATAAGGGGTTTATGGTCTTCTTGTGTGTCCTTTTTCGCTTAGGAGACACACCCGAGGACCATCTACTCCCGCGATAAACTGCTATTAGTATTTACGGGAACGGATCCCCGCCCTCAATCAGGTAATAGAGCCAGCCGTATCCTATTACCAGGAAAGGAAACAGAAGCCACGACAGGCTCTATGACCCACGCGATCGAGATCGACAGCAGATTTCTGTTCTTGTGCTTAACGAAGCCGAAGATCACCACTATAAGATACAGAATAACTAAAGGAAACCACGCAGAATCAATCATAATATTATGCCTTCCGTAAAGTTAATTGCTTATATTCACCTATACCGGTCGCTCTTACCCTGATATCCTGCGCCCCGATGTCTGACTCAAGGCAGTATGCCTTTCCGTTCTCCCAGGCGTATATAAGCGACCCTCCGGATGCCAAGAATAAACATCATAAGCGCTGCGCCCGAGCCCTTGCTGCATCCAAAGAGTAAAGTCAGAAGTTGCAAAGTATTATATATTCCCCATAGTTATATCAATCCAACGACCTGATATCCATCAATGCGCATCTGTCGCCGGTTAACGCGACATAGACTGCAGTCTCCTTCGGGATCGGCGTGACACACCTGATATCGACACCTGCATTCTCAGTAGCGAAAATAACAGAGCTTCTCTTCCTTCTGAAGGTGACCTCGCACTCGTAGCCTCTCTGGTTATAGTTCTTCCATGCATCCCAGCCTACGAAGCTGTCCTTACGGCGAACGGACAGATCATTAAGATTACGTTCACCGTCGTGCTTAGTCACATCCTCTCCGTCGACTCTGACACAGGCAAACTCCTTATAATTCTTACCATCCACAGTACCGTCGTCGGAAGAGTAAAGAAGAATATACGGACAACACGATACCTGTTCTGAAGAAGGCAATGTCTTCGTGTGGAACAGAAGCCTCATTCCGTCGTTAACCTGAACTCCCTGAGTGGAAAGACTTCTGTATTCGTCGATCTGAACATTCGGGATATCTCCGTCAGACAGATTAATGATCTCCACCTCTTTGCTGATTCGAGGAATGTAATTCTCGTCTATAGTCTCACCTGTCTCCTCGACCTGAATATTAGTAACGAGACAGTGCTCACCGGCAAGTCCCAGATATACCGTACGGGCTGAATCAGGAAGTGCGATGATAGAATCGATCACCTTGTCAGGACACGTAATCTTGACTTTGACATGATCCTTGAATCTTACTGCCTCGACCTCGTAATGAACCGGCTTTGACAAATCAACCTCAACACCCTCGATCGGTGTGACATCCGTCTTCATGCTGCGAGCCTTGGTGCTTATAGTATTACCGTCAACCCATAACTCGCCGAACTCATAATAATGAAGATTTCTGATCTTCCTATCGTCCGTATGAACAGCTCCGTCGAAGGAATCAAAGATGATAAGTGACGGCAGAGAATTCTTAGGAACCGCACCTTCTTCTGCGACACTTGTAAATGAGAGCTTGGTAATTTCCGAAGTAACCTTCAATCCGTCGCTCACTGTCTCCTTATACGCCTCGAACTTCATCTCATGGATCTCTTTAAGATCGTAGGACAGATCCTCCACCGAGACAACGGCAGCAGCTTCGCTCTCCCGCATCTTATACTCGGTATCTTCGTCAATCATCTCGACCATGATCTGTGCGAACTTCGGATCAAACTGCTTATGGGCACCGCTTATAAATTTCTCTCTTACCTTACCCTGCGGATACGGCCCTCTGTGCTTCTTATTCGAGGTCATGGAATCATAGACATCCGCCACCTTAACGATACGGGCATAAAGATGTATCTGATCCCCCTTAAGACCGTCGGGGTAACCGGTTCCGTCGTAATTCTCATGGTGAGACTTCGCAGCATAAGGAAGGTACGGATAGTCTGTGATCGTCGACATTATAGAAGCTCCGCGCTCGGCGTGCTGTCGGAAAAGAATCTTATCTGATTCGGTGGCCTCGGCACCTCCTTTACGCACCAGGTTATCAGGGAGAGTGAGCTTACCGATATCGTGAAGAAGTGCCGCATAGTAAACCTCGTAGCAGGTTCTCTCGTCCAGGCCGGCTCTCTCGGCTATAATGCGCGAGTATTTTGCGACCCGAACCGAATGCCCTCTGGTGTAATCGTCTCTGGCATCCACTGCACTGGCAATAGCGGTGGCGGCTTCGTCGAAGCCGTGCATGATTTTCGCACGCTCCGCCTCGACCGCATCGAGCTCCTGCCTCTTCTCCATATCAACCTGATCGTTTACGTCCTTCATGGTGAACATGTAGATGATCGTCGCCGAGATACCGATAGCGATGTTAATAAGCGACATCCCGTAGGTATAATACTGCAGGACTGCGGCTATCACCGGTATCGATACAAACAGGACTATAGACACGCGAAGCAGTGTGTTAAGGCGCATGTAGTAGTTGATCAGGAACGAGGTCTGAAGTGCGATGATTATGAACGGCACCACATACGAGAAAATGAAGCCCGGTCCTCTCTGATACTGATTAAAGGCGTCGTAGTAATAGAAAAGTCCCGTGAACTGAGACACAACAAGAAGTATTACGCCGGCAATACCCAGAAGGTTGGATATTCGAAGCCTCATCGGTACCTTATTAAGACCCATCTCATTCAGGGCAAGATCCGAGATATAGAGATTTACCGCCTCCAGGAACAGGATGACAAACAGGAACACGTTGAAGCTTAGAAGCTTCATGAATACAAGCCCGCTTGCTCCGGAACTGCCGTTGTTAATGTAAGAAAGGCTGTCAAACAATGCGATGAGTCCCGCACTGAGCTCCATGAAGATAAGCGCCGTCTTACGCCTCTTGGACAAAGTCTTCGTAATGCCGGCAAGTATCGCCAGCATCATGCAGATGGCAAATATACAAAGCAATATATATGTTTGATACGTCAGTAAGAAATAACTCATTTTATCAATCCCTTGGCTTCAGCATCTTCTCTTCCGGAAGGTTGCTCATAATGATCCTCTCCAGCAGCTCATGATCGATAGGCTTTACAAGACAGCCGTTAAAGCCCTTCTCCCTGAAGTACTCTTCGCCACCCTCGGAAGAGTTCGTAATCATTACATATACCGGAAGATCGGGGTGAGTCTTACGAATGATCTCCAGCGTCTCCTCGCCGCTTAATCCCGGCATCTGCTGATCTAAGAACACCAGATCATAGCTTCCGGTCTTAAGCTTATCGACAGCGTCCTCTCCGCTTCTTGATCCGGTCACAAAGATCTTGGTGGGCTTAAGAAGCTCCTTCATGATCCGCATATCGGAATCATTGTCCTCTACCACCAGTATATTGGTATCCGGAGCTATGAAGTTCGGCACGTAACCGGACTCGTAAAGCTCCCCCGTGTTCTCGTTAAACTCACCTATCTCTTTGCCGTCGACCACCTTCTGCGAGACAGTCAGGATAAACTCCGTGCCCTCTCCGAAGACGGAATCGCACTCCATCTTACCTCCCATAAGCTTCGCGTACTGATAGGAGATATCAAGGCCCAAGCCGCTGCCCTTAACCGCCGCCGTGTGTTCGTCATCAAAGTGCTCGAAAGAGTTAAATATATTCTTAACATCCTCCTCCTTGATTCCGATACCGGTATCACGAACGCTCATTCTTAAATTGACGGTAGCATCATTCTTGCTTATTACTCGGATAATGAGCTTGACTCCGCCGTCCTCGGTAAAATCAACAGCGTTGATAAGAAGGTTGTTGATTATCTGTCTGATCTTGTTGCCGTCGCCGTAAAGCTTCACAGGAACAGTCGGGTCGAGATCAACCTCGAAGGAAAGCCTTTTCTCCTCGGCTCTGGCTCTTGTAGAAGCTATCGACTGCCTCAGCAGCTCCTCAGGATAGTATTCGAACTCATTAAGTCCTATCTGTCCGGACTCGATCCTCGAGATATCCAGAAGGTCGTTAACCAACGCCAGGAGCGACTCTGATGCGTACTTGATATCCTTCGAGCGTTTCTTGATATTGGACACATACTGCTTAGGCTCATCCTCCGACATCTGCTCCCTTAAGATCATCTCATTCATACCGACGATGGTATTGATAGGAGTTCTGATCTCGTGGCTCATATTCGCGAGGAATCCCGACTTTGCCGCGTTTGCCTTCTGGGCTTCGTCACGCGCCTGTTGAAGCTCCATGTATTGTCTTCTTACGACCGTGCTGGTCATAACGCGCCACACGATAATACCTGCTGCAGCGACTATGAGAACACCGATCATTATCCTTACGGACCAAAGCTCGAAAAACTTCGGCGTCTTGGTTATAAGAAACGTCGTATCGGTAATAGGCTCTCCCGTACTCTTATCGAGGATCTGGATATGGAGAGTGTATTCACCGTAAGAAAGGTCAGTATATTCCAGAGAAGAAAGTCTGCTTTGTGATGTGGTAATACCGGGGTCGCGCGTACCGTCAAGATAAACGTGTACATTAGGATTCGACAGCGTGTAATCAAGCACTGACGGCATGATCTGAAGACGTCCCTTACCTGCCGGGATCGTGTAGGTACCGTTCTCGTCAGGAAGAATAGGGTCATCGTTCCAGTAAACGCCTCTTACACCGGTCAGAATCTGTGTCTCGCCCGTATAGTAGTTATCAATATTAACTCTCGATACCCCAGACTGACCTGCGATATAAAGGTTCCCCTCCTCGTCAAGACAGCTGTGGCAGTGAGATACCGGCACACTGGTAAGTCCGTTAAAGACATCGTAGAGTCTGTAGTCGTCAATTGCATTATTGATAGTCTCGGTAGCGTTTACAACATAGACACCCTGTGACGACAGTACCCACAGATTGCCATAGCTGTCGGGAATTATCTCGAAATTATTGTTATACGGGAACGAAGTGACATTGGTAATGACGCCATTTCTCATAAACTCCAGGGAGTTGGAGGTTACTATCCAGTAAAGGTTATTGGCATCATCCCTCTTGATCCTCATTATTACTTCGCTAGTAAGACCGTCAACGGTACCTAACTGAGACACGCCGTCCTCACTTATGACATACAAACCGCCGCCGTCGGAGCCTGCAAGGATCGTTCCGTTATCACCCTCGCTTATGGTAAGGATAGTCGCGTTATCTATACCGTCACTCTCGCCGTAGGTCTTTATCACCTGCATATCTCTTATGACCGCCACGCCGTTATTCGTAGCCGCCAGGATATCTCCGTCTGAGGTTTCCGACGTACATCTTACCTTGTTGTTGGGAAGTCCGTCGGATGTTGTAAAATCGATAATCTCTCCGCCGGCGGTAAGGCAGACCAGACCTCGGTCTTCCGAAAAGGTCGAGAACCAGACGTTGCCCTGGCTGTCCTTCTCGATGTCTCGGATTCTGATGCCGACCAGGTAATCAGTCATCTCATTAGTGATCTCGACATCATTGCTGTTAATGATATAAAGACCGTTATCCGTTCCTATATAAAGATTGCCGTTGTCAAGACACGTAGTATTTACAACCTGATCCTCGATTCCCGCGACACCGGTGTAGTTCAGGAAGTTATTTGTGGTAATCTTCATGACACCGAATCTAGAGGATGCGAACCACATATTTCCCTGATAGTCGGATGTGATCATCTCGAACGCATCATGGATGGGAACATTCTCCAGGATTACAAACTCGTTATTCTCATCGATATATCCAGCCTTGTTACCGGTGGCAAGCCAGAGGCGATTACAGCCGTAATACATACAGTTGACATCCTCGGAATCACCGAGATCGATCCTCTCGAGTGCGGATGTGCCTGCACCGTAACGTCCGTGATAGATAGCGTTAAGAGATGTTCCTATGTAGAGCTCGCCCGCATTCTCAGGATCCGCTATTATGCAGTTGATCCTCGCGATTCCGAGGTTCCCGCTCTCGTAATAGGAGCTTATACCGCCTTCATTTATCTGGAAGATCGCACCGTTCTTGGTAACACCGTATACATTACCTGCGACGTCGGAAACCAGATTGACAATTATCTCGTGATTGATACGATCATCATCGATGGGATATACATTCATATCAGAGCCCAGACGCACGACTCCCGCGGTAGTTCCGACGTAGACCGTTCCGTTCCCGTCCTGCGCGAAGCATCTTATAGACAGAGACGGCAGTCCGTCAGCTCTTGTGTAATGCCTGCTCTGTTCGCCGTCTATGACGACCACGCCGTTATCGTTAGTAGCAACCCAGATCCTTCCTGTCCTATCCTCATAGATAGCTCTTCCACTGGTCAAGCCCTCAACAGATGTTATTCTCTCGAACTCGTTGCCGTCGAATCTCATGATTCCGCTGTAGCCGCCGATCCAGATATAACCGTCAGAAGCTGCCAACACACAGTTAGCCTCAGAAGTGGGAAGCCCGTTATTCGCATTATAAAGCTGCGCCGAGAATCCGACGTCCTCCAGCTGACCTGTAACGGCATAGCCTCCGCCCGTCATGTCATAGCCGGCATCATCCGTCTTGGCAAGCGCCGTGAAAGAAACTCCTGATATACACAGAGCGAGAAGGAAAACTGTTAATCCGGTTTTTAATCCGAGACGCTTCATCACTCCTCCTTAAACTTGTTCATGATCTTGACCGCTTCGTCGATGGATTCGAGGAAGACCTCTACGCACTTGGGATCAAACTGCGTGCCGGAGCCCTCCTTGATGATGGAGATAGCCTTCTCTAGAGGGAAAGCAGGCTTATAGACACGGGGAGAAACAAGCGCGTCGAATACATCCGCCACAGACATAACACGCGCCGAGAGAGGAATGACCTCGCCATGAAGTCCTTCGGGATAACCCTTGCCGTCCCAGCGTTCGTGGTGATAGCCCGCCATGTTACGAGCCTCCTTAAGGTAGGTGTCACCGTCTACCTTGCTTATGGCGCTCTCGATCATCTTACGGCCTTCTGTGGTATGAGTCTTCATTATCGCGAACTCTTCGTCAGTAAGTTTGCCCGGCTTATTAAGAACCGTGTCAGAGACAGCTATCTTACCTACATCGTGCAGAGGCGCACTCATCTCTACGTCTCTTATATATTTATCCGTGATCTTCTCCGTGTAGTAACCGTTGCGTTTCAGTCCCTCGAGAATAAGCCTTACATAAGCGGCAGTCTTCTGAACATGAGCACCGGTATCGGAGTCTCGGGACTCGACCATGTCCGCCATGGTAATGATAAGTCCTGTTTGCATCTTCGAGATCTCTTCCGACTTGTTCCTAATGTCGGTGGTCTGTGCCACGGTGTCAGAGGTCATCTTACAGATAGCCTTATAAAGAAGCTCCAGCTCGTCACCGGTCCGGATATCGAGACTCTCTATCTTCTTAAGCTTCTCCTCATAGTCATCGTCATCCATGAAGGCAACTTCGTTGGCGTAATTCGTCATCGCGGCTATAGGCATAAGGATACGATATCTCGCTATCCAAACACCCATCAACACGATAAGCAGGAAGAACCCGGCGAAAAGCAGGATTACCCGTACAATAAAGTCCCTGGTATTCTCGTTTATGATCGAACACTTAATGTTGGATATCACATAGCACACCAGATTGCCTTCTTTATCAAAAAGAGGATGATAGTGCATCAGATATTCGCCATATTCATCATGAACCTCCAGTGTCGGAACCTCCTCACCTGCCAGAAGCTGGTCCTTGTAGTCAACAAACTCAACCTCGTAGTCTATGAGAGAACCGGGACGAACACCGGGGACAAAGGTGCCGTTCGGCAGTGTGGCATCCAGGTCGAACACCACGCGGCAGCCGTTAGGCTCAGGTCTGTAGGCGTAGAGGAACTGAATCTCATCAGAGCTGTTCATGATGGTATAGAGCTTCTCTCTTACATCCGAATAGCCCTCCGCCTCGAAGCCGTATCGTATGTAATCATCTACCCTCTCAGGGTCAATCTCATTCGCGGCGATGATAGCTATCTGCTCGGCATTAGCGGAGATCTGCTCCCTGGTCCTGTCTCTGTAATTGATAAGGGCAAATACCGTTATGATAACAGCCATCAGGCTTCCGGATAGAACAACTAACAGGATCGTTCTGGCGCCAATGGATAATCTGCCTCTTATGTTTGTTATTACTTCGCTCTGCTCTCCACTGCTGATTTTCTTATGCCTCCAGCCGGAGACCATAAGGGAATTCTTAAGGCTCGAGGGCAGGAAATACATTATCGCAAGCGCGATAACAACCGTAACAGTCTTGTCGATGATGTCTGTTAAGAATGTAGCTATTATGTGACCGCCAAGCACTCCGATACCGAAGGTGCTGTTAAGCCAATCCATTATGCTTACAAGCATCGGCGCATCCGCAGGACCGTACAGGAACCAGGTTATGAGCGAACCTATACCGCCGCCGATAAGAGCGATTATGAGTATATACAGAACCTTGTAGCCGAACTTCTTTATTAACTTGCTCTCGAAGAAAGCACCGGTGACCATAGCTATGAGCACGCTCAACGATGCGTAGAAGATGGACTCGCCGTCCACTATGAAGTTTACGATGTTGGTGCAAAGAGCAGTAATGATACCGGGAACGATTCCTCCTAACGCTGTGGCGATAATTGAGCCTACGTTATCAATATAGAAAGGAAGTCCGGTCTGCTTAATAAGATACGAGAGTATAAAGTTAAGCGCGGTACCGCACAGAATCAGAACAAAAACATTCGGGCGCATCAACCCTCTGTTTCTGCTCCCGGTCTTATCGATACTTTTGTTAGAACTGTTCTCTGTCACAAAATACCTCGTTCTAGTATTATATATTATTTTTAGTTTTATTTGTTTCTTCCCGCGTTTGTTTAAAGTTTGTTCAAAGTAATATGCTAGAATTCATGTATGGTCGATTCTCATATTCTTGAAGTGCTGATTGCTTCTAATGATCACAGAATGATTTCCGCCAGTACCCAGGCGTGGGGACTGGTTAATAATAATGTCTTCGTTTCCTTTGAATCTTTGCTGACGAAGGAAAGCAGAGAGGATTTTCTGAAGCATATAGATTTGGCCGATTCGTCGTGGTTTACGATTGTTTTCGAGAATAAAGAGGAGGAGCCGTATATCGCGAGGGTAGAAAGTGATGCTTCTGCGCAGAACGAGACCCCTGCTATACGGGTTGTGCTGGCGCGTCTGGACGAGCTTATGGAAGGGCAGCTTCAGCAGAACCAGCTGCTTGCGACCTACGATGATATGCTTTCCTTCCATGAGGACCTCTATTATGAGTATCTGCCGGATCAGGACCAGATTGTACTATTTAACGTTCAGCATACGAATTTCAAGCAGGGCAGTCTGAGCCTTGACGATTTTTATGAGCGGTTGAAGGAGGAGTGCGAGCCTGCGTATCTAAGTCTTCTTGACGATTGGGTGAAGCATCTTCGTATGGGCTCATCCCGGTTCAGGATCAATATCCCCTGTAATCTCATTAATCGTAATGACGACGGAGTGCAGGCAGTAATAGTGCATGGTGTTAAGGCCCATCACCGCGACGGCAGAAATAATGTTATCGGAATGATTCACCCTCTGCGCGACCGTACCAGCGATGACGTGGAAGTCAATTATGATGCTCTTACGGGCGTGCTCTCGCGCGAATTCATCATAAAGCAGGCAACGGAACGCATTGACTTAAGAAAGGCTGAACGCACTGCGCTTGCTATTATTGATGTTGATTACTTCAAGCACATAAACGATAACTACGGTCATCAACGAGGCGATGAAGTATTGAAGCAGGTAGCATCTCTGATGCAGGAAGAAATCGGCTCAGCCGGACTCGTCGGTCGCATAGGCGGAGATGAGTTTATGATCATGCTGTACCATGTGGAAGACGAGAACGAGCTTCGCGCATACTTGAGAAGTATCAAGTGCGTTCTTGCGGCAAGGCAGGATAAAATAACCGTTTCCATCGGTGCTGCTGTTTTCCCCGATGATGCCTCTAATTATAATGATCTGTTCATGGTATCCGACTTCTGTCTTTATCTTGCGAAGGAGAAGGGACGCAACCGCTATATAATTCACACTCCCGAGAAACATCCTCTTGTGGAACAGATACGCGAGATGAGAGTAAACGGCGAGCGTAATTTCATCCGCGGAAGAGACGATTTGCCGTTGGGAGAGGCTGTGGTTCAATTACAGCATCTTGTACTTTATGGCGACCCGCCTCCGATAGGCGCGCTTCTCTCGGAATTTGCAGAGAGGGCAAACATCCCCATTTTGTCACTTTGGAGAAGCGATACGCGAGAGCTTATTGCCGCAGGAGGAGCCGACCTTAAGGATATCGACGCCCTCACTTCTTACTTTAAGGATCACGCCCCGGAAGAGCTGTGGACTGATCGATATAACGAACACGGGATGTGCGTTGTCAACCGCGTGGATAAGACGGAAGAAGGGTGCCTGGAGATACGCATTCCGTTAATCGAATGCCGTGTCGGGTCATATATCTATGTGCCCCTTAAGGATGCTAACGGTGCTTCTGTTGCTCTGATCTTCGCGGTAGTCAACCGTAATATCTTCTGGAATCAGCAGCATTATATGCACTACCGCCTGTTCGCGGACCTCATCACTCACTACAACCTCACAGCATCGACACCGGAATCACAGAAGCTACCATAATCAGCAGAATATTGATAACGGTCATAAGAAGATAAATCCAGGGGCTTCTGTTCATTTTTACGTTGCTTACAACAAATCCCGCAACCCCCGCCAAAGCATATATGACAATCAGGCAGAACAGAACAGCATAAATATTCCGCTCTCTTCTCGCTCTGATGAGTTCATCTTCCACGCTGTAGAATGTGTTATCAGATGTCGCTTCAGAAGGTGCTTCTGAGGAATTAATCGCTGACTGCACCCCTTCAAGTTCAGGAGAATGCTCGCTGACTACAAAAGGAGTACAAATACTGACCCATGTGTTGGCTTGCTCCAGGAAAGCATAAGATAAAAACAGACAAACAGACATCGTTATCAGCCAACAAATGAAAGCTGCCGCAAATCCTGATGTCTTGCTCATAGCATCCCCCTCGTATTCCCTCTGTCAAATGCCTACATTATATACCCTACCTGTGGCGGATTAACACCTTGACCAGAACAGTAAAGGACAGTAAAAGACAGTAAAAAATTTTCTAAACAGTAAACGACAGTAAAAACTTTTACTCTCGCGCCTTCTGCTCCTGGATCTTCTTAAGCAAAGCGTCCTGTTTTCGCGTTTCCGAGAAAACCCTGTAGTAGTATAGCCCGGCGAGGAAGATGTACGGTATCGTGAAAGAGCGGAAATACTCGAACCACCCCCGGGGCGTGATGGGCTCCACCAGAATACTTAATGCAAGAAGCATCAGCCCGATAAGCGCGCAGGCAACCAGGTACTGCACTATTATCATCACAAGCGGACTCACCCCGTCGAAAAGCCGGTGCAGATACAGCACAAACGTCGCGATCGCGCAGGTAGCAAACATGACGAGTACATTCGCGTTATTCGTCTCGGTTCCGGCAATGATGTTTACTATCGCACCCATGACCGACACAAACGTATATACGCAGCAAAGCTCTAGCAAAAATTGTTTCGTCCGGTCGCTCATTGCCCCATCCTCCTCATTCTGACAAGATACTCGTTAAAGCTCTTCTTGTAGCTTCTGTTGATGCAGATCCTCTCGCCGTTATCAAAGGATGCGTACACCTTCATATTCACGTCCGGCTTCAGCTGCTTTACCTTGTAGATGTTGATAAGATTCGACTTCGAGACCCTGACAAACCCGTAATTCCAGAGCATCTGCTCGCACGCGGACAGAGTCTGCATAAGCCTGTAAACCCCGTCCCTCGTATAAGCGAATAGTTTCCTGTCGATATGATCCAGATAGTAAATCTCCTTTGGGTCCAGGATTATCTCCTCCCCGTCGTCAAGATCCTCATCGGCAGGACGCCCGCTTAAAGTCGGGCGCTCCGAATTGACCGTATCTATAAGCTGCTTAATGACCGGTCGCATCTTGGCATAGTATATGTCAACCCGCTCATCCACATTGTTCCTGTCTTCGTAAAGGTTAAGTCTCATTGTCCCCTGTCACAATCCTATGTTATCGAAAAAGCCTTCCACTTCATTCATGTATTCCTCGGGGCAGTCGATGATCCCTTCGATATGCTCGCTGTCGAAATGAACAATCTGCCTGTCCTCGCAAGCTATATTAGCATAGATTGCTTCTACCTGTTCAGGCAGACAGACCTCGTCACGGTCATTCACGATAATGAGCGTGGGGAGGTTATCCGTAGCGACAACATTGATCGTGTCGGCATCGTCGTAATCTATGCCGTAAAAAAGATTCATGAATACCTTGCTCGTACCAGTAAGATAATTTGCCAGGAAACTGTCCGTGTCGCCGTCGCCGAACATCTCCTTCAGGATAAGCTCCATCCCGGGAACCGGACTGTCGCAGATAACCGCGTCCGCCGCCTCTTCAGAGCCTGCGGTCACATTGGATGCGTAGATCGCCACCGTCTGGGCACCCATGGACTGCCCATGCACGATGACCGTCCCATAGTTTAAGCTCTCTCTTGCATAAAGAACCATCGCCTTGACGTCGAGGGACTCATTAATCCCGAACGTTACTCGGTCGTCCGGATTCACGCCGCTTCCCCGCTGGTCGATTGCGATTACATCGTAACCTCTCTGAAGATACCCCTCGGCAAGAGGATATGCGCTCACCCTGTCGCCGCCCGCGCCGTGCACGAGTATCACGCACTTATCACTTCCATTCTCGAAAAGCGTCGCCGGTACTTCATTCCCGTCTTCTGCCTGTGCTGATATATCTATACCTGCATACTCTTCGTTGAAAGCATCGATATCGTATCCCCAGACCTCCAGCTGTTTTAAGCTGTTATCTATTGTATCCTTGCCGTCGTTCTGGTGAAGGATCCTGTCAGCTACATAGCCTCCCATCGCCACCGAACCTGCCAGAGCAACAAATGCCAGAACTCCTGCTGTGATTGCTATCCCTTTGATCAACTTATTCTTTCTCATGATTTGAACTCCTCGTCTTGCTGTTTGATGGTGTCACCTTATCAAACCCTCGACGAGAGCGTCGTCAAATCTGCCTAAGTTGCATTACGGGATGCGCAAGTTGCAGTGTTAGGTCTCCTCTACGAGCTCTATCATCCCTATAGCCGGATTAAGCATGAAACAGACCTTACGCCCGCCTATAGCCACTGCAGGCTCTATATCACCCAGCGGATAGTACCCCTTCTCGTGAAGCTCGATCTGGGCCTTGCTGATGTCATCGCAGTAGTAGCAGATGTGATAAGGCGAGTTCCCGATCTTCTTCAATGTATTGGCAACCACAGATTCGGGAGACTTAGGCTGGACCAGCTCGATCCTATAATCGCCGTTTACCATGAACAATATATCTATGTCTCTTAAGGGATCGTAAACGACCTCTCCCTCAGCCTCATAGCCCAGCTCCTCGAAGGGCCCACGCGCCTTCGCTATATTCTTAACCAAATACCCGATATGATGAATTCTCATAATTACCCTGACTCCTATTGATCTTGCAGTTTGTGCGATTGACTGTCTACGTTCTTGTCTATGTAATTATAAATCATGGACACAAACATAGAAAAAGGCTTCAAAGATCAGCAAAAGTCTATGTTCTCGTCTATGTAATCGTAAAACATAGACACGATCATAGACATGCGTCTCATTGGCGCTTGTCGCACGGTTATTTAGAAATTATTTCTTTACCTGCCCCTTGCGATACCTACCGAAGAGGATCCCGTCGTCAACATACTTATCCGCTTGAGATACCCACATCGGGAACTTTCCCGCCGCGAGTGCCGTCTGCCCGTTCAACATTCCCGTATGAAAAGATATGTGTCTGAACTGTCTTAACACCAGCTCCATCCTCGTATGCTCGCAGTTCTCCGGGCACTCGTACAGCATCTCGTCGGTCAGCGAATCGAGGTAGTCGTATGTCTTTTTCTCCACACGGTCGAGGTATTCGAGAAGCTTTTCATCAGAAAGCACTACGGATGTCGGATTGTCGGGGTTATCCATCCCATCCTCATGAAATTCAGGCTCCTCATATACACAGGGATTTATAAACCACTTGTCCGCAGAATGAAGCGCGTGATATGCCCACCTCCAGCAGGGCGCGCCGCAGCACAGGGCGTCCCTGTCGTAGGTCTGTATGGACGTCCTTATATTAAGAAAATTCGGCTTAACCATATCCTTGATAATCATGCACAACTGATTCATGAAAACCTCCTGTTATTCTTGATTCATTTATCCATTCCAAGCCACATAATAAACGCGGTCTTGTCGCTGCTGTTGTAACCCGCACTCTCGCAGAAATGAAGCGTATCCGGATCTCGCGAGCCGGTAAGCAGCATCATCTTATAGCAGTTCTCCTGCTGCGCTATCCTTTTCGCGTAGTCGAGGCACTCGCGGGCTAACCCGCGGCGACGGTAGTCTTTATGTGTCACCACATTTTTCCACAAAAGCATAGGGTCTCACATCACGAGTAAGGTTGGGGATTATCACGCACACGCAGGACGAAACGATCCTGCCGTCAACCTCGTTCACGATGAGGTGGTGATTCGGGTCGCTTACTATCTTCTCCCACGTATTTTGAAGATGCTCGCTGTCCTCAGGAATTGAGTCCTCGTGCAGGAACAGATACAACTTCAACAGCGCGCCAAGGTCAGTAAAATCAGCCTCTCTTACCATATTCCCACTCCTCCCTCATAAGCGAGTAGTACATCCTTCCCTCGAAGGATCCGTCCTCCATGCGAAAATAATCCCTAAGCTCACCTTCATAAATGAAGCCGCACTTCTCGATAACCTTACGGGACGCGGTGTTAGACGGTCTCGCGCATATCTGAACTTTGTGAAGCCCTATTGTGTTAAAGCCGTAGTCTATGACCGACCTGCAGCTCTCAGTCGCATATCCTCTGCCCTGATAAGCGGTCCCGATGCAGTACTCGATCTCGGCAAACTTATTCCCCGTATCAACGAGAAAATAAGCTATCTGCCCAATGCACTCACCGCTTTCCTTCTCAATGACTGCCCATCTGTAGTAGTTGGGATTATTATAACCATTGATATACTCGTCTATGATCGGCTTTACCTCCTCAGAAGTCGCGCAGACCGGCTCCCCGTAGTTAAGCTGAACTTCGGGTTTGCTTATCCAGTTCTTTAACATGGAATCCACATCGGAATACTCGAACTTTCTTAAGATAAGCCTGTCGGTATAGATGGTCTCGGTATAGGTTTTCTTAAGACTATGCTTCCCGTTATTCTTAATATCAGCGGCAACACGTCTAATTATCGGCTCATTGATCGGATCGATATTATCCGGAAGATCCTCTACATCAAAGAAACCCTGGGTTAACACCTCTCCGTCAGTTGCCTTAAGTTCACCCTTAAAGTCCCTGCAGATGTAGAACACCGCGGCTACATAGACCTCATCGCCGTTAGGATAAGTATAATGTGTGTCCCTGCCGGATTCAGTCGCAAATATCTCCAGCTTCCCGAGTGTCAGACCGGTCTCCTCGAGAACCTCTCGTCTTGCGCACTCTTCAAAGGACTCACCAAGTTCCATTGAACCCGCAGGGATGCCCCAGAAGCCGTTGTCCACACGCTTCTGAAGAAGGATCTTATTGTCGTCATTTAATATAACGACGCCTGCGCCGCTCATAATAAGAGGTCGCTGACCTAAGGTTTTACGTAAATCTAAGATATAGCCCATCTGTCCCCCTGTACTTTAACTTTACAATAACTATACACCTGCGAGACCGGATAACTGAGGCAATGTAATGTAAAAGAATAAAAATGATAAAGAATGATAAAAGTTTACCGGAATGATAAAGAATGATAAAAACCGGGAATAAGTAATATCCCGGTGATAAACCCGATAACGATCCTTGTATCAACCACGGCAGCTACCTTATCTCCTTCATGACCTTGGCAAGCTGCTCCTTGCGTTTGATCTTAAGCGACGTGGTCTTGATAAAAGGCTCCTCAGTAAGATATAAGTCAGTTACGCGCTTATAGTGAGGAACTGTCTGGTTTATCTCCTTTACCTTCTCCCAGATGATCTCACGGATCTGCTCCTTAGAGACCTCGCCGTGAAGCTCCTCTATGTCCTTCTTCGAATACTGTACCTGAACCGCGATTCTAAGGTCAGTCCAGTCTCCGCCGATAGGCTCGCCAAACACAAAAGAATCCGCGATCTCCGGCACTTTGTTAAGCAGTATTTCGATCTCCTCGGGGAAAGCTTTCTTGCCGTTCTTGAGAACAATCATGTCCTTCTTGCGCCCCGTTAGGAAGATGTAGCCGTCCTTGTCCATATACCCCAGGTCGCCAGTGTGGAACCACCCGTCAACGATGACCTCGTTAGTCAGCTCCTCGTTCTTATAGTACCCCAGCATGACGTTGGGCGCCTTGGCACAAAGCTCGCCCATGCCGTCCTCGTCCTTATCCATAAACTCCACCTTGACCGAAGGCATCGGGCGCCCGATGGAGCCTGCGCGAATGTGCCCCTTATTCTCAGCCGCGAGAACCGGCGACGTCTCCGTAAGACCATATCCCTGATATATCTCGATTCCAAGGTCGGTAAAACCCTTGGACACGGCAGGCGACAAGGGCGCGCCGCCGGAGATTATGTACTTAAGCTCTCCGCCCATCTGGGCAATAATGTCCTTGAAGAGCTTACGACGGATGTCGATGTGAAAGAAAAGAAGAAAGTTCGCAAGCTTCTTCGCGCGCTCGACTGTCTTTGTCTTGCCCTGCTTCTCGATGCCCTTCTCGATGGTCTCGTACATCTTGTCGATGAGCGCCGGCACCCCCAGGAAGAAAGTGACGCCGTACTCGGTCAGATTCTGCTTTATGTAGCGGATGCCGTCGGAGAACACCGTGCGCATGCCGTCCGCGATCGCGAAGAGAAGCCCCGTTGACCCCAGTATGTGATGCAGGGGAAGGAACGCGATATTAGTAGAATGCTCGTCAAACACCTCGTAAACAAGAAGGTCGCACACGTTGCACGCGATACCCCTGTTCGAAAGCATGACCGCCTTGGACTTTGACGTAGTTCCCGAGGTAAAGAGCAGTATCGCCATCGACTCGGGTGTCGGCTTAAAGTCGATAAATTCTTTATTGCCGCCTGCTATCAGATCACGTCCTTTATTGATCAGGTCCTCGACTGAACGGTAGTCTTCGGATTTCGCATTCATACAAATAAACTCGCGGATCTTCGTGCGTCCGTTTGTCTTTATTTGCTCTATCTGCTCTTTATTCTTAACGTCGAAGATAACGGCATCCACTTCCGCCCTGATAAGAGAATCCTCCATCTCACCTAACGGAAGTTCCTTGTCTATCGGGACGGATACAATGCCTCCGAACAGGCACGCCAAGTGCGGCACCACCCAGTAGTACTGGTTACGACCTATGATTGCGATCCTGCCGCCCTTAAATCCGCTGTCGTAAAGCGCGGTGCCCACGGCATTCACGTTCTCCATGAAGTCCGCATACGTGTAATCTTTATATTCCGGCGCCTTCCCGGGCTTTGTCTTAACACGGAAAGCGACGTCGTCCTTATACATGTTTGATGTATAAAGTATCAGTTCTTTTATTGTCTCGAAATACTTAGGCTCTTCAGGCATAGTCTGTCCTCCGTTACTAATGTTTCTATCCTACTCTATATTATAAATTCCTTATTTCTCTAACAACTTGCGTAAAATCCTATGTCTCTAGCTCGCGCGGGCGTGAACGTGTGCTCCGCGACAGGATCATTCAGGATTAACTACCCGGAGTAACTACCTAATCTTATCTGCTTCCAGCTCTCCAAAAGTCTCTCAGCATTATATGAAGCATTAGCAGGACTTGTTGACGGCAGACAAATTGCCATTCTGCCAATATCAAGCTCGATGTATCTTTGGTAATACTTAAGCGCCGTCTTGCCGTTTACATATATTTGTCTGATATCTGCTTCCTTGAGAATGATGTTAATATCATTCGGGATCACATCCCTAATACTGGCGTCGGAAGAGCCTTCTATCTCGCAGGACCGGATCACATCCCATAAAGCTATGTGATTCCTAAGAAGTAACGCCTTCTTCTCTTCAATGCTATGCGGGGTATCCTCCTCATAGACTGCCGCAATAGTTTTCCAGAAACGATTCTGAGGATGACCGTAAAAGAACCCCTCTTCCCTGGATCTTACAGAAGGAAAACTCCCAAGGATCAGTATCTTCGAATTCTTATCATATACAGGTGAGATCGGATGAATAATCATAATCAAATAATAGTCTATAATTCTCCGGCAATCTATACAGATGGTCTTCAAGTGTGTCCATTTCTTCAAATTGGACACAGTAAAAGTCCATAGAGGGGGTAAATGGTCTTTTGGTGTGTCCATTTTCGCTTCGTGGACACAGTTGAGGACTCTCGACCCACCACAAGCATAAAAATCGACCGGAGAACACTCCCCGGCCGATAAAAAGAACTATTCACAATTTACAAACATATGTTCTGTCACTCGTATTCCACAGTTCCAGTGGGCTTCGGCGTATAGTCATAAAGCACACGATTGATACCCGGAACCTCGTGAGTGATACGGTCTGTGATCCTGCACATCAGGTCATACTCGATAGGCTCTACTGTGCACTCGACAACGTCAACTGTGTTGATCGCACGGACGATGCAAAGCCACTCGAAGGCTCTCTTTCCGTCCTTGATACCTGTTGACTTGAAGTCGGGAACTACTGTGAAGTACTGCCAAACCTTGCCTGCAAGTCCTGCCTTCTCGAACTCTTCTCTAAGGATAGCATCTGACTCACGTACTGCCTCAAGACGATCACGTGTGATAGCACCGGGGCATCTTACACCAAGTCCCGGACCAGGGAAGGGCTGACGGAAGACCATCTTATCGGGAAGACCCAAAGCCTTACCTACCACACGTACCTCATCCTTATAAAGAAGCTTGACCGGCTCAACCAGCTCGAAGTTCAACTCCGGCGGCAGACCGCCTACGTTGTGGTGAGCCTTGATACCCTGCTCACTCTCGAGAATGTCAGGATAAATTGTACCCTGACCTAAGTAGCGAATGCCCTCAAGCTTAGCAGCCTCTTCGGCAAACACCTTGATAAACTCCTCACCGATGATATGTCTCTTCTTCTCGGGATCGGTCACGCCCTCGAGAAGTCCCAGGAAACGGTCAACCGCATCGATATAGATCAGATTGGCGCCGAGCTCGTCTCTGAACACCTGGCACACCATCTCGGGCTCACCCTTACGAAGAAGTCCGTGGTTGACGTGAACACATACAAGATTCTTGCCGATCGCCTTGATAAGCAAAGCCGCGACCACCGACGAATCTACGCCGCCGGACAACGCAAGAAGCACCTTGCTGTCTCCTACCTTCGCCTTGATGTCGGCAATCTGCTCGTCGATGAACTTCAGAGCCAACTGCTCGGTTGTTATTCTTTCCATTGATTCAGGTCTAACATTACTGTCTGCCATGGTTATCCTCCTGTAAAAACATTTGCGTCTATTTTACTTAATTTTCAAGACAAACAAAAGCCTCTTCGAGGGGGAAGAGGCCTTCGTGCTACCGATTTTCATTGCTGATATATGCGGCAGCTCCCTTGGGGGGCAAGGGCAAAATTAAATCGATCGGGCATCCCTTAAGCCCGCGATCATCCGACAAGTGTTGGACGATGTACGTTATTTATAATAGAATCCAAGTATCAATTCAACCGACAAAACACCGCGAATTGTCGGAATAAAGGACAAAGAATCACTATGAGCAAAAACACTCTCGACACACAGAGGAAAATCATCAGAGCTTTCATAGAGCTTTATAAAACAAAGCCTGTCAAAAGCATACATGTTAATGAGATAGCTGCTCTGGCTAAGATCAACCGCTCTACCTTCTACGAGTACTACAAGGACTCCTTTGACCTTCTGGACAAAATAGAAGACTATCTGGTCGCCATTGTCTCGAAACACGTTTACTTCACTCCGTCCGATTTCAGGCGCCAACACATAATAGAGGAGCTTGCATACCGGAAGCATCCCGAAACGGACACATATATCATCCTTCTCCTGCAGAAGAACGATTCCAATCTTAATTACAAGCTGTCTCAAAAGCTGGTCGATTATATTTACGACACCTACAGCCTCGACCAGAAGGACCCGATAACCAAGTGCGAGACTGCCGCTTTGTGCGTGTATGTAATAGGCTTTGTAAGAAGATGGATAGAGCTGCAGGACGAGATAAATGCCTTTTCGAGCTGGCAGGAGGCGGAAGCCACCGTCCTGAGCTCATTAAACGACGGAATTAACGACATAGTAAAGAAAGCGAAAAGAAGAGCCGCCTCGAACTGAAGCGGCTCTCCTGATAAGACTAATAATTAATCTATCAGAACTTGCCTGCGTTAGCAGCTTCCTCAACAGAAACAGCAACAGCAACGGTAGCACCTACCATCGGGTTATTACCCATTCCGATAAGTCCCATCATTTCAACGTGAGCAGGAACAGAAGAAGAGCCTGCGAACTGAGCGTCAGAGTGCATACGACCCATAGTATCTGTCATACCATAGGAAGCAGGACCTGCAGCCATGTTATCAGGGTGAAGTGTTCTACCTGTACCACCGCCGGAAGCAACTGAGAAATACTTCTTACCAAGGTCGTTACATTCCTTCTTGTATGTGCCTGCAACAGGATGCTGGAAGCGAGTAGGGTTAGTGGAGTTACCTGTGATGGAAACGCCTACGTTCTCGTGATGCATGATAGCAACACCCTCCTGAACATCGTCTGCACCATAGCACTTAACAGTAGCACGAAGACCTGTTGAATAAGGAGTCTCAGAGATTATATTGAGCTTGGCAGCCTTGTAGTCGTACTGTGTCTCTACGAATGTAAAACCGTTGATTCTGGAGATAATCTGAGCAGCGTCCTTGCCCAAGCCGTTAAGGATAACTCTAAGAGGCTTCTGACGAACCTTGTTAGCCTTCTCGGCGATACCGATAGCACCCTCAGCTGCAGCGAAAGACTCGTGACCTGCGAGGAAGCAGAAACACTCTGTCTCTTCCTCGAGAAGCATCTTGCCGAGGTTACCGTGACCTAAGCCAACCTTTCTGTGGTCAGCAACTGAGCCGGGGATACAGAAAGCCTGAAGGCCCTCGCCGATAGCAGCTGCAGCGTCAGCAGCCTTACGTGCGCCCTTCTTGATAGCGATAGCAGCGCCTACAGTGTAAGCCCAGCAAGCATTCTCGAAGCAGATGGGCTGTATCTTCTTTACCTGAGCATAGACATCAAGACCTGCGTCCTTTGTAATCTTCTCAGCTTCTTCAATGGAACTGATACCATAGCTGTTAAGTACAGCATTAATCTGGTCAATTCTTCTCTCATATGATTCAAATAAAGCCATATTATGCAAACTCCTTTCTTGAGATTATTCTTTTCTCGGATCGATGATCTTAACGGCATCAGCAACTCGACCGTACTGGCCCTGAGCCTTCTCCCAAGCTGTGTTGGGATCGTCGCCGTTCTTGATGAAGTCTGTCATCTTGCCGAGGGATACGAACTTATATCCGATAACCTCGTTGTTTGCATCAAGAGCAATACCTGTTACATAACCTTCTGCCATCTCGAGGTAACGTACACCCTTTGCCTTTGTGGCATACATTGTACCAACCTGAGAACGAAGTCCCTTACCTAAGTCCTCAAGACCTGCACCTACTGCAAGTCCGTCGTCAGAGAATGCACTCTGGGAACGACCGTAAACGATCTGGAGGAAGAGCTCTCTCATAGCAGTATTGATAGCGTCACATACGAGGTCTGTGTTAAGTGCCTCGAGGATCGTCTTGCCCTGCAGGATCTCGGCAGCCATAGCTGCAGAGTGTGTCATACCGGAGCAACCGATAGTCTCGATGAGAGCCTCTTCGATAACGCCTTCCTTGATGTTAAGTGAGAGCTTGCAGCAGCCCTGCTGAGGTGCGCACCAACCTATACCATGTGTAAAACCGGAGATATCTTCGATCTTCTTGGCGTGCACCCACTTTCCTTCTTCAGGAATCGGAGCGGGCTCATGCTTGGCGCCCTTTGCTACAGGGCACATGTTCTCGACTTCTTTTGTGTAAATCATGTCTGTGACTCCTTTCGGCTATATTATGCGCTGGCTAGGCGCTTGCCTTGTTAATTAGACCTTAAAATTCTATCACAGACAGGGGGGCTTTATCAATTTGAGGTTGGTGTAATATAGAGGCTATGAAGACATTTAATTCTGACCTCTGGCAATATCTGACGCACATGTCCTCCGACGGCCGCCCCATCGTGCTCTACGGCACCGGCGACGGAGCGGACAAGATCATCCGCGTACTCGAAAATGTTAATGTGCCTATCAGCGGGATCTTCGCGAGCCCCGGCTTTGTGCGTAACAGAAGCTTCCATGATATTAAGGTAGAGTCCTTCGAGGACTGCTATGCGCGCTTTGGGGATACCATGATAATCCTTATGTGCTTCGGCTCCTCCCGGCCGGAGGTACTCTCTTATGCGGATTTCTTAAGAAGTAAATGTGAGCTCTATGCGCCGGACGTCCCGGTATACGGGAATAATCTTTTTGATCTTAACTTCTATAATTCCAATTACGATGCCCTGTTGAAGGTCCGGTCCCTGCTCGCGGACGAGGCTTCCGTTAAGACCTTCGACGATATCATCGCGGCGCGCCTTACAGGGGATGTATCGTATCTCAAGGACTGTGAGGTGTCACAGGAAGAATCGGATGCTCTACTTAATACTTCTCGCGAAGGACTCATGATCGATCTCGGCGCCTATAACGGCGACACCGTCCTAAGATATCGTCCGATGTTCTCTTCTCTAACCGGAATCATTGCAGTAGAACCCGATTCACGTAATATGAGAAAGCTTCGCGAGAACACCTCTGAGCTTGACATCAATATAGATCATATTCAAGCCTTCATCTCCGATAAGGAAGGAAGTGTCATGAGCGACAGAAACCTCGGCCGTGGCACCTCGGCGGCTAAAGGAAACAAGATCGAGATCCCCACTGTTACCATCGACGGATTGGTTAATAACAGACCGGTGGCCTTTATCAAATTCGATGTGGAAGGCAGCGAGCTTGAAGCGCTTAACGGCGGTACGATATCCATAAGGAACAACAAACCGATGATGTGCGTTGCCTGCTATCACAGAAGCGAGGACCTCTTCGCGTTACCGCTCAAGGTCCTCAACATTAATCCTGATTATAAAGTCTTTATGCGCCACACACCGTCGATTCCTGCGTGGGACACGTATTTCTACTTCGTGTGAGCCTCCGTATCAGCAGTCACCCTCTGCCTGCTCCGCTCTGGCACGGTCAATAACGGCCTTACGCGCCTCAGGTGAGAGGATGGTCGCCTTACCCGAAGCATCCACTCTTATGGCAGAACCGCAGTAAGCACAGAAGCTGATGGAGCTCTTCCTGATCGCGAGCTTGGCACCGCACCCCTGACAGTCGATGGCGACGCTCTCCTTCATGATCTTCTCTGCGATCTTACGCTGCTCCAGATTCTTGGACTCGGCAATAGCCCTTTGCTTCATCATCTCGGCTTCATGCCTGGAGGCCTCGCTTCTTGCCTGCGCCTCGAGCATGTCGTTATGGGACTCCACAGACCTTGCGATCTGAAGTCCGAGCTTTACCAGGTCACCGATGTCAATTCCGTAATGTCTCACTTTGTGATCCTCCTTCCCTTTTCCGTATATCATCATAAATTATCGGGGCCGCTTTATCAAATACCGCGTAAAAATTTTCGAGATGATGTGACCTCCTGCCCCTGCCCTCCGTCTTATGGGTACAAAGGAAATACGGAGGGTATTTATCATGAGAAAGACAACAAGATACATAGCAGCCGCGACGCTGTGTGCAGCGATGCTGATGACAGGCTGCGGAAGAAGCAATAAATCTGCTGATCAGAGGATCTCCGTTCATAACGACGAGGCAACATATATCACCGCGGAGACGACGGCAGCCGTCGCTGAATATGAGCGAGGCTTCACCAATGAAGCATACTACGCCGCGGGAGCAACAGCAGATTACGGTAATGCGGAATACGCCGCTTCGGACTACGAGGAATATTATGAGGCTCCGATGGAGACCTCAAGCAGCACGGCTTCCGCTCCTGCCAACGGAACGATCGCTCAGCAGTCCGACGTTCTTACGGACCGAATGCTGATAAGATATGTGACCATCTCCTGCGAGACCCTTAACTTCACACAGCTTACAAGCGACATCGAGGCTCAGGTCTCAAGCCTCGGCGGATATATCGAGAGCAAGAATTTCTACGGCACCGGCAACAATAACGATCTGAGGTCGGCCTCTTACACCATAAGAGTTGCTTCCGCTTCCCTGGATGCACTGGTAAACATGATCGGCAACGGTGCCACAGTCACATATTCTAACGAGAGCACAGAGGACGTCACCTTGTCCTATGCGGATACACAGGCGAGGATCGAATCGCTTCGCGTCGAGCAGGAGACACTTAATAACCTTCTCTCGCAGGCAGACTCCCTGGACATCATCCTTCAGCTTCAGAACGAGCTTACCTACGTCAGATACCAGATCGAGAGCTACGAATCCCAGCTTCGCGTCCTCGAGAATCTCTCCTCCTACAGCACACTGACTCTTAACATCACTGAAGTTCTCGAGGAGACCGAGATAGAGGAGCCTCACATCAAGACCTACAGCGAGAAGATAAGCGACGCATTCCAGGACGGACTCGATCATGCGAAGAACACCTTCCAGGATCTGGGTCTGCAGATAGCCGAGAATGTGATCCCGATTGCTGTTATAATCATTCTTGTTATTGCCGCGATAATAGTTATCAAGGTAGTAACCAAGAAGATTAAGAAGAGAAGAGCTAAGGCTAAGGCTTCCGCTGAAGCGCAGATCAACACCAAGACAGCTGAGCCCGAAGTACAGAAGCCCTCAACAACGGATAATAAGGATTAAGATTTGAAAGTAGTTATCGCAACAGATTCATTTAAAGGCACGCTCACCTCCTACGAGGCGGGCGTTGCTATTAAGGAAGGAATTCTCCGTGCAAATCCCGAAGCAGAGGTCATCGTAAGAGGCATCGCTGACGGAGGTGAAGGGACCTTCGACGTCATAACCAAGGCCTGCGGCGGAAGCTTCGCAGAGGTTAAAGTTCCGGGGCCGTTGTTCAAGGAAGTAACTGCCCGCTACGGGATCATCGAAGATCCCTCCTCCCGCCGTACCACAGCCGTAATCGACATCAGTCAGGCCTGTGGTCTGACTCTGGTCCCGCCGAAGCTTCGAGATCCTCTTTATACCACCAGTGCCGGCGTGGGGCGCATAATACTCGATGCACTCGACAGAGGCTGCAGAAGGTTCATCATAGGTCTCGGAGGAAGCGCGACCAACGACTGCGGCACGGGAATGCTTCAGGCACTCGGGATCAGACTTAAAGACAGCGAAGGTGGCGAGATCGATGTCGGCGCGCTGGGACTCGCGGAGCTTAGCAGAATAGATGAAACGCGCTTCGACGAACGAATCGGTGAATCAGAATTCCTTATCGCCTGTGATGTTAATAATCCGCTTACCGGCGAGAATGGCTGCAGTATGGTGTATGCGCCTCAGAAGGGGGCCTCGGAGGAAGCCTGCAGAAGGATGGACGGGTGGATCGAAGCCTTCGCGAGGCTTGTTAAGCTTAAGCATCCTGATGCCGATCCGTCGCTTCCCGGAGCAGGTGCGGCCGGCGGGCTGGGCTTCACCTTCAGGACCTTCTTCGACGGAGAAATGGTGTCGGGCGCCAAGCTCGTTGCCCAACAGACCCGGCTTGTGGACTACGTTATTGACGCTGATATAATAATTACCGGAGAGGGCAGGCTCGACGGGCAGACTCTAATGGGTAAAGCCCCTCATGCCGTCGCGAGACTCGGGGCCTTCGCAGGTGCCAAGGTCATCGCATTCGCAGGTTGCCTCGGAGCTGATGCTGCCGAACTATATAAACACGGCTTCGACGAGATCTACTCCATCTCTGAGAGAGTAGGCATCGAGGAATCCATGCGGGAAGCGGCTTCTCTTCTTACACAGAAAGCTTACGAGGTATTTGATGGAAGAACAATTTGAGAGACTGGAGCTTCTTATAGGAGAGGATGGGATCGATAGGCTTAAGGCCTCGACCGTCGCCGTGTTCGGAATCGGCGGCGTTGGCGGCTATGTCGCAGAGGCGCTGGCCCGCTCAGGCGTGGGCTCCTTCATGCTGTGCGATAACGACGTGGTCTCGATCACTAATCTTAACCGCCAGATAATCGCACTTCATTCCACCATAGGCAGGGCAAAGGTCGACGTGATGGCTGAGAGAATCCGCGACATCAATCCTGACGCTCGAGTTGAAGTTAAAAGGTGCTTCTTCCTGCCAGAGACTGCCTCCGAATTCGACTTCCCTTCCTACGACTACGTCGCCGACTGTGTGGACACGGTAGCTGCAAAGCTCGAGATCATCGCACGCGCCAAAGCAAACGGCGTGCCGGTAATATCCTCCATGGGCGCAGGCGGCAAGCTTAACCCCGCCATGTTCGAGGTCGCCGATATAAGCCGGACCTCTGTCTGCCCCCTCGCGAAAATCATGCGTCGCGAATTAAGAAGCCGCGGCATAACCGATGTAAAAGTCGTCTACTCTAAGGAACCGCCTATCCGTAATATCGTCGGCGGAGCGGCAGATCCCGACACTGGCCGCCACGTCCCCGGCTCCTCCGCCTTTACCCCCTCCGTCGCCGGCCTCATCATCGCCGGCGAGATCGTGAAGGATTTGATAAAGCGCCATTAATCTCCCGTCAGTACGGCTACATAATACCCGGGAAGCTCCAGCGAGCCGCCGGACAAAACTGCCTCATCATAGGACACAGCCAGCACGGCAGACAGCTGATCATAGGGCAGCGAAGAAACATCCACCGTACAAGCTTCAGCAGATGTATTAATCACTATCAACACGGGCGTATTCCCGTTATCATCAGCCTTCTCTATTACGCACACCGACTCGTTCGACAGCTCATCGTGATATATGCACTCGCCCGAAGAGATCACCGGAAAATAAGACCTGAGCAATACAGCCTGCCGGTAATAATTATAGATAGACAGAGGGTCATTCATCTGCTCCTCCGCCGAAGGGTACTTCATCTCGAACGACCCCATTCCTTCGGGCCCGTCACAAAGTCCCGCATAGGTCGGATCGGCACTCCAGTACATCGGCGCACGGAAATTCTCATCAGAGCCCGCGCCCTTCATTCCTATCTCCTCGCCGTAATATACGAACGATCGTCCGCTCATAAGAAGATTCATAGCTCCCGCGAGCCTCACACGATAGGACGCCTCATCCCCGGCATAATACCCGGCAGAACGCCCCATATCGTGATTCGTATAGAAAGATGCATCAGACGACAGAGGCACTCCTCCGAGCTCCAGCAACCGAGTCTGATACGCCTCGATCGAAGACCCGTAATACGATGCCGGCGCCTGACCGTTAGCTACCCTCGCGATCACGCCGCTCTGCCCGGAGAACGAGAAATTGAACATCCCGTCTACACCGCTTCCGTAATACGGAATATACGTCAGCTCATCCGTCCACGCCTCGCACACGATATACGCATCGGGAAAATCGGCCTTAACATAATCATTAAACCAGGATAGATAATTTATATTGCTCTGATCCGACCCGGAATAATAATACGTCGTAGCATCAAGTCTGAAGCCGTCAACACCTATAGACAGCCAGTAATCCGCTATATCCGCCAGCTCCTCGCGAAGACTCTCGTTATCGAGGTTAAGATCCGGCATTCCCGACCAGAACTGCGCCTCATAATAAACCTCTGAATCCGGAAGCTTAGAATACCCGCTCCCGCCGTCAAGATTGAAGTTATAGTAATCAACATACAGACACTCTTCCGCGGCGGCTTCAAGCTCCACCTCAGACGTGCACTCGCGCACCGCCTCCGACGCCTCGACGAACCACTCGTTCTCCACCGAGGTATGGTTCATCACCAGATCAGTTATAACCTTTATCCCGCGGGCGTGACTCTCCTCTATCAAGATCTCAAGATCCTCGATAGTCCCGAACTCCGGATCTATCTCGCGGTAATCTGCGACATCGTACTTATGGTATGTCGGCGACTTACATATCGGCGTCAGCCATATCATGTCGAATCCCATACCGTCGATGTAATCAAGGGACTCCGTCACTCCCGCCAGGTCTCCGACGCCGTCACCGTTACTGTCCCGATACGAACCTACGAAGATCTCATAAGCAGCATTAGACACCCCTGCCGGAGTCAATGAATCATTGAGCGTATTCATCTGCGTTCTTTGATCCAAGCTGCCGTCATCGGTCCGCATATTAAAACACGCCGATACCAATATCGACGTGCTGAGTATTAACGCTACAGTGCCCGCCCCCTTAAGGCTTCTTCTCACCTCATGCTCTCCATGACTCTGTTGAAGATATTGATGGCATTCGTCTCCACAGAATCGCCCTCAACTCTTGCATAATAATGCTTCTTGAACACCACCTCGAAAAGCCCGTGAAGCGGTGCATATTCCACATCATCGAAGTTGCCGTGAAGAATAATATAATCAGGGTCACCTGACAGACTTACAAGTGTCTCGGCCGTCTCCACCACGTTCTTCTCGATGCCCACAAGTCCGTTAGTGTCGAACAGACTGGGCTCACCGCTCACGATAACGATAACGGTGTGAAGTCCGTTAAGCTTGGATCTTAATGAATAGCACAGCTCCTTGCGATCCTCGGATGTACCTCCGCCTACGATAACAAGCTTAGTTGTTGAAGGTAATGTATTCTCCGGATCATCCACAAAGGTCTGAAGCTTCGCAGCATTAGAAGGATCCCAATGCTCAGCGGCACGTTCAACAAAATAATCCAGAGCTTCAATTCCTACACCAAGCATAGACGGTCCCTCCGAGACTTACAAATATTAGAAAGTATTGCAGATTATATTACCACAAATAGCGCCGTTATCGCAATTAACCGGCCCTATAAGATAAACCTTCTTCCAAGCTTGATACCAAGCTTATAGTACCAGGGCTCCAGCCTACGGTCCGCTTCCTTCAGTGTCTTTATGATCTCAATATTCTGCGGACAATGCCTCTCACACTTTCCACATCCTATACAAAGTGACGGCAGACCGGGATTATCCTGAAGAGCGATGGACTGAATAAATTCCGTCCTGCCTCTGCTCTTCCCCTCCGAATACATATGGTTATAGCATCTGAACACGCCCGGGATATCAACTCCCTGAGGACACGGCATACAGTATCTGCAGCCGGTGCAGTTCACCTTCGTTGTCTTACGTATCTCTTCCTTGATACTCTCGATAAGCTCGAAGTCCTCTTCCGTGAACTCTCCGGCCTGCGCCTCAGACGCGCTTTTACAGTTCTCGAGGACCATCTGCTCAGAATTCATACCGGACAGCACACATGTCACCTCGGGCTGATTCCACAGCCACCGGAAAGCCCATTCGGCAGGGCTCCAGCCTCTGGCGTTGGCATTTACCTTGTCGCGCGCTCCCTCGGGAAGCTCTGCCAGCTTACCGCCTCTTAAGGGCTCCATAATAACTACCGGTACCCCCTTCTGTGCCGCCGCCTTAAGGCCCGCGACACCGGCCTGTGTAGTCTCGTCTATGTAGTTATACTGGATCTGACAGAAGTCCCAGTCGTAATCGTTAAGTATCTCCAGAAAACCCTCGGTATCGCCGTGATAGGAGAAGCCGACATTAATGATCTCACCCGACTCCTTCTTACGCTGAAGCCATTCTCCGGCCCCCACCGCCTTGAGCTTATTCCACGCGGAAACATCAGTTAAGTGGTGCATCAGGTAGTAATCAACGTGATCCGTGCGAAGACGCTTCTTCTCCTCGTCGAAGAACTTATCCAAAGCCTTGGGATTGTTACCCACGAGATACTGAGGAAGCTTAGTCGCGATTTTGACCTTGTCGCGGACCTTGTTCTCCTCCAGGATCTGCCCCAGCGCGACCTCGCTTCCGGGGTAGATATAAGCCGTATCGAAGTAATTCACGCCGTTCTCGATGGCAAGCATGATCTCCCTCGATGCCTTCTCAAGATCGATCTTGCCGCCCTTCTGCGTGAAGCGCATACAGCCGTAGCCGAGGATCGATACAGGTTCTCCGTGCTTGTCATTTCTGTAATTCATACTATGACTATACGGGGTCAAGGAATATAAAGCAATATAAAAAGACTGCTCGAGGCAGCTCAAGCAGTCTTTTTACATATAAAGCAGGGAGTAATTGTTCTGATTACTGCTTCTTGGCACCCTGATTGGCAACGGCCTTCATCTTCGCTTCGATGGCAGCCTGATCTCCCAGATATCTGTGGGATATCGCCTTGAAGTCATCGCCTAATTCATAGACAAGAGGTGTACCGGTAGGGATGTTAAGACCTAAGATATCCTCGTCAGAGATGCCGTCCAGATACTTAACGAGAGCTCTTAAGGAATTGCCGTGAGCCGCGATAAGTACACTCTTGCCCGCTCTGATCTGAGGAACGATCTCCTCGAGATAATAAGGAATTACTCTCTCGATGGTTGTCTCGAGGCTCTCCGTCAGAGGAAGGAAATACTTATCAACATACTTATATGCAGGCTGATTCGCGGGATTTCTCTCGTCGGACTCCTCTAAGGCCGGCGGCTTAACGTCGAAGGAGCGTCTCCAGATCTTGACCTGATCCTCGCCATACTTCTCAGCGGTCTCAGACTTGTTAAGACCCTGCAGAGCACCGTAGTGACGCTCGTTTAATTTCCATGACTTGATCTGAGGAATATAGATCTCATCCATCTCATCAAGAACGAGGTTAGCGGTATGGATGGCGCGCTTAAGGACCGACGTGAAGCAGATATCGAAGGTGATGCCCTCTTCCTTAAGAAGACGTCCGCCGTTTCTGGCCTCCTCCCTTCCTGTGTCAGACAGATCCACGTCCGTCCATCCGGTGAAGAGATTAGCCTTATTCCACTCGGATTCACCGTGTCTTATAAGAACGATTCTGTAGCTCATACTTGATCTCCTATAATGATTAGTTATTACTATTATTAGTTAGTTATGCCTAACTATAACAATAGCAATACCCGCTGTCAAGGTCGATAAAGGAAGATCAGGAAGCCTTATCGGCTCTCCGCGACAAGGGAAGCTTTACATTAAGAAGTACTACCGCCGTAAGCACAAGAACGACTCCCAGAACTGACGGGACGGTGCAAGGTTCATGGTAGTAGATGATACCAAGAAGTGACGCCACCACCGGCTCGATGGAGGCAATCACCGAGGCCTTGCCGTTCTCGAGTCCCGTAAGGCCGTAGGTATAAAGAAGATAGGGTACGAAGCTTGTTACGACCCCGGTTATTATGCAGAATGTGAAGCTTCCCGCCCCGGAGAACATAGAGGCGAGAGCTGATGTGGGACGCCATATGATCATGGCTCCTATGGTAGCCAGAAGGCAGGAGTAGAAGTTTATGGTAAGGCTGTTGTAGCCCTTCTCGAGCGCGAATCTTGAGAATATCGTGTAAAGCGCGTATCCCACGCCGGCGCCGATGCCGAACAGCAGCCCCGTGCCCGTTATACTTATGCCTCCCGCGACTCCCGACACAAGACAGCAGCCTATGAAGGCAAGTCCCACCGACAGAAGCTTAATGGGAGTTATCCTCTCCTTGAACAGTATCGCCGACAGCAGGGTGACGACCGACGGCGCGATATAAAGAAGTATCGCCGCGGCAGACAGGCTCATCATGGAGATGGCAGAGAAGTAGCAGAATGTGAAGAACAGAAGACTCAGAAGCCCTGCACCCAGGAAGCACCACGCATCCTTGGCTTTCATCTTGAACCTCGAGAGATCCGTAAGAAGCAGTATCAAGCCGTAAGCGACAGCGGAGAAGCCATAGCGAATAACGATGGCCCCCTCGGAGCCGATCCCCATGGTCGCGAGATTTCTTGTAAAAAATCCCATAAAACCCCAGCAGATGCCTGCTGTAAGTACTGCCGCTATCTTGCTTCTCAAGCCTTTTCCCTCCTTCTTCTCCAAAGCCACTCAATACTATTATTAGAAGTGCCAAAAGTAAAGTAGTCCCCCCCACCGCCTCATATGTTAAGATTTGTTGAGAAACTGATATAGGGGGACAGCATGGCAGGTAAGAAGGATTCGTTCTACTCTTCGTCCGGAGAGCATTTCTGGAAAGACTTTGACGACAGGGAGAGAAGCTTTATCGCCGAGACGATAAAGGGCGATTGTAAAAGAGGCAACTCATCGTTTTATTTCCTGATAATATTAATGATCTTTGCCTTTCTCTACGGGATATATCACCTGATTACGGGATCGAAGGAGCTCGGATCAATCTATCTTTTCCTCATGCTGGTAACACCGCCTCTAATGCTTCCCATGTTCATAAGTGCTCATATCAGCAACAGAAGATATCTGGCTAAGGCCGCGGAGGGGCGCTTCAAGTCCCGTCACGTAAGGATCGTGGACAGGAAGATCACCGCTAAGCTTACCGCCACCTACACTGTATGGCTCGAATCCACGGACGGTGATATCAAGGATACCGCCACAGTAGATATCGAGAGAGGCCTCTATGAGAAGATGCCGGTAGGCATGACGGGAAGATTCGTAAGGATCGATGACGAACCCGTTAAGCTTCTGGTAAGCCCCTACTGGTTCATCTCCGACACAGATCCCAAGACTATAGCCTACGCTCCTTCTAATCCCGTAAGCCTTAACTCACAAGGTCAGTCCTTCGGACAGCAGGCCGCTACCGTTACACCGATCATTGCCGCTGCACCCTCAAGTGACGAGCGGGAGAAGATCAAGAAAGCATATCGTAAGACTAACGGCAACCGCCTTGCCATGGCGGTTCTGACTGCTCTTCTTTTTCTCATCGGCGGTCTCTACCTTATAGGCGGAGCAATAACCTTATACAACAGCGGCGACCGATCCATGTCACTTATCGGAATATTCACATGTATCCCGGCGGCGGTAATAGTATCGATATATTTCATACGATCTGTCCTTACGAAGAAGAAGCTTGCCCTTCTTATCTGGGCACTATGGCTCAACCTTAACGTCTTCGGTCTGTTTGCTATCGTGTATCCCGAATTTCCGCTGGCAGCGAGGATCGCGGTCATAGTCGGCCTTCTTCTTATTAACATCGGAGTTCTCCCTCTGGCCCACAGCGATTACATCAAGGCCTGGAAGGAGATCTGCGCCGGTACCTACACGATACAGCCGGCAATGGTCAGAAGCATCAACATAGTTCGTCGCTACATATACCCGTTCTTCCTCATCAGCCTTTGCTCCTGCATAATCGAGACCGAGAGCGGGCAGACCTACGAGATCGATATCCCTAACGGTCAGCGTAAACACCTAAGGGAAGACACAGAGGGAAAGCTCTTAATCCTCGACGAGGATACGAGCCAAAGAATGTTTCTCGACGTATAAGACGTATAAAGTAAAGGACTGCCCGAGCTCGAGCAGTCCTTAATTAATTCACTTAAAAGATCTTATAAGATCCGTCAGTTTACTGTAGCGAATGCATAAGCAAATACGCTTGTGTCGTCTACATCGTAGATCACGAATGTGTAGTCTCCCGTGTTGAAGTAGGAAGGCTCATACTCGAACTCGAAGGTATCCTCATAATCGTCATCGTTGACAACGGTGATGGTCTCAAGATACTCTCCGTCGCAGTAGACGTCGCAGTTCATTGTGGCGCCTATATCATAGTAAGCCCATGTTCTGGCATCAAATTCGATCTCTCCTCTGTTGGAGGATAATGTCTCGCCCTGGGAGATCCAGTTATCGTTTCCGTCAACAAAGTGGAATGAATAGAAATCATCCGATACGGCTTCATAGGAGGCTGATGTTCCGAAGGCGGGAAGCACTGCATCACCGCCGCCTACAGGTGCGCCCTCTCCGAGGATAACGATCTCGAACTTACCGAGAACACTTGAGGAAGAGCCCTCATCATATACCGTGATTATATAATCTCCGGACATATCATCAGCGAACGGAGGAATGAGAATCTCGATGTGATCCTCG
This sequence comes from Clostridiales bacterium, assembly GCA_017480325.1. Classification (GTDB taxonomy): domain Bacteria; phylum Bacillota; class Clostridia; order Saccharofermentanales; family Saccharofermentanaceae; genus Saccharofermentans. Next base: position 34,313 of record JAFVAY010000014.1, read on the forward strand.
ACATCATCGGGAATTACATATGTTCCTGTAATGAAGTCATCCGTTCCGTTGTAGCTTACCTCATAATCGAAGGTGTCGCCTGTGTTGTAGTAATCCCATGTAACGACTATAAACTCGATTCCTCTGACAGATGTATAGCAGCTGCTGGAGAAGTAATCGTCGCCGGTCTCAACCTCGATTACGGTAATATCAGAGCCTGAGGAAGAACTGTTACCCGTAATGGCGTCGTATTCAGCCTGAGTGATGCTTCCGCGCTCGAGGAGAATAGCATAAGTAGCCATCATCAGCTCCTCAGAATCGAGAGCCTCATCTATGTTAATGGCATCCATATCGAAGAAGAAATTCTCTCCCGGATCAACCTGGAGGTTACCGTCCTCGTCTGCAGTAACTACTGCTGTTGTTGAGTAAGCTGTGCTGTCGGCGCTCTGAACAGCGGAAGAAGCCACAGCGAAAATGCTCTCATAAGCAGAGTTCAGATCTCCACCGTCATTAAGAGCCTCCATTACATCTGCCATAACAGGCGCCATTGTATCTACATCAGCGAAAGCAGCCTGAATAGCATTAGCGGCATCGGGAGCAGTACCCGTAAGAGCTACGGTAATAGAGTCTTCATTCGTCTCTGTAACCTCTGATGTGTATTCAACATTGCTGAAGTAAGCAGACATCACACCTACGACAGCATCACCGAACATCGACATCTGCGATTGGTAGTCATTGATGTCAGTATCACTGGATGATATTGCAATAGCACTCTCAAGGTCACCGTCTCTTAAGTAATCAACGAAGGTATCAACCGCCTCGATGGCAGCTGCTTCGGAAAGACCGGAGAACTCGATGCCCTCGCCGATACCCATTAGGAACTCATAGAAATCCTCTGTGGAATCAGCCTTGATAAGCCAATCCTCGCCGTCCTTAACGAAGCTGAAGCTTACGGACTCCTCCACCTCATCATCGATATCCTCGATAGCCTCGATGAACTCGTCGAAGGAATAGCCCTCATCAGCGATAGACTCCAGATCAGGCATAGTAAATACTACATTCGCGGAAGCCTTCGTCTTATTGACCTCGACATCCTCGACCTCATAGGAAGAAGCCTCCAGCACCGCATTCACAAGCTCCTGCTGCTGCGAAGGAAGCTCATTCTCCTGGAAGTAGTCCTCCTCATCAACGACATACTTCTTGGAATTCTTGAGTTTGCCGTCCCTGATAGCATCGACATAGCCTGTAGCAGCCTCTTCGATAGCAGCCTTATCCTTGCCGCCGAGAAGAGCGCATCCGCTTAAGGATGTCGCGAGAACAGCAACTGTTGTCACGATTCCGACTATTTTCTTAGCCTTCATGTTTTATCCCCTTTCTTCTAATAAGTTAATTGCCCTATTATAAACTCTTTTTGACAAAATGCGAATTAATCTACATTTTTGAGAGCTTCGTCCATAGGGATCCTCTTTATTCTGAAGAAATCGATCACCGATACGAAGGCATAGCCGATAAGAAGATATACCACCGACAGTACAAGGGACGACGGAGACATATAATACTTGAACCATCCGTCCATCTGAAGCATGAACACCTTAAATATCCATACCATCAGATAGTATCCGACGAACATGCTTACGACCGAGAACAGTACGACCACGATCGCCGTAGGAACCATATAAAGCCCTGCGATCTCGCCGTTTCTAAAGCCTAGTATCTTAACCATGGAGATAGCGTTCTCGTTTCTCTCGATGATTATCTTGGCAAGAAGATAGATGAGTGCCGCCGCCATGACGATGAGTGCGTAGCGGAACGTATCCATCATGCCACCCATGGAGTGCATAAGCTGATTTGTGACCTTGGTTATATCCTCCACAGTAATAACCGTGGCGATATACTTTTCCTCGATGTCGGTGATCTCGTTCTCGGAGAAGTAGCCGGAGAACTCGCCCTCCTTCTTCTCGAAGATGCTGTTAAAGTTATCGTTAGGCATAAATACCGCGATGCCGCCGTCGTAGTCAACCTCGCCCGCGATAGTAAACTCGTAGCTTTTGTTCTCGTACTCCTCGTGAAGAGTAATAACGTCACCTGAGGAAAGCTCGAACTTCTTCGCGAAGGCGCTGGAGATATATACCTCGCCCTCAGCGATGTCATTTGAAATCGATATATAGCGGCTGTCGTCAGTTATTCCATAGACGGTAACGCCCTCGTCGCCGCCGCTGCCCATACCTTCGAACATCTTAGTCGCGTCCTTAGGATACATAAGGTTTGTCGCGCTGAAAGCCTCGGCAGTAGGCTCGTCCGTCACGATAAATTCTCCGTCATCATCCTTTGAACCCATAAGCATATACTGATATTCCGAGAACATCATGCCCGGCGCGTTGTCTGCGTAGTGATTCAAAGAGTCCGGGAGACCAAAGGCGAAGCACAACATCAATTCGATGAAGATAACGCCGAAGATAAGTATCGCGTAGTTAGGCATGTTCTGGAACAGAATTCTTACACGGAATCTGTTGAGGAAGGACCAGCCAGGGATACGTCTTGCCTTGGAGCGCTTTGTCTTGTGAAGATCGTGTCTTAAGAACTTCAAAGGGCTTAGCTGCAGGCTCTTCGCGATAACAATAAGATTGACGAAGAACATAAGAAGCAGCGGGATGATCGTGGTCTTAACAAGAGCTATGGGACTCCATGTAATACCGCAGGTAGGAAGACTGTAGCTGTTGTAGTAAAGGTAGATAGCGAGCTTCCTGAAAGCCGTGTAGCCTACAACGTTGCCGATAATCGCACCTAAGAAGGTAACTATTATAGGCATGGTCATGTAGTGAATAATAAGCTCGTCCTTGGTGTAGCCGGATGCGCGAAGCGTACCGATGACGGAGGCTTCCTTCTCAATTGTGTTGCTTATTGTAACAGCGAAGATAAAGGCGATTACCGCTATAAGTATGTAGCACAGGATGCTGGTACCCGTAGTATCGTGTTCGATATCGTTAGGGGCAAAATTGCTCGCCTGTCTCGCATACTCCGGCAGGAAATCATCGATGTCCGTCTCATATACAAGAGACTGTGTGATAAGAGACTTAAGCACATTGTTGCCGAGGTCTGCCGCCTCTATCTTGTCCTCAGGCTCAGTCTCGTAGAACCACGCATAGCTGTAGTGTACTCTCGAGCTGAAGCTGTCAAAAGCCTCGGGTGTTACCATACCCACGTCAAAACCGAAGGCGTCGAACATCAGGTCAGTGTTGGACTCGTGAAGCGTAAGGTAATTAACATAAGACAGAAGTCCTACTATCTCGAACTGCTTGCCGCCCACTGTAATCGTATCACCGATGCCTACACCGACGTTATCGGCGTGCATTCTGTCGATAGCTATCTCCGCTGTAGTCTCGGGAGCGCGCCCCTCATTAAATGACGCCATATCAACTGTGTAGTTGCTGGGAAAGATTCTTAAGGTCGCATCATTGGTACCGTCGTTGTTGTTGTCTTCAGACTCATTCCTGTAGAAATGCTCATAGATGGTAATGGGAGTGGCCTCGAAGTCCTCGTCATCGAGGCCATATTCCTCCACGATCTCGTCCCACTTCTCATCCACCTTCTCGATAACCGTATTATGAGCCTCCTCGTAGGCCTCATCTACAGCCTCGATAAACTCGTCGGACTCTCTGGCTTCCGCCAAAGCCTCCTCGTAATTCTCATCCATCGCAGTGTCGATCTGCTCCTGGATCATGGTCTCATCCGTGATGCCGTAAGCCTCACACTGGGCGCGAACCATGTCCTCGATGCCCTGTGCCACCTGATTCTGAAGCTCCTCTTCGATGGCCTCTGCGACCTCCTCATCGGCTTCCTCGATACCCTTGTCGATGAAGAATTGGCGCACGTCAGCCATCTGTCCCGTGCTCAAATCCGCGAGAAGCTCTTCTGAAGCTTTTCCCGACAGCTCGAAAGAGCCGTCCTCCAAATTAAGCTCATCTCTTCCGCTGTAGACTGCCTCCAGCATACTGTCGTGCCCGACATACATACCGGAGATAAGTCCGATCATAACCACCATGAAGATAATTATTACAAGATACTTATGCCAATCCGACGCCAATTCCTTGGGGATTCGCTTGATAAGAGGATTTCTCATTTCTGATTCCCCCTTACCACTCGAGCTCGGAAGCCGGTATCTTCTTCTCGTTTATGTCGTTGTGACGAACGATGCCGTCTCTTAGTTTGATTACATGGTCCGCCATAAGCTTGATAGCTTCGTTGTGAGTAACCATGATGATTGTGTTCCCGTACTTGGTGTTGCAGTCCTCGATAAGACCCAGAATCTCCTTGGAGGTGTTGTAGTCCAATGCTCCGGTAGGCTCATCGCACATAAGAATATCCGGGTTCTTGACAACGGCTCTTCCTATGGAAACTCTCTGCTGTTGTCCGCCGGATAACTGGTTCGGGTACTTATACTTGTGATCCTGAAGGCCTAAGGTCGTGATAACTTCCTCCACATCGAGAGGGTTATCTGACAGGTATGCCCCGACCTCGATGTTCTCCTTTACGTTCAGATTCGGTATCAGGTTATACATCTGGAACACATAGCCCAGGTGCTTTCTTCTGTACATCGTAAGGGCCTTCTCGTCCATGTCCTCGAGCTTATCGCCGTTGATCGCGACGTAGCCAGAGTCAGGTGTATCAATGCCTCCGATTATATTAAGAAGCGTGGATTTACCTGAGCCTGAAGGGCCTAAGAGCACGCAGAACTCGCCCTTCTTGACTGTGAAATTCATACCCCTCAGTACATCCTGCTTCGCTTCTCCCGTACCGAAGCTCTTCTTCAATTCCGATATCTCGAGAAATTTCTCTTTATCTGACATATTATCCCCCTAATAAAAGTTAGTCTAAGCTAACACGAATGTTAGCATAGACTAACTTAGGGCTCAATGTACAGAATAACGAGATTTAAAAGCTGTCTTAAGGCTTATTCTGTTTTCTTTGATGCAACTATCTCGTTCAGCATCTCAACGGTCTTATCCACTGCTTCTTCCGGGAAGCCGTGTACATACATAGCCTGCTCGAGGCTCTCACCGCTTGCTGCCATACATCCGATACAGTGCATTCCCATGTTCATAAGAACACCTGCGATGCTCTGATCCTTCTCAAGTATGTCCGATATAAGCATATCCTTTGTAATATCCATGTTTCTCACCTCCTATAGCCCCTATATATTACACTGTTATATTTTGAAAATCTATGTGATTTCTGAGGTAAAAGAGGTCTTAATACAGAAGGGTAATAAGTCTGTCTCCGAATAAGGCTGCCGCCGAGAGTCCGAAGGCCAGAAAAGGCACCAGGCGAATCTTAGTCTTGGCATCGGCTTTGCGCCATAGAAGAAGATAAATCCCGTAAAGCCCCGAGACGAACATGCCCATGACCGCCCCTGCCACAGTAAGCCGCCAGCCGAGATAAAGCCCCGCTGCCGCCATGAGCTTAATGTCTCCGCCGCCGAAGGCACCCTTGACTATAAGCGCCACGATAAGCATCGGCAACGATACACACACCGCGCCTATAAGGTGATCTGTAAGCCTCGGAACGGTAAAGCCTTCCACTAGGATGAACCTCACCACACCAAGAAGGGCAACGAAGATCAGCACCAACCCGGGCACGATCCCGGCGTTGATATCAGCGGAAGCACAGGCCACCAGCGCCAGAAGGAAAAGGCAGGCGAACACCCCGGCGACCGTGAGCCCGAGCACGTAAAATGCGCAGAAAACAGCAACCGCCGCGAAGATGTAAAACACCGGCGACGGTATGCTTCTTAGGTCTTTTATTAGTCCTGACATGAGGTTAAGGCGATCACGCCTTAGTCGTCGTTATAGGCGACACGCTCAAGCTCTTCCATGGAGGTGATACCCCTCGACACCAGATCCTCGGCAGCCATTCTTAAGGTCTGCATGTTCTGATTCTTGATGGCGTACATCTTCATCTCCTCAGCTTCTGCATTCTCTGCGATCATCTTACGCATAGGCTTATCCACCACGAGAACCTCGTGAATAGCAGTACGGCCGAGATAGCCTGAACCGTGGCACTGACCGCAGCCTCTGCCCTTACGGGCATTGGGGATATCGTGACCTAGGAACTCGATCTGAGTCTCTGTAAGAGGCTCCGGCTGAGCGCAGTAAGGACAGACCTTACGCATAAGTCTCTGAGCGACGACACCAACGAGAGCCGACGAGAGCATATAAGGCTCGGCACCGATATCGATAAGTCTTACGATAGTGGAGGCCGCATCGTTCGTATGAAGCGTCGACAGAACCAGGTGGCCCGTAACGGCAGCTCTGATGGAGATGGAGGCCGTCTCGGCATCACGGGTCTCACCGACCATGATTACGTCAGGGTCCTGACGCATGAGAGCACGAAGACCGACCTCGAAGGTAAGACCCGCCGTCGGATGTACCTGCACCTGATTAAGACGAGGCAGATTCTTCTCGACAGGATCTTCGATAGTGCTTATATTGATAGGCTTCTGGGACAGGGAGCCCAGAGCGTTATAAAGCGTCGTCGACTTACCTGAACCCGTAGGGCCTGTGATATAGATCAGGCCGTTAGGTGACATCAGCATCTTGGTGAACTTATCGTAGGACTGCTGATTCATACCGAAGGTAGAATTGTTATCGATATTAACCGCGGACATGATAAGTCTCATAACGACCTTCTCTCCGAAGACCGTAGGAATTACGTTAACACGGACGTTAACGATCTGTCCCTGTATCCTGACTCTGAAGTGACCGTCCTGAGGGATACGTCTCTCGGCGATATCCATGTCGCCCATGATCTTGATTCTGGCGACGAGTGAATCCTGAACGTTCTTCTGCAGAGTGATGTAATCGATCAGCGTGCCGTCGATACGCATTCTTACGACTACGTTCGTCTCGAAGGGCTCAATATGAATATCGGATGCGTTATCCTGGAAAGCCTTGTCCAGAAGCGAGTTAACGAGGTTAATAATAGGAGCGTCATCAGCACCTGCGGAGGTATCGATGACCAGCTCGTCTATGTTCATGCCGGTAGTGTTGGCGTTGGCGTGCTCTGCGGCCATTTTCGCCTTGATTCCGGCGTAGTGGTAGTCGATCATGTCCTTCAGAGGCTGCTCCTGAGCAAGCACGGTCCTCACGGGCATACCGATAGTCTGTCTTATATCCTCGATGGCGTAGAGATTAAGCGGATCGTTGACCGCCAATATAACTTCGCCGTTGTCCTGCCCTATCGGGAGCATCAGGTACTGGTCTGCCATCTGCTTCGGGATGAGCTTGACCGTGTCGGTGTCGATGGAATAAGAGCCGATATCTACTAGTTGCACATCAAGTCTGTCGGCGAGAGCCGTAAGCATCTGCTCCTCGGATACGTACCCCAAGTCGATAAGGGTCTGTCCGATTCTCTTGCCGCCTGACTGCTTCTGTATCGCGAGAGCTTCCTTAAGCTGGTCTTCGGTGATATAACCCGCCGAGACCATCAGGTCTCCTATACGAATCTTAGAATTATCTGCCATGCCGTTAACCCTCCGCTCCGGCTGCATCAGCAACAGCCGCATCGTAATCGGCGATATCCGCCATGTAAAGATTAATGCTTACTCGAAGCCTTATCTGATCTGACTCCACATACTCCATCATGCCGGTCTCTTCGTTATACTGCTCGACCTGATCGATAGGCATCCACTCGAAGCCCGTGATCCTGACGGAAGGCTTCGTGCACAGATCATCGATAAGCGCCTGGCACGTAGGCTGTGAGCCTGTCATTACCATGGTCACCGCCGCACACTGAACGCCCGAGGCTGACGTGGAGGTAGCACCTGACCTCGCCTGATTATAAGGCGCGAAAAGGTTATCTCCTCCGGCCCCCGCCGTCGAAGCATCCCCCGACGAAGAGTTAAGGATCGCCGATGCCTGAGCGGACGCGATGTCGGAATACATGTAGGGTGTCTCCTCTACAGGTCCCGAGGGCATATTGATGTAAAGATCCTCAGGATAGAGGCCGAAGCCTAATATGTAGGTAGTGATCATGCGGTCGATTCCCGAGCTTGGCATGATCTCATAGAAGTCTGACGTGGACTCCGACAGATCGGTTACCACCTTACCGTACACTGCTTCGGCACTGGTAAGATTAATCAGCTTGTTCCTGTAATTGGTCTGAACGGCCTCTGCCTGCTCGATGTCGTCGCCCAGGGACTTGATGTCGGTAATGGTAGGTCTAATAAGGAACCAAACAAACATGAATACGGCACCTATGAACAGAACTGCCGCGATAGTAAGCTTATCCTTCTTACTGAGGTTAGTCTCGAACTTCATATCAGCTCACCTCCCCGGTAGTCTCGGCGGCCGCATCTTCGGCGACGGTATTTCCTGCCAGAGTACATACCACATTGATACGCCAGCTGGTGCCGTCCGACGACAGCACATAGCCCGTGTAATTAACATCCTCGAAGATATCCATAGCCATGAGATCGGCAATAAACATATTGATATCCTCAACTACCGGCGATGAGGCCGTGATGTTGAAGACTCCTGAGGATGCACTGTAGGAGTTAAACTCGATATCCACGTCGTGAGGTATCGCCGCCGATACGATCTTCTGATTAATGGACGAATCCGGGATCGGATATGAAGCTATATCCGCATTGAGAAGATCGACTCCTCCCTGAATCTGCCCGATCTCACTCATGTTGTTATACATGGCATCGTAGGCATCGACCTGCGCCACCACATTGGGATCGTAGATATAATCCTGAATCTTCTTAAGCTCTGCCTTCTTGGAGGCCTTGACTACCGCCAGGGCACCGTAGGCAATACCCGCTACCGCCAAAACCGCAGCACCGATAAGGACGTACTTCATTACGCCCGCTTTGTCGGCGGACTTGGAATCGCTCTGCTTGGATGCCTTAAGGATAGAAAGCTTCTCGGCGATGCTTTTAAGACCCGCGATAGGATAGATATAGAACGGGAATGCCGAGGCTCCGTCTGAGATAGATGTGCCTGAAGGCGGGGTAACGACGGATACGTCGATCTGGCTGTCGATGTTAAGGATATCATTGGACAGCTGAGCCACCTGAGGCTGAGTTATACCCGCGAAGAGAACGTCCTTAAGCGTCGCCTCCAGATGCTGCGCCGACATGAACTGTCTTATGGACGATACGGAAGCATAGATCTCTCGTGCGAACTCCGGAGTTCCGGGCTGTGCGAACACTCTCGAGGTCGAATCGTAGTAGTATTTTCCCTCCGCGAAGAAGATCGTAACAAGCGACTTACCGTCAAGGATCATGTAGATGATGGTCTTTCCGGCAGAGGCCTTGGTAAAGAACTCTGTCGCGAGCTGAACGCCGTTATGGATCGACTTAAGTTTGAGCCCCGACTTCTCAAAGATCTCGACATATCTGGCAACGAACTCACTCTCTGCCGTCTCGTATATAACGCGCTGTGTCTTGGCCTTGCTGTCCTTGGACACCAGGTACCAGCCCGTAACCGGCTTCTGGAATCTTCCGTAATCTGAATCCGCAGTCTCTCTTTTTATAAATTCTGTCGTCTTCTTATCGGACTGTATCGGAGCATCTACACGGCTGGCACGAAGCTGAGGGCTGTTGATGATGAGGGTGACCTCCGACTTCGGAAGCTTGTTCATCTGCCAGACGTCTTTGATTGTCTGGATGACCATATCCTGATCCATAACTACGCCGTTTAGAACAGCTCCCTCAGGAAGCGGAGCCGAGAACAGCTTTGTGACCTTGACGCCACTACCCGAAGCCTTGCCCGATACTACCTGTATGTTGGTATTCGATAGAAATACTACTTCAGACATTTATGCATTCTTCCTTTCTTTACGAGCCCGCACCGATAGTCGAGTAGGACTGATAGATCGGCTGAATGATCGCGATCATGATGAAGCCTACGGCCGCAGCCATTACGACGATCATTACAGGCTCAATATATGAGGTCAGACGCAGGAGTGCCTGCTCTGAGTAGAAATCAAGATCATTGGCAACAGACTCCAGCATGGGTCCTAACATACCGGTCTCCTCACCTACCTTAATGGTGGATGGAAGCTTGCTTACGAAGCCGTCAACATTCTGGATGGCGGAGGATACCGAGGATCCGCCGGATACCTGACGCTCCACCTCGTCGAACTGAGACTCGATGTACTTGTTTCCGATAGTGCTTCTGGCTATATGAATACAGCTGTAGATCGGGATACCCGAGGAATAAAGAGAGCTCATGGTTCGGGCAAATCTCGCTGAGTATATGACCTTCGTCAGCTTTCCCCATTTTCCCTTAGTCTTGATCTTATCGAGGTAATACGCCACAACAGGGATCTTCTTGATGATCCTTCCGAAGATAACTGCCAGTACGACGATGACTGCCAGCACATACCACTTGGTAGCGACGAAGTTCGATATACCCATAAGAATGCGGGTCGCGATAGGAAGTGACGGCATGGTAGAGAACATCTCCTCGAACTGAGGGAGTACATAACCGAATAGGATCGCGACTACCGCGACGATAAGAACACTTAAGATCTTAGGATATGTAAGTGAATTCTTGGCGGTCTGCTCGAGCTGAGCATCGCGCGTATACATCTCCGCGAGCCTTAAGCAGGTGGAATCCATAGTACCTGAGGTCTCGGCGGCTCTTATCATGAAGGTAAGAAGCGGAGGGAATGCAGGATCCAGCTCCTCCATAACATTCGAGAGTGCTACACCCTGAACAATACGGTCACGAAGGCGTATATAAAGCTGTCTCTCGTAGGGAGTTATGGATTCGTCGTTGGCGACGATCTCCAGTGCCTTTACGAGGGTAACACCGGACTTAGTTAGAGTTCCGAGCTGACGGCAGAAATCCGCGAGCTGCATCTTCTTTAGAGGCTTCAACGCCATCTGCTTCGACACAGGAGTCGCCTCAAGCAGAAGCAGTCCCGAGTCGTGGAAACGTCTCTGCAGATCGGTCTCGTCAGAGGCTTCGGCCTTGCCCTTTACGATCTTGCCCTTGCTGTCTTGTGCCCGATATTTATATTCCGGCATCCGCGCGTCCTTCCTTCTTCTTTAATTGCTTACTCAGCTTCGTATCTTAATATCTCGAAGGAGTAGTAGACACTGAAGTCGCCCTCTACTCCCGAGGATACATTATTACTTGATCCATAGTCTGTGTAGATCACCCTGTACAGACCCTTACGGTACTCGAACTGCAGAGGAGCATTATTGGCCTCGTCCCATGAATACAGGATAACGTCACCGGTCCTCGTGGAGATCTCAGCCACCTTATCGGCAGCCCCGTCAGCGAGCCCGTTCAGCGCCCCGGGATCGTAGATGGACTGCATACCGCCATAGTATTCAGTCCCCACCACACGAAGCGCCCTTCTTATATCACGGGCCTCCTTATAGGCTTGCCTGGCACCCGCATCAGCGATCGCCCAGATCGACAGGATCGACAGACAGATCAGAGTGACAGCCGTAATAAGCACGATACGCAGTATATCCGCTGCGCCGCTCCTTCTATAGAACTGTGTACCCTCAACGTACACCTCATTCGGCTTATTCTCTGCCACGCTTCCTCCCACAGTCCGCAGCCCGCACCCTATAAAAAGGGCAGACTACCAATATTTTTAATATAAACACGCGTATTAAGAGAGTCAAATAAATTTATTGTTAAAAAGATGTCGATAGTGTTACGTAGAAATCAAAGGATACTATTGATATCGTCGACCCATGCAGCGTCAGGAGACGATAGGCAATTCATCACGTAATCAAAGTTAGTACTGTTGGGCTCATTGTCATCTGATGACAGCTTACCGATACGCTGAAGCATCAACAGATAATTCTCCTTGTTTATCTTCGACATCAAGGCTCTCCGTTGTTCGGTCTTTGCACTGTAATCCCATATTCCGGTACATTCAGCTATCAAATTGGCATTAGAACCCTTGGCTGGGGATTTCAATTTATAATCTCCCCAGTGTTCGATTATGATCTGCATAGTACATGGATTTCCGAAAACAACTACTTTACTGCTTGCCTCGTCTGAACCATGGAATCTGTTGATCTTATCCTTGATCTCGGTGTATCTCGTATAGGGTGGCTTATCCGTATCGCAGAATACTAATACCAGTTCATACATACCATTCTGATATTTGTCCTGATATCTTGCAGGTAAGTTCCCATTTCCTTTGGCATCTACCAGATCTACTCTGTATATCTCATCCCAGAGATTAAGCTCCTTAAGTCGAGATAAATAATCATATTCCTCGGAGCCTTCACAAATTATACAAATAGGAATCTCGTATTTTATTGTTGGTCTTCTACTCATTTCCTACCTCATATTGCTAATCTCGATCAAGGAATTAATCAGTTCAGGTTCAGGCAATGCCCCCAGTGCACCACGTCTGTATTTTTCAATTATATCGGTAGTATCGCGAACTCCATCTTGGGCAGTAAAATCAGCTAGCGAGTATACATATACTCCTGCATTATCCTTACTGACAAACCATATCTGCTCTTTTCTGAACAGTCTTTTACAATCCATGAGACTAACGTCATGCACTGTAACTATCAGCTGGGCGCCAATATTCAATTCATTATTAAACATCGAGACTATGGCTCTGGTTAATTGAAAATGTATACTGCTGTCAAGTTCATCGACGATAAGTATCCTCCCTGACTCTAGTGCTTCGATAATATAGCTTGCAAGTGCAGCTATTTTCTTTGTACCGGTAGAATCATAAAACAAGCTCGGAACCGGCCTGCCTCGATATACACTGGTCAATCTTATCTGGTCAACCAGCTGATTAGGTATATTCAATACATTTTCCTGCGGTTCCATTCCGGACATAGATGATTCGAACTTCAATTGTTCAGGTGAAGCATAAAAGTAATCGTCCATATAAAGATCGGCATTCTTGATAAACTCGACTATTCTATTCGATAACACACTCTTCTGCTTTAACAGACCAATAGTTTTATCAATAGGAATATTATTTAAATCAACAAAGTCTATTTTTGATGCAATGCCTAACAAAATACGTTTCATCTCATGTAAATGTTCAAACTGAGACGTATCGATCAGGTACATAATAATATTGTTTCTGGAGACTATGTTAAACATCGCTTCCAGCTTGCCATCAATAGAATTAGATTTATCCTTGTCAGGATCTTTGATTAACCAAGTGACACTTTTCTCATTGCCATAGTTATCCTTAAAAATCTCGGCAAAATGTTCATAAGTATATTCTTGTTTCTGAACGTCAAACTTAAAGTCATAACTGAATTCTCTGCCTTCAAATATGAACGTAATACCCAGTTCGACCAATGCATCATCGCTAAAAATATTCTTATTACTAATGAAGCCCCTATTCATGATGACACTCCATATTGTCTGGATGCATCTAATCAGATTTGTCTTCCCCGAATTATTCGGCCCATATATGCAGGCTGTTTTGAGCACATTAAAATTCCCCATCTGATTTACATTTGAGGAAAGCCGTTTATTTCTCATGTCAGCCTTAAGAGAAAAAATAATCTGCTCAGTAAAAGCATTACAATTCTTGGCGCGTATCTCGGTAATCATGATATTCACCTCATCATCTGGTTGCTATCATATTACCACCTCTTAATTTTTTGTGCAATAATTTTTCACGAATAATCAGATCAATTGGATCACTCGACCTCAAAGCCGGAAAGCATCCTTGTTGACGAGTCAAACGAGACACCTATTTTATATAGCTTTCTGGAATCCGCTACAAATGGCAGTGCATAGTCATTACTATTAATCTGAGCCAGAGCTGAAGCCGCTGTAACATCTCTTTTAAATTCGAAAAGATAAATATACTTCTCCGTCAGAACTTGACAATCTATACGACCGGTATACGTATGCATCTCGCATTGTACAAATTTACCGAGGAGAGTAAATACAAGGTAAATTACAGCCTGAAAGTAATGCTCGAACGGATCTGTTTCCAACGTGTATGTAATATTAGCAAATAAAGCTGTAAGAACATCTTTAATCTTCTCAAGGTTACCGTCTTCGATATATTCATCTATAGTAAAAATATCCAGCCCGTTGCCTGCCGTAGTCTTAGGAACATAAAGCGGCATAAGACTGTCAAGAAATCCGTACTCGATCTCCTCGTTAGGGAAGCCCAACGTATATCTTCTTCTGGAACTATCATAATCAACTATCGTAAGATACCCTGTCTGATACAACAACGGTACAGAATCACTTCCGTCACCGGTATATTCCTTTAAGGTTGACTCACCGACATATAACGTTCTATCAGTAAAGCTTCTTATATCGAAATGATTTTTCTTTATCTGTTCAACAAGAAAGGTCGGCGTCCCGGTCTCAAACCAATAAGAACCGAATTCTTTATTAGCGAATGAATTCAACAAGCTGTACGGATTATAGACATCGACCCCATTCGGATGGAATCTATAGCCGTCATATGTCTTCTTTAATCGTTCTACACACTCATTTATAGTAAGTCCGTGCTCATCAGCAAGATGAGATATTTCTTCTTCGTAATACTTCTTAAGCTCGTCCCCAGTAATTCCGCATAATCCGGAATACTTCTTCGTAAGAGATATATCTATCAGCTGATTCAGATCACTGAAAATACTGACTTTATGAAACTTAGAGACACCTGTAATAAATACAAATTGAATATATTCGTCAAAGCTCTTAAGAACACCGAAGAAACCTTTGAAGACAGCTTTGTTGTGTTCCTGTAGTTTCTCACTATCTATGACATCCATTAACGGCTTGTCATATTCATCGACCAATACAACACAACGAAGCCCGGTAAGTTCACGAGCTTTGATCAACAAATTCTGAAAGCGCTCACTTAATGAATAGGCATTTGCTTCACACTCATATAATGATTCCCATCTTCGAAGATGTGTATCGATAGCATCCTCTAAGGCTCCGGTATTCTGATAATTAACCCCATTAAAATCAAAGTAAAAAACCGGATAAGCTTTCCACGCATCAGCGTTATCTTCTTCAAGTCTCTTTATAGCCAACCCTTCGAAAAGATCCTTCTTCCCTTCCCAATAGGCTTTCAATGTTGACAGCAGAAGACTCTTCCCGAATCTTCGGGGTCTGATAAGAAAATAAGGTTTCCCATCATGAACAAGATTATATATGTA
Source organism: Clostridiales bacterium (assembly GCA_017480325.1). Classification (GTDB taxonomy): domain Bacteria; phylum Bacillota; class Clostridia; order Saccharofermentanales; family Saccharofermentanaceae; genus Saccharofermentans. The sequence continues at coordinate 49,440 of JAFVAY010000014.1, forward strand.
ATCCGTTTTGTCTACGTAGATATAGTCGTCTCGACGCAGACCTTCGAATCCCTGTATCCCTACAGAAAGCTTTCTTGCCATCCGGAATCCCCTTTCCATGTTTTATATATACATGAACTTTAACACACGATACTTAAGAACACCTAATTAACATATTCGGGCCGCCTCACTCTCGAGACAGCCCGGTGTAGATATTAATCTGTTGTGTTGTCTGGTTCTGTACTAGGATCTGGAGTAGATTCATCAGAAGCAGGGAGTGCATCTGTAGGTTGTTGCTCGCCACCACCAGTCTCGTTATCGGTATCTCCCCCGTTACCATCGTCTTCGGGATCAGGATCTACAACCTCAATTAATGTCCATTGTGCAATATAGGTAATATCATCTTCGACAGTTGCGAGAGGATCATATTGTGTTCCGTCAGATGTAGCCCACCCGTTAAAGGTGTATCCGTCTCTCGATGGATCAGCAGGAGATGCTACTGTCTGACCAATTGCTACAAACGTAGAGTATGCCTCATCTCCATTAGCAAAATCAAAGGTTACCGTCGGCTGCCACCATATAGGATAGAGATTGATATTACCCGTAAGCTCGGTCGAAGTGAATTCGAACGGAATCGTTCCGCCCTGCGTCTCAGACCACCCATCGAACCTATATCCATCTCTGGGCAAAGGCACTGGAGCTGTTATTAATCCATTACTATCTGCCATCACAGTTGAACTACTACCTTCATCATAGCTGAATGTCGCCGTGTAACGAATTTCAAACGTTAATCTTATAGGCGATTCAGGATCGGTAGCGAAATTACCTGTTCCTATGACATCAATATATGCTGATCCCGCAGCACCGTTATCATGGTATTCCAACGTGTAATCATCAACGACAACAAGTGTTGTGTTGTTGAATGTTACCGTAACTCCCGGAGTTACAGCAGGGCTTGTATAAGGATATACTGCAACATCCGAATCCTCCGGAAGAATCAGAGATACCATATCAGCAGTTATAGCAGCAGGCTTGATTACAAATGGTATTCTAATGGTTCCAGTGCAGTCATGTATTCCGGTAATAACAATGTAGCCTGTGCCAGCATTGGTGTTATTCTCATATGTAACATCAAAATCTGTTAAAGGTATATTGACGTTTTTCTTAGTACTGCTGTTATAATACGTAGCCGTAAATGTTGGCTCGATAACTTCTCCTGTGTAATAAATATCATCCACATTATTAATAGTAATCGTTATTATTCCATCCTGATAATCATTCTCAAGATTAACCGGATTTATCTGGAAAGTCTGATCAGAATTTGTAACTTCTCCGCTATAACCGCCTGTAACAGATCCAACCACTCTATACGAAGCCGTTCCTGCGTGTGTATTGTCAGAATACATTACGCGATAGTCATACTGTGTAAGTGTAGTGCTTACACCAGTGTCAGGGTCGATATAAATTACTGTAAACGAAGTTATTGGCAACGTAAATCCATTACTCTCTCCATAACGGAAATTAACACTCTGAATACTTGAAGTTACAGCTGTATTATCATTGTTCAATACGGTTATTACGTCAGCTGTCTCATAAATCGGCCAATCGCCAATATGCTCTCCGAAATAAGATTGTGTACCATCATTCAGAGGGTAGCTTATATATGTTCTATACGGGAAATTATTAGCGTACTGTGCCAATTCTGAATCAAAAGGCACAGCATTATATGAGCTCTGCCTCTGAACTCTGATATAGTGGCCGCCCCATTCCCGTAAACTAAACTCAGACCAACATAATCTGCTATCAGGAATATCAGCATCAGAGATGTTTCCAACCCTATTCATACTAGGATTAGAATCACGTAAAACCTTGTTTCCGTCATTTGGAGAATGAATAGTATTAACACTGGGATTATCTTGGAAAAGATTAATCGCATTATCACCTTCAATATATCCTGCAAAAGCACCGCACCACTGATCTACATTTGGATCAGTGTTTATAGATACCAGACCGGTACAATATGCCTTTTTAAATACGTTAGCTTTATTGTTGGAAACACATCCCACAAAACCACCGATATAATTGTTTCCTCGTACAGAAGCGGTTGAATAACACTCTTTTAATTCAGATACATCAGCACCAATAAACCCTGCAAAACCACCAACATAATTATTTCCAGTTATATTCGCATTATCAGGATCATAGCTACCACCATTAATCGTATGTCCGCTGGAATATGAACTAGTTATACTTCCGCCGTCCATTCTGCCTACAAAACCGCCAACATAATCAGAACCTGAAACAATAGCAGTAGAATAACTTCTTGTTATAGTCCCCCTCATCATTCGACCTACTATACCTCCAACTGGAGAGCTTAAAGAACAAACAGCTACATGGGAATGATCGCAATAAACAGAAACATATGGCTCTGTATTAGAAGTAACTCCGGTGTTAATACTAGGGCTGTTTGAACTCGTTCCGACTCTTCCAAAGGCTCCTCCGACACCACAAGCAACACTATCATCGGTATTGACACCACCTGCAAAAACCATACTTGTCTCATCAATTACAACACGGATTATGCCATTTTTAATAGTTCCACCTTGTAGATGCCCAATCGCACCACCAACATCAATACAATCGTATTCGTCGCTGTTACCCCAAACATCTCCGATATAAGTCCCGTTATTAAACTCAAGATTTATTCCACCACTAAGTGTTCCGCCACTCATATATCCGATTGCGCCGCCAACGCGCTCGTGCCCTGTAACATATGAATTCTCAAACGTCTCAGTTATACCATCATTAACGGTTCCACCGCTCATATAGCCGATTGCACCACCGACCCCACTGTAGCCATTAATACCATAATCACTATATTCAAGAATCAATCCATCATTAACCGTTCCGCCGCTTATTCTTCCTATAGCACCACCGAGATACTGCGAGTTGTCTTCACCATCAATAGAACCGCCCAACATAATGTAAATATGATTTACAGTGCCGTTATCAATCCTTCCGATAACTCCACCTATACTTTGTGCATTTGAATTACCATGTACTTTTCCAGTATCCGTTAATATAGCACTAACACTGTTGGTAACTTTATCTTTATTGTTTATATAGCCTATAACGCCACCAACATTCTCATGTCCGACAACAGAACCTATCACAGTAGCATTTATCTCTCCAAAGATGTTTCCGTTATTTCTGCCAATAACTCCACCTATTCCATTTCCACTACCATTAATAGTGCCATGAACTTCAAAAATTATATTTCCGTTTATACTTCCATTATCGTTTAATCCAATTACTCCACCAACATTATTTACACCAGAAATAGAACTATCATTATCTATGGTAACAAAAAGTCCGTAAACCTCAGCATTGTTATTTCCAATAGCGCCTCCGATATTTTGCTCGGTCCCACTTATAGTTGCATTATTCAATACAACCGTAATATTACCGTTTATCTGGCCTTCGTTATTTCCAACAGCACCACCTATTCTTCTAGAACCTTGTATTGTTCCGTTGACGTTTGAGGTAAGACTAACACTATCACCTATAGACATACTGTTTCTTCCCATTATGCCTCCAGCATTCTGTCCACCTTTAACCGTTCCATTGATAGTAGCAGTAATGTCTTTATCAATGGTTCCGTTATTGATACCTATAACACCGCCTGCATTAATACTTGTTGCATAAATCGTACCATATATAGTTACATCTAAAGGATATGACAACGTTCCGGCATTATTACCGATTATTCCGCCTACCGCTTGACTGCCTTTGACCATCCCCGATGATACAAGCGAAACCGTCATATTTGAAACAGAGGCCGTACTCATGCCAATGACGCCACCAATATCAGTACCACCCGTTACTGTTCCATTTATCGTAGTCGCAATCGTTACTGTGCTCCCAATAGATTTTGTGTTTTGTCCAATCGCACCACCAACAGTATTCCCGCCTTGTACCGTCCCCACTATCGTCGCAGTAAGAGAATCATTGATCGTGCCGTTATTGGTACCAATAATTCCGCCTGTTCCACTGCCTGACCCTTTTATTGTTCCATCTATAGTAATGTTTAAAGAATGTTCTAGTGTTCCATTGTTATACCCAATCATTCCGCCTACAGAATTCCTGCCGGATATTCTCTCACCTGAACTCATCGTTACCGTGATATTAGAGACAGAACCATTATTTCTTCCTACTGCACCACCAACATTATCTGTATTATTAGCTCCAATTACTTTTCCTGTAGTAGTAATAACGGCTGTAAGATCTACCGATATTGTTCCGTTGTTTGTGCCTATCACACCACCAACATCACTTCCGTTATTTCCCTTTATGTTACCGGTAATGGTTATAGCAAGAGGGGTATTTAAAGCACCATCATTGCAACCAATCATTCCACCCACAGAATTCTTTCCGACTATTCTGTCGTTGTTACCCATAGTTACTGTAATAACAGCATTAATAGAACCGTTTCTATCGTTCCTTCCTATTGCTCCACCGACATTGCTATCGCCACCCTCTACCTTTCCATTTATGATGGCAGTAAGGCCGACACTTATACTTCCGTTATTTGTACCAATGACTCCACCTACATCATTTCCGGTACCTTTTATCGTAGTCGTAATGGTTATTGATAAATCGGTAGTCAGTGTTCCATCATTATCATTCAATCCAATTAATCCACCGACTGAATTCTTTCCTTTTATCTTCTCGCCACTATTACTTGTAGTTACTGCTATAGTCGCAACGGAACCATTATTTCTACCTATAGCTCCGCCAACATTATTCTCGCCACCTTCAACTCTTCCATTTGTTATGTTAGCAGCAAGACTCACTCCTATACTTCCGGTATTTGTACCTATAACTCCGCCTACATCATTGCCAGCACCTATAATATTTCCAACTACTGTTATCGATAAATCAGATGTTAACGTGCCACTATTATTACCAATCATTCCTCCTACAGAATTGTTTCCTTTTATTCTGTCCCCACCATTCATAGTGACACTAATAACTGAAACGGAATTCTCATTCTTGCCTATTGCACCACCAACATTGCTCCCGCCGTTTATCAGAGCATTAACAGTTGTTTTAATCTGCTTATTTATCGGAACACAATTAAGTCCAATAACACCACCAACATTTTGAGATGTGCCACTAATACCATTACCCTTGATTGTTGAGGTAAGCTCATAATCAATAGTTTTATTGTTCCTACCAATTACTCCACCCGTATTCTCTTTACCTTCTATATATCCGTTTATTGTAATGGTAAGGTTTCCATTTACGACACCTTCACTATTACCGATTACTCCACCAACATTGCTACCTGTCGCTTCTATTCTTCCGTCAACAGTAATAGTTAAAGCAGTATTCAAAGTACCGGAGCTTTCGTTATAACCAATAACTCCGCCTACAGAATGTCTTCCGGTAATCTTTCCGGAAGCCTTGAAGGTGTATTGAATCGAATTAATTGTTGACTTGTTATCACCAATCACACCTCCAACATTATCTCCAGAGTTCTCTCCAATACCATTTACAGAACCGGTTCCGTTGATAGTCAAAACGGTTTGACCATAAACAACTGCATTATTTGTACCAATAATGCCACCGACATTACCGGTGCCATTAACGCTGCCACTTATTGTAGAAGATACCTTCCCGTTAACAATTCCGTTGTTATAACCTATAACTCCACCAACATTACTTCCATTACCAACTACGCTACAATCATTATTAATAGTCGTAGTTATAAAATTCGATGTATTATTATTGCCCAGATAAGAATCGTTATACCCTATCGCACCACCAACGTTTGAATACCCCTGTATTTCTCCAGATGAACTAACAGTAATCTGATTATTGAACAGAACTCTGGAGCCATTCTTCAAGGCAACTTTTCCGATTGCACCTCCGACATTATCCCCTTCCGCATTAATACTGGTAGATCCCATATCTGCTGTTATAGAAGGAACATAATATGTCTGCGTTGTTGTTCCATCTATCAAACCTATTACGCCACCTGTGTTGGCATCGCCAGAACTAATAGTTGAGGTAATTGAATACTCTGCACCAGTGAAATTAACTGCAACAGATGAGTTGTTCGAATTATTGTTGTTATTAACAGGATAAATGTTATTAAAATGACCTACGGCACCTCCGACATTATAAGAACCTTTAATGCCTGAATTAGACGTAACATCACCAGTGGCAACTGATACTTGAATGCGACCTTCAAATACATTAGAAGAAGCATAAACTCCACCTATAGCACCACCTACATCATTTCCTGAGCCTGTAATATGTGATTCGGGTCTTAAAACAACTGAAACATCCGTAAGCATAGCAATATTGGAAAGACCTGACTCACGAATCCTTTCTACTGTATATGCTTCATCTACATTACAGGAACGCATCTGTCCGATTGCACCACCAACAGAAGAACCACCATCAACATTAACAATTAACCTGTCTCCAGACAATTGTGTAGGAGCTTTGATTTCGCTACTCAAAGGTCTTTTGCTTGATCTGAAAATACCTATTAAACCACCTACACCAAAATCAGAAGAACCTGTTCCGCCTGTAACATTAAGACATAGGTTATCCGAGTTATCTCCCCGTAACCAAATTGTTCCTCGATTTACGCCATAATTGTATTCATAATTGTAGCGATCAGTTCCAGGCACTAGTTCGTTCTCTTCATCAGAAGGATCTATAATCGTGCCAACAGGATCCCATCTATTAACATCTCCGCAGACCCCACCTACGAAAGATCCCGTTCCGGTTACTTTTAATATATTTCCGGAATCATCATCTACAGATCTTACCCATGTAATAGTCTTACCGTCATTACTGTAGTTTTGAAGAGTGCCTGCAGTACCGCCAACATAGTTCTCTCCAGAAATAACCGTACCGTTGGTTAATACAGCCTGAACGGTTCCTGATTGTCTGTTGCGAAGACACCCTATATTACCACCTATAAAATCTCCAGTACCGGTTATTTTAGCATTGTCGTTTACAGCATAAATTTTACAACCTCTACTAATGGTAGGCCCGGTTCCAATTGCACCACCAACTCTATAAACACCACTGATCATGCTATGATTCTCAACATAGATTAATGTGTTACCCGACAATGCAGTTTCTGCGCCACTCTTGTGGCGCGCCATAGCACCGATAGCTCCTCCAGTCCCATCCTGCGTTGAAGCAGAATCGGAAGTAAATCCACGAATACTAGAACTACTTTCATTTATGACTCTTATTAAGAAAGTTGACTGTACTTTCTCTCCGGCAGAACCAATAGCACCTCCGACCCCGCGATAGTCCCATCCGCCTTGTGCAAAGATAGAGCCTCTGTTATTTACACTGACAGCTATTGTTATAGATGAATTAGAGTCAGAAATAAAGCCAATCGCTCCACCTGAAGACCTAGGCAATTGTACAGTTCCAGACTCAAGTTGATTTACCCTGTTTGAGCCAATTAAAGATGTTTGATTATTCTCTACATCAATAAAAATACTTGTAATACTACAACTTTCCTCTTTGCCAATAGCGCCGCCACAAGTTGAATCTTTAGATGCTGAACATACTACTCCAATGATTCCATTGTTTTGCACATGGATACTTAGGCTATTTCCACTACATCCTTTCATATAGCCGATGGCACCACCAGCATTTATATAATTGTTATCTCCTTCTTTATTCAATATCAAAGAGTTAATAGGGAGGTTAACATCTATCTGATAGTAATGTCTGTTCTCGTTATTACGTTGGATAAAAGAAAACAATCCATTATCATTTGTACTTATCACCTCATTAGCGCTAAACGGACTATCTACATTGTAAGTAAATGATCCGCCCTCCAAACAGCCTATAGCGCCACCTACGTCATTTCTACCATATATGACGCACGAAAGACGGTTACCGTCAAGGTGAGTGACAGCAGGAAGAGTAAACTCTGAAGAATTGTCTTCTTTTCCATTTATTACTAATCTAGCTCCTATCGGGGCCCCACTATTCCATCCTATGATTCCGCCAATATAATTTCTTCCTACAATTGCAAAACTACCTGTTACTTCGATAACTCCATAGGTGGATTCTCGATGTGTTGATTCATTAGAAACAACGCCCACATTCTTTCCGATAACTCCACCAACCCCATTTGAATAATTACCTATTCTCCAATAGTGACTTGCCATTACAACACAGTTACTCATTCTAACTGTGTTACTGCCTTCATCAACTATATTGGAAGAACCTGTACTATTCGGGTTTAAGCCAACTACGCCCTGGTTTAACCCTACCAAACCACCTACAGGTACATTATTTTCTGTTCGTCCATCTTCCAATTCTAACGTGATAGTAGTATCTGTCGGAGAAATGTAGTTTTCTCCATTAATATCATTTCCCCCAGAATAATCACATGCTATTCCATCTGTACTCTTTTCATTCATTACTAGATTGAGATTATTGGTGTAAATGTTGTATATATTGCCCGAATTAAGACAAACTAGACCAAACGCAGAATCTCTTGACTTATTGAACGAGGCTGCTCTCAACTGAACGCTATTAATTACCGAGTTTTCAACTTCGCCGGATGGAGTGCTGTGAGGCATAGAGGATAAAATCTCGTTTGAAGTAAGTTCGCCAAGGGCGGGGAAAGAAACTATCTTCGGATCACCACCCTCTACAGGAGAGTGATAGCGATAATTGATACGGTTAATAGCCGGGTACGAAGAACTATATACTCTTACATCGCTCAAGTTATATGTTTCAGAATGTTCATAGTAATACCAATTAAGATCGCGAACTATATAGAAATGATACTTGTTATCTGTATCATTAATCATTCTTATATTCGACAGATGTCTAAAGGAAGTTACAACAGCATAGTAACTTCCATCATTACTCTCACGGAAACCGCTTACCGGATCGGAATTAAGACCATCATCACTATGATTAAGATCGCCAAACATCGTATTTACTACACAACGAGTCGAAGTCTCAAGATTAGAGGCCTTTCCATATGTTGAATTATAACTGTAGCAAGGACGATTTACAGTATCAAAAGGCTGATAATCTGTGCCAATAAAATGAATCGGATCATCTATTGCTCTTGTAGCATCGTATGTATTGCTTCCCCAACTTAAGGTTGCATATATATTCAAAGGGGAATCGTCGAAGAGCCTTCCCGAGTTATACTTAACTCCCGTACCGGAGTAATCTGCCCTAGTCATCATACAGTCTAAGGAGATAGTATAGGTGGTATAATGCGTTCCCGGCTCTAATCCTATAAACGATGTAATTGATCCTCTTTTATCGCCATAAACCTCAGTCACGGTAATAGGAAACTTATAGTCAGCTCCATCGACATTAAGGCTTACTATTCCTTCTTTTGCCCTCTTGGTTATGTAATAAGGAACCCCATCCACATAGATATACTCATATGTAACTACTTCTGAAGAGGTAGCAGCATTCCTCAAAGCTGTCTCGTTAACATTTAAAGTAACAAGTGGCGTGCTTCCATCTCCTGAGGCATCATAGAAATTTATAGTTGGATTATCGTGTTCATCAAAAATAACCCATGTAACATCAAGAGTTTCTCCATTACGAAGGGTAAAATCGCACGGAGGATTACTTTCATTCTCCGTCGGGAGTACTACCGGCCCGACAACGGAATTCTCTGTCCCATCAAAGAATCCGATGTAAGTAACATTACGACGGCATTCGTAATTCGTACAAGGAAGATTATTCCATGGCTCTTCCGTAGAATGAGAATGATCTGATACACAACCGTCACTTGACAGATACTGAGAATTCCAACCCGTTTCGCTCGCATCGACGTTCTGCTTGCTGTAGAATGCTGCGTTTACATTAGCGTAATAGACTATACCTGAACCATCTGAATTAAGAGTCGCGCTAACATCGAACACAACGGTCATTGTTCCGCCGAATATCGTTCTGTCATAGAAATATGTTGACAGAAGATCGTAAAGAGCATTTCCCGTCGTATTGCCCTGATAATATGTCAACGCAACAAGCTTGTGATATGAGTCATTAGGATTGTTAAGCGTGTTGGCATTCGGAGTACTAAGACTAACCATAAGCTCGTTCTCTTTTGGAAACAAGCCGGTATCACAGAAGTTCTCCTCAACCCACTCATCTATCATGCCGTTGTCCACCATCTGAGATATGGCGGTCTGGGCGGTCTGATATACGGTTATGGCGTTCTGCTCGTTCTCGTCATAGCGTGAGCGATTGATATAGCCGATGGTACTGGCAACACCAATCGCCGCAAGGATAGCAAGGATCGTGAGGACGACTATTAATTCGACCAAAGTAAAGCCGCGACGCGAACGATTGGCGCCCCTGGCACGTGTCTCTGATTCATTACGAACAAGCCTCATTCTCCTGCTCCCTTCCCGTTTCCCGGTGAAAAAGACATCTCTCCACACTAGGTCACAATACTCTATTTTTAAATAAACTATAGACGCGGTCGGTTGAAGAGTCAAATAAACTTCTTGTTAAAATCATGTCCAAATTATTACATAGCAGGCCTTAGAAGCTCTTTGTAATAATCTGTTAACCGACTTATAACCGTGCCGTCACCAAGCTTAATTACAATTAACGTATGGGGTTTATGGAGGGACATACGATTCTTAAGAAAGTACTGGCAATCGTGCTGGCAGTCGTAATCCTGATTGCTGCCGGTGTTGTTGTGTTCTTAAGTAAACGCCACAGTGAATCTACCATGCAGGTCTTAAGAGCCGAGGGCACAATCATCCTCGAGGATGAAGACGGTATAAGCCGATATGTAAGCGGCGGCAGAAGATTCGGAAGCGGAAATTTCCTTGTTACCGGAGCCGACAGTCTGGCCTCGGTAGCTCTTGATAATTATAAAACTGTAACCTTAGACAGCAGTAGCAGAGTTCATTTCACCAAGTCTCATAATCTGACCGAGCTTGATATCTCCGAGGGAGGAATCTTCTTCGAGGTAGATCGCACTATGGCAAATGACGAGGTCTTCAGGATCAAGTCCGGCGATCTTTCCATAGATATCAGAGAAACCTCCGGCTACGTATGTATCAACGAAGACGGTTCTGTCAGCCTGACACTGACTACAGGACGCGCCCACGCCTATGTGTCCGGAATCGGGGATGCGAAGGGCTACGATATTCAATCCGGACAGAGGGCAACCTTCAAGCTTACCGGAAGTAACGTCGAATATACTGTCGAGAATATAAGCGAGAGTGATCTTAACCTTTTCGTGCTGGAGTACCTCGTAGACAGATGGGAGCTTCGCGACAGCATCTGCAAGCAGAACGGCTGGAGTGACGAGATCCTCCTGAGCCTCGCGGGGATCGATATCTCAGAGCTGGAGATTATTCCCGAGGAGACAGAAGAGACTGAGCCCGAGGCTACAGCGACGCCTACTCCGAGGCCGACCTCCACGCCCACTCCGACACCTACGCCGACTCCCGTACCCGTTCAGGCTCCGGCAAATCCCGTCCCTGCGGCAGAGCCCGTGGTAGAGCAGACTCCGGCCGAGACACCCGCAGAGACTACGGCTGAGACTCAGGCGGAGACGCCTGTCGAGAATCCCGAGACACCTGCCGAGACGCCCGCGGAACAGCCTCAAGAGCAGCCGCAGGAGCAACCGGCCGAACAGCCTCAGGAGCAGCAGCCCGAACAGACCGAAGCCCCTGTCGAACAACCGCAGGAGCAGCCTCAAGAACAACCACAAGAGCAGCCGGCTGAATAAAATCCAACGTTAATCGAGAACTCTGCCACCAAGTCTGCCAAATCTTAAGAAAAGGCACACTGATTGGCAAAATCTAGCATTATTTGCCATAAAGTCTGCCATATGCTCGGTTTTGACACATTCCGTGGCAGACTGCGGGGAGTAACCTCACATCTCCGGAATAAATCCTACGCGTTAATATCCTCGTCGCCGCTTACGGGCTTGGCGTCATTCACGACAGCCTCGGGTCTCGCCTTAAGCGCCGGCAGATTCCAGATTCCGCCTATCGCCTCGATCACCATGGTGATTCCAATGATTATCATCGCTGTCTTGACGGCCGAGAACGGATTCAGGATCGTGATCACGCCCATCGCCAGCGCCGCGATCCCCACCAGAAGCGAGATCCACCACAGGCGTCTAACGTATCTGATGATGAAGATCGACTGGAAGATATGGTCGATGCCGATAACGATAATGACGATTCCGAAGAGAATATTAAAGAAATTAAGCATCGTGTCGGGCTTGATAATAAGAAACACGCCGAGCACGGTCAGAACGACGCCGGTAAGCACCGCGGGAACATCTGTATACCCCTTACGCTTCCCCAGAGCGAAAAGCACCAGCTCGAAGACACCCGTCGCCGTAAGGATCCCTGCCACAACCCTGGCGAGGACCGTCGCGGCCTGCTCAGGCCAGACAATAAAGGCAATACCTACCGCCAGAAGGATAAGGCTTGCCACCAGCATACTGTTACGGATCGACTTGATTCTATCGGGACTCATATCGCACCTCCGGGAAACTCAATTCTACTTTTTGTAACATACACGGCGCTTTTGTTCAAGGCGTACGCGGAGTAATCGAGCGAGCAACCTATCTCACGAGATTTTTGGCCCACACACCGCTTCTGACCATGATCCAACCGGTGAAGCACTTAATAAGCTCCAGCCACTGAACCGTGAACATCATCAGAGGCACTCCGACTGAGGTAAAGCGGCTTAAGCAGTACGCTACCGGCACAACTATCAGCCATGTATAGCCGCAGTCGAACACGAAGGTGATGAGCGTGTTTCCGCCTGCTCTGATTATGAAGTAGGATGCGTGAGTATAAGACATTAACGGCATTACGATACCCGACAGAAGGATCAGAGTCGTGGCAAGGGACCTTACCTCATCAGAGACGTTATAGAACGGAAGATTAGGGAAGATCGGCGCCAGCACTGCCATCAGAAGCCCGAAGATCACCCCGCAGAACACGGTAAAGTCTCTTATCTTGATGGCGTGATCCTTGGCTTTCGCGATGTCTCCTGTACCGAGTATCTGCCCCACGATTATGCCCACGGACTCGCCCATGGCAACGAAAGACACACTCATCAGATTCCAAAGCGTGCTCTCGATATTTACGGCCGCCACCGCACTCAGGCTTCTGTAGGAATAGCACTGGTTAAGGACTGTCATTCCGAGCGACCATAAAGTCTCGTTGGCCATGAGCGGGATCGACTTAAGAATAAATTTCCAACACAGACTTAAGGGGAGCCTGAAGCCTCTGAAAGCCCCCACAATAAAGCCGTGAACGGAAGCATGCGTCCCCGTGTAGATCACAAGCACCATAAGCTCCACTACGCGAGCGATCACCGTCGCAGCCGCAGCTCCGTTGGCACCCATGGCAGGCAGCCCGAACAGACCGTAGATCAGAACCGCATCTCCTATGAGGTTTACTAAGATCGCCACCATAGACGCTGCCATAGGGACCTTGGTGTGCCCTGTGTCGCGAAGCGTTCCGGAATATGCCATGCTAAGCCCGATAGGCACGAGGCTTAAGAGAATAATCTTGATGTAGTCGACGCCGATCTTCAGGGTCTGCGCAGCATCCTCGGGAGCCCCTTCACCCTGCAGGAAAAGCGATATAAGCCTCGGGGCAAGCATGATAAAAACGACCACGCTCACCAATGCCAGCGCCGTGTTAGCGATAAGCTTGAACCTGAAGGTATCGCGAACACCCTCCACATCCCCTTTGCCGTAGTACTGAGCGGTGAATATCCCGACCCCGGCAGTGGCGCCGAAGATCAAAAGATAGTACACGAAGACCAGCTGGTTGGCGATAGCCACCCCGGACAGTGCATTGGTCCCGACGCGCCCGATCATGAAGTTATCCACAAGGCTAACGAGATTCGACAGGCCGTTCTGAATCATCATCGGCACCGCGACGCTTAAGACCATCTTATAGAAGCTTTTGCTGCCTAGTCTATTTCTCAAGTTCATATAAAAAGAAATCCAAGTGTCTGATATTACCCCTAAAATCAATATCCGTCAAAGTACCGTAATCACAAAGCTCGTAGCCCGGGAAGTTATAGGGCATTCGGCTGATAATGAAGTCGCCCGCGCGCTTGGAGATCAGCTCATTAGGCTCATATACATAAACATCACGGTCCGACGCCATGCAGTAATGGTTATTAAACGGCAGCACATCTGCCGCCAGGAAAAAGCCGCTGTCCAGGAACCCGTAATTAATGATCTTGGGATCCTCGACGGTATTGATCCTCTCGGCGAACTTAAACTGCGGGCAGTCCTCCTTCTTTACCCCCAGCATGAAGACCGAGGGAGAAGTAACTATCAGCGTCGCGGTCAGCATTGTCGCCGCGTAAGATACAAGCAGCATTGCAAGCCTACGGGATGACAGCCTGCCAAGAGCCTTATCGATAACAGCAAGCACCGGTATCCATCCGAACACGGCGAAAGGCTTCAGCCCCATGATGTAATACTCCATAAGAAAGCCCGCACCATATATGCCTATAACAGCGTATACATAAGTCAGTGCCGTAAGAAGCAGGCTGTCCTTTTGTCTGGTCCTAATAAGGTACCCCGCGCCCAGACCCGCAAAGGCGAAAAATAAAGGCTCGTATCGTAGGTTGAAAACAATCATTTTCGCGTAGTTAAGAAGGATGCCCCCCACGGTCGCGGTGTCACCGGCATACACACTTCGCTTGGCAGAGTACAGGTAAAGGTTGCCGATGAAGTAGCCGTCGACCAGCTCCCTGACAGCATCATTGATCAGGAAATACCCGATAACGGCCAGACTTACGGCTGTGAAGCCTCCGAGAAAAGACCCTGCCAGGGGAAGCACCTTACCGGTCGCGTTACATCTTCTGCTATAGAGGATCACGAAGACGATATAGCCTAAGTATAAACCGCACAGATTAAACTTGGTCCAGAACACCCATGAACAGATAATGCCGATAATGAAGGCCTCCCTGTTCGTAAACATCCTTCCGTTCCTGATCGCCCGGAGCCCTATGTAAAGTGCATATGTAGTAATCGGGAGCAGCAGCTCCTCGGCGGTGCCTCCGAAGTAGAAGAAGGGTGAAGAACAGCTTGTAAGAGCGAAGACCGGAAGAAGTATATCTATTATAGGGCTCGACTTAAGAAACAAATTCACTATCTTACGCGACTGAAGCATATAGAAAAAGAACGCGACCGCCTCAGTAAGATACATGCCGAAGAAAGTGTTCCCGGAGATCAGCACACCGGGCATCTCCATAACGAACATGAGAAGCCCCTTCTGATCGTGAATATCTCTATAGAGCACCTTGCCGTTCAGGATACATCTCGCCACGGTGTGGTAGACGTTGGTATCATTCCAGAAATTCAAAGGATAAAGAGGCGACGACTGGGTGACGAACAGCATCGCTACCAGTGCAAAGACACCGTAGTAAAAATATACCCATATTCTCTTGTTAGTTGCTGTTCTCATTATCCGACACCTTTATATTATAAAGACAACAAGTTCATGCTATACTTTAGCGGTAAAAGTTGCAAACAGGAGATTCCTATGGAAAGTAGTAAAGTCAGCATATGTATCCCGACGTATAATGGGGAGCTGTACATAGAGTCTGCCTTAAGATCGATAATTGCCCAGACCTACGATAACATAGAGATCATTGTTACTGATGACTGCTCTACCGATAACACCGTAAGCATTATTAAGAGTAATTTTTCTGATGTTATCCTTCACCTTAACGAGAAACGCCTGGGGCTAGTCGGCAACTGGAATCACTGCGTCTCTCTTGCTACCGGCAAATACATCAAGCTCATGGGACAGGACGATATCCTTGAGCCCAATGCGATCGAGCTTCAGGTCGACAGTCTTGAGAGTGATCCGGAGGCGGTCATCTCAATAGGTCACACCAATGTTATCAACGATTCTGATGAGATACTGATGACCCGGCGTCTGTCACGAAAGAACTTCTGTCAGGACGGCAAGGCCTTCGCCAGACGGTCATTATGGTGTCGTAACATTTATTGTGAGCCTTCTAACATACTCTATCGGTCAGACATCGATGCCAGCTATGACGGAAGCTTCATCTACGTTCCTGACTGGGATCACGATATCGCAGTCTCAACCCATGGGAAGCTGTGCTATGTTGCAAGCGTTATCATGTCCTTCAGGATATCTACGTCCTCTGAGACCAGCAGGCTCTATAGAAGTGACAACAGACTGATGACTCTCGATCAGGATAAGCTCATATCGAAGTACAGGAAAACGTTGAAGATATCGCTTTTTCAGTACTGTTTCTTCAAGCTCGCCATACGAGCACGTAACATCATCCGCTTCGTCTACCTGCGCCTCAAGGTGTAAGTCCTACAGCAGCTTCACAAGCTCCTCTCTGATCCCCGACAGCTTCTCGCTGCTGACACCGAAGTCCATCTCCTTATAGGTCCAGGCACTTCTGGCGATACCGTGTTTCT
Source organism: Clostridiales bacterium (assembly GCA_017480325.1). GTDB lineage: Bacteria > Bacillota > Clostridia > Saccharofermentanales > Saccharofermentanaceae > Saccharofermentans. The sequence goes on from JAFVAY010000014.1 coordinate 65,920, forward strand.
CGAAGCAGCTTGTGATGAGCTTATACCACTTAAGCGTATCCTCCGGAGTAGCCAGATCTATCACACCGTACTCTCCGCAGTAGAGCGCGACGTCCCTCTCCTCAGCCACCTTCACGGCCTCCTCCACCAGATTCTCGAAATACTCGATCCCCATGACCGCATCCTTATCGTAGGAAGACAGGTCTGCGGAATACTGGGTAAGATTTGCCTTGTTATACTTCTCGTACTCTCCATAGGTCGAATCCATAGGCATACGGAAGGACGTGTCCATACCCTCTACCCAGGGGCCTCCCTGATGCGTGAACACCAGCGGCTCATAGCAATGGAAATTGTAAACGATCTTATCGTCATAGGGCGCCGCCAGATCCTTCAAGCCGTCAATGGCATTATTCCAGTAGCTTCCGATCAGGATCTTAATATCAGGTGCGACAGCCCGGATCCTTCTTATGCACTCGGCGGAGATGTGGTTCCACGTGTCGCAGTAGTCCTTATCCGTCACCTCGTTAAGAAGCTCGAAGCAAAGCCTGTCGCTCAGCCTGCCGTACCTTGAAGCCAGCTCCTCCCACAGCCTGTAGAAACGCTCCTGGTATTTCTCATTCTCGAAGAAGCCTGACTCCTCCTCCCCTTTATCGAAGCTGAAGCCGTAGGTCTTATGCAGGTCAAGGATCATGTTGAGTCCGTACTTCTCACACCAGGAGATAGCCTTATCGATGTAAGCGAAGCCCTCTTCCATATAGTTCCCCTCATCGGTCTCCACGAGATCGTAGTCGATGGGAAGTCTCACGTGATCGAGCCCCCACCCTGCAATGACTTTGATGTCATCCTCGACTATGAAGGTATCATATCTCTCCTTCGTGTGATCGCACTGCGACAGCCATCCTCCGAGATTAATTCCATGCATAAATCCTGTTAGCTTCTTCATATGTTACCTCCTGCTTCAGCCGGCCTGCTCGAGCCTGACGTTAGTTATATAAATCGTTGCTGTAGACGAAGTGTCGCCCATGTTGAACTCGATACGTCCGTTGTCATCTGACTCCTCCGTCATGTCGAACTCGAATTCGAAGTGTCCGCTTGCCGTCGTAAGCTCTACCGTAGTGTCTTCCATGTAGCGTATGTAATTAAGGTCCGGACCCGACACGTCCACGTTCATCTGCCTGTCCTCATCAGCCCATGCATCGAAGCTTAAGGTATAGTGCCCGCCCTCGAACATAGGAAGCCCCGCCTGCATGAGCTGGATCGCGTAATCCTCGCTGCCGGCATCATTCGTTACGATCTCAACATGTCCGTCGATGATGGAAGCTTCGCCGTCACCTCCGGCATTGTTAATGTATCTCCACCCCTCGTTGTCGCTGAGGCTCTCCCCCCGCTCGAAAAGCCCGTTTACCACATAATTTCCCGTCTCATCCGCATCGCGCATATTAAGCACCGGCTCGGGTCTTGTGACATTCTCATCATAGCTGTCCCTTTGGAAAACACGAACGTAATCCACCCTCATCTGTGCCCTCTCATCAAAGGGAGTCTCATCGGTAGGATCGCCGGGCCAGTTACCGCCGACAGCCACATTAAGAATGATATAGAAGGGCTGATTGAACGGCGCCGGATAAGGCTTGGGATCAAAACCCTCCGTGACAGAATACCAGTCATTGGTGCTGAAGAACATCACATCATCCACGTACCAGCGGATCTCTCCGGGCTCCCATTCCACCGCGAAGACGTGATAGTCACTCGCGAAGTCACCCTCATCGAGAGTGTATATACCCTGATTCTCTCTGTGAGGATTCCCGTAATGTATCGTACCGTAGGTAGTAACGGTATCGTTTCCCAGGACCTCCATGATATCTATCTCGCCGCCGCGGGGCCAGGAACCGTAGGTAGTGTCGTTCTGTGGCATCATCCAGAAGGCAGGCAGAAAGCCCTGGCCCTGCGGAACCCTTATCCTCGCCTCGATCCTTCCGTAGGTGAAGGTCTGATGTCTCATGGTATTGATCCTGCCGGAAGCATAGGATACTCGACCGTTCTCTTCCACTCTCCTTACGGGCTGGATCACCAGATCGCCGTTCTCCACATATGCATACTCAGGATCCATGAGGTAGGTCTGTCGCTCGTTATTAACATATCCCGAGGGATGAAACTCCCTGTTCCAGTCCTCCTCGTTAAGAGAATCGCCGTCGAACTCGTCATGCCACACCAGAGTGTAGCCCTCGGGAGCTTCTATCTGCTGTTCGTTCTGCGATGCGCTGTCACAGGCTGCCATTAACGATCCTGTGCAGGCGACGGCGAGAGCCGATGCGATTATTCTAAGGATGCTCTTCTTCATAAGCGACCTCCCGGGGAAACTTAGCTTGGAGTCATATTAACAACGAAGGGGCGCTCGTTTATATCCTTTTCATGCTATTTATGTTGTTTTCGTGACGGATTTTAGATCATCTTCTGATAGTAGAAGCAGGCGAGCTGCGTCCTGTCGCGAAGGTCAAGCTTGGACAGCACAGAGCTTACCATGTTACGGACGGTCCCCTCGCTTAAGAACATCTTCTCAGCGATCTCCTTATTCGATAGCCCGTCCGCCACGTGCTCTATAAGCTCCATCTCCTTCGGCGTGATATCGAATTCACTCGGATCAAACCTCTCCTTGCGGTTAAGAAGATCCGGAAGCTTCTCCACCACCTTGCCCGCGAACACCGTCTTCCCCTCGTACACTGCTCTTACGCAGGTGGCGATGCCCTCGCAGTCCTGCTTCAGGATGTAACCCTTGGCGCCTACGCTCAGGGCTTTGTTGATGTATTCGTCGTCGAGGAAGGTAGTGAGGAAAATTATGCGGGCATCCTTCTTCTGCTCCAGGACCTTCGATGCCGCCTGAAGCCCGTCCATACCGTCCATCCTGATATCCATCAGAACTACGTCATAGTCGCCTTCCAGGACCAGCCTCACAGCGGACTCCCCGCTTTGGGCCTGCGCATCGACAGTAATAGCATCACCGTCGGAGTCATTCTCAAGAATGACTTTCAGCGCACCCGACACCAGCGGGTCGTCATCCACAATAAGAATCTTAATCATCCTTCTCCTCCTTAGGTATCGTCACCAGCACATTGAACCCCTTCTCATCGGAGCGGATTCTCGCCGTCCCCTTAAGAGACTGTGCTCTTCTTGTTATGTTCTCGATACCGATACCGCTTTCGTCATAGGTATCGCTCATGTAATCCTTAGTCTCGTTCCTGCCGTTATCGTGAACGTATATCCTCCAGAACGTGTTGTTCTCGATAACCTCTACCTTTACTTTATCACCTTTGCTGTATTTGGAAACGTTAGTTAAGGCCTCCTTGACTATACCCAGGACCGCCTTCTTGAATTCACTGGAGGTGGGGGATTCGATAGAGGTCGTCAAGGTCGCATCGAACCTTCCGTCGAGCTCCTTAACAAGCTCGTTAAGCCCCAGCGAGAGGTCAATAGAATCATCATGGAGCTCGTGCACCGACTTACGGATAGAAGTCATAGCGGTATTGACGGACTCGTCTACGGATTCAAGATATGGAGTCAGCTTCTTATCCTTATTCATAACCATGATAGCCTTCATCTGCACCACTGCTCTAGTGAGAATATGGCCGACATTATCGTGTATCTCACGGGCGATCCTGTTACGCTCCTCCAGGGTCGCGAGGTAGATGTCATTCTCGTTCCTGTCTATAGCCGAGCGTCGTCTCCTTCTCTCCCGATGCATCTCCTCTCGGGCATCATCGTATTCTTTTATGAGCTTATTTCTCTCCTCGGTCTCACTCCTTGTGGAGAACGAAAGATACGCCGATATCAGTATTAGTGCAACAACACAAAGTGCGATGTCGGAAGTCATTGCCAAGGCTACTCCGGCAAGACTTATCGGAACGAGTAGTCTTAGAATTATTTTTCTGTTATCAGTGGTGCTGAAGCTCCAGTACGAGAGCGCGGGAAAAGCTGTCGCTATCTGCCTGAACCCTGCGAAAAACACAGCGATACAGATAATAGTCGCGATATATAGGTACATGTCCTTCTCCAGGATAACCGAGAGCGCCAGTGTCAACGCCAGTACGAGTACACCTGCCACGATGTAGGTATCCGTGATGGAAAACCCTGTAGCAGACGCCACCGCCGCCAGCATCATCACAGTCAAAACCAGTATTACGATCCTGTCCCGAATTCCTTTGCTCATTAGAACCTTTCCAAGATTTGCTCCAGTTTATTCCACTTTAAACATCGACGTTTCAACGGACCACTACATTTGTCTTTATTCACCATTTTGTACAGTTTATTTGCTTTACCAACTATAACCTCTTGATTCTGTCGGCAAAAACTAAGCTGATCCATCATCAGGTTTTTATATCTTTTTTGCTGATTATTATCGGTAGATATAATTCTTAGTTCCACTTCTCTTAAAACATCTTCGCGAACCGGAATCATATTATTAAGATTCAAAACACCTATCAACTTACCTTTAGAATCAAGCACTCTATGAAAGTCGACCCCATTCTTCATAGTTTTATGTTTTTCCTTCGGAGAACTTAGAGGAATGCAGTAATGCTTGTTATTACAAGTTACTACTATACCCAGAAAAGGTCTATTATCTTTTCCGACCTGAGGTGACACCGAGAATACTCTGTCATCGCCTTGATTATGAAGATTTCTAATATACTTCATGTCCACAGTATATAAACTTAATCGTTTCTGTTCCATATAGTCTATCCCCTTTAAGAAAAGGGCTGCTCGTAATGAACAGCCCGACAACTTCCACTTTAGTTGGTAAAACCCTCTCGGTAGGACTCACCGCTCTTACAACCGCCACTTCGATGGTCAAACCACCCAGTAGGCCTCACTGCTAATACAACTGCCACTTCGATGATTAACCCACCCAGTAGGCCTCACTGCTTGCACTGATTATAAATGCTCTTCTTCATGCAAGTCAACACAATTTACAGCTTTGATACTGTTCCTTTTATCTCACCTTGCTGTAGGTCTGCGTCTTTCTCACGACGATGCCGCCGACTGTGAAGACTGCGGCGAATAGAAGAAGCATCAGAACGCTGGTCCACATAACCTGTGGGGTAAACTGCAATCTGCTTCCCGAGCCGGGGTTGACCGCATCGAACACTCTGACTGACCAATAGAACGGGAGGAACTTGGAGATGTTTACAACTGTCGGATTCATAACCGGCTGGGGTACGAACACGCCACACAGGAAGCTCATGGCAAGACCCGCGATATTGCAGATCATAGGAAGTGCCTTCCACTCGATATCGAATGAACAAATAAAAGACACCAAAGCACAGTTGCAGATCGCTGTAGCCAAAAGCACCAATACACAAGCCGCACCGTGCTCCCTGATCATCGCGAGATCATGGCCGTAGGCATAAAGCACTACCGATATCACTGCCCATATAACGATGCCGCAGATTATAAGTCCTGCCGTATTAGTAAGCGATATGCTGATGGAGCGGACCGGTGCCACCTTCACTCTTGATCTTACGATCGGATCGTTGTCCTTAATTATTACCATGCCTACACAGAGACAGAGCATTGAGAAGCAGATATAGATAAAGAATTTCATTATGTAGCTTACGACGAGAAGCTGTCCCTCGTCGTCTCTGCCGTTATCGACCTCGCCGCTATACACGGAGGAATTTACACTGATGCTTAAATTCTCATCCGTCTTCTCTATCGCCTCCGAAGCGGAGTAACCCATAGCCTTATACGTCTCGTAGGTGCTTAAGTATGTATTGAACATCGACTCTATAAGATACGCAGACGGACTGGCGTCGGCCGCAGTAGAGAAAGTAATTGCGCTTGAATTACCGTTCTCGACCTTGGTGACAAAGTCCTCGTCTATCGTCACTGCTGTGTTAACTACCGTGAAGAAGACATAAGTCTTTATCGAGTCCTCCGACTGGCTCTCGAGGTCTATCATATCGTTATGCTGACTCATGTAACGAATAAGCGCGGTGCTGAGCTCAGACTTGGAGTTATCGATATAGCCTATCTTGTACGCTTCGTCAGTTACCGTCGTCGCGCCGTAGCCCTGTCCCTCACCTGCGTTAAAGATCAGAACTCCGATCATGATTATGAAGATCATGGAGTACAAAAATATGTTGCCATTATTCTTACTGACCATCTTGAAGAAATGTTTAAAGAGATGCATACTTTTGCCTCCTAAGCTTCATTGTTGCGATCACGAGGAAAACCACCGTCACGAGAACTATCTTGGCTATCTCGATATAGAACGTGGTCAGATCTTCGTAGTACACAAGCCTGTAAAGTGCGAAGTTAAGTACGGTAGCGGGGTTAATATCATTAACGATAGGGGCATATCGCTCGAACACACCCGGCAGTGTCGCTATCATCTCGCCTGATAGGAACACCGATGCCATAATAACTCCCGTGCCCTTGCCGGATCTTGAGGACATGCTGCCTTTGAAGAATAAGCCGAACATCTCGCCCATGCTTATCGCAAACATATTTGCCGCGACCACCAGAAGGATCAGCTGCGGAAGCCGGTTGCCGACAGGCACCTTAAACAGCCTGTTCATCAGGATTATCGTGACAGCCGAAATACCAAGCGCCACCAGAAGTCTCGAGAGATATACCGATACGATAAGACGCGACTTCGGTACGGGACTAACGGACGTTCTCATTGCTACCTTGCGCACGCCCAGATCAGCCTGAAGCTGCTCCACGATATAGATCCCGGACATGGCCTGGAACAGGATGCCCATCACCAGAGTCGAGTAGAAATACCACAGATACGGGTTAGGAGCCTGCGCGAAAATCCCCTCTTCCTTACTCATATAATCCGCGTCTTCATTCATACCGTCGAGTATGGTAGCAACTGCACCGATGTTGCCGCTCGTTACAGCGTCTTCTATCATGTCATACTCTCTGACATAGAAGTTGCCGAAGGCCTTAAGTATCATGGAATCCGTGGCACTGTACTTGGGATTCATGAGGACCTCTATGGAGTCCTCTTTCACCAGATATACGCCGTCGATCTTACTCTGCTCGAGAAGCCCGTAAAGCTCCGCCTTATCCGTTACTTCCGACACAGACAGGATCGCATCCTCCTCCGAAGCGATCTGTTCCAGAACATCTCCGAAGTAAGTCGCGAATTCGTTATCAGATTCATAGATAACTCCCACGGAACGCGTATCTATGCTGTTCTCGATGTCGTAAATCCCGCCGAAAGCCCAGTAGAAACAGCTCATCAGCGCCAGAGGAAATATCATGCTCCAGAAGATAAAAACCTTCTCGCTTAATGTCTTCTTAAGGTCGTACTTGAACATGCCTTTTACCCCTCTTAATCGTCCCTTAATTCCTTGCCGGTAAGCTCGAGGAATACATCGTTCAGCGTGGGCTGCTCGGAGAAGATCTTACGAAGCTTGAAGCCATTCTCCTGAAGAATATTGATGATATCAATAACGTTATGCTTACCTGAGCCTGCCTCTACCTTAAGAACATCATCCTCATAATTAACGGTGTAGATATTCTTAAACTCATTTATCTTATTCAGGGTCTGCTCATCCACCCCATGGACCTCGATCCTTATAAGCTCGCTCTTCTTGATCATGCCCTTAAGCTCATCCACCGTTCCGGATGCGATCGCCTGACCCTTGTCCATGATTATTACTCTGTCGCAGATCTGCTCGATCTCCTCCATGTAGTGGGAGGTATAGACGATGGTGGCACCGCCGTCACGAAGCTTCAGGATGCCCTCGAGTATGTTGTTTCTACTCTGAGGATCTACTGCAACCGTAGGCTCGTCGAAGAATATGAGCTTCGGCTTATGGGCGATACCGCAGGCAATGTTGAGCCTTCTTAAAAGTCCTCCCGAAAGCTTCTTCGGTCTGAACTTTACAAAATCCTGCAAAGCTACGAACTCGATAGCTTCTTTCACAAGCTTCTTTCTCTCATCCTTGTTCTTAACATAAAGCCCGCAGAAGAAATCAACATTCTCGTATACCGTAAACTCATCATACACGGCAACCTCCTGGGGGACGACACCGATGAGCCTTTTGAGATCGTATGACTTGGGAGTCATCTCTTTACCGAAGACCTCGATATCTCCACCGTCGAACTCAAGCAAAGAGAGAATGCAGTTTATGGTAGTGGATTTACCTGAACCGTTGGGACCCAGAAGTCCCAGGACCTCGCCCTCATTGACCTCCATGCTGAAGTGGTCAAGAGCTATAAGCTCCTTATAACGCTTAACAAGATTATCGACTTTGATTACCTGCTTACTCATAAGAAAACCTCCGTTTGCTTGATCTCATTATCAAACAAACGGAGGAAATAAATAAGTGCTTCTGATCACCAATTGATATGACAAATGTCACATTCAGGTTTCTTGAGCCTCCGGCTTCGGAACCTTACCTCTGAGTCTCAGCATATAGATAAGTAGCGTCGGCAGCACCCATGCAGCAGTGAAGACTATAAAGGACACCAGTACAGAGAATCTCGTAAGTACGATATCGATCACAAGTCCCAGAGCTATCGCACCGATGAGAAGCCCCAACGAGAGCTTATACTCCTTATCGGTTACGACGCTGTCCTTCCTTATGGCGATTAAGCTTATTATCAGATTAAGAATCAGGGACGATACCAGGATGAAGCCTCCGATAAATATATAAAGGAAGCTTGTCATGAAGCCGTTGAAGCCCAGACCCATAAGCTTGAACATACCGGTAAAATCCGACCCGTCGATACTGACATCTCCGATATCATTAACATCGATAAGAGCTCTCTCGACACTAAGATTATAGTAATCGTAGGAATAACCCGCCGCGAGATAAACGAACCACAACAGCATCAGTCCGAATACTACAATTCTGATTATAGAGTTTCTTGTCAGCTTATTATCCATTTACGACCTACTCGTTAGGCATCTTCCATGTGTGATGGTCAGTATGCAGGAGATGATGTGACTTCTCGGACAAAGGCTTACCCAGATAGTCGGCATAGACAGCAGTAATGGACGGATTCTCGTGGGAGAAACGGAGTGTGCTCTTCGCATCCTGATCGTAGAGCACCGGTGCTCTCTCAGGTGCCATCTCCACATTATCGTGGATAGGCTGTCCGCCGCCGCCTACGCAGCCGCCGGGACATGCCATGATCTCTACGAAGTCGTACTCCGCCTCGCCCTTCTTGATTGCTCTAAGAAGCTTGTCAGCGTTGCCGAGTCCGTTGGCAACAGCAACCTTCAACGTCGTACCGTTGATATCAAAAGAAGACTCCTTCCAGCCGTCCGTTCCTCTTACAGACTTGAACGCATCAGGATCGGGGTTGGTACCCGTTACAAGGAAGTATGCAGATCTCAAGGCCGCCTCCATAACTCCACCTGTAGCACCGAAGATATTACCGGCGCCGCTGCCGATGCCCAGAGGCATATCAAGCTCACGGTCTTCGATAGAAGAAGGATCGATGAACTCTGACTTGATGAGTCTGTCCACCTCTCTGGTGGTGAGAACAACATCTACATCGGAATCGCCGCATGCATCATTCATAGCGGGGATCGCACACTCATGCTTCTTGGCAAGACACGGCATGATGGATACGCAGTAGATATTGGAAGGATCGGTCTTCAGGATATCTGCATAGTAGCTCTTGGCGATGGCTCCGAACATCTGTTGAGGAGACTTGGCTGTAGACAGATTATCCGTGAACTCGGGATAGTGAGACTTAACAAATCTTACCCAGCCCGGACAGCAGGAGGTAAACATGGGGAACTTGGACTCATCCTTATGAGCAAGCCTCTCCAGGAACTCGCTGCCCTCCTCCATTATGGTAAGGTCAGCTGAGAAGTTCGTGTCAAAGACATAATCGAAGCCCATGATATGAAGTGCAGATGCCAGTCTCTCGACCGTTGCCTCCTCGGGAGATAAACCGAAGGCCTCGCCCCAGGCAGTTCTGATGGACGGAGCGATCTGAGCGATAACGATCTTATCTGGATCATTAAGGGCATCGATGACCTTCTGAGTATCATCTCTCTCGGTAAGTGCACCTACCGGGCAGTGAGTTATACACTGACCGCAGAGCGCACAATCGGATGTCTCAAGTGACAGATCTCTTGCAAGACCGACCGTTGATCTGGATCCGGTATTAACAAGATCCCAGATACTGCAAGCCTGCTTCTCGCACATCTGGATACAACGCATACACTTGATACACTTAGAATCCGTACGATTAAGCGGGAATGTCTTGCTGAACTTATTCTCGGGGATATTCTTCTCATAAGGAATATCGATGATATTAAGATTCTCGGCAACCTTCTGCAGTGAGCAGTTACCGCTTCTGACACAGGTGGGGCACTGACAGTCATGCTCGGAGAGGATGAGCTGAACATTAGCTTTGCGAGCTTCTCTTACGGCCTTGCTGTTAGTCTTAATTACCATGCCCTCCTCTACGGGAGTGTTGCAGGCAGCGGGAAGCTTCTTCAAGCCTTCTACCTCGACCACGCACACGCGGCACGCTCCGACCTCATTAAGTCCCTTCCAGTAGCAAAGAGTAGGGATATTGATCCCGGCGGATTTTGCCGCTTCAAGTATGGTTACGCCCTCTGCGACGCTTATATTCTTACCGTCTATAGTTATGTTTACCATTTGTACTCTCTGCCTCCCTTCATTCTTCCGCAGCCGAAGTGGTCACACTGCAGGCATCTTCCGGATTCCTGGCAGGCCTCCTGATCGGTCATGGGATACTCCATGAGGTTAAAGTCCTTGGTTCTCTCGCTGGCAGGACGCTCGGTCATGTTGACTCTGCCCATAGGCTCACGGTCTGAGAGCCTTACAGGAGGAAGCTCCACGCCGCTTGTGATCTCATGATTGAAGCCAAGATACTCGTCAATATTCGCGGCAGCTACCTTACCTGCTGCGATAGCCTTGATAACAGTAGCCGGACCCGAGACACAGTCTCCGCCGGAGAACACGCCCTCGATCCCCTCGAATGCTCCCTGCTCATTGGTAGCGATCTTTCTTCTGTTAACGGGAATACCGTTATCTGCGAAATGCCCGGATACGATGCCCTGTCCTATCGCGACTAGGACTTTATCACAGGCAAGTCTTACCTCAGGGGCGTCGGCATTAACAGGAGCGGGTCGACCCCACTTTACCTCCCCTACGATCTGAGGCTGTACCCATAAAGCGGCAACCTTTCCGTCATCCGTCTTCTCGATCTTAGTAGGTGCATTAAGCTCCAGTATCTCGCAGCCGTCGGCAACAGCACCCTCTACCTCCTCGGCAAGAGCGGTCATGTCAGCCTTACGTCTTCTGTATGCGATCCTGACGGTCTTGGCACCGAGCCTTACGGCGGATCTTGCTACGTCCATAGCAACGTTACCGCCTCCGACTACAACGATATCAAGACCTGTGAAGTCAGGCATCTGACCGTCACCGATGCCTCTTAGCATCTCGACGGCGGATACAACGCCTTGAGCGTCCTCGCCCTCGATACCGAGCTTATTATCGGTATGAGCACCGATGGAGATATAAACGGCATCGTAATCGGCGCGAAGCTTATCCATCGTTATATCGGTTCCGACGGAGATATTTGTGATCGTCTGGAAGCCGGTAAGCTTCAGACCCTCGATCTCCTTATCCAGAAGCTCCCTAGGAAGTCTGTAGCTCGGGATACCGTATCTTAACATTCCGCCCAGCTTGTCACGCTGCTCATATACTGTGCAGTCGTGACCCATAATGGACAGATAATATGCGGCAGTAAGTCCGGAGGGCCCGCCTCCGATAATGGCTATCCTCTTGCCGGTAGACTCGGCACAGGCCGGTGCCTTGATCTCGGATTCATGCTCAACGGCATATCTCTTAAGACCTCTGATATTAATGGCATCGTCGATCATCGTCCTTCTGCAGTACTCCTCACAGGGGTGCTCGCAGATCATGCCGCAGGTAGCGGGGAAAGGATTATCCTTACGGATGAGCTTAACGGCATCATCATATCTTCCCGCATTGATAAGGGCGATATAGCCAGGGATATCAACGTGAGCCGGACACTTGGCTACGCAGGGAACAGACTTGAAGCCTGACAGCTTGCATCGGCCGTTCTTAATATGCTCCTCGAAGTCATCGCGGAAGCCCTTAACAGCCTTGATAGCCATTCTCGCGGCCTCGGAGCCGATGGCGCAGTCTGCCGAACGGAAGATCGAATCTGCTGTCCTCTCGATCTCGTCCAAGTCCCTCATTGTTGCTTTTCCGTCCAGAACGGAATTCATAAGATCCTCGAGTCTCCCGAGTCCTACGCGGCAGGGTGTACACTTACCGCAGGATCTTGCATGACTTAAATGAATAAAGGATGCTGCAAGATCGACAGGACAAAGACCGGGCTGGCTGCTGCGGATACTTCTCTCGATATCCTTGTACAGCTCTTCGACCGTTTCCTGTGCCATGGAAATGGTATCGTTGGAAAGCCTGCTCATATTTTCCTCCGTGTAAATCATTCTAAGACAATATGGACAGGCTCTACTCCTGCCACCTATATATGCCTTTTATTATTCTACCATGTTTTTATCGATAGCGCCGTGTTATCATAATTGCCGTGCTTAAGCTTATCAAAAAGGACATAATACTCTTTGTCTCGGGAATTCTGGCCGTGGCGTCCTGCTTCTTTGTGCACCCAGACGCTTCGTACCTCGGGTATATAAACTATCGCGTGCTTGCCATACTCATGAGCCTCATGCTGGTGGTCGCTGTACTTCTTCGGATCGGCACCTTCGACTATCTGACCGACCGTCTCTTGGGAAAGCTTCACACCTCCCGCAGCATATCCCTGCTTCTTGTTATTCTATCCTTCGTTATGGCGATGCTTCTTACCAACGACGTCACTCTCGTAACACTCGTTCCGTTCTCCATCGCAGTCCTTAAAAGCTTCAAGGACAGACGGAGCCTGATGTTCACCTTGATACTTATGACCGTTGCTGCGAATCTCGGAAGCATGCTGACTCCCATCGGCAATCCGCAGAATCTCTATCTTTACACCAAATACAAAATGTCACTTCTGCCCTTCATCAAGCTGATGCTGCCCTATAGCGCACTGTCGCTGGCGCTTCTGATTGCAGCGGTCTTCGCATTAAGCGGCAATAAGAAATCCTCTCGCGAAGGAAGCTCAGGCACACCCGCACCCTCATCCATAAAGCTTGCAGTGTGCGTGGTGCTTTTCGCGCTGTGTGTGCTGGCCGTGGCAGACAAGCTTAACTGGGGCTTAATGCTCGGGGTCACTGTCGTCACCGTCGCCCTTCTGGATAGAAAGGCTTTTCGTTACATCGACTATGCGCTGCTTCTGACCTTCGTGTTCTTCTTCATACTCATAGGAAACCTCGGGCGCATACCCGCGATCTACGACACTCTGTCCCGGGTCGTTGACATAGCTCCCGTGCTTACCGCCGCGGCCTCATCACAGATCATCAGTAACGTGCCTGCGGCAATGCTTCTGTCGGCCTTCACGGATAACGGCGAGGCTCTGGTGATAGGAACTAATCTCGGGGGTCTCGGAACACTTATCGCCAGCATGGCAAGCCTCATCACCTACAAGTTCTACGCCGCCATGTCTCGGGACGAGGAAAAGACCATGGGATATCTCCCCGCCTTCACTCTCGTTAATGTGGTGTTCCTGGGTTTGCTTCTGGGGCTTTATTACTTAATGAATCTGTGAGCTAGCTTGTTGAAGCCTCGAAGAAGGCATGACATTCCGAAAGACATCAGCACGATAACCGCGAATATCACGATACCTATGGGAAGGCCCCAATTTACAAAGCCGTACCAGTCGTTGCTGTCGGGCCACTGCCCCACACCGTTTACCAGTATGTTGACAAGATAACATGTTCCGTAGATCAGCGTGGGTACGGCAGAGATCACGGTATACCTGAAGGGGATCCTGCCGGGTGTCAACACGAATTCGATCATGGCCAGGACGGGGATTATAAGATGGAAGTAAAGATTGGATCCGTCGTAGAGGTTAAGATCCTTGTACAGGGGCTGAAGGAAGAATGCGATAATCACGAAGGTGAGTCCCACTGCGGCAGCGGATATAAGCTTCATGATGATAAGAGGCTGGGAGGGAGCGTTCTCCTTCTCTTTGATGTAGAACACGCTTCCCCATGCCGCTACTAATGTACAAAGAATATTGGACAGGACTGTGTAATACTTAAGATTCTCGAATCCGTCTGATGTGAGACCGCTTCCCGAGGCCGCCTTCCTCGTGAGCATTATGACAATGCCGATCACCCCGAGGATCACGATGGCAACATTAAGTATCGGAAGGATGTATCGTCTCATCCGAGCAGGTCCTCGACTACGGAAGCCCAGTCCTCGTAATCCATAGAACCAACGTAAGGTTGACTCGATACTACATGTCCCTCTCCGTCGACGAAGATCGTAGTCGGAACATATCCCGACTGGAACCGGTTAAACTCATCGGTGTAGTGAAGGATAGGGTACTTGATACCCGCTGAACTCAGGAGCTCCTCTACATCTTGCTCCATGGATGTCTCGGAGTAAACACCAAGGATATTGAACCCCTGATTCGAGTAATTGTTGTAGAGGATCTGAAGATCAGGCATCTCGCCGACACACGGCCCGCACCAAGGCTCCCAGAAGTTGATCATAGTGAGCTCGTAATCCCGGAATATATCCTCGGTATAAGTATTCCCGTCACGATCGGTAGTGCTGAATGTGAAGTCCGGATCGAAGTTAGAATCGGTATCCGCCGTCTCCTCGACCTCGGTCTCCTCAACCTCGGTTTCCTCCTCGCGTTCCCTGTCCCGCTTATCATCCGCGGAACAGGACACGATCGAGAGGAACACGAAAATACATATTATCAACGTAAAGAACTTCTTCATGATCATCCGACCTCCGCCTATTGTTTATTTTAACGTTGAAGAACTGTTCTATCAATGAGCAATGCTTTCCTGCCACTGTTATAATGATACTTATGAACGAGAATAAATGCAGTCATATTAATTTCATAGACGGACTTAAAGGATTGGCCGCCCTGTTAGTGGTTATGAGCCACTTGTACATTCTTAATCTGGGATCGATCTCTAATGCAATATTCTTCGCTCTAGCAGGTTTTATGACCGCTTCCCCATTTAGTGATAAAAAACCAATACCTGATGTACTTAACTTTTACAAGAAAAAACTCTTACGTTTGATCCCATCCTATTACATTACACTGCTGTTAGTGCTGCTTTTGACCCATGAACGATATATGCCGGTCAGACAGAATCTTTTGAATTTCCTATTTATAGACAGCTATGCACACCTTTGGTTTATTCAACAGTTGTTACTAATGTTCCTATTAGCCCCTTTGATATACTTTTGCCTATCCTTGTTGGAAAAGCCATTTCCCTGTCTTAAGAACAACTTGATCAAGGCTGTCTTTGTTCTTGGAATATCAATTGTTTTTCGCCTATTTATTACACCAAGGTATATTTATATTCCCTATGGTACAAGTAAAGATCCCTTCTACCTTTATCAGTTTCTGAACGGAATAGCTGTCGCGTACCTTTACAAATTCACCCAAAGAACTTCATTCGAAAGCATCTTGAGAAAATACTCTGTATTAGTTACTTTTGCAGAACTCATAATTATCTTTTTTATAACTGTCACTTCAGACGAAATATTGTCTCTTTTCTATCCAGAGATGAAAGGGCGCTACTTCGGTTGGCTATTTCCCATGTCCTGCTCACTCATTGTATGTGCTTTTATTTATCTTTTATTGATTAATCAGACCTCTGTTATCCCCCGGATACTGTCCATAAAGCCACTGATATTTGTGGGTAAACTAAGTCTGCAGATATATCTGATTCACTGGTTTTTTATTCGGTACATCCAGTTTGGAAACAAGTACATAGACTGCGTTATTATTACCGGAATAAGTATAGCGACCGGATATCTTCTAAAAAATTTAACAGACCAAATGGTTAAACGTTTTCTATAGCAGATCCGTGAGCTTCTTGCTGTAGAAGAACTCGTGGACAAGGGCGTCGTATTCCTTCCACATGGGAAGGGTCAGGCACTCCTTACGCCTGTCACACTTGTACTTCTTATCAGCAAGACACGCCACGGAGGATAAGGTCCCCTCCATGAGCTCTAAGATCTCACCCACGGTATATTTCTCAGCCTTGCGCTTGAGCTTGTAGCCACCGCCCTTGCCGCTGGCTCCGATAAGGAGGCCTCCCGCGACCATGTCCTTTACGATGATCTCGAGATACTTCTTCGAGATCCCCTGCCGCTCGGCTACGTCCTTGAGCGGGATATAGCTTCCGTCACTGTTCTGTGCGATATCGATCATCACACGAAGCGCATATCTGCCTCTTGTCGAAATCATGATCGCGTCCTCCTTTCACCTATTATACTATAGGGTAATTATTACTTGATATTCTCTCTCCATGTCGCGGGCTTGAACTCGTTGATGATAGGCAGGAGTCTCTGGTCCACATCGATCTTCAGCACGGAGTTGAAGTTGTTGGTGGCAATCATCTGTCCTGCGAAGCCTACGATAACTACGATCTCCTGGTCGTTATAGAACTCCTTAAGCTTCGCGAAAAGCTCATCCGACACAGCCGTAGGATTCTTAACAATAGCTCTTCCAAGCTCTGTCAGTACAAGCTCCTTCTCATCATAGTGAAGGTTCGCGGGATCAAGTCCCAGACCCTTAACGTCACTTATGAAGAACAGTGAGCACAGCTGGCATGAATTGGTTGTTGAGATAGCGTGTGCGTAGAGGATAGCGTCCTTCTCGCCAATGACCTCAACAAGCCTGTTCCAGGATGTGTACCATGCCATGTAAGCATCGTAAGTAGCTGCATCGTTAAGAAGACCTCTCTTCATGTTGGTTACGGCGTTTCTGCCGGCCAGCTCGTCGTAGCGCTCCTTCTCTGCACCTGTGACTTCATTCTGCTCGAGTAATTTGATTCTTGCCATTTTGTTTCTCTCCTTTTATTAAATTGCTTTATTTAAGATCTCTACTATGCTCTCGGCGTCCAGGGGGATATAATGTCCCACCTTGCCGTTACGAGTTGCCCTTGCCGCCATAACCTCGAAGTCCCTGTTGTCGATACCAAGCTCTGTAAGAGTAGTCTTCACTCCGAGCTTTCTGTAGAACTCCTGAAGCTTATCCGAGAGGATAAGGGCACGCTCCGTCTCGTTATAATCGTATGAATCGACTCCGAATACTCTCGTTGCCAGAAGCGCCGGTCTCCAGGGCTTCCTGTCGGCCGCGAACTTCGTCCATGCGACAAACACCACTGCCATTCCTTCTCCGTGAGTGATATTGTACTGAGCCGACAGCTCGTGTTCGATACGGTGTGACCCCCAGTCGGCGATACGCCCCGCATCGAGGAAATTGTTGTGTGCCACACTCGCGAGCCACTGCACCTCTGCTCTTGCATTGATGTCAGAAGGATCCTTAAGAAGTCTGTCGGCATTGACCAGCAAAGCCCTTATGGCACCTTCTATGAGGTAATCGGTAGTATCGGAATTTCTGGCATCAGAGAAATATCTTTCCAGTAAGTGCGCCAGCACATCTGCTATGCCGACGGCCGTCTGGTAGGGCGGAAGTCCTGCGGTATACTTCGGATTCATTATCGCGAACTTAGGTATTATCCGGTTATCCTCGAAGCCCAGCTTCCACTCACCGTTAGAGATGATGGCGCAGTTGGAGGTCTCGGATCCGCTGGATGCCGTTGTGGCGATGACACCGACGGGAAGGACCTTCTTCGGGCTCACGCCCTTATCGAAGAAGTCCCACACATCGCCGTCGTAGGGAATCCCGAGAGCCACCGCCTTAGCTGTGTCTATGGAGCTTCCGCCACCTACCGCGAGTACAAAATCCACGTCCTCTGCCTTGCCCTGGGCAACCAGCTCCCTTACGAGCTCGACGCCGGGATTGGGAACAACGTTGCCGTTACTTATGAATCTGATACCGAGCTCCTTCACCGCATTCTCGATCACATCGTAGATCCCGAGCTGCTTTACAAAGTCACCGCTATAGACCAGAAGAAGGGAGTGCACTTCATTCTCAGAAAGAAGCTCCTTGAGCTTAAGCTCGCTCCCCTCTCCGAAAACTATTTTCGCCGGATTATAGTACTCAAAGCCTATCATTGTCGTTCTCCTGATTATCAGTTAAGGGGTACTACCGCACCGTCGTATGTGCTGTTGATGTAATCGCTTATAGCCTGGCTCTGAAGGACCTCAACGAGTGCTGCAAGTGCAGGGTCGTTAGCCTTGTCGGGTGATGTAGCGATGATGTTGCCGTAGGTCTGAGCTGCAAGACCGTCATTAGCCTCTACTGCCAGAGCCCCACTTACATGAAGTCCGCCCTCGATAGCGTAGTTACCGTTAATAACTGCGATGTCTACATCGGGAAGTGCAGCTACGAGCTGCTCAGGTGCAAGCTCCTCGAACTGTATGTTAAGAGGGTTATCTACGATATCTTCTACTGTAGCGTTGATACCTGCATCGTCAGAAAGTGTGAGAATGCCTTCCTGTGCCAGGAGCAACAATGCTCTTGCTTCGTTTGTTACGTTATTGGGAACTGCAACTACTGCCCCCTCGGAAAGATCTGCAAGATCTGTTACGCGACCTGCGTAAATACCGAACGGCTCATAGTGGATAGCACCGATGGATACAAGATCGGAACCGTTCTCGAGATTGAACTGATCGAGGTAAGGTACATGCTGGAAGTAGTTGGCATCAAGGCTTCCCTCGATAACGCCGGTGTTAGGTGTGATGGAATCCTCAAGCTGTACGATCTCAAGTGTGATGCCCTGCTCGGCGAGAATAGGCTTAGCCTGCTCAAGGATCTCTGAGTGAGGTGTTATGTTAGCGCCTACTCTGATTACTGTATTCTCTGTAGCTTCTGAGGATGCGCCGTCATCAGTGTTTGCTGCGCAGCCTGCGAGCGAGAAGATAAGTGCTGTTGATAAGATTGCCGATATAAGTTTTGTTTTCATTTTAATGTTCCTCTTTTCTCTTTTAGGTTTTGTTTTTGCTTTTGTGATTTACCCCACAAAAAAGGGAGTCTGTTCCTTCTCGACTCCCGGGCATTAGGCTTAAGTATCTTTGTTGTTCAACATCGTGTACTTACGAGGTGCAGATCTAGGCAATCTGAAGCCTCGGCCATTTGGTATGCCCGGGAGTACAGCATTCGACAACACATGTATGCTTTTGTACTTAACATCTTAATTGCCTCCTTACGCGTTTCCGCTTTGATTGAACGTGTGTATATTATCATCACTAACCTACTATGTCAATAGGTAAAATAATCTTTTTTCTCAATTCCTGTAAACCCCTGTATTTATTGGGTTTGTAAAGATATCAAAGCCCGGAATAGCTCATGTAAAGCATCTGCATTTGCTCTTCGTTGAACACATATGTGTGATCGTGGGTCGTTCCCTCGTACACCTTTTGACCGTTCCTATAAACAAGAAGTCTGTCGAGAGGTATCTCCTCCCACCCCGTCTCATTCAGTGGTCTTGTGGAGAATATAGCGCAGCCTTCGGTCTCCTTCACATAGAGAGTTTGTGCCTCGTTCTTATGTACGTACATGTACTCCCCGTCGAACAGAAGAAGGTTAAGCTTATTATTCTCCGAGAGCCTGATCACAGTGTCGTTCAGAAATTCGAATCTCTCCTCATGGGACTTGTGATCTCCGAAGCGATCGAGAATATACAGAAATATCCTCTCACTGTCCGTTGTTCCCTTCTGTATATACTGATACTCATTAAGCTCCGGAGAATCGAAGATCGTGCCGTTATGCACCATAACGACTGTGCGCCCCAGACTGTCCTCTCCCATGAAGGGGTGGGTGTTGTTATACTCTATATCTCCTATGGTCGCCCTTCTCATATGAGCGATGACTCCGTTGTAGGACATATCCTCCGACATGATATCCTTGAGCAGTGCACTTCTTAATGCATTCTCCGGCTCCTTGATAAGACTGACCTTATTGTCGGCATGCCAGGATGCGATCCCCCATCCGTGAGAATGGATATTCCCATCCTCGAAGAAGGTCTTCAGGATCTCGTTCACCCTGACTTTCCTATCGGAAGATAAGCCGAACAACTCACACATTCTTAAGATACTCTCTGTCCTTCTCTGTCAGTCCTTCGCCTGCCAGCTCTACCAGGTCCTTGTACCACTCATAAGCGGTCCTGCCGTCGTAGATCTTTGCCTCGAAGCCGTCCCTCTCAATGGCCTCCACAACCCCCTGAAGCTCTGCTTCGGTACTGATACCACTAAGCTTTTCCTCCAGAGCAAGCAGACTCTCATAATTATAAACAAGTCCCTTGATCAGCGCCACATACCCTAATGCCTTATCGATAGAAACGCTGTCAGCGACCCTGATCTCGATGAAGCGCTTCACTCTGCAGTGGAAGAAGCCCATGGAGATAATGTGTTCGATAAGCTTGTCATTGATTTCATCCAAGACACCCTGCTCCACCAAATCGAGTGCATTGCTGTGTCCGACCCCCTTGGTCTCGCCATCCTTGGTAAGCAGGATCAGAGGCGTATGGATGATAGTCTGAGCAATGCTTTCGTAACCGAAGTCTTCATCGAAGGTCCCCGGGAAGAAGCCCGTACGCTCGGGGTCGAGAGCATCCCATTCCTGAGTCCTGTGAAGATGGATCTTACCTGAACCCTTAACAAGCTCAGAGGTCTCGCTGCTCTTATTCTCCATGATTATCATCAACACGGGAGAGATCTTCTGTATGACCCGAAGCTTTCTCACCATATCCTCTTCAGATGAGAAATCTATGGACACCTGAACCGAGGTTGACGCGCGCATCATGTATTCGCCGTATTTACCGCTCTCCTTGAAGTAAGCATCCATGTACTTATAGCGCTTCTTGGGAGACAGGGGTATCTCGTCAGGCGTGATCTGCCCCAGCTCTACGATGGGAAGGTTTCCCTTCGTTACAAGCGAATACCCCTTCTTCGCCAGAAGGGGTTCCCAAAGCGCGATAAACCGGTTATACGTATCTCTGATCTCATCGATATCGGAATACGGATCAATACTTATCTCGAATTGACACGAGGGCTCCAGACTCACGGAGTATCCGTCGGTGAAGTATCCCACCGGGTATCCGTCAGTATATGCGATCCTCGCCCCTAGATCCCTTGCCACCTCGTCGATCAGCGCCGTGATCTCATCGAAGCCCATCGGCCATCCGTTCCCGTCCACAACAAAGTGCTCTACCTCGAGCCCCAAGCCTCGTCCGTCAGATTCTCCTGCTCTAATGTAATTTACGATTTCCCTGCCTAGATTCATGCTAAAGTCTCCTTATGATTTTCGTGTCTTCTTAGCGATGATCCCCCCGGACTCCTGGATGATCATAACGAGCACCACAAGAAGCGCCACCGTAGTCCAAAGAACATTTTTCTGATAGCGGTAGTAGCCATACTGCAACGCGATCGCACCAAGGCCGCCACCTCCTATAACACCGGCCATAGCCGAGTATCCTAATACAGTTGCCACGTTAATGGCCGCACCCTGAAGAAGCGAAGGCGTCGCTTCCGGCAGAATAAAGTGAATTATGATGTAAAGAGGCGAAGCTCCCATGGAGTCGGCAGCCTCTATGATCCCGGGCTGAACCTCCTCGAGAGAGGACTCTACCATCCTAGCGACGATGGGGATGGTTCCCACCGTAAGAGGCACGATAGAAGCAGTGGTTCCGATAGACGTTCCCACTATCATTCTCGTGAAGGGGATCAGAAGCACCAACAGGATCAGGAAGGGCAACGACCTCATAATATTAACGACTGTTCCGAGAATAACGTTGACCGGCCTGTTGGACAGCAGTCTGCCCTTAGATGTGGCATACAGGATCAATCCCAGCGGAAGGCCGATGATGTACGCGAATAAAGACGAGAAGAATGTCATCTCAAGCGTCTCGAATACGCCGTCCTTAATAGCTTGTATGATGTAATCACTCATGTCAGTTCACCTCCGATACGGTAAGCCCGCCGTTTCTGAAGAAATTGATTATTATCCTCTGGTCTTCTCTGTCCTCCGGAAGCTCCAGCACCATCTGTCCGTAGCCGATACCTCCCACGCTTCTGGTGTTGGCGCTTAAGATATTGACCTTCTTCCCCGTCTGCTCCACAAGATTAGCGATGAAGGGCTCACTCGCTTCAAGCCCATCGAAAACAAGTCTTATCAGCTTCCCGTCAGGCTTAGATGGATCGAAGGGATTGCTCGGGAATACAAGCTTCTTAGCCGCCTGGGACTTCGGATTCCTGAAGACCTCTTTAACATCTCCCAGTTCTGCCAGATTACCGTTATCTATAATGGCAACCCTGTCGCATATCTTCTCTACCACGCTCATCTCGTGTGTGATGATTACGATGGTAAGCTTACGCTCCTCATTGATCTTCTTAAGAAGGTCCAGTATCTCCCCCGTTATCTTCGGATCAAGAGCGCTTGTAGCCTCGTCACACAGAAGCACCTTGGGATCCGACGCCAGAGCTCTTGCTATGGCAACACGCTGTCTTTGACCTCCCGAGAGTCTCGCCGGATATACATTCTGCTTCTCCGTAAGACCTACGATCTCGAGCATCTCCAGCGCCTTCTGACGTCTCTCGGGATTTCTCACGCCGGCTATCCTTAAGGGCTGCTCGACGTTCTGAATCACAGTCCTCTGCTGAAGAAGATTGAAGCTTTGGAAGATCATGGATATGGAATGTCTGACCTGTCGTAACTCCCACTTAGTGAGACTCGCCAGATCGTCATCATAGAATCTGACAGTTCCTTCCGTAACATCCTCCAGACGGTTAAGAGTTCTGACCAGTGTAGACTTGCCTGCACCGCTCATTCCGATAATACCGAAGATCTCTCCCTCTTCGATCTGAAGGCTCACATCCTCCAATGCGGTAAACTCGTTGCCGTCATTTCTGTAGACCTTCGTCACATGCTCAAGTTCAAATACGTTTGCCATTTCATAACTTCCTTCAGTCTTCGAACAGACCCTTACTTAAATATCTGTCTCCCCTGTCAGGGAAAACCGTTACGATGTTGCCCTTATCTATAGTTGCCGCCAGCTTTATTGCCGCCGCGAGAGCCGCACCCGATGAAGACCCTGCCAGGATCCCCTCGTGATGAGCCAAGGCTCTCGATGTCTCGAAGGCTTCCTTATCCGTAACCTTAATAACCTTATCCACGAGACTTATATCCATGGTGTCAGGGATAAAATCATTACCGATCCCCTCAATGTCATAGTCAGCGTGCTCGCCACCGCCTATGATGGAGCCTATGGGGTCCGCGAGAACGCCTGTTATGCTGCTGTCCTGCTCCTTTAAGTACTTCACAATCCCCGTATAGGTTCCGCCACTGCCGGCACCTGCTACGAAGTAATCGATCTTGCCGTCCAGCTGCCTGTAGATCTCGGGGCCTGTTGTCTCATAGTGAGCCCGGGGATTGGCAGGATTCTCGAACTGATCGAGAGTTATCGCACCCGGTGTCTCGGCAATGATCTTCTCCGCCACCTTCTTCGCCCCCAGCATACCCTCCTCGCGGGGTGTATGTATGAGCTTCGCACCTAACGCCATCATGACCTTCTGCTTCTCGATGGAGAACTTCTCCGGTACTGCGAAGATAACGTTATAGCCCTGATTAAGGGCCGCGATGGCAATTCCTATTCCGGTATTGCCTGCCGTAGCATCTACTATGGTTCCGCCCTTCTTAAGGCGCCCTGTGGCAACGGCATCGTCGATCATATATTTACCGATCCTGTCCTTCACGCTTCCGGCCGGATTCATAAGCTCCAGCTTCGCGTAGATGTTTACTTCGGGATTAACTCCCATGTGATTAAGCTTAAGTATCGGCGTATTGCCGATCATACTTCTTATATCGTTAAAAACTTCCATGGTTCACCCCTCCGCCTCAGACGCTTCGATTGCCTGCTTCAGATCCTCGATAAGATCATCAACATTCTCGATTCCTACCGACAGACGGATGAGCTCATCCACGATACCCACCTGCTTTCTGATATCGGCCGGTATCGCCGCGTGCGTCATGCTTGCAGGGTGGCATACGAGAGACTCCACACCGCCTAAGCTCTCTGCCAGGGTGACGAGCTTAAGCTCTTCGAAAAACTTCTTATAATCATACTTCTCGTCAAGAACAAAGGAGATCATGGCACCGGCACCGGAGGCCTGCTTCTTCTGGATCTCGTAGCCGGGGTCGGATTCAAGTCCCGGGTAGTAGACCTTCTGCACGTAGCCGCTGTCCTGAAGCCATCTCGCGATCTTACCCGCGTTCTCCACGTGCCTGTCCATCCTGACACCCAGGGTCTTGATGCCTCTTATCATGAGGAAGCTGTCCCAGGGAGCCAGAACTCCTCCGATGGCATTCTGAAGGTAGTACAGACGATCCGCCAGAGCCTTATCCTTAACAGCCACAAGGCCCGATACGGTGTCGCTATGTCCGCCTAAGTATTTGGTGCCGCTGTGGATAACTATATCCGCACCAAGCTCCAAGGGGCGCTGTAGATAAGGCGTAAGGAAGGTATTATCCACTATCACCAGCTTATCGTGCTTATGAGCGATCTTTGATACCTCTTCGATATCTGTAATAGTAAGAAGAGGATTCGCGGGTGTCTCGATATACACCGCCTTAACATCTTCATCTATAGCCTTCTCCACTGCCTCGAGGTCAGACGTATCCACGATCTTATAAGTTATGTCAAAGTTCTTGTAGACGTTGTCCAGGATACGGAAGGTTCCGCCGTAGATGTTATCCGACACAACAAGTTTGTCACCCTTCTTAAAAAGCGAGAGCACCGTATTGATTGCCGCGAGGCCCGATGCGAAGGCCAGTCCGTATTCTCCTCCCTCGAGATCTGCGATCAGCTTCTCGAGAGCTGCTCTCGTGGGGTTTCCGGTTCTTGAATATTCCCAGCCTCTGTTCTTACCAAGACCGTCCTGCTTATAGGTCGATGTCTGATAAACGGGGACATTCACCGCACCCGTTGTCTCGTCTCCGTCTATACCGCCGTGTATAAGTAATGAATCTATCTTTAAGCTCATGTTATTTTCCTCACAATATGTTTATTAATAAAAACGGGAGTCTGCTTAAGACCCCCGAACAAATGACTAATGATGCTTTACTGCTTCAACATCGTTTCTCATCGGAATGCGCGAGCGTATGACCACACATCCGAACATAATCATCTGTCCGGGTACATCGCATTCGACAACACATACAGTTGATGCTATGGATCATTGTCCGCACTCCTTTCTCAAGCTGAAGGAATATTAACACCATTTACCCACCGTGTCAATAGGTTTATAAATCAAATAATTTCAGCACTTGTGCGGGATACAATAATCGAATAAGATTAACCTATGTTTATAGAAAGTGACGGTATTAGGCTTAACGCGCATCTGGAGCTCCCCTCGGATAAGCAGGAGAGGTGTCCTCTTTGCATTATCATCCACGGCTTCACGGGCAACTGTGAAGAGCCGCATCTTATTGCCGTAGGTAAGACGCTACGGGCTAACGGCATAGCTACCTTAAGAGTAGATATGTACGGTCACGGCTTAAGCGGAGGGACCTTCGAGAAGCACACGCTTTATAAATGGCTTACTAATGCCATGGACGTAATTGACTACGCCGAGTCACTAGATTTTGTCACAGAGCTTTATCTGTGCGGGCACTCGCAGGGAGGTCTTCTCGCGATGCTTCTCGCGGGAATGGAGAAACAACGGATAAAGCTTCTGATGCCTCTGTCCCCTGCCGTAATAATACCGAGCGGAGCAAGAGAAGGGAATCTTCTGGGGATGCTTTATGATCCGGATGATCTGCCCCCGTATCTTACTGTAGGCGACGGAAGAAGGCTGGATATCAACTACGTGCGCGTGGCACAGACTCTGGATCTAGATAAGGCGATAGCGGCCTACCGCGGCAGGGTTTTCGTTGCAATCGGCTCGAAGGATGCCACCATTCCGCCTGCTCGAGTGAAGGAAGCAGCCTCCAAGTACGAGTCTTGTACCTATGTTGAGATTCCGGGAGACACTCACTGCTTTGACAATAACCTCACGTGCCTTACGGAGGAGCTTGATAGGTTTATTAAGTCCTCGGGACTCGGATCAGAAATTACATGACCTCAGCTCGTTAATGCACATGGCCAAGAAAAGACTGCTTCCGATTATTACAAGAACCAGCATCACGATATAAAGGATCATCAGAACGATACCGAACACGTTCTTTCTGTACTTCACTCTGACATAGATCATGATAACGTACAAGGCTTATGGCGCCTGCAGTAAGCTTGCTACGAAGCTTCTTAAACAGAAGAAGCGAGACAAGAAAATCAGCCATGAAGCATATAGTCTCCAGGGACTGAATGGGGAAATAGGAGCCTGTCTGATATACGTGAGAGAAGGAGCCGCTATACTCTCTGCCGTGACATCAGCCGGCGAGAAGATAGCCGAGCTTACCGGTGGTCACGAAGGTAAGATAAACGGCACAGATGAAGATACAAGCCAACGCCAGAACAGATGTAAGTCTATCTGATGCCCGGACGCCCCGCACACAATATCCCTATCAACACAGACAACAGCACAATAACTAAATACGGCGAGCGTGCGAATTCAGGGATAGCGAAAGCATCCATGAACTTATTATACATGATACGGATTTGGATGCTTTTAAAATAACATATATAATCTTAAATTGATTAATAATATCGTAGGTATTAGAATGTGAATATAGTTACAGTACTTTATTTCTTACTTATACGCCCTCTCGAACTTCTCTTTGATTTTATTTTCTCGATTGCTTATAAAACAACCGAAAGTACAGTTTTTTCGATTATTATTCTTAGCTTGCTTGTAAGTCTTCTTTCCTGGCCTCTTTATGCAAAGGCGGAAAGCATACAACGTAAAGAGCATAATCTTGAAGCAAGCCTTCGAGAGGGAATTAATCACATAAAGAAAACCTTTAGGGGTGATGAGAAAATTATGGTGCTCAACACCTACTATACCCAGAATGGATACTCTCCCCTTCACGCTATTAAAGGCTCAGCTTCCTTGTTTCTTCAGATACCATTCTTTATAGCGGCATATAGAATGCTTTCTTCCTCCGTTGCTCTTAGAGGGGTCTCTATGGGCCCAATATCCGATCTGGGCGTTCCTGACAGCGTTTTTAATATTGGTGTATTTCCGATCAATATTCTTCCTATAATCATGACCCTGGTGAACATACTGTCTGGCATGATTTATTCTAAAAACCTCGATCGAAAAATAAAGATTCAATTGTACATTACTTCAATTGTATTTTTGGTATTGCTATATGATTCACCATCAGGTCTCGTTTTATACTGGACGCTGAACAATGTGTTCTCTGTTATTAAAAGTATTGTAAACCGATACATACCGTCAGGAGAATCTTACAGAAGCAAACATGATGATAGTAATAATACTGAGAACATCAAAATATTCTTCCTATATGCACTGTGTTTAAGTATCTTCATAGGGTTGCTGATTCCTTCGGATCTGCTTTCTCGTTCTGTAGGAGACTTCCTCATGAACTATAGAACTATAACTCTGACACATTATATTGGAGTTTGCTTTTTCATTTCTCTTGGTTTCTTCGTAATTTGGGGAGGGATCTTTTTTTTAATATTCGGAAGCAAAAAATCCGGAGTTATCACAATAATATCGCTAACACTAATAGCCTTCTTTGATTATTTTGCTTTCTATACTAATAACGGGGATCTAAATCGGTTTCTCAACATGATGACCTATTATAATGACGATTCCACAAAAATAATTATAAATGCTTTAACTATACCTCTATTAATTCTGCTTATTATAATAGTCTTTCGCAATAAAACTTCTTATATGAAGTTAATTGCAATAATTGCACTTGTCACTGTATCTACAGTGTCTTTTATTGACATTTATAAAATCCAACGTGTTAACCGTAGTTATTCATATATTGAAAATCAACGCGATTATCCTTCGCTTAACCTATCTAAAAACGGTCAGAATGTCGTTATTATAATGATTGATAGAGCGGAAGGCCTTCTTGTACCTTATATAATGGAAGAATTTCCAGAATTGAAAACTGAATTTGACGGGTTCACATACTATCCAAACACACTATCATTTGGTTTAGCAACTAATATGGGGGCTCCTTCTCTTTACGGAGGATATGAATATACCCCGGCTCAAATGAACCAAAGAAACGATATATTACTAGAACAGAAACATAATGAGGCCCTGGAAGTTCTTCCGATCTTGTTCGAACAAAACGGATACGAAACCACCGTAATAGATCCACCATACGCAGGATATATGGAAATACCCGATTTATCTATTTTTAACAACTATCCTGATATAAATACTTATATTGCCACCGGAATAATGAATCCGTATTTTGACGAAATGGCGGAATCGTGGTCCTACACGTTTGAACGTAATTTATTCTCGTTCAGCCTAAGACTGGCATCTCCTATTTTTACAAGAAGAATTCTCTATGACGACGGTTATTATAACGATCTAAATTCTCGACTATCCTCTAATTCCTGCTTTCAAAACACCGACGGGCTGTCAAGAGCTTCCGGTTATGATTTTAATTTTCTTAATTCATACTATGCAATTCATAATCTTCCCATTATTACCAACATTACAGATAATGAATCTACACCAGGCTCTTTTATTGTTCTCACCACAAAGATGGTACATGATCCCGTGCTCCTTCAAGAGCCGGATTATTCAGTTAATTATGAGGTTGACAACCTCGCTTTTGATATTGATCATTCATATTCTCGCCAAAACGAAGATGGTTCTACTATTGTATTCACAAGGGCTGATCAATTAGCCTGTTATCAATGCCAAGCTCTTGCATTCAGAGAACTTGGAAGATGGTTCGACTATCTGAGGGAAAACGATATATACGACAATACAAGAATAATACTGGTGTCTGATCACGGAGGTCTTTCATTTAGAGGAGAAGAATTGTATTCAAACTCAATTGGTTATTTCCCTGTCAATGCCTTTAATTGCTTATTGATGGTAAAAGACTTTGGGGCATCGGGCTTCTATTCATCGACGAAATTTATGACAAATGCTCATACTCCAATATTTGCGCTCGAGGGAATTATTAACAATCCAATTAACCCGTTTACAAGTAATCCTATTACATCTCAACTTGATGAATCTGACTCATTTCTTTATTTAGCATCATCACAAAGAAATGTCAGGATTAATAATGGTACGTCTTTCCTTCCCGGTGACTGGTATTCATACAATCCTTATTCAGGAGATCTTTATGATATGTCTTCCTGGGAGTATTTAGGATTTTATTAATCCTTGTGGCAAGAAAAATATTCCCGCAGCCCCCGACAAGGACAGGTCGGCGGCTGCTGAAAAAGGCTAATAGATTATCTTGAAACCTGAACTCCCGAGAAATTATATCTAGGATGGCAGATCAACATCTAAGTATCTGTAAAGCTTGCGTTGCTTCTCTGTGATTTCCGATAAGTGATGTGCCTTTCCCGGCTGCTGATAGTATTCAATAATGTCCAGTTCAT
>JAFVAY010000015.1 GCA_017480325.1 Clostridiales bacterium
ACTTCCTTATCCCCGTCGAAGAACAGATTCATAAACGAATCATCGAGAAGACAATACTCCTGCATACGCTTTTTCATTTTGGTGGTTAATTTCACATTTGTCATATCAGACCTCCTGTCCCTTATTACTAAGAACAGTATAAGACCGGAACAAGTCTGATACACCTACTAATTTTCGACAAAAATCGACAAAAATCGACAAATTCAGGACTTCAAGCCCGCTTACTCTCTGAGCACTAACCCTTTACACTTTACGCACAGCAGGGCGAGCAGGCGGTATACCACATACCCCAGCAGGCAGACCGCGAATACGATCACAGACCACTTGAGAAGCTGAAGGCAGAATACCGGAAGCGACGTACTTAATATATCCATCCATGGATAGCTGCCCCAGATGTCATACCACAGGACATTGTCGTGAAGGATATAGATCATGAAGGTTCCGCCGCCGATGAAGTTAATGACCTTACTATTAGGCATCTTAAGCCTTCTGAACAGCTCGAATACCGTAACTGCGAGGACGATGACGATCAGATTATAATTGGCAAAGCCGATGACCGACTGGTGGAAGCTGTTGATCTCCGCACCCGACTCCACCTGAATGTTGTAGTAGATATCATAGTTCTTAAGTTCAGTCTGGATGTTATTAAAGAACGACAGAAGATTGATCCCCAACACCAGAAGCGGAAGCACCGCCAGCACCCAGCCTCTGATCTTCGCGAAGGGATCAAACCTCTTAATATACCCACCCAGAGCGTAAAGGAATACTCCTCCCGCCAGAGTTCTAAGCTCCTGTGCCAGGCTGTTAAGAACTCCGCCCGACCACATGAATGATGTGAAGGCCAATAATGCCAGCAGCAACGCCGTGTACGGCTTTTGCTCCATCTCGTTAAGACGCTTATTAAGAAACAGCGCCGCCACTACAATCACGGCGAAGTAATAGCCCACGAACCATACATCATCGTTGAAGTATCTGATATCAATAAGTCGTGCAAATATGTAATCGAATCTGTGCGATACGAAGAAGAACAGAAGCGACCCAAAGGTCAGGAACAAAGCAGCGGCACCAAGCTGTATCATAAGCTTCTTAGCTACGTTCCCAAGCTTGATGTCCTTCCCCTTCTCGACTAGGAAATACCCGGATATCATGATAAAAATATCATTCGCCATCATCCCCAGAGGCATCAGAGCCTGAATCAGGTATAGCTCCGAGAACATCTGCGGTCTGCTGTAGACGCTTCCGTACATCTGTCCCACCACGCAGTGGACCACGATGTGATACACCACGATGAGGTACATAGACACTATCCGGAGTAGTTCAAAGTTAGAGCTTCTGATCTTCTTTTCCATGCAAGAAGTTTAACATAACGTGCCCTGATTGTATAATCTCGGCATCCCGGTCAGAGCCGCATTAGAAGATAAGGCAGGAAAGCCCTTACTCGTACTTCAGCCCTTCGTCATTAAACAGCCTTACGTTAATCAAAGTCGGCTCGTTATCTGCGCCGCCTCTGATCACCGCGTCTTCGATATCAAGCTGTTCCACGTTCTTAAGATACAGGCTTCGTCCGCTTAAAGTCTCGAAGTTATCCATCATTATCGGGCACTGAGGCTTACGAAGATCCTCGGGAAGGAATGACACATCGACCCTCTTCACGGTGATCCTTTCGATGGGTGCCTCGGGCAATCCGTAAGCACATATAAATGACGCATCCACACCGATACACTCCACATCCTGAATAGTGAATCTTCCTATCTTGGGGGTCCTGTAATCCACAGGCATCTGCTCCTGTGTCTGCACATACGAAGAGTGTCCGTCCGGATCGCAGAAATAGAACATATTCACCGTTACCGGCATATGTACATTCTTCATGGTGATCTTCTCGAACAGTATCTCCTCCAGCACCGATTTGCTTCCGCGTCCCCTTCGGGTCTTGATACGCACGCCTCTGTCAGTACTGTCGAAGACACATTGACTTACATGAATATTACGCACACCGCAGGCAACCTCAGACCCGATAGTCACAGACCCGTGTCCCCTTTCCAGAAGGCAATTTCTTATCTCCACATTCTCGATAGGCTTATAGTGTGCATTCGCCATATAAAGCTTCCCGCTCTTAATGGCAACGCAGTCATCCC
The DNA here is from genome assembly GCA_017480325.1 of Clostridiales bacterium. GTDB lineage: Bacteria > Bacillota > Clostridia > Saccharofermentanales > Saccharofermentanaceae > Saccharofermentans. The sequence goes on from JAFVAY010000015.1 coordinate 2,136, forward strand.
CTACGGATATGCGACAGCCTGCCATAAGCACATCTGAACAGCTCTCCGGATCGAAGCCGTCGGTATTAGGCGAGTCAGAAGGATTCCAGATATTAAGTCCGATGAAGGATACATTATCAGAATAATAAGGATGCACTGTCCAAGACGGAGAATTACGAAGAGATAACCCCTGCATCCTCACATTCCTACAGCCTGATATGAACACCAGCTTCGGCCTCCATGCCCCGCGCTTCTTACGAACATCTACCCACCAGTCGCTAATATCTGCATTACCGTCTATCGTTCCCTTACCTACGATGTCCACATTCTCGCACTTGACCGCAGTGATAAGCGATGCATAACAGTCCAGAGGATTTCCCTCCCATGAAGCGATGATGTCCTCCTTAGAGTTATCGTACAGATCCCTTATAACCCCCGGAAGCACCGGATAAAGCGAACGATCCGTCAGCCCCTTTATCACCGCACCTTCGTCGATCCACAGGGTCATATCACTTTTAAGAAATATCGGTCCCGTAAGGTACTCTCCTGCCGGAATATAGATAGTGGCATCCGAAGGCGCCGCCGCTATCGTAGCCTGAATATAAGAGGTGTTATTTGTCACTCCGTCACCTACGGCTCCGAACTTCGTAACATCAAGAAGGAAGCTCTCATGAGCGGTCTTCACGCTTGCCGTATACAGGTCATCATCGAGCTCAGACTTAACACCGATCTCGTAGGTAGTATCAGGAAGAAGACCGTCGACAGTCACCACATTGGTTGATGCTCTTAAGACTTCCTTCCCATTCACAGTTACGGAATAGGACGAAGGTGCATAATACCTTTCGGAATTTGTGAGCTCTATTGTTATGCTTCTTTTGAATACAGCAAGCACGTCGAAAATCATATGATCAGTCTCCGCATCTTAATAATTCGGTATAAGCCAGAAGGAACGGTGCCACTCCCTTGGCCTCATTCTCCACCACCGGCTCGCTTAGATAGTACTCGATGGTTCCGTCGCGATGAGTCTTGCCTCCGAGTCCCGCCACAAGACATATGCCTGACAGGTTAAGCTCGCCCTCCTCGTTCACCGACAGATATTTCTCCACGATGCCGTCGAAGGCCTTCTGTCCAATCTCGCGATATCGAGGAGCCAGGAATCCGAGCCTTACACCCTTCAGAATAGCATAAGACAGAAGCCCTGTACCCGAAGTCTCAAGATAATTTCCCTCTACCTCCGGATGAGCAACAACCTGATAGAACATTCCGGACTCATGCTGATAGGGTATCAGTGCATCGATCAGATTCTCCAGCAAGGTCTGAAGATATCTTCTCTCATAATACAGAGTCTCATCCGTCGCCTGAGCAGTCTCTACCAGCGCCAGCGCGAACCATCCTAATGACCTTAACCAGAAATTCTTAGAGCAGCCTGTCACCGGATCCGCCCAATACATCTCGCGAGAATGATCGTACCCGTGATAGTAGAGCCCGGTCTTCTGATCCTTCATATTCTTTTCTACATTCTTGAACTGTAGTATCACGTCCTGGCAGTTCTCCATCTTGTTGAAACGAGTCTCGTATCGCATATAGAAGGGCTCAGCCATATAAAGCCCGTCAAGCCATACCTGATTAGGGTAGATATCCTTGTGCCAGAAGCTGCCCTCGGCTGTGCGAGGCATGCCGTCAAGCTGTTTACGAACATGCTCCAGAGCCAGCTTATACTTCTCCTCCCTCGACTTATCGTAGAGATAGAAAAGGTTACTCGCAGTATTGATATTATCGAGGTTATATTCCTCGATCTTGTAGGTCCTTATGGTTCCGTCCTCCTCCACGAAGTAGTCCACAAAATCCTTCGCGAAGAGATAGTATTTCTCATCCCCCGTGATCTCATAAAGAGATATCATGGCGGTGATCATGCAGCCGTCGATGTAATTCCACTTGTTGTCCTTACCCCACAGCTGAAGCTCCTTATTCCAGACAGGGCGGTTAGGCGTGGAATTCCTAAGCAGGCCGTCTATGTAGGCGTCGATGTTCTTTCTAGTCTGCTCTGTCATGTCAAGTTACCTCATTTCCTCTTCCAGTCTTCTAATAAACATCAGTGATTCTCTGGCCGTCTCCGGCGTTGTATTCTCAAGAGTCGCATGTATATACGGCTTCATCTCGTTCGCGAACTTAACTATGCGACTGTAGTCCATCTGACCGAAGCCGCAGCCTACGCACTTCATGCTGTCGCCCTCCATAATGTAGTCCTTCAGGTGGATCATATCGATCTCGTCCGACAGAAGCTCCATGGCTTCATCTATCACATAATCTCTTCTGTCGAGCTCCTCTGGATCAACAAGATTTACTGGGTCAAAGATGATGCGAAGATTGGGGGACTTAATACGATCCAGGACCTCCCTCGCTCTTCTGGCATCATAGACGATATGCTTATACACAGGCTCGATGGCTATCAGCACACCAAGCTTCTGCGCATCCTCCACCACAGAAGACAGATTCTCCACGAAGATATCGAGAGCTCTCTGGGACCTGTTCTCCGTCTTATCGTAGCGATAGTCCTCATTCGGCGCGCCGGTCTCTGTACCCACCATGCCGCAGCCCATAACAGCCGCCAGCTTCAGATGCGCCCTGTACCTCTCCTTTATCGCCTTAAGCTTTTCCTCATTAGGGTTCGCGAGATTCTGGTAATTTCCCAGCACTGCCACGTCTACTCCCGCCTCATCGAAAATCCTCTTCAAATACATCCCGTATCCGGGAGTGAGAGCCTTCGTATCAGACGGAAGACCGTCAGTCTTGGAAAGTGCGATATGTACGCACTCGAAGCCGTTAGCCTTCACATTCTTAAGACGCTCCTCGATAGGCATTACCGCCGTATCGTGTAATCTTATGCCAAGTCTCATAAGCTCTCTTCCTCCTTAATGTATATCAGGTCCGAGTATGGTGCCGGAAGAGCCTTAATCCCCTCGGCAAGAAGCTTCGCTATCATCATAGCCCCGTAGGTCGTAAGATGTGTATTGTCCTTAGGATACACGAACATATCCCGCGATCCGATATCTCCAAGGCCCTCGATGTAGCTCTCGGTTAGTGAAGTAAGATCCACCACAGGAACGTTCTCCTCGGATGCGACCTCCTTCATGGCCTTCGGATATTCTCCGTGGCTCCCGGACATAAACACCCCACTCTCATCGAAGCGTCTTCTTGCTACAGAGGTTATCAGAAGAGGATAAGCGCCGTACTTCCTTGCCACTTTGATAAACTCGCGAAGATTATCCTTATACGAGGTAAAGGGATCTGTATAACGAGAGGGATCTTCGATCTTCTCATCATTATGTCCGAACTCTATGAACAGGAAGTCACCCTCATTAAGATATGAATCGATAATGGCAAGTCTTCCTTCATCTATAAATGACTTTGTGCTTCTGCCGTTCACGGCGAAGCTTCTTACAAACACATCATCCTTCAGGAACAACGGCAAACCCTGTGACAGTCCTGCCTGAGGGTAGGTATCTGCCCTGTTAAATGCCACCGTACTGTCTCCTGCCCACACTATCCTGATCATGCTACACCTAACGCTTTCTCGCTTTTTATAAGCTTACGAATAACGGGAATAATAACCACGATGGAGAATAGTCCCGTGGCTACATTAGATACCATCATGGTGACTCCTACTGCCTCCGAGCCCATAGCGGTAAACTGCTGAAGATACCACAGCACGGGAACTCTGAAGACAAACACTCGGGCCACATTAAGCATCATGGTAAGCTTCGCGTAGCCGTATCCAAGAAGGAATGCATTAACTGCCGAATTAATTCCCAGCATAATATATCCCAGCATCTCGTATCGGTGAATGGCGACTATCATGTCACAGAACTCCTGATTAAACTCATCTCTCGAGTGAGCAAATACGGATGCTATCTGAGGCAGGAAAATACTTACGATAATAAGTCCCGCAAGACCGATAACGACATCTATCACAAGAAGGAAATGGAATATCTTTATAGACCTTCCCGTCTTCCCTGCACCGTGATTCTGTCCGATAAGCGCCGATCCTCCGTCCAGCACTCCGGCGTGAAGATTAGTAGTAAAGCCGCCGATATTATTGGATATTCCCAGAGCACCTACAGTAAGAGGTCCGTAGCCTCCGGACATGGCATTAACGATAACCTTTCCGGCCGCGAACAGAAGCTTCTCCGCCGCTACCGGGAAAGATATCGTAAGGATAGGTCCGATAACCGCTTTACGGATCTTTACGGCCTTAGAAGAGAACCTGAAGGCTCCTTCGTCACGAGGCATCTTAATGAGTGCATATAGTGTGATCACAGCCTGAGACACCAGGGTAGCCACAGCCACCATTACCACGCCGGTTTCCAGGACATATACGAACAGAGCCGACAATCCCAGCTTCACGACCAGTGTAACAATGTTAAGCACCAGAATAAGCTTCGAATGCCCCCTGCTTCGTTCTATGGCGATGAACACTGTATTGAAGAATCGAAGCACCATATCGATGACCTCGATCCTGAAGTATCCGGCACCGATTATGATCAACTCCTCCGGAGTATTAAGAAGTCTTAGGAAGGGTACGGCGAAGGGCACCAGCACCACAGCGATCACCAGACCGCAGATAACCGTCACAGCATAAAGAGTGGAGGTCCTCTGACGAACCTCCTGATAGTCTCCCATACCGTAGCTCTCGGATATCTTTATACAGCCGCCGACGGCAAGCCCTGCGCCCAAGGCATTGATCATGGCCGTGACCTGAGCAAGACTTGAGATAGCCGATACCGCGCCGGCACTGATATGCGCCGCCATCAGGGCATCGAGTATGGAGAAAAGCTGACATAAGCCCTGATAAAGGGCAAGCGGTGCACAAACAGTGAAGATAACCCGAAGCGGAGCTGCGTTAAGCGCATACTCCCTGAATTTCTCATCCTGTTTAGATGCTACCTGACTCATAGAAGATCGGGATCAGATATTGATCACATTCTCCGTTTCGCCATCGAACAGATAAACATTCTCGTAAGGAACCGAGAAATCGATATTAGTATCAACCTCGGGAGAATCGTGCGGATCTACCTTAAGGATAGCTCTGTCATCTCCTGATACGATATATACGTTGGTGTTATCTCCCAGCATCTCATTGAGCTCTACATCACAGTTGAATACATAGGAGTCAGCCTGCTTACCAAGCTTAATCGCCTCAGGACGGAAGCCGAACACGATAGGCTTGCCCTCGTACTCTGAGATCTTATCCTTGAGCTTCAGCTTAAGATCGATCTTGGTACCGCAGAAGCTGATCTTGCCGTCCTTCACGGTGCCCTTTACAAAGTTCATGGGAGGCTCCCCGATGAAGCCTGCCACGAATACGTTAGCAGGATTGAAGTACAGCTCCTTAGGGGTTCCGACCTGCTGGATATAACCGTCTCTCATTATGACGATACGATCCGCCATGGTCATGGCCTCAGTCTGATCGTGAGTAACGTAGATCGTCGTAGCTCCCGTCTCTCGGTGGATCTGAGTAATCTCGGATCTCATGGTAACTCTCTGCTTGGCATCGAGGTTAGACAGAGGCTCATCCATGAGGAAAATTCCGACCTTACGGATAATGGCACGGCCTACGGCAACACGCTGTCTCTGACCTCCGGACAGTGCACGGGGCATTCTGTCGAGATAATCCGTGAGACCTAATATCGCCGCCGTCTTGTTAACACGCTCCTCGATAACATCCTCATCCACACCTTGAAGAACGAGCGAGAAAGCCAGGTTATCATAGACCGACATCTGAGGATAGAGAGCATAGCTTTGGAACACCATCGCCACCTCACGCTGTCTCGGACCTAGCTCATTGGCACGCTCTCCGTTAATAAGAAGGTCACCGCTGCTGATCTCTTCGAGACCCGCTATCATGCGAAGCGTAGTGGACTTACCGCATCCTGAGGACCCTACGAAAACAATAAACTCCCCCTTCTCGATCTCAAGGTTAAAGTTATGAACCGCGTGAAATCCGTTAGGATATATCTTATTGATGTTCTTTAACGTCAGGTACGCCATGTTCGATCTCCTTATTTATCTTATTCTTCGCATCGTCAATTATCTTAAATAACATGTTCTTCGCCCCTACACACAGAAGGTCTGCCGTGAAGCAGAATACTCCGAAGAGTATGGGCTCTACTCCCAAAGGTAACGTATCAACCTGTCCTCCCTTGATATTGATGATCAGAAGGTTGATCGCGTTATATATGGTATAGACCAGGAACACTATCACGAAGGCGTATAGGATATTCCCGATGAAGCTCTTATAGCTTCGCTTAGGAAACATCATGTACTTATCGTTGTCCCCCTTGGATACCGCGAAGAATCTGATGACGTTATTCGTCAGAAGATCCGTTATGATACCCAGAGCTATTCCTATGACGAACAGCTGATCTATAAGGGTCTGAAGATATCCGCCCAGTCCCCAGATAAAGAAATAGCATATCGCAGCGCTGAACCAGAACTTGATAAATACTACCTCTAACCATCCGGGGATACGCCATCTGCCTTTACCGGTAAGTCTTCGAAGCTCGGCCTCAGGGACCTCTGGAGAGTTCTCCTCGTTAGCTGTCAGAAGGTCCTGTACTGCCTTTTCTTTAAGCTCGTAGTACTCGGATGCCTCTTTACCGTTATTGTCAGAGGACGCCATCGGGATCACTCCTCAGCGTTGATCTCGATCTGTCCCATATCCGTATTACCGGCAACCTCGATGGAGGTGTTGATCTTACGGATCAGCTTCGAATACAGAGGAAGCGTAGCCACGAGAAGCACAGTGATTATCACCAGTACCACGTGAGCGTTAAGAAGGTTATACGCACTCTGTATGAAGGGATTTGCATTAATATACTTTCCTGCATCAGGGGCAGAATTAACGGCCTGAAGGATCTTACCTATATAGATGCGGTCGCATACTACTATGGTAGCCTGCATGATGAAGAATATGGTAAGCATCAGTACGTTAGGCTTCTTCCTGTGGGGGAAGGAATTAAGGAAGCACACGAAGGACAGAATGGAGAACAGCATGGTTACAAATCCGCACAGTCCCATTCCGGTGGTGTTGATCTTCGCTGTAGTATCGGAGATGATACGAAGTCTCAGGGAATAATCCAGGAAGGTAATAACCAGCACGATAAGAGGTATCGTCTGAGGCTTACGCTTCAGGGATACGATCTTCTTTCTTATGAATTCCTTTATGCCGGAAGGAGTGTTCTTGCTCTCTTTATTGCTCATAGATCACTTCTCCTCCTTAACTATAGCATTCGTCGTTTCCTTATCGAAGAAGTGCATCCTGTTAAATCTGATGCTGACCTCGTCGCCGTCCTTATACTCGCACCAGCCTCTGAACTTACAGGTGATCTGCTCACCCTTGCCGTCAGCGCCTAAGTGACCGTGAACCAGAGTATTAAGTCCGAGGTTCTCATTCGTCATTACCTTGATCTTAGTCTGTCCGCCTTCACCGATATCCTCGGGACGAACTCCTAAGGTGATCTCCTTACCCTCATAAGCCTTAAGTCTGGCCTTATCCTCAGCATCAAGCTCAACGCTTAAGGTGGAGGATGTAAGCTTGCCGCCCTCGACCTTCACGTTAAAGAAATTCATAGGAGGAAGACCTATAAAGCTTGCCACGAAGATATTAGCCGGCGAATCGTAAAGCTCCAGAGGAGTTCCGATCTGCTGAACATGACCCATCGACATACATACGATACGATCTGCGAGAGTTAAAGCCTCAGTCTGATCGTGAGTTACGTATAACATGGTTGCCTTAAGTCTCTTATGAAGAAGAAGGATCTCTCTTCTCGTGGAGCCTCTTAACTTGGCATCAAGATTAGACAAGGGCTCATCAAATAAGAAAAGCTTCGGATTTCTTACTATAGCTCTTCCCATAGCAACTCTCTGCCTCTGACCGCCCGACAGCTGCGAGGGCTTCTTGTTAAGCTGTGATGTAAGATCCAGTATCTCCGCCGCAGCCAACACCTTCTTATAGATGACGTTCGGATTCTCTTTACGTAAGGTTAGTGAGAAAGCCATATTCTCATATACTGTCATGTGTCCGTAGAGAGCATAGTTCTGGAATACCATGGCCATGTCTCTGTCCTTGGCGGGAGCTTGAGTGATATCCTTACCGTCAAGAAGAAGCTTGCCGTTAGATATATCCTCGAGACCGGCGATCATACGAAGTGTCGTTGACTTTCCGCATCCTGAAGGACCTACGAGAACTATAAGCTCGCCGTCCTCGACCTCCATATTGAAGTCGTAGACTGCCTGAACGTCATTGTCGTATATCTTATCCAGATGCTGTAAGGAAAGCTTTGCCATAATTGGTTTATCTCCTTCAATTCATAACATTCTTAGGCCGCATCAGCCTTGGGCGAAGCCGCTTCCAGCTCCTTAAGGTGACTTGTAAGTTCCCTGCACTTGTAGATGCCTATGGCAGCTGACAGAAGAAGGCAGATGCCTGATATGCACAGATACAGTACCGTCCTGGTAAACTGTGCATTACCCATAACATTGACGATAGAATCATCTGCAAGTGATATGGTTGCAGTATGTGCGATCCTCGGGTAGCCTAATATCCTTACAAACTGAAGGATACCTACCGGGATAGCGATGTAGGAATAACCGATGTGATAGCTCTTACTTCCCTCTGCCACCAGAAATACGATAAGCATGAACAGAAGGTTATATACGATGGAAGCACCCATCATAAGAGTGTAGTAGAAGTTACCGACGTTAGACCCGTAGATGCTGATGAAGAAGAAGCAGTTGAATACTATGGCTATTATCGCCAGATTAGACGAGAGCTTATTGTTCTCATAGCGCATGCGGTCTCTTCTTATAAACTTAAGCTCGTTAGCGTTCGCGCTCATACTACGGCTGCCTCCTTTCCTTCTTCGATAATCCTCTGCTCTTCCTTCATAAGCTGAAGCTTAAAGCAGAAGTTAACTATATGTAAGATTGCTGTAAGCAATAGTAGTCCTAATACAAGATAGTGGATGTCGAACCAGAAGGTCGACTCCGTATAATATGTCTTCCACTCTTCCGAATACTCCTTCAGTTTAACGAAGTCGATCTGAAGGAACTTTGCCTTATAGAATTCGATCTGAATGTGTGCCCAGACCGTGAAGGCGATAGAATAGATCGTGTAAAGCCCTACCGAGATGTAGTTGGCTATATAATAACGTCTTCTGACGTGTGTGCTCGTGATAAAGAGCAATGCTGCGATAAGAATAAGAACGATAGCAAGTCTTACAAAGAGTTTATTGAAATCTTGTATCTCATAGTAAACATAAGAACCGGGAACAACAACTTTGCTGGGATCAGCATTACGCATAGTGAAGTAAAGCGAATCGTAAAGGTCCGTAATTATGCCCAAAGAATACAAGAAGACCAGTCCGCCTACGATGACGGATATAAGGCAAAGTATCTTCTGGAATTTCATCTGTTTCTTGTACATTTTTATCTCCAATTACCCGGTTATTAATAATAGTTTCCGGAGGACCCGTTAAGGCCCTCCGGAAAACCTAGGAAATTATTGTGATCAGAAATTGCTTGAGTACTCGAGGAGTCTCTCCCAAGCGTCCTGCTTGATCTGCAGATACTGGTTGCCGCTCCAATCACCGGAAACCATGGAAGCTGCAGCAGAAGCTGTTGTAACACCTGTGTCGGATGCTGTAGCCGCTGTTGTTCCTCTAGCGATGAAGTTCAGGAAAATATTGTTATCCAGACCGCTTGTAGAGAAGTTGCTCTTAAGCTCAGCATATGTGTTGATAAGGTCGTTATCTGCATCAGTTGTAGGAAGAACAGTAGGAACGATCGTGTACCACATGTTATCCATGATCTGAAGCTCAGGGTGCTTAATGACTCCGAGGTCGATAGCGTTGTTGATGTTCTGCAAGCCTTCCTTACCTACTGCTGTTGTGCACTCCATCTCGAATGCCTGAAGCTTATTGAAGGAAAGAGTAGAACCGATGTACTGACGTGCGAAGTTGGTGTAGTTACCGTTAGCGTATGTCCAGAGATCCTCATAGGTCTGAGCAGAGATGTGAGGAACCTGCATGCCGTTGAACTCGAATGTGTTAGCGTCGTCTCTGAATGCCTCAGGTCCGTAGGACATAAGGATGATACCCTCATCACTGTAAGCGAAGTCGATGAGCTTCAAGCAAGCATAGAGCTTATCCTGATCGTCACCAACACCGAGCTTAGAGATAGCCCATCCACCTGTCTTAGCAGATCTCCAGGACTCTGTGAATCTCATGTATGTAGCGCCTGTGCCGTCATCCCATGAAGCAACAGGGATCATGACTGCCATGTACTTCTCGCCTGCGTCTGCATCAAGAGTACCGTTCTCATTGTAGATTGTCTGTGTCTGGTTGTAGTCATAAGACATGAATCCGATATCGTTCTCGAGATAATCAGTGTTCTTAAGACCGGAATCCTCAGTAGCTGTAAGGAATGATTCGGAGATGAGACCCTCCTGAGCCATGTCATACATACGGCCGAGAGCTACATATGTATCTTCCTCGCAGCGTGCATCGTGGAGGTTACCCTCGCTGTCGAAGTACAGGAAGTCCTGACGGGACTCGAGACCTCTTACACCGAAGAGAATACCTGCGAGACGATACATGTCAGCACGACGGGAGTTGTTGGATTCCTCTCTGGAGAAGAGACCCTGAACCTGAGCGCCGTCAGCGTTAAGTGTAGCGGAGTTAGCAACTACGCATCTAAGGAGAGCTACCATCTCGTCAGCGTCCCAAGCTGCATTCTGGCCTACGAAGAGGTCGGAACGTGTTGTGCCATAGTATCCGCCGTAAGCCTCGTCGATATAAGTACGAAGCATGTTAACAGCCTCAACACCGTCGATGGATCCGGCAGCGTTCATTGTAGCAATGATGTTACCTGCTGCATCGTAGTTCTTTGTAACCTGCTCTACGCCTGTTCCGTCTGCTGTAACAACATCAACTGTTACGCTACCGGATGTAGGCATGTAGGGCTGATAAACTGCAGTAGCCAATGTATCGGAAGAAGAAGCGGAGAACTCGCCCTCACCGTCCAAGAGAGCCTGTACCCAGTCAACTCTCATGAGAGGCATCTTCTCGATATCATCAATACCGTCGAAGTAAGGAGAGCAGTAGATTGCTCCTGCGTCGTCACCGTCAACGGAACCTGTAAGAGACATTCTTACGATAGGGTTCGCATCGAGGAATGCGCTGAAGTTAGGCATCAAGTCGAGGTACTCTGTGAGGTTAACTACTTCACCTGCAGCACCTGCTTCCTGAAGCTGACTTGCTGTTCCGGAGAACATATCGATCTGGGAAAGGTTAGGCTCCCAGTACTCAAAGTTCTCAGAATCCTTGATACCTGTGTACTGATCGTCAATTGTGAATCCGAGGATCTCCTGAACTGCTACCCATACAGGCTTGAAGTCACCGGTGTGATAGGTAACTCCGTCTGCGAGAGTAACGCCGTCACCTGCAGTCTCAGCATCGAATCTCATACCTGTCTTGGCATTGTTGTAACCACATGCCATACGCAGAACGGTGCCATCTGCGAAGGTAAGAAGATCTTCAGCCTGTCCCGCTTCGGAACCGCCGCCCAGCGAATTGGAACATCCCGACAAGGCCATAGCTGCCATAGTCGCGATCGCAATTGCCGATCTCAATGTTTTTCTTTTCATAGCTGCCTCCTTAAATTTAAATGTTTCCTTTAAATTTGATTCTTGTTTATATTGCTAACCGTCTTCGCCGCACCAGGCACGACGGGTTACAATCACTCCTTGACTCCGCCTACGTTAGTACCCTTGGCGAAATACTTCTGTATGAAGGGATAGATGATAAGGATCGGGATGACCGAGCACACGATAAGTGCATAGATCATGGAATCCGATGCATATACCTCCCTCCAGCCTGCCATCTGCTCGGGATCCATGAACTGCTCCAGCTTCAATCTTATGAATACCTGGAGAGGATGCTCGTTGGCATCCTTGATCATCTGACGTGCCCAGTAGTAACCGTTCCATCTCGAGATAGCGAAGAACAATGCTACCGTAGCAATCGTTGACTTAGTCATGGGGATGTAGACCTTGGACAATACCTGGAATTCGGTAGCACCGTCTACGATAGCCGCCTCCTCGATCTCTGAAGGAACGCCCTCGAAGGCATTTCTTAAGAGGATGATATTCATGGCTGCCATACCCATGGCAATAACTACAAGCCACTTATCATCCGTGATACCTATAGACGAGAACACACGCTGAGTGGCTAAGTAATTCAAGTACTGAGGTACCATACCTGCGGAGAACCACATGGTGAATACCAGGAAGAAGTTGAAGAACTTTCTGAACAGAAGTCTCTTCTTGGACAGAGCATAAGCACCCAGGATAGCGACGCCCATCGCCCAAAGCGTACCGTAGAAGGTAAGGAATAATGTGTTGGAATAGGAATTCCAGAACATATTGTTATTAAACATATCTGCGAAGGCCTTGAACTGAACATTCTTAGGGAACAGAACGACCTCACCGTACTGAACCTCATGATATCCGCTTAAGGATGCCGCTATGGCATACACGAAGGGATAAAGGCAGGCGATGGCGAAGATTGCCAGGAACAGATAGCTTAATACCTTGAAGATGAGCTCTGATATTTCAAGTCTGCGTCTCATAGTACTCTCCTTATCAGTAAAGCGAAGTGTTCGATGCTTTCTTCGCGATGGTATTCGCGCAGATAACAAGGAGCATACCGATTATGTTATTCATCATCTCGGCGGCCGAGGCTATACCTCCGTTACCGCTCAAGATACCGACACGTTGTGCGAAGGTTGATACAACATCCGCCGTTACGTATGTGTTCAGGTTATAAAGGAGCAATACCTTCTCGTAGCCTACCATAAGGAGATGACCGATCCTCGTGATCAGCATGATAACTACTGTGGAAAGGATACTCGGAAGAACTACATATCTCATCTGAGCCATCTTGCCGGCACCGTCGATCTGTGCAGCCTCATAACTCGTAGGAGAGATGGCGATGATCGCTGCGAAGAATACGATACTGTCGTAGCCCGCGCTCTCCCAGATACCGGTGATCTGATAGATGCTTCTGAACATGCTGGCCTGATTAAGAAGACCCATATTACCGATCTGCTCAGAGACAAGCCCTAAGTGAACCAGAGCCTGAGAGATAACACCCATTCCGTTTACAAGGGATGCACCCTTAACAAGCATGAGGGTCAGGGATGTCATGATAACCGTTGACATGAACTTAGGAAGGTATGTCATTACCTGGAATACGTTACGGACTGCATTGGAACGAACCTCGTTGAAGAACAGAGCCAGGATGATAGGCATAGGGAAGCCGAAGCAAAGTCCGTAGAAGCTAAGAAGGAATGTGTTACGTAAAGCTCTCCAGAACTCTAAGGAAAGCTGCTCTCCTCCTACGAGAAGTGACTTGAAGTTCGAGAAACCGATGAACAGACGATCGGCTACAGGTGTTACCTGCTCATATCTCTTGAAGCATCCGAGGAGCTCGTACATCGGGAAGTAACGCCAGAACAGGAATACCAATATCATGGGAACAAGCATGATATAAAGGCGCCAATCCTTAACGATCATTCTTCCGACGTGAAGCCAATAGTGCTTCTCTACGTCATCTCTTACGACCTGCTCGGGATCGGCCTTATACTTACCCGTCTCTTTATCTAAGACCAGGTAATCCGTTGCATTGATCTTCATACTGTTCCCTCCGCTTGTTGTATCCTTACCACGTACTCCCTCTGATCCTCGAGAATTCCGTCCTGGTTACCGGCCACCCAGAGAATGACTGCGGTAAATACCAAGGACAAAGCATCTGTCAGATAGAAGCTTAGAACGTCTCCGATTCCATTACCGAACGCTAACGATATAAGAGCTCTTCCCGTCTGCATGAGAACGAGGACAAGAGCTCCGTACAGTATTCGAAGAATAGCGTTATCGCATATCTTATTAACTCCGATTTTCTTAATTAGAGGGAGAGCCATAAGGCCCATGAGATTGCCGATACAGTAGATGGCGTACTGCTGAAGACTGCCGCCCATTATAAGGCACATGATCACGCCGGAAAGCACCGCATGGATGGAAGCGTACCAGCCCCAGCGCACCATAACGATAGCGGTGATTGCTGAAGCTACGGATACCAGATAGATCTGGTCAGGGAACCATCTTGTCGCTGCGATAAGTATCATAGACTCAGTGATCGTAAGGATCAGAGCGAACAGCATAAGGTCTATATTTCTATACTGTTGTATCGTCAGATGCGGCCCCACTTTTTACTCCCTAGAAAATGTAAACGTTTTCATTACCGAAATAATATCATTTCTTTGGTCACTGTGCAACAACTTTATTAAAAAGAATTCATTAAATTTTGATAATCAGTACAAAACCGTATCCTTCACGGTTATAAAGCCCCTGCTTTCCTTACGATCAGCCCCGGCATCACCGGCTTCAGGCCTTATGTTGTAGAAGCCGTACTTAGCTCCCACCCACCTTCCGGGGTTGCCTTCGGTCCTTAATGATATGGTTTTCGCGCCCTTGGTGAAGAACGAGAGTATCACCGTGTTACTCTTCTGTACGAGGAAATTGAAGCTCACCTCAGGCACATCCGTGAAGCTTCCGATCTCTTCTCTTGTTTCATTTACACTGTACTCGCTGCCGTCGAATATGATCTCTCCGGTGATCTTGAGGATCTTGATCAGGTTATCAGTATCGTGCTTGATAGCCAGAGAAGCGTAGTTTAAGCCCATTGATATGATCCCGCACATATCGCCTTCACGAAGCTCGCTTATATCGATCTTGCCTTCGTATATAAACTCCGGAGACTCCCACTTACGAAGCAGTATATCCGGCACCAGAGCAAGTGCTGTTTCCTCACGCACGCTTACCGCAGGGATCGTAATAGAGAAGGGGTTCTCCCGAAGTACCGCGTCCTTCGAGGAAGGCTCTCCGTTATACTGCCAAGGCAGGATCGAGGAGAAGTTACTACCCTTACCGATATAGCGGAATGCGTTAACTCCCTTAGGCTTCTCCCACTCACCTACCGGCTCGCCGACAGTCGGGTCATCGATAGTGGGTATCCCTATCACGGGGAAGCCGTCCTCCCTCCAGCGCATAGGCTGAAGATGAACTATTCTTCCCCCGGCACCCACGTCCTGGAAATGGACGAAGTGATCCTCCCCTCCGGGAGTCACGACCCACGCGCCCTGATGAGGCCCATTGACCTCGGTATTCCCCTGACGCATCACGGTCCGCGCTTCATAGGGTCCGTAGATGCTGTCCGACTTAAGAACTACCTGCCAGCCCTCCTTCACTCCTCCCGCAGGCGCGAAAATATAATAATGTCCGTCTCTCTTATATAGCCTGGGCCCTTCGGTAGTAGTGTTTCCGTCAGAAGCACCGTCGTATACTTGGGTCCTCTCTCCGAGAAGCCTTCTTCCGTCGACCGACATCTCGGTAATATAAAGCACGTTGTTATATCCGGTCCTGGACTTTGCTACGGCATTCACAAGATAAGCGCGTCCGTCATCATCCCAGAAAGGACATGGATCGATCATCCCCTTGCCTTCCATCAGAAGTCGGGGCTCACTCCATTTACCTCGAGGCTCAAGAGAAGACGTAACAAATATCCCCTCATCCGGAATGGGGAAGAAAATATAATAAACCCCGTTATTAAGCCTTATAGAAGGCGCCCAGACTCCCTTGCCGTACTGAGGTCTTCTGTCATCAGTAGGCTTACCCGGCAACTTGTGAATGGCGTAATTAATAAGGTCCCAATTAATAAGATCCTTCGAGTACAGAATGGGAAGTCCCGGGATATTCCCGAAGCTTGAGGCAACCATATAGAATCCGTCCTCACCCTTTATGACATCAGGGTCGGAATAGTCTGTATATATGATGGGATTTCTGTATCTCCCGTTACCTAATTCAGCCTTCCAGATCATGTCTCACCCACGACGGTCTCCTCGCACCCTCAGAGCCGGGTCCGTAGGATCCGTACTCCTCGAACACCACTGTGCTTCTCCGGCTCTCATCTCCCCAGTCGTCGAAGCCGACCTTGCTGATATGCGAATCAAGATAACAATTCTGAAGTCTAACCTTACCGTATCTGCGCCACGGCCTCGCGATATATACGCTCTCGTCCTCTACCGTCCCAGTCCTTAAAAATCTGCAATTTCTCGCCACGAATCCCTCTTTAACATCCTGAGGTGTCGAAGGGGCGAATACGTAACCGGACTCGTTACTTATGAATGTGCAGTCATCGAAGTACGCCGTGGCTCCCCCGAAGACGAAGTCCACACTTCCCTCTATAACGCAGTTCTTGATATGAAAGACTCGTCTCGTTCTCGGTTCATCCTTCTTCGGTCCGATGAAGCCGTCCTTCTCGTGCTCGCGTATCGGTAGCGGAGCCAGGAAAAGCGTATCCTGATGGCCTCTTATTATACAGTTCTGAAGAGTGATATCGTCGCCGTCAAGATACAGCGCGATAGCCTGTCCCTTCTCCTTGCCGCTTCCCGCAGTATTCTCGAAGGTACATCCTTCGAATACAAGTCCGCTTCCGTCGACTAAGACTGTAGCGGTCCTGAAGGTATGATATGATTTACCGTCTGGGTGGATCGCTCTCGCGTACAGGTCTCCGGAGAAGGTCTCCCCGGTGAAGGTCCTGTCGGTATCCGAGAGCAGGTAATTCATCAGAAGCGTCCGATCCAGGTGTGGAGCAGATCGATCCACGGGGTCACGGTCGCTTCCACATTCTTATCGTTCTCGCTTGAAGTCAACTTAGTTCCAAGGGAAAGCCCGTGAGTACCCCTGGCGAAAAGATGATACTCGACGGGCACACCCTTGTCTATGAGTGCATTTACAAAGTAAATCGAATTCTGAACAGGCACATCCATGTCCTCGAAGGTGTGCCAGATAAACGTCCTGGGCATAGACTCATGCACAAGCTTCTCGAGAGAGAATTCATCCTTACGCTCTTCATAGGAATCTCCCAGAAGATGCTTGAAGGAACCTTCGTGTGCATATTCGCCTGATGTGATGACAGGATAGCTTAAAGCCAAGCCGTCGATCATGCCCTTGTGTTGTATGGTATAAAGCGCCGCCAGATGGCCTCCGGCAGAGAAGCCGAGAAGAATTACTCTCCCGGTATCCACATGCCATTCCTCTGCGTTATCTCTTATGATGTGTACGAGCTTATCGACCTCCTTAACAGGAGTGGGATAAACAGCGGGAGCTACAGAATAGCGAAGCACCGCCACGTTATAGCCCATCGACAGGAGCTTAAACGCGACAGGATCTGCCTCTCTGTCAGATGTGTGATCGTAGCCTCCGCCGGGAAGTATTATCACCACAGGTCTGTCGACGATCTCAAGCCTCGGCGAATACTCGTAGCCGTAGAATACGGCATAGGCCGAAGGCAAAGATCCCTCACATCTGATGTCTATTCTCTGGCAGTTCATAAAGATCCGTTATATCAGTCGTTGACCTTGATATCGAACTCTTCTTCGTCCTTGAACTTGGACTCGTCGAGGTTGCTGGGATCCTGACCGATATAAGCGGAGATACCACCGTCGATATAGACTACCTGACCGTTTACAAAGTCAGATGCGGGAGATGCGAGGAATACTGCAAGTCCCATCAGATCCTCTGTGTGACCCCAACGCTGTGCGGGAGTCTTGGACCTTATGAATCTGTCGAAGGGATGCATTGATCCGTCTGCCTGCTTCTCACGAAGAGGTGCGGTCTGAGGAGTGGCGATATAGCCGGGACCTATTGCATTACACTGAATGTTGTACTGACCGTATTCGGAGCAGATGTTTCTTGTGAGCATCTTGAGACCGCCCTTTGCTGCCGCGTATGCGGATACGGTCTCACGGCCGAATTCGCTCATCATGGAGCAGGCGTTGATGATCTTACCGGAGCCTCTCTCGATCATGGAAGGGAGTACTGCCTTAGCGCAGATGAAGGGTCCTGTCAGATCGATGTCGATGACCTTCTGCCAGTCCGCCACATCCATCTCCACCATAGGAATTCTCTTAATGATACCTGCGTTATTAACGAGGATATCGATAGGTCCTACATTCTCCTCCACATCCTTAACGAACTTAAGGACCTGATCCTCCTTGGTGACATCGCAGATCGCGCCGTAAGCGTCGATGCCTGCCGCCTTATATGCTTCCATACCGCGTGCGTGATGCTCAGGGTTAACGTCGTTGAATACGATCTTCGCGCCTGCTTCGGCGAATGCCTTGGCGTATGCGAAGCCTAAGCCGTAGGATGCACCCGTTACCCATGCTACCTTACCGTCGAGTCTGAACTTATCAAGAATACCGGCCATGTTAATTACCTCCGAATTATTTGTTGATTACTGATTACAAAAGGTCCTGATTACGAACGTCGTCCATATCATCGAAGTCCTGGTTCTCTCCTACCATACCCCAGATAAAGGTGTAGTTTCTGGAACCTGAACCTGAATGAATGGACCAGCTCGGGCTTATTACCGCCTGCTCATTACGCATAACGATATGACGTGTCTCCGTAGGCTCACCCATGTAGTGCATAACGAAGGCATCCTCGGGAAGATCGAAGTACAGATAGACCTCCATTCTTCTGTCGTGCGTGTGACAGGGCATCGTGTTCCATACGCTTCCGGGTACAAGCTCGGTCATACCCATCTCGAGCTGGCAGCTCTCCACCTGACCCGGGAGAATGTACTTGTTGATGGTTCTCTCGTTGGAATCCTGAAGACAACCTAAGTGCTTCTTGTTCTCCTCTTTAATAATTACCACATCCTCAGAAGGGGTACCCTCTCTTTTAATCAGCACCGTGGGATATGTGGTGTGTGCAGGAGCGGAATTGATATAGAACTTAGCAGGTGAATCAGCACTTACGCTCTCGAATACTATGTCCTTCTTACCCATGCCGATGTACATTCCCTCACGGGCACCGACCTCATAGACCTTACCGTCGATGATGATCTTGCCTGCGCCGCCGATATTGATGACACCCATTTCGCGACGCTCGAGGAAGTACTGTGCGCGAAGCTCGTCTCCGGCTTCAAGCTTCAATGACTTGGTAACGGGTGTCGCCGAACCTGTGATTATTCTGTCGATGTGACTGTAGACAAGATAGATCTCATCCTCGCGGAATACCTTCTCGATAAGGAACTCCTCACGAAGTCTCTTAGTATCGTAATTCTTAACGTCCTTAGGGCTTGCTGCTGTTCTTAATTCCATTGTTTCTTCCTCTCGTTTCTTATAATATTACGCCGTCTTTGAATATCGATATCTCGCGGCAACCGTGCTCCTCGGTGTTGGTCTTTCTTCCGCTCGCGACCTCTACTACATAATCCAGAAGTCTCTCTGCGGCCTCATCCAGATCCTCACCCTCGGCAATAGTGCCTGCATTGAAGTCGATCCAATTACCCTTCTTATTATACAGTGCGGAATTGGTCGATATCTTGACTGTTGGTGCCGGTGCTCCGAAGGGTGTTCCTCTTCCTGTAGTAAAGAGAATAAGGTGTGCACCGGATGCAGTTAATGCAGTACTGCTGACAAGATCATTGCCGGGACCTGTCAGAACATTAAGTCCCTTCTTGACCACAGGCTGAGCAAATGACAGCACATCTACTATCTGAGCACTTCCGCCCTTCTGAACGCAGCCACAGGACTTATCCTCGAGGGTCGTAATGCCCCCTTCCTTATTACCGGGACTCGGGTTCTCATACACCACCTGTCCGTGGGAAACAAAGTACTGCTTGAAGTCGTTTACCATATCGACTGCCTTGTTAAAGATATCCTCATTCTCGCATCTTGCCAGAAGGATATTCTCCGCGCCGAACATCTCGGGGACCTCGGTCAATACGGTGGAACCGCCCAGTGATATGATCCTGTCAGAGAATCTTCCTACCAGAGGGTTCGCGGTGATACCCGACAGACCGTCCGAGCCTCCGCACTTCATGCCTACGACCAGCTCACTTACAGGTATCTTCTCTCTTACAAATTTCTTAGCGTAGGCTGCAAGCTCCTCTACGAGCTTAACGCCGTCTTCTACCTCATCCTCGCTCTCCTGACACTTAAGGAACTTAACTCTGTCAGGGTTATAGGAGCCGAGCGCCTCGAGGAACATATCATGTGTCAGATTCTCACACCCGAGCTCCACGCACAGAACTGCACCTGCATTGGGATGTTTAACAAGAGCTGACAGAAGCTTCTTTGTGTTGCTAAGATCATCCCCAAGCTGCGAGCAACCGAAGGGATGAGGGAAATAATAGATACCGTCAAGCGAACCGTCTACAAGATTCTGAGTCTGCTCTACTATCTGCTTGGAGATCGAATTGACGCAGCCGACAATCGGAATGATCCATATCTCATTACGGATCGCAGATCTTCCGTCCTCGCGCTTATAGCCCATGAAGTATCTTTCTTTAGTCTCAGGAAGCTCGTATACCTGATGATCGTATACATACTCACCGCCTTCACTGAGACGGGTCTTAACATTGTGCGTATGTACCCAGGATCCTACTTCGATCGACTTAGTAGCAGCCGCAATAGGGTTGCCGTACTTGATAACGGACTCACCCTCGGAGATAGGACTTATAGCGATCTTATGACCGCGTCTTATATCCTCAGAGACGGTAATGCTTCTTCCGTCAACCTCGATACCGGTACCCTTACTGATATCTGAAAGAGCAACTACCACATTATCCTTGGGATGTATCTTAATGGTAAGCATCAAAGAACACTCCTGTACGCTGCCTCGACACCTTCCTCGCGGATAAGCTTCAGGTCAGCTGTTACCTTCTCGGTCAGACCGTCAATAGTAGTCATGTCCATATCCCACATCTTGGTATAGGAGAGAACATCCTTGACCAGAGTCTCATCGTCCCTGTCCTTGTGATCGTAGAAGAACTCGAGGACATATCTGTCGTCCTGAGCCTTGTACTCATTACCTGCGGGACGCTTCAGCACAAGGCCGTCATCCTCAAGCCTCTTAATATCCGAGGAATAGAATGCAATGTATGCTGCAAGGCTCATGGTAAGCGCCTCGGGAAGCTTGCCGAACTTATCGATATAGTCCAGGAAGGAGGGCATATTTCTCGCCTTCCACTTGGATGTGGAATTCAATGAGATAGAGAGAAGCTGATGATCTACGAAGGGGTTATTGAATCTGTCTGTAACCGCCTCGGCAAAGGCATCGCACTCGTCCTTGGGAAGAGGAAGCACCGGGATGACCTCATCGTAGAGCATCTTATTCATGAAGCCGTGAATAGCCTCATTCTTCATACAGTCGCGAACGATATCCTGACCTGCAAGATATGCACCGAGTACGAAGCCAGTGTGTGCGCCGTTAAGGATACGAACCTTACGCTTCTTATAAGGAACCACGTCAGGAACTACGTGCACATTAAGGCCTGCTTTCTTAAAGGGAAGCTGATCCTCGAGCTCCTTAGGACCTTCGATGTACCACACGCCGAAGATCTCACCGACATCGAGGAGTGCATCCTCGTATCCGTTCTCTTCATTAAGCCTTGAGAGCTCCTCGGGGTCTCTGATCCTTCCGGGAACGATCCTGTCTACGAGAGTAGAGCAGAACAGATTCTCTTCATTGATCCATGTCTTAAAGTCATCGCCCCAGCCCCAGTCATCGATATGCATGTTGATAATCTTCTGAAGCTCTTTACCGTTATTATCAATAAGCTCACAGGACAGAACGGCAACACCCTTCTTCCCTGCCTTGAATCTCTCATTGAGAAGCACCGCCAGCTTAGCCGGGAAGGATACGGGCGGGATCTGATCCGGCTTCGAATCAGGATCATATACGATACCGGCTTCAGTTGTATTACTGGTTACAAACTCGAGGTCATCGCTCTTGGCGATCTCGATCACCTTGTCCCACTCTACGTAAGGGTTATAGCACTTATCTACGACGGAGATGACACGCTTGAGATTGACCCTCTCTCCCTTATCCGAGCCTCTCAGATAAAGTGTGTAAAGGCCCTCCTGGGAATTAATGATATCAGTAAGGCCACTTCCTATAGGCTGTACCAATGCCACCTTGCCGTTCCAGTCGGCAGTCTCGTTGGAATCGTCAAAGAAGTAATCAACGAAGGCTCTCAGGAAATTGCCCTCTCCGAACTGCAGCACCTTAACCGGCGCCTCCTTCTTTATATAACCTGTGTAGCCACTCTTCTCCAGTACTTCGTAATTAAGCTTTTCCATTGTAATTACCCCTCGTTATTATCAGATTCCGAAATATCTTTCTGCGTTATAGTAGGAGATACCCTCTACTATCTTCTTCAGGGAAGCATCGTTGTTAGGATACTCTCCATCCTCTACCCACTTACCGATCAGGTTACATGCGATACGTCTGAAGTAATCGTGTCTTGTGTAAGACAGGAAAGATCTGGAGTCAGTAAGCATGCCGACGAAGTTGCCAAGAAGACCTAAGTTACCGAGCGCCTTCATCTGCTCCTCCATTCCGTCCTTCGTGTCGAGGAACCACCATGCGGCGCCAAGCTGCATCTTCCCCGGGATCTCGTAGGACTGGAAGGCTCCGAGACATGTGGTGATCTGGTTGAAGTCGTTGTGATCCAACGAGAACACGATAGTCTTAGGAAGCTCATTTGTCTTATCAAGCTCAGAGAAGAACGCTGCAAGTTCGTTATAGCAGTTGCTCTTGGCGATCATGTCGAAGCCCGTGTCGGGTCCTTCGATCTTGAACATTCTCTCGTTTATATTTCTTGTGCAGGAGTAGTGTATCTCCATTACGATGTTTTCCTTACGGTACTTTCTCGCGAGGTAAAGAAGGATAGTTGTCTGATACTTCTCCGCTTCTTCCGTGGTAATGGATTCGCCTCTCATGACCTTAGCGAGGATCTCGTCTGCTTCGCTGATGTCACAGGGTCTGAACATAACGTAATCTATGCCGTGATCGGATGCTCTGCAGCCGTGCTTCTTAAAGAAATCGATTCTCTCTCCCAAAGCGTCGCAAACCTCCTGAGCACTTGTTAAAGTCTCCTTGCCTACGCTTGCCGCGAGCTTGTTAATGTACTCTACGAAGCCGTCCTTATTGATATTGATTGCCTTGTCTGGACGGAAGGAAGGACATACCACGAAGCCCAGATCTTCCTTAGCAAGAAGCTCGTGATACTCGAGCGTATCGATAGGATCATCGGTCGTTCCGACGTACTTAACATTGGAGCTTCTGATAATTCCTCTAACGGAAAGATTAGGATCGTTCTGAAGCTTATCTGTGGTTATCTTCCATATCTTCTCTGCATTCTCGGGAGTCAGAGGCTCTTCGATACCGAAGTACTTCTTAAGCTCAAGGTTAGACCAGTGATACATGGGATTACCGATAGCCATCTCCAGCGCCTTCGCGAACTCGAGGAACTTATCGTAAGGTGCGGCATCACCGGTGATCTTCTCTTCTAAGGTTCCGTTCGATCTCATAAGTCTCCACTTATAGTGATCGCCGAAGTAGGATCCGTCGGGGTTCATTCCTCCCAGCCATATCTGCGCGATATTATCGTATCTTCTGTCCTCATAAATCTCCTTAGGGGATATATGGCAGTGATAGTCGATGATGGGAAGATCCTTGGCGTAGTCGTGATACAGATGCTTTGCCGTATCGTTGCCGAGGATAAAGTCGCTGTCCATGAAAGCTCTCATATTTACTTCTCCTTCGAGGGAAAATATCAAAAACGCATATTGTAAGCGTTTACATTTATAGTTATAAAGGTATTTCAGCTGTATGTCAACCAAAATTTGCTATTATTCTTAAAAATCTTCAGGAGCTAGAAATTCGTACTTCCGCGTTCGATCAGATCACACTTTACCGTTATCTTCCTGGGTATCTCAAGCTCCGGGTTCTCGAGCAGAGATATCATACGATCTACGGTGTCGTTACATATTTTCTCAGTCTTGTTATCTATGCTCGTCATCTCGGGCTCACATGCGATCGACATAGCAGAATTATTGTAGCCTACGATAGAGATATCCTCCGGCACCTTAAGTCCGCGTTCCATGGCATACTTATAAACGCCTAAGGCGATGTCATCATTAGTGGCGATAAAAGCGTCAGCATTCAACGATTTACGCGACAGAAGATAATCTCTTACCTTATGGATCCTGTTCTCCACATCAAGCTCCATCCCCTTCTTCAGAGTAATGCCATTCTCTTTAAGAGCTTTCTCATAGCCCGCACGCTTCTTGTTAGCACTGTAGGAATGGGAATCTGTCAGAAATACGACCTTCTTATATCCGGACTTAATGAGTTTATCCGTGGCCTCGAATGTCGCATCGAGATCATCGCAGACCGAGGAGTATATCCCCTCCCCCTGAACGTTACCGTTGATGATGAATATCGGCACCTGTCTGGCCGCCTCTCTGATGTAATCAGTCTCTTCATCACTGTTGCCGGAGCCGGCATAGGTAGAGCCCACCAGGATAAGAGCGTCAACTCTTTTAGACAGAAGTAGCTCCACATGGCTCTTCTTACCTGTAAGCTCAAAGCCGCTGTTACTTAAGATACAGTTGTAGCCGTTACCTGCAAGACGCTGCTCCAGGAAAGCCACGGCAGATGACATATATGTATCCGATATCGTCGGAACAAGTATACCTATCGAATGCATGGTCTTAAGACCCAGCCCCTGAGCGAACACATTGGGAGTGTACCCCAGCTCATCTATGACCTTCATCACCTTCTCCCGGGTCTTGGAGGTTACCTTATCCGACCCATGCAAAACCCGCGACACCGTCGCAATGGAGACATTGGCTTTATTAGCTACGTCGTATATCTTAATAGAATCGTCTTTCATTTCTGCCCCTCTTCTGTAAGCGTTTACATTCCCCTGAAGCGATTATAGTACAAATTCCGATAATATAAAACGCTGTCTTCAAAAATTTGAACACAGCGCTTTACAAAAACCTTATCTATTAGGTCCTGAAGTTCATCTGTTAGCTTCTACAAGCTTCGCCGCCTCGGCTACCTTCTCCTTAATAAGTCCGAAGTCGCCTGCCTTGATCATGTCACCCTTCACCATCCAGGATCCGCCACAGCAGAAGATCTTATCCGACTTAAGGTACTCGGACACATTATTCTCATTGATACCACCTGTAGGCATGAACTTAAGAGAAGTCAACGCGGCACCGATCGCCTTGATCATCTTCAAGCCACCGGCATTCTCCGCCGGGAAGAACTTAACATGTGTAAGTCCGAGCTTGATCGCCTTGATCATCTCGCTTGCGGTCTGAGTGCCGGGACATACCGGAATATCCCTCTCGAGACAGTAATTAACAACCTCTTCATCAAGTCCGGGAGAGACGATGAACTTGGCACCTGCCGCCACCGCTCTGTCAACCTGCTCTGTGGTAAGAACCGTTCCTGCACCTACGAGAAGATCCGGATATTCTGAAGCCATTAGTCTTATGGACTCTTCAGCCGCATCTGTTCTGAAGGTTACCTCAGCTGCGGGAAGTCCTCCCTCGAGAAGAGCCTTACCGAGAGGGATCGCATCCTTCGAGTCGTTAAGAACGACTACAGGAATAATCCCGACCTTCTCGAACTGTTCCCAAATCCTATTAGCCTTATCACTCATTGTCGTTACCTCTGTATTATTTATCTCTTAACTCTGGCACCTGCGCCGCCCATAATAGCTTCAACCTCTTCCTTAGAAGCCATTGAGGTATCGCCGGGAGTCGTCATAGCAAGTGCCCCGTGAGCTGCACCGTAGTTGACGGCCTTCTCAGGATCTCCTGTTGTCATAAGACCATATACAAGACCTGAAGCGAAGGAGTCACCACCGCCTACACGATCCATAATCTCGAGTCCGTCGTACTCTCTTGACTTGTAGATCTGTCCGTCTGCCCAGCAGATAGCCTTCCAGTCATTGACTGTGGCTGTTCTTACTGTACGAAGTGTTGTAGCAACTACCTTGAAGTTGGGATATGTCTTAGCCGCTTCGCAGATCATCTTGTTATAGCCATCGAGATTAAGCTCCTTAAGATCGGAGTCGTTGCCCTCGATGGAGAAGCCCAAGCAAGCCGTGAAGTCCTCTTCGTTACCGATCATGACGTCAACATACTTAGCTACTTCCTTATTGACCTCACGTGCCTTCTCTATTCCGCCTATAGCACTCCACATGGAAGGTCTGTAGTTAAGATCGTAGGATACTATAGTGCCGTACTTCTTAGCTGCCTTACATGCCGCGATAACCGTCTCACAAGCTTTCTCGGACAAGGCTGCATAGATGCCGCCGGTATGAAGCCATCTGACACCTAACTTACCGAAGATGTAATCGAAGTCAACATCCTCAGGACCGATCTGGGAAATGGCCGTATTCGCACGATCAGAACAACCAACCGCACCTCTGATACCGAACCCTCGTTCGGTAAAATTAAGACCGTTTCTGCAAATACGGCCAATTCCGTCGGTCTTCTTCCAGACTATGAGTGAAGTATCGACTCCACCCTGCTCGATAAGATCCTTAAGGAGCTTACCGACCTCGTTATCAGCAAAAGCCGTAATAACGCCTGTTCTTAATCCAAAGCACTTATGAAGTCCGCGAATAACGTTATACTCTCCGCCGCCTTCCCATGCAGTAAACTGTCTGGCAGTTCTGATCCTTCCCTCACCGGGATCAAGTCTGAGCATGATCTCTCCGAGAGATACTGCATCGAACATGCACTCACTTCTGTCTCTTAACTGAAGATCCATAAGAATAACCTCCGCGCTTTGATTTCGTATTGTGGAACTAGATTTCGTAACGTGAAAACTATGATTTGATTATAAAACAGTCAGATCATTTGTCAATACTGATTTTACTTAATTTTGTGGCATTACTTGCAAAAGTCGTAGAATTACAGTATAGTTCCATATAGTGAAATTAATTGCCTTGTCCACAGGAGGAGAAAATGGAAGAAAAGAACCCTATACAGGTTGCCGACAGGCTTTTCGGAGCGCTGGAGTACTTAGCTGATAACGGAGCTTCAAGCCTTACTGAGACCGCAGCTGCACTGGAGCTCAACAAGAGCACAATGCACAGGATCTTCTCTTCCCTGATTTGCCTCGGGTACGTGAGACAGAATGAGGTCAACGGGCTTTACGAGATGACCTTCAAGGTAGCCGATCTTACGGAGCGCATGATGAATCACGTGGATGTGATAAACATAGTCCATCCTTATCTTCAAAGGCTTATGGAGAAGTGTAACGAGACCGTGCATTTCGTGAGGCGCGAGGAGACAGAATGCGTGTATATCGATAAGGTGGAGGCTACCTCTAATAACATTAGAATGGTGTCCAGGATCGGAAGCAGAATCCCCTTCTACAGATCCTCGGGGGGAAAGGCGCTGGCGGCGAACATGAGTCCGTCTGAGGTGAAGGCGCTGTGGGACAGCTGCGATATCCAGCGTAAGACCGCCTACACCATCACCAACTACGACAACCTCTGCGACGCTCTCGAGGAGATAAGACGTAAGGGCTACGCTCTTGATAACGAGGAGAATGAGACCGGAGTAAGATGCATAGGTATCGCCCTCGATATAGCCGGGAGATCCGTGGATTATGCCATAAGCATCTCGGTACCTATAAGCAGAATGGATAACGACCGTATAGAAGAGCTGTCGAAGTATATTCTGGAGACGAAGAAAGAGATAGATACGACTATCTGAAGCTGATCAAAGCTTCTGGTGTGTGCCCTTCATGAAGCCTGCCAGCATCCTTGCCACAGAGAACACGATAGCGCGTTCATCCTGCTGCCAGATACGAAGCGAACGAGGCTCGGCACACATAAGATAACCTATCTTCTCATCACCTATACCCACATTGAGTATAAGTACGCTCTCGTACTCGTGAGCCTCCAGGAACGAAGAGAAATCGGGACATATAGCCCTAATAGTATCTATCGTATTAGTTGTAAAGATGTCATCCTTCATAAGTGCACTTATATCACCCACATGAGTTGCCGGAAGATTACCGAGAACATCATGAACAACGTCCTCCTCAGTGATGTAGAAGAAGTCGGTTATCCTCATATCCTCCTTAAGGACCGGGAACATCTTCTGAAGCTTCTTATGAATGTCGAAGTCGGTATCGAATTCCAAAGCCAGATTATGAAGAGTCGTGTAAAGTCCGTGCGACTTCAGCTCCTGAATCTGGATATCCTTGTGCTTTTCCTCAAGATAGATAATATAGCAGTTACGCCCCTTAGTCTTACCTCTGTACAGGGTCTTATCCACGAGGTGGAAAAGCTCATCATAGGTCGTAGCATCGTTAGGATAGGTCGCAGAACCTACAGTACCTGTAATAAAAGGATCACAGACGCCAAGAGAGATATTCTTTCTTAATACGTTATAATTCGCATACATCTCGAGGTAGAACTTCTTCTTATCTGCGTACTCGATATCTCTTCTGTTTATTATCAGGAACTCGTCGCCGCCGATCCTTCCTACCAGACCGTAGTCGGCAAGATAACGCATCAGATCGGCAGATACGCCCTGAAGCACACCGTCACCGACCTTGTGGCCGTAGGTATCATTTATGAACTTGAAGTTATCAAGGTCGACCTCGCCCAAAGTGAACGGGATCTCGTTCGAGATAAGATAGCGAATGTAACCGATGATATACGGGCGAAGAATGGTCCCCGTCAAAGAATCCAGTATGTTCGATATATTTTTGTCTTTAAGCAGATCCGCGAAATACGGTATCCGATTTAATTGTTCTTCCGTGTACATACATGCACCAACCATAGGAAAACAAATCCAGTTCCAATTATCAATTATAAATGATAAACGATAATCAGGTCAATAACGGTCAATATTATCGGCTACCACCCTGATACCTCTGTAGTAGATCACGACCGCTGTGGCCGCCAGAATAACCGAGATCACCGCTATGGCGGCCGTCCCTCCCATTACACTGTGAAGAAGATAAGAGACCACACCGACCACGACCATCATTATAAGCTCGGCTGCGAGATTAAAGAAGCAGTTAAGATTGCCCCTTAATGCACTCAGCTCATCCGACCAGATGGTGTATGGAGATACCGAGTCCATGATAAGACCCGTCATCGTCGCGATGACGATACATGCCAAGGAGGTCAGAAGCATCAAGGGTATGAGCGAGTATATCCTCAGCGCCACCAGTATCAGTATTACCGCGATACCCTCCGGAATGAACGTGAAGAGAATGGCGATCCATGCCTTAGCTCTGATCTGACGGTCAAGAGGCACGGGGATGTATTTTATAAGATCGATATGTACTCCTTCTCTGGTAAATGAGGTCGACGCGATGGAATTGATTCCGGAGGCGATAAACGCCATGGCTGCTACACCTATGAAGAGGAAAATCCTGGCGCGAGGCGCGCCGTCCTGAAGGTGTGACGAGAAGTTGGCAACATTGATATAACTGTCCGAAGAGAACAGAAAAGCAATGGCTATGATCGGCCAAAGAAGATTCGCATAAACGCAGTTTATCCTGTAGGTCATGGTCCTCATAAGAACCTTGGCTTCCTTAAGAAACAACGCTTGTCCTGTCGGAAGCTTCTTTGATACTGAACCGTGCTTATGTTTTGTTCTGTCTCCACCCAGTCGTGCCGCAGCAAAGAGACCTTCCTGATATACACTTCCGGCAAGCTTAAGTGCTATGACATAAACGGCTATGAATATCACCACCGATATAAGAAGCGGCCATACGGCATGATTATCGATACTCATGATCGTGAGGCGGTTCGTCGGGAACAGATAATTACAGATCGATACGAACAGATTCCTGCTGTTAACCAGAGACTCAATATAATTCTCGGTGCTGACCTTGCCGTAGTCGGCAAAGGATATAAGAAACATCAGCGCGAAGATAACAAACATCGCTGTAGATGAGTGATAGTAGACAGAGACCCGGTTAAAGCGTTTAAGTATAAGCATCAGAAGCATTCCAAGAATCGCACTGTAAAGAAGCGGTATCGCAAGCGACCCTAAGAATCCGAACACTGCACTTATAACGGCAATCGAGTGAAGTGCACTGATACCGATATGCTTTACTGCAGCTACAAAGTAGCCGATATATATGGCGAAGAGGACATTAGAGGTCATTACATTCTCCGCCTTATAGGTGTGCCAGAATCTAGCGGTAAAAAGGGTCAACGGCGATATGGGAAGAGCCGTCAGGAACCGAAGATCCGACGAGAAGTACAGGACACTGAACATCAGAGGAAGCCCAAATATCATGGCAAAAGCGGATATCATATGAAGCTCTGACAGAAGCCCGTAGGTACTGCCGTCAAATTGATAAAGAAGATCCGTAAGGATATACGATACAAACCCCACAAGCACGGACACCGGAACCATGATCCCCACGAAGGCGATCATACCGAATCGACTGTACAGCTTTTTCCTCCGATCTCCCGAAGGCTTTGGCATCTCGAGATTCGAACCAAAGGCTTTGTATAATGTATAAGTCCTGTTCATATTATTCCGACTTACCTGTAAGCTCTACGAATATCTCCTCGAGAGTTCTGTCCGGGTACTCAAGCCTTAAGTAATCAAGAGTCCCCTGCTCTATTATCCTTCCCTTGTTAATGATTATTATCCTGTCACAAAGCTGTTCGGCAACCTCGAGCACATGTGTAGAGAAGAGAACAGAATTGCCCACTTTCGCATGCTCACGCATCATCTTCTTAAGTTCGAAAGCCGCAGTGGGATCAAGTCCTGTCATAGGCTCATCAAGTATCCACGCCGGAGGATTATGAA
The DNA here is from genome assembly GCA_017480325.1 of Clostridiales bacterium. Taxonomy (GTDB): domain Bacteria; phylum Bacillota; class Clostridia; order Saccharofermentanales; family Saccharofermentanaceae; genus Saccharofermentans. The sequence continues at coordinate 32,910 of JAFVAY010000015.1, forward strand.
CCAGCGCGGCGATTACCATCAGCTTCTGTCTCATGCCGTGCGAATAATCCCTCATCTGAGTGTTCAGAGCGTCCTTCATATCGAAGCGTTCTGCCAGCTCGTCGATCTTAGGTGCACGATCTTCTGTCGGAATGTCATACATATCGGCGATGAAGTTGATATATTCGAGACCGGTAAGCTGGATCAGTATGTCCGGATTATCGGCTATATAGGCGAATGATCTTTTGGCATTGAGGGGATCCTTGTTGATGTCGAATCCGTTAATGACCGCAGTGCCTTCCGTCGGGCGAAGTATGCCTGTCAACATCTTGATGACCGTCGTCTTCCCGGCTCCGTTCGGCCCCGCAAATCCCACGATCTCGCCTTTATGAATATTGAAGGATATCCCGTCAGTCGCTTTATGGCCGTTGCCATATATCATTGTCAGACCCTGCGCCTCGATCATTGCCCGATCCTCCGATGCTTGATAAGTCAATTATAGCTTATTGAATGCTCATGTATGCTTTTATGTATTGATTACCACAAAAAACATACACAAATGCATATATTAGGGCTTTTTTACTTATATCTGTATGTTTTTCAACAATTTCCATACACAAAAACATACACAGTCCATGCAACAATTCTCAACTTTGTGCCAAGACCCCAGTAATTTCAATAATTTTTTGTTTCAACCCCCTCTTATTTTCCCAACATTTCAAAATCGCTTGAATTCAGTCGGTCATCCGAAGCAAAATAGAGTCGGAATAAGGAGGTTACTATGTACCTTAAATTTAATAACGCATATCTGGCTGCCAAGCTTGATTGGATCGACAGATCTCTTAAGACTATTCCTATAGTGCATAAACAGAAGCATAGGGATAAATATGTAATCCGTTACAGAGACTATGGGAAATTGCGTCAGGTCTGTGACTCCCACTCCAAATATCGAGAATTAGAAGGATACTACTCCAGATCACAAAACCTCAAATCTATCAGGAATCAACTAAGCGCTTGTATCACTGACAGTAGACAAATAAAGATCAGAACAGGAATCAAAGCAGTATTTAATCGGAACGATTATGATCGCATGGTTCCTAAGACGGATAACAATGACGGCTACCATCCGTACAGACACAAGGAATTCTATATGAGATCGAGATTCGAGGTAGCTATGGCAGCTGAGCTTGACAATCTGGGACTTGAATATAAGTACGAGCCGACATTCAGAATCAACGGCTATCAATTCAGTCCGGATTTTGTGATCTATATCCCTGAATATGATTGCTGCATTATCGTCGAATGTGAAGGCATGACAGATGAAGTAAGTTATGTTAACCGTAATGGGGTAAAGTTTGCGGAATATCTATACATCGGCTTAGTGTTCGGGATGACGCTGGTAGTTCTTCAGGGAACCAAAGAATCAATGCCATCTCCGGAACTGATGCGTAATTCAGTAATATCCGCCATAAATTTGCTATCATCATACTATACTGTGTGACAAGGAGAATAATCATGACCGAAGAAGAGATCGTAGAGGAATTATATAAGCTTCAGGATGTGGGCTATGGGGATATGCAGAAGAAGATCATCCCCACCGTCGATCCGGAACGAATCATCGGAGTCAGGACGCCGGCGCTTAGAAATCTTGCCAAGATGATCTATAAGGATAAGAGCAACGACACTGAAGAATTCCTTCGTGAGCTGCCACATAAGCTTTTCGAAGAGGATCAGTTGCATGCCTTCATCATCTCCCAGGAGAAGGAGTTCGACAGATGCATCGCCGAAGTCGAGGCCTTCCTGCCGTATGTGGACAATTGGGCAACATGCGATCAGATGTCACCGAAGGCGTTTAAGAAGGACCCGAAGTTGCTCCTCCCCTATATCGATAAATGGCTCAAATCAGACCACATCTATACAGTAAGGTTCGCCATCGGGATGCTGATGGCGCATTTCCTGGATGAGCGCTTCGAGCTTAAATATCCCAAGAAGGTCGCCACTATAAAATCCGACGAATACTACGTTAATATGATGATAGCGTGGTATTTCGCGACGGCGCTCGCTAAGCAGTATGAGAATGTGCTTCCCTTCATTGAAGGGAAAAAGCTTGATAAATGGACTCACAACAAGACGATACAGAAGAGCATCGAGAGCTACCGCATCACCGACGAACAGAAAGCTCATCTTAGAAGCTTGAAACTTCGATAATGTGATAGAATTATTGACATGGAAATGAATTTTACCTTTTTCTATGTCGAAGCCAATATAGTATGTATCATCATTCTCGCTATGATACTTCTAAGAAGCTGGGGTAAAGTCGATCGCCAGCAAAAGCAGCGTATATTCGACGGTATCGTAATCTCGCACATCTGCTACTTTATATGCGATATCTTCTGGGTTCAGATACTCAATAATGCACTTCCCCACACCAGAGTTCTGGCATCGATCGTCAACATCCTCAATGCCGATCTTCTAAGCAGCATTACCTGCTTCTGGTTTGTTTACGTCGAATTGTCACAGGGCGAGAAATATATCGTAAGCTCCAAGGGACGAGGAATAGCATCGCTCCCGGCTCTTCTCGAGGTCTTGATCATGATCGTGTTGTTCATCTTCTTTAACGACAAGGTCCTCGATGAGGATAACGCGCCTACGGCACTTTATTATGTGCTTTTCGTAGCGATACCTGCTATCTATGTGGCGGCAGCGGCTTCCAGATCCCTCTCAAGAGCAATTAAGAAGGAAAACTATGCTTATCGCTTCCAGTACATTCTGTGGGCAGTGTACCCAATGATCGTCACCGTGATAGGTATTCTCCAGACTCTGTGGCTTAATGCGCCGCTGTTCTGCTTCGGCAGCGTCATAACACTTCTTTATGTCTATATGGTCTCCACTGATGACCTCATATCCATGGATCCTCTTACGAAGCTTAATAACAGAGCACAGCTGAGAAGATATCTTGCCACGGAGATCGCGGGCAACACTCACTATGTCATGATGATGGATCTTAACAAGTTCAAGCACATCAACGATAAATACGGGCATATGGAGGGAGACATCGCGATCCAGAGGACTGCTGATGCGCTGAGATCTGCCTGCTCGGAGAACCAACTTAGACCCTTCATCGCCAGGTACGGCGGAGACGAATTCATTATAATCGCCAAGACTAACGACGAGAATAAGATCAGAGAGCTGGCTGACAGAATATCCGCGAAGCTTATCGAGCTTAACAAAGAATCCGGCGCTCCCTACGAATTATCCGCCAGTATAGGCTACTCAAGCTACAACGGCGATATAGCAGAATTTCCGTCAGCCTTAAGCAAGGCCGATGAAGCCCTGTACATCAACAAAGCCATGTCTCATGCTGAGGCGGCAGAAATCTGAGCTTAAAGCATCCCCTTAAGGCGTGTAGTAATCTGCAGTGTAAGCCGTAGGCACCATGAAGCACAGATTGTTATCCTCTATGCATCCGGTGTCGATGGTGTAGGTTACGCCGTTATAGTCCATCTCACCCCAGAAATGGCGATTGCCTCCGATACGGCCCTGAACCATACGGACATCGTAGCCCAGATAGGACATCATGGCGAGAAGCGCACCGTTATACTGGACGCACTGTCCGAGACGGTAATTGAAGATGGCATCAGCATAGCTCTTACCCGATATCTGCGCCCAGGCCCCGCCACTGCTGGCATAATGTACGTTAAGTCTGATCCACAGCGCCGTATACTGAAGCTTCTGAAGATCGCTCCACCCGGGTCTGAAGTGCTCGTTCGCGAACCTCTGGCAGATCGCGTAGTCGTTGGCAGATACGGTAACCGTTCCGGTCTGAGCGCCGTTCTTCATGAACATGGGATACGAGCCGCGGGGTGTAGTATCAGTATGACTCGCGAAAATCCCCGGAACACCTTCATCCCACAGATCCTCGGAGAAGCTTCTAAAGAACAGCTCAACCCTGCCGTAACCCGCGGGAACATCGATGTGATCTCCGGGATTTACTCCGTAGGATATGCACTTGTTTCTGAATTCCTCAGAATCGGCAAATCCGTTAAAGAGGGTTGAGATGGAGCCGTCTGAATAGCAGATACGATCCCACCAATAGTAGAAGCCGTCCATATCAGGCTGTCTGTTAAGAAATACGAGGTAGAACCTCTCGATAGTCTCATCGGAATAGCTGTTAAGGCACTTATCGAGGAACTCGGGACTATAGAAGAAGCCATAAGCCGCCTGCTTACCGGAGATCTGACCGCTGGACAGCTTCTGACACCAGTCCTCAAGTCCTGTAGGGTCCGGTTCACGACCGAGGCACTCGGAATAAAGCGCCGTTACGAAGCTTCTGATCCCGCCGTCGTCGGCGCGAACAATTCTGATGCTGTCATTCGGATTGATCCCCGGGAAGAAGCTTAGAACAATGACAGCTGCGACGATGATCGCGGCAAGGGCTCTTAATGATTTCTTAGTAGTCATATCACGTCACCTCTCAGACACTACTGTTATTCCTTCTATATACCGAAGATGCAATAGAAATATCAACATCACTATATGGGATCAGCATCGCCTGGAAGGCGTGATAAAGATCCGACTTACCGGGCCACACAGTCCCCTTAAGTTTATTATTCTCATCAAGCTGGTGATACCACGAGCCACAGGAGTGATCAAGCACGGTCTCGTCCAGATATCTCATGAACATCTCATAATCATCAGCGTATTTAGGATTATTCGTGATCCTATAAAGCACCGCCGAGGTATTGATCGCCTCCGCCAAGGTCCAGTGCATACGGTCGTGAACAACAGGCTTACCGTCCCAATCCGTGGTGTAGACAATTCCGGGGGCACCGTCCGCATTCCAAGCATCGGCTACAGCGCGATCATAAAGCTTACAGGCAGCGATAACATAAGGCGCTACATTAGCCGATACGAGGCCAAAGGAAGCCGTAGCACACTGTGCTATAAGACGTGCCCATTCGATACCGTGTCCGGGAGTGGCACCATAGGGCTTGAAGGGATCATCCGGCTTCTCCTTATTCATATTAAGCTGAGGCTCCCATGTATCGCTGAAGTGCTCTGGGATACGATAGCCGTTATCAGCCGCCCAGCCGATGACACGATCAATTATCCGACCTGCTCTGACTCGATACCTGATATCCCCTGTGGCATCCGCCAGCGCCAGAAAAGCCTCAACGGTATGCATATTCGCATTGATCCCGCGATAGGTATCGAGAACGGTGAACTCCGTATTCCATGTATCACAGGACAGGCCCTCTTCCTCGTTCCAGAACCTCTCGTCGTATATCCTGACAGCAGCCTCCAGAAGCTCGTCTGCGCCGTCGACGCCTGCAAGCTTCGCGCTTGTAGCCGCCAATATAACGAAGGCGTGAGCATAGCACTGCTTATCCGGAAGAGGAACATTATCCTTCGTAAGTCCTGCATACCAGCCGCCGTTTACTTCATCCTTAAGCTCACCGTTAAGGCCTCTGATTGCCGCCTCTGCAAGAGCCCTGCTCTTCTCATCTCCCAGCATGCATCCGATGCTGTACACATGAGCCATGCGCGACGTGATCCAGGTCTCCCTCGGTCTATCAGTCCACGGCGTACCGTCATCACCTAAGTAATAGCTCCCTCCTCCGGGAGAAGGAAAAAGTCTTCCGAATTCCAAAAGAGCCTTCGCATTGGAATCCAAAAAGCTCTTATTCTCATATGTGTCGATAATATATTTATTCATAGGCATACCTCATCTTATGGAATACACACTTCTCACCTTAAGCCCCGCAGGCGATCCCTCCAGAAGCTTAACTCTCTTCTCCTCCGCATTAAGGTCGAAGAAATTATCCGAGAGAACAAGATCGTCATTGTCATTCTCGATCTTAACACCCTTGGCATACGCCTTCGCCTTCACGACTATCTCATCACCCTCCAGCCTTACCGTCAATTCCGGGTCCTCGAATCTGAAATGCTTCGGCGGGGAGAACAACACGGTTCCTTCACCTGCTATCTTTCCATTTTCCTCCAGCTGATAGCTTACGTAATTCTCATATAGCTTAGCCTCAGGAAGCTCAACCTTCGTCATCCATATCGCAGACATCGCCTCGACGGTTACCTCTTCCTCGCGAGCCTCGATAACGCTTCCTGAAGCTTCACGAAGCTGCCAAAGCACGCGACACCTATGAGACTCGAAGGTATCGTTTACAAGATTAAGACGAATAGACCTGATAACAGGAGATGGCTCTGCGTTTACATTCATACTGTGAGTAAGAAGCCCCTGCTCCTCGCAGGAAAGCATAAGCGGCGCGAAAAAGCGTTTTGCATAATAATGGAGAGCCTTGAGCCTGCCGTAATAATCAACAGAGGACCATGACGCCACAGGCCAGCAGTCATTAAGCTGCCAGTATATCGCACCCATACATCGCCCACGGTTACGCCTCAGGTGCTCGACACCGTACCTAATCGCCTCCGCCTGAAGAAGCTGTGAAGCATAGATAAGCGTATCAAAGTCATTGGGATATAGGAAGGTCTGCTCCATATAGTTCATTATCTTCCCGTTGGCCGCCGCGTTACGCTGATGCTTTTCCATGATATGAGAGAAAACATTACGATCAGACGGGAGCGTGAAGGTCTCGATAGTCTTAAGTGAAGGGAAGGACTGGAAGCCGAACTCCGACAGATACCGGAAGTAGAATTTACGATATTCTGTGAAGGGCTTGTTGCCGTGCCACACATCCCAGTAGTGAACGTCACCGCGGTCAGGAGAATTGGGCTCATCGAAACCTCCTCCGCAGGATGGTGACGCCGGCCAGTAGAAGCGATCAGGATCCTCCCTCTTAATAATGTCAGGGAAAATCTCCTCGTACATCTTGATGTAGTCGTCCTTGATACGCGGGTCAGCGTGAGCTCCCCACTCCCCTTCCTTGACGAACATCTCCATCTCGTTATTCCCGCACCACAGACCCAGGCTGGCGTGATGCCTCAAGCGCCTCACATTGTCCTGAACCTCTGCCTTAATGCTATCCTCGAACTCGGGCGTCAGCCTGTAGTTGGCACAGGCAAACATCAGATCCTGCCACACTATAAGCCCCAGCTCGTCGCAGATATCGTAGAAATCGTCAGACGGATACAGTCCTCCGCCCCAGACACGAACAGCATTGAAATTCGCTTCCTTGCAGCGCATCAGAAGCCGGCGCGTCCTGTCATAATTCGTTCGTGCGAGAATGTTGTCCTCGGGGATATAATCCGCCCCCATGGCGAAAACCTTAACCCCATTTATCACATGACAGAACTCACTTCCGAACTCATCGGATGCCGTGCTCATGGTAAGTGTACGAAGCCCTATCCTCCTGCTCCAGGTATCAAGTATAGAACCGTCGTCATCCACAAGATCAACGGTAACCTTATATAGAGGCTGTTCACCCATATTGTTGGGCCACCAAAGCCTCGGATGATCAATCCTCGTGCCGTCTATCCGATTGCCGTCAGGATCTTCTATGGTAACTTTAACGGGCTCCTGATCGGTCTCGATCTTAAGCTCGACAGATGACATATCCTCATTAAACACCTGTCGCACATAGACGTTTCTGAGGAAATTCTTATTGACCTTAAGAAGCTCCACCTCTCTCCACAGGCCAATATCCGGGAGCCTCGGTCCCCAATCCCAGCCGAACATATAATGAGCTTTACGAATAAAGGGAAATCCTCTCATGGCATCTTCGGTGCCCAATATGAGAGGATCCTCCCTATGCATTCTTGCTATATATTCTGTCGGCGAATGTATGCTTATAAGAAGCTCGTTCTCATCCTTAAGAAGAGACTTAACATCAAAGTCCCAGGTACGGTGCATGTTATCAACATATGCGAGCTTCGTATCGTTAAGATATATATCCGCCAAAGTATCGATACCGTTAAAGCGGAGTATGACTTCATCACAGCTTTGGAGATCATCCTGATCTACCTTAAAGCGTCCGCGATACCGGAAGTCATTCCTCATGAGCTCCAGAGCCGCATCTTCATTATCACGCCAGTAGGGATCGTCAAGCCTTCCGGCATTGATAAGATCGTTATAGACAGAGCCCGGGACTGAAGTAGGAATCAACTCCTCCTGCCCCATCATTTGTAATGTCCAATCTATCTTCGCATTTAACGCTCTCATACAAGGTAATTATATCACCGCGCGAGCAGACTAACATCACCTGACGAAGTATTAATATTCATTACGGATGATCCGTCACCGCTGACGTATGCTCCATCGATCCTCGAGAAGGACAGCTCATAATTGAACTCACCGCTGCTTGTCTCGACGTTGGCAGTAACATCGGCATCCTCCGGAAGATATACGGTAACATCGCCGGATGAAGCATCGATATCAAGCTTGTCGGTAGCTATAATCTCAGCGGTGATACTGCCTGATGAAGTATTAATGCTTATGTTCTCACTCTCCCTCTCCTGGTTAAGATACACTGATCCGGAGGATGCCTCGAGATTTATGTTATCTGCGCTTCCGTTAACCTCGATAGCACCTGAAGATGAACTCACGTTTATATCACCGGAAGTGATGTCACTGCAGTAGAAGGACCCGGATGAGATCTCCACGAGAAGTGTGTCGAGAAGCTGCGACTCGGGGACTACGATCTCCAGTTCCTTCTCGATATTATTAAGATCAATGCTCTTAGATGACGCGCAGAATCTGACATAGAGGGTAGAGCCGTCAACCCATGTGTGAACCATCTGTTCATCATCAAGCTCCTTGTTCGCGGTCTCCGTTATCGTGACCTCATCGGTATCGCTTCCTATAAGTCTCACGTCACCTGACACGTAATCGATATTGATGCTGTCGATAGTCTCAGTGATCTCGCGATCCCCTGCGGTATATTTATCCGCATTCTCGTAGGTGTAGTAGGTATTGTTAATTAAATTCATCGAGCATCCGGTAAGAAAGACTGATGATACAGCCAATACTGCACAGATTCTCAGTAAGTTATACTTTTTCATTTCTTTTCCCTTTCCTGGTCATTCCTATAACTATTCCTATCACTGTAAGTAAAAGTCCCACGGCAAGTCCTATGATCATCATCAACGCAGTCGGCGCAGAACCTCTTACGACTCCTGTTGCACTTGCTATCTGTCCCGCAGCATTCAGCGCAAGCTTCACGGGAACATATGTCAACGAACTTATAAGTGCGACGGATATCCCGGTCTTGGCAAGGGCGTTTACGGGAAGATATCTTATAGCTGCAAACACTGCCCAGATTACAACCAGGAACGGAATACATATGCTTGCAGCCAGAGAGTTGTAGAGGGCGCTTTTTACGAACAACCCGATGCATAGCATCATCAGGATAAAGGTCAGCGTGTATGCTCCCATGATAGCCAACCCCTTGGTGTTCTTAAGATACGAGTTGACCGGTCTTCTGCATACGATAAACGGCGCGAACAGCAGGGTCAATCCGAACAGCACAGAAGCTGCCGCTACGAAGAACCAATTCCCGCGTGTATAAATGCATATCACCGCCAAAAGAAGCATCACGCTGGCTGTGAAAGAAGTAATGGTAGTGAACATCTTATAACGCGGCACCATAAGCGGAACCACTGATAAAGTCGCCGGTATGAGCATCGAAGCCAATACTATGAAGAACCAGCTTAATCCGGAGCCCGCCGCTATATCGACTATAAGACATACCAGTATAGGCACTGCGAAGACCGCACCTACAATAGCTCCTGCCAGAGCGCTTTTACGCTTGAAGAACTTGGCCTGTGAATCTATTACTTCATTCTTCTCCTTTATGATCCTCTCATCTAGTGAAGTGTCGCTCATGGCACTTAGCAGCTTGCTGCACTTGGGGCACTCCCGAAGGTGCTCCTCGACTGCTCGCTTACTTACATCACTGCAGATGCCGTCTTTATACAGAGGAAGAAGATCGGAGATCATTTCACAATCATATTTCATTCTCGTTCATCCTTTCTTTGATCTTTACTTTGGCTCTGTGATACGTGACCCGGGCCCAGGTCTCGGTCTTTCCGAAGATAGAACCGATTTCCGCATACGACAGCTCGCCGAAGACCCTAAGCTGAAACACCTCCTTATAAGGCTCCTCCAGCTGATGAAGTATCGCGTGGATACGAAGGGATGTATCCTTGTCAGTAAGCTTCTCTTCGATACTCTTACCGGTATCGGGAAGCTCCTCCACAGGCGCTCCGTCCTCCCTCGAGTGACGTCTTATCTCGTCTACGAAAATATTTTTCGCGATGGCGCAGAGCCATGTGTAGCCGTCACTTTTACCCCTGAAGGCCTTGTCAGTCGATATCGCCCTGTAGAAGGTCTCCTGGGTTATCTCCTCCGCATTACTACGGTCCTTGGCAAGTGTCATAACGTAGGAAAACACCTTCATGTAAAAGGCTTCGTAAAGCTTTTCTGCGGTATTTTTATCCACGTATCATGCGCACCTTTCTTGTGATCTCGTCTGTTAGACGGAGAAATTCAGGATTCGTTACAAGATTTATCGAGAAAAATTATTGAAGCTATTCGACATCCTCATGGGAAGCGGTATATTCTTCCGAGATTAAGAGGATGACATAGTAATCCTGCCGCCGTGACAGATTAGCTGTTTATTTACTCAGGAATTAATCCCTTGAGAATCTCCTGATGCCGGGATTCATATTCATAAGGAGATCCGCCAGCTCGTCAGCTTCCTTCTGCTTAAGCGGATACTGAATTCCAATCTTTCTGGGCTTCCTTGTCTTGCCGTCAGTGACATCTCCCCTAAGAGGCTTATTGCCATCGTCGTATAGGCAGAAAGACCATCCGACACTCTTATCTCGAGACGATCTCACTGAACTGATATCGGAAATTGCATAAACAGAAACTACCTTCTTGTTCTTCTCGCATAAGAAAAGCTCGTCCTGTGTCAGAAAGCCCTGATAATACTTGTAATTTAATTCTCTGACAATCTTGTCTGAATATGCTTCCTTAACTTGTTTATAGCCCTTACCGCCCATGGCACTCTTGATAATCGAGAAAAGAACGAGAATAACGATAAATACCCCGAACACCGCGAGAATAGCGATCTGCTGTGGGTCTGCTGCAAGTTGAAAGATATACATGACTTTGGCTCCTTATTCGATTATAAACACATACTAAGAATTATACTTCATTATAAACTTTTCCGATAATATAAACGTTTGAGCCTTCGTTTTCTTTGCCCCTTTTCTTTGACCTTTTCTTTGCCCTTCAGGTAAAAAGGAAAGTTAAACATCTTCAGCAGACTCAATGCCTACTCTATTTGTTTCCAGTCTAATAATATCTTATGGTTGTAACAAGAACGAACCCGGAACTAATGATATAGATATCATAGTTCCGGGTGACTTCATGTTGTTTGGCGGAGATGGTGGGATTCGAACCCACGTGCCAGTTTCCCGGCAAACGCATTTCGAGTGCGCCCCGTTATGACCACTTCGATACATCTCCGTGCTTTGAGGTCGCCTGCATATTGTATATAAAAAAGACAAATAATTCAATCAGTCGCGAATCCTGACCACGTGAAGCCTTGCAACCTCTATTCGGGTACAGCACATATCCTTCATTTATATGTACTATATTACTGAAATTACGCTATTAGATAAAATCTGAATCTAGGCAGAAGCGCAACCCAAAGGTATGTATGTTTTTGAGTATGTAATTTCATTATTCCCATACATAATGACGTAAAAATACCCGTATGTATGGCAATATGTATGCTTTTCGCGATTACGAATACCAAAATCCATACACGCCATATAGTTCCATGCTAATCCCGAAGAAAACATAAAGAGCTGCTTTAATCCGCATAACACACGTTCCAAGTCACACCCGCTCAGCGTGCCCTATAAACCACCGCTCGGAGCTTCTTCTCCGCGTAATACCCGGCCACTCCGGACAATAATCCCAGAGCGATCCCGGCCAGGACGTCGGTCGGATAATGAACGCCAACGTATAGTCTCGAGAACGACAGCAAAGTCGCATATATAAGAACTACAATGGTAAACACTTTATATCTTCTGTCAGAGGAGAGACCAGGAATTCCCAGAACAAGTGCGAAGAAAAATGCACCGGCCACCGCAAAAGCCGCACCGGAATGTCCGGAGGGAAAGGAATAATCCTTCTGCTCCTCTATCATTAGGATGAGCTCTTCTATCACCTCATAAGGGCGGATCCTAGCGACGACCGGCTTAAGAATAAGATTATTGATAACAGACTCTATCGCCAGACTGAAGCCCGCCACGTGACCCAATATCCTTGTCTTCGGAATAATGATCAGCAGAAGAACGAGAGCTATCCACAGCACTCCGTAATCGCCGGTATGCGTAATAAACACCATCACCGGATCAAGGATGTCATTCCGGATAAACTCCTGGATATAGATTAGGATTGATGAATCCATTAAGCAGACAAGCTCTCCAGGTTATACTCGATCATTACTATCATTCCGATAGTGACTGTAGTATCGGTATCGTTAACTCTGAACAGCTCTTCCCCGTCGCCTATCGTATCTTCATAATAAGCGATCTCGTCGCCTCCTATGGTCAACGTCATCGCGCCGTTCTCTAGAACAAGCTCATACACGCCGGAAGTATACTTGAAACCTCCACTATGCTCAGCTGGATAAAGCTGCGAAGCAGCGCACATGGCATCCATATCAAACACACTCACCCCATCATCGTTCACGTGAATAAACTGGTATATTCGTCTGTGAACCGAGATATTCCGCCCGTCAACACTGTAATTAAAGACGCTGGACGGAACTCCGTCATCAAGAGTGGGCGTCTGTCCCACTACCGAACCGTTTCCGAGATTCACACCGAGGGATGAACACAGATTAGCGAATTCCCCCTCCTCAGCGCAGATAATTCCATTAATAAGCTCTAACCTCGTCATTCCGCCGTTAAGGAGCCCGAGATTATATGCCATTCCCTGATCGTCGATATTACGGTTAAGGACACCGAGATAGAAGCTCGAGAGAAATTCCTCATCGCTAAGCTCGCGGGCGGAGTACTCAGGACTCTGGACAATCACATTAATAAGCTCTATTCCGCTTCGACTTCCGCTTCTTAGTCTTCTGACGTTATCCGTAAGCTCGGACAAGGTCGGATATCTTCCCATCATATGAACATAAAGTCTGTCGACGAAAGCGACCAGCCCCGAGTTCTCCTCGGAATCGCAGATATCATCCCCTGTAACAATGTTAAAGCTAATAGGTATCTGGCCCAGCACCGTCACGCCGTTTCCGACGATATCGGCCGTGGCGGTACCTACATTGATGTTATTACTGTAGTGATCCATCCAGTAATCGACACCCTCCACCAGCACGTCACCGTCATAGGTAACAACCGGAGATATAAACTGCTCGCCTCCGGAGTAGTATGCATTGGGGATCGATTCCACTATTGCGTCTGACAGGTCGATCGGCTCCGGCTGTGTCTCTGATGCCTCTGCTGATTCTTCTACCGAAGACTCGTCAGCCTGATCGGCAGGAGCGCCGGCACTACAGGCCGCAGCAACCGCCAGATTGCCGATAAGAAATACAGTCAGAATAATTGATACAACAGCTTTACGCTTCATAGCAGATCCCCCCTGCAAGCCTAGAGATTAAGCTTAATAATGTCGTCGAAGCCCGCGCCTCTTGCCCGAGAATAGAATTTATCGGTCTTCTTGGGATTAGTAACGAGTATCAGGGTCACGTCGGACTCCGCCTCCAGCTCGCCGGACTTCGCGATAGCCTCGAGAATATCCTCTTCCTTATAAAGGATCGCAGTCTTCTTCCGCGCGCCTGCCAGCTCTATATTATTCTCGGTAACTATGGAGAATATTCTCTCGAATCCGATGGAGAAACCGACTGCCGGAACCTGCTCCCCTGTGAAGCGTCCGATAAGACCGTCATATCTTCCACCGCCCGCCACGGTTCCACCGAACTTCTCGCTGGCGACCTCGAATACTGTACCGGTATAGTAGCCCTGCCCTCTTACAAGAGACGGGTCAAAAACTACGTCGTACTCATCAGACAGCCTGTCAGCGGCGTTGATTATAGTTCTCAGTGACTCGATAGCCGCCGCAGCGTCACCCTCGCAGTACTCCGCCATGTCATCAAGGGTTATCTTCTCGCGGGATATGAGAGAAGACAGACTGGAGATCGCCTCCGCCGGCATATCCTTCTCGGCAAGCTCTGAAGCGACCCCCTCCGCGCCGATCTTATCGAGCTTATCGAAGGTCACGCACACAGTATCAAGCGACTCGTGAGGGAAACCCATAGTCTTAAGCGCTCCTCTAAGGATGCGTCGGTCATTAACTCTGACAAAGAACTTTCCTATACCGATCTTTCCCAGAGCCTTAGCAGTAACGGAGATCAACTCGATCTCACAGCAAAGGGAATCCGATCCGAGGATATCGATATCGCACTGAACGAACTCACGAAGTCTTCCTCTCTGAGGTCTCTCGGCGCGGTACACCTTGTCGATTTGTATACACTTGAAGGGAGTCGGCAGACTGTTACGGTTGTTCGCGTAATATCTTGACAGCGGCAGCGTCAGATCATAGCGAAGACCTAAGTCGCTCAGCTCCTTCTCGTCCACGGGAGTCTTAGCAAGCGCCGCATCAAGCTTCTCGCCGCGCTTCAGTATCTTGAATATAAGATTAAGGTTGTCTCCGCCGTCGCTCTTATCAAGGTTCTCCGCGCTCTCCACGGCGGGTGTATAAATTCGGGTGAAGCCGCAGCTTCTGTAGGTCGCGAGAATAAGATTCATGAGAAGATCGCGCTTATACGCATCCTCCGGCAGGTATTCCTGCATGCCCTTCTGAGGTTTAATATTCATCCGGTTCAGTCCTTCTTCAACTTAATTAGTGCATTATAAGTGTCGTCGCTTAAGACATGCTCCACGCGACACGCGTCATCAGCCGCTGTCTCGGGATTGACTCCCAGCGACTCGAAAAGCTCAGTCAAATGCTTATGACGAGAGTAGACCTTCTTCGCGATCTTCATGCCGGAGGGCGTCAGGGATATGAAATTCGAGCTATTCATCTCGATATAGCCGCTCTCCCTAAGCTTCTTAATGGCATTACTTACACTGGGCTTCGTAACTCCCAGAAGCTCTGCGATATCCACAGAACGAATGTAGCCGTTCTGCTCCTTAAGCATCAGCATCGCCTCGAGATAATCCTCTGATGATTCACCTAGTCCTAGTTTATTCATGTTAATTCACCCATTTATTTCTTAGTCAGGCCTAACAGTTCTCTTTTGCATTATAACATTCTTTACTCTTCGTCACTCTTATCCTTATTACGATGTCCGAGAAGTGCTATCTCGGCAGATAAGACCTCTATCTTATCCTGAAGCTGAGAGACCACCAAAGACAAAGAGAATATCTTCTCCAGCAGCAGGAAAATAATCACCAGGAATACAAGATTCGCAGGAGACACGACTCCGATAAGAGTCGACAGCTTATATGTCAACTCAGGGAATATCCCTATGACGATCAGTATTATGGAGAATAATATCCAGAATATCGCACCATCGAGCTTAACCTTATGCTTTCTGATCTGCCACAAGATCCATATGGTTGTTACTATGGCCGCGACCAGAAGTATTACTCTTAATGTTATCGACATTTCTTATTCCTCCTAATTCTTACCCACTGGAACAGAACGATCGAGAATATCATTCTGACCATATAACCGATGCTGCTCCAGAAATTAAGATAGCTTTTGCCGGCGACCCGTTCATACATCCTGACCTGAACCTCTTCTATCTCAACACCGCTGTTAAGAAGGAAGGCCAATGTATCGGGCTCGGGACTGTAGTGCATGTCATATCCGAACTGCTTGATCATCTTCTTATTGAAAAGCCTCATTCCCGACGTGACATCATTGATGCGGTGTCTTGTAGTAAGCTTGATTAGAGCACCAATTATATTCGAACCGAGCATACGAAGGCTCTTGGGCTTCTTCTCGGAAACAAAACGGGATCCGATGACTATATCGCAGGAGGTCTCTTCCATCCTGGCCAACATATCCTTGATATATAAAGGATCGTGCTGCCCGTCCCCATCAAGCTGGATCGCGTAATCATAGTCATAGTAATTAGCATATCTCATCCCAGCGCGCATCGCTCCGGCAAGACCCAAATTAACCGGAAGATCTATGTAATTATAATCATTACGATGACAGATCTTACGAGTATCGTCAGTAGAACCGTCATTAACGATCACGTAATCATACTGAGGATAATTCTCAATCAGGTTACCCGTGACCTTCTCGATGCTGCCGGCTTCGTTATACGCCGGAATGATTATAAGGACCTTCACTTCATTCTCCTGCTTCATTCAGATGGAAATATTATATATTAGTATTTTAAATAAACAAAAGAGGTCGCTGATGCAACCTCTCTTGATAGTAACCTTGTACCAAAGTTTCCGGAAGATTATCTCTTGGAGAACTGTGAAGCCTTACGAGCCTTCTTCAAGCCGTACTTCTTTCTCTCCTTCATACGAGCGTCTCTTGTGAGGAAGCCTGCGGACTTAAGTGTTGCCTTGTAAGCATCTGCATCAGCCTCTACGAGGGCTCTGGCGATACCGTGACGGATAGCGCCTGCCTGACCGGAGATACCGCCGCCGATAGCGTTAGCGATAACATCGAACTTGTCTGCTGTCTCAGTAGCTACCAGGGGCTGACGAACGATGAGCTTCAGTGTATCGAGACCGAAATACTCGTCGATGTCCTTGCCGTTGATCGTAACCTTGCCGTTGCCCGGAACGAGACGCACACGAGCTACAGCATCCTTACGGCGACCTGTGCCATAGAAATATACTTTGTTTGATTTCTTAGAAGCCATTTTCAATCCTCCGAATTACTGCTCAAATGTGTACTCTTCAGGCTTCTGAGCTTGCTGCTGGTGCTCAGGGCCGGCGTATACGTGAAGCTTTCTGAACATCTGGCGACCGAGTGAGTTCTTAGGGAGCATTCCCTTAACTGCAAGCTCGAGTACCATCTCAGGCTTCTTGTCCATCATGGTTCTGTAATCAACCTCGCGCATTCCTCCCGGATAACCAGAGTGATGGCGATAGAGCTTCTGATCAAGCTTGTGACCTGTGAGGACCATCTTGGAAGCGTTGACAACGATTACATAATCACCTGTATCGATGAAGGGTGAATATGTAGGCTTGTGCTTACCGCGAAGAAGTCTTGCAACTTCTGTAGCCAGACGACCGAGTGTCTTACCCGAAGCGTCGATAACAAGCCATTTTCTCTCGATATTTGAAGGTGTAGCAACAAATGTCTTCATATGACTTAACTCCTTGTTTCTTTATAAGGCGCCGTCAAAGCGCTCAAGTATATTACTTGCTTCCTGTGACCAAGTCAAGGCTTTGTGCAAAAATTTCTTCTCATCCGCCGATAATCGGCTTAAATCTCTCTTATTCTACTTTATCCTACTATCGCAGTGTACGTTATCGCCACTACCCTGCCGGACTCGAAGATGAGTGAGATAAAGCTGTCGCCCTTAGTGTACTCGATGCCCGAGGTACCCTCTTCTCCGTCTTCACCGTAGGCTGCTAATACATCCTCTTCTGTCGATCCGATCCTGATGCCCTCGGCTGTAGCGACAGTATCGTCCTTAAGCTCAACTGCAGCAATATAATCGACACCGTCTCTTGTATAGGATCTTACGACTATAGAATTATAGGTATATACCTTATCCATTCCTTCATAGGCGCAGGACGGGGCTTCGAAGTAGGAATAACCGTCACCCAGCGCTGCGATAATATCATCCGCAGGAGCATTCATGGTGATCACCGTACCGTTATACGTGAATACATATCCGTCAGAAAAAGCTGCATTCTCAGCATCTGAAGGAGCAGCATCGGCATCTCCCTCAGCCACAGTAGCCTCGGCCGCCTGTCCTCCGGATAATACAACGGGAGAAGTATCCTCCTCTTCGCCGGAGCACGCTGCGATCGACACGGCAACACAAGCTGCAAGAACTATAGACATAAGCTTCTTATTCATTATATAAACCCTCCGTTAATCAGCTCTCTATCGCATTGGCACCCCAGGATCTGAGCTCGCCGTATTGCTGAAGCTCGGCAAGCTGTGCGTCTCGGAGCGCATCGTAAAATACTATATCATCTTCCCACTGCTGCGCAACCTCGGGAATCTGACGATAATCCGTAAGCTCGAAGCTGTTGGTAAGATACCTTCCGATATAATCGGCGAACTTCTCGGCACCGTATATATTAAGGTGAAGTCCGGCATCGTAGGTATCGGTACTCATATCAAGGCCCATGATATCTCTTAAGTAGATGTAATTTATATAAGGAACATTATAGTCATAGGAGAACTGTCTCACCTGTGCATCCCACTGCTCGTACCAGTACGGGTACAGCGTAGGAGCTTTGATCAGCACCAGCTCGATATCATTCTCTCGGCAAAGCTCATACATCCTCATAAGATAATCCATGGCGCTTTGAGGCAGTGTGTAATCCGAGAGTGGCATGGGAGACGGGAACTCCGCCTCAGGCATAACATCCGCTCTCATGTAGTATCCGTTTATGGTAACTCTGTCCTTGTCGAGAACATGCTCAAAGTCAGTCCTCGTAAGCTCATCCCATCTGGAGTGATATCTAAGGAAAGGGAACACATAATCGATCATGCTCTCGCCGTCAGTCATAGAGGCATCGATAGCGTTCCACTTGGACGAGGACCATCTCATGCCGTCAAGAGTCATGCGGTTATAGGATTCACTCTGAGGCTCACCGTACTTCAAGGCCAGCACGTTAAAGACCACCACCTTGGGAGTCTCGTAGCGCAGTGTGTCCTCCAGAAGATAATAAGACTGCCATGTCAGCTGCTGAGCGCTTCCACGGATATAAGAGGATATACCGTAATTCTCATAAAGTGTAACTGTGGAGATATTCTCATAGACCTCACAGTCTCCTAGGAACAAGACCTCATGAGGCTCGTTGCTGTCGTAATACTCCTCTATCATGGAGCCCTCGACCACGCCCCTCTGATACTTGGGAACCAGGAGCTTTTGAAGGAACCAGAGAGCAAGAACGGTAACAGCCACGCCCAGCACTGTGCTTACTGCCATAACGAGCGTTTTATAAGTAAATTTCTTTGCACCGGTTTCCATAAGCCCCTCCTTCCCTTAGAACTGATTATAGATAAACTGTGACGCATCGAAGCCTGCGCCGTATGCGCCGAATACCGCTACTGCCAGCAGCAGACACACACAGCTTAAGACAAACAGCGGATACCTGTCGTAGAGCCACTCTCTGACATCCGTCCCTTTAAGAAACTTCACGAGACTTATAAGGAACACGATCACAATGGCAAGGCCTGCCACCAGATAATCCCCGCCCGACAGGCCTAGATTCATTAGCTCTCCTCCGAACAGCTTCCCGGCATTAAAGGTCGTGAACATCGACCCGAACATACGGAAGGTCACACCTACATCGCGGTAGCAATCAAAGAGCTTCAGCGAACTCATGAGAAGGAAGGTGCGAAGTATCTCGAAGGCACCGTACCAGCCCTTGGTCTTGAGACCAAACCTGCCATGGAATCTCTCGTAAAGCGGCTCAAGCTCCTGAGACGCCATGATCACCACGAAGTTCATAAGGCCCCACACAACGAAATGCCACGCCGCACCGTGCCATATACCTGTCGCGAGCCACACGCAGAAGCATGAGATATAGACCGTGACTCTCTTCCCTATAGCGTTACCGAGATGATTACGGGACCACTTGGACAGCTTAAGCATCCTGGAAGATACTGACAGAGGAAAGAATATATAATCCGTGAACCATGTTCCCATGGTGATGTGCCAGCGGTTCCAGTACTCCTTGATATTCTTCGAGAAGTAAGGAAGGTCGAAGTTCTCCTTGACGGTAATTCCCAGCATCTGAGCGATACCTATGGTGATATCGATGCCTCCTGTGAAGTCACAGTAAAGCTGAGCCGCATAGAACATCATGACCACGAACACGAAGGCCCCCTTATACTCATCGGGAGACTCGGTCAGAGTCTTAAGACCTATCACCAGCCTGTCGGCAATTACAAGCTTCTTGAAGTAGCCGAAGAGTATCCTTATAAAGCCGTAGCTTACATTTCTGAAGTCAAAGGGCTTCGGATCATATAAAGTCTTCGACAGGTCCTCGTATCTGCTTATAGGGCCCTGCACCAGCTGGGGAAAGAAGGATACGAAGAGAAGAAATTTCCAGAAGTTCTTCTGTGCCTTACAGGTTCCTCTTGCCACATCGATGGAGTAAGAGACAGTCTGGAAGGTATAGAAGGATATTCCCATGGGGATGATCACATTAACGAAGGATAGGGGCTCACCGCCTCTTACGGCGTTAATGTTCTCGATAAAGAAATTGATGTACTTGGTGTAAGCCAGAATACCGAGGTTGATTATAAGTGACAGCGCCAGAAGAAGCCTCGTGACCCTTGTGGTGGTCGCCTTGTACTTCTTCTTGACATCGGCATCCATATCGGCCTTGTTGGCCTTAAGATAAGCCTTGCGCTTAGCATTATAATCCTCGGTAATATCTGCAATTATAAATGCCGTCAGTGCCGTTACGAATATGAATATAAGATACCTGGGATCTGCGAAGAAGTAGAACCCGAGGCTCGCGATTAGCAGAAGCCCCCACCTCTCGTTATGAGGAACGAAGGCGTAATAGGTAAGAACCAGTATCGCTACGAAAAGAACGAACGGCAGCGAGGTAAAGAGCATCAGTCCTCCTGAAGCCTCGTTATAAGCTCCCACAGAGCCTTAGCGGAATTAAAGTTCTCCGGCACGAGCTCCTTAGCTGGGATGGTGACATCGAATCTGTCATCCACCTCAGACACGATAGATACGATATCGAAGGAATCAAGTATCTTATCGTCAATCAACGTGGTACATGTATTAAAATCCACGTCAGAGTGCAAGTCCTTCAAAATCTCGATCAATTCATCCATTGTATTTTAATCTCCTTTGTTATCCTTCTGACAGCTGTGTCAGTCCCTTACGATCGATCTTGCCGTTAGGCGTCAGGGGCATCGCCGTAAGCTTATGAGTCTTCGTGGGCACCATATAACGGGGAAGCTTCTCCTTAAGGTACGAGAGCATCTCCGCCTCCTCGGGGCCACCCTCATAGTATAACTCAATACGATCCTTTTTCTTAAGGTAGACCGCACATGATGAACTGACGCCCTTTATGGAGTTTACGTCGGCCTCTATCTCCCCGAGCTCGACACGGTGCCCCATGTGCTTGATCTGGAAGTCCTTACGGGACACGAACACCAGCTCTCCCCTCTCGTTACGGCGGGCGATATCACCGGTCCTGTAGATGATCTCGGGATATCTGTCGTTAAGAGGATTCTGAACGAAGGCCTCCGAGGTCCTCTCCTTATCCTGATAGTAGCCCAGAGTGACGCAGGTTCCTCTCATACATATCTCGCCCTCATCCGAGAGCTTATCGTTCTCATCAAGAAGGAAGATATCCACATTCTCGAAGGGCCTGCCGAGAGGTATCACGTCATCCTTCTCAAAGTCCCTGTCCACCTCGTAGTACATAGACACTCCCGTGGTCTCGGTAGGTCCGTAGAGGTTTATGTATCTGACATCAGGCAGAGCCTTCTTCCAGCGCTTGTACTGCTTTATGGGGAAGACCTCTCCGCCGAAGCCCACGAGCTTAAGGTACTGAGGCATTACCTCATCGAAGGCCCCGAAGGCGGATATCATGGTAAGTGCCGACACCACCCAGCACAGCGTGTTGATCTTATATTCATTAAGAAACTCCACCAGCTTGACCGGGAACATGAACAGCGTATGCGGTATTATCACCGTCTCGCAGCCAAGCTTGATGGTAGGATAGATATCCTTCAACGAAGCATCGAAGTAGAACGGTGTCTGGGAACCGAATACTGTGTCTTCGTCAAATCTCATTACTTCACAGAAGCTCTCTATATAGTCGATTAAGCTTCTGTGACACACCGCGACTCCCTTAGGGATCCCGGTAGAGCCTGAAGTGTACATGATATACGCGGGGTCTGTGTCGATCATGGAGGAGCGGAGCTTCGTAAGTGCTTCTGCATCCTCTTCACCGCGACTTATGGACTCCCAGGAATATACGGTAGCATCTCCTGCGAACTTAGAGGCGTTCTCTTCAGTATCCTCACCGAAGATCACTGCGCGGGGCTTTAGGTTCTCGAATATAAGTCTGATCCTTGTGGCAGGCATCTCGTCGTCGATAGGAACATAGAAGCAGCCCGCCTGAAGCACCGCCATAAATGCTGCGATCTGAGCCGGGGTCTTACTCATGTATACGGCAACAGGCTCACGGCTTATCCCGTCACGAAGAAGAGCCGATCCCGCTCTACGGGACATGAGATCGAGCTGACCGAAGGTCAGAGCAGTCTTCTCATCTCTGAACGCGATCTTAGACGGGTAAGCGGATGCGGTCTTATCAAGATACTCGAGAACATTACGCATATCAGAAATCTCCCACTTCAAGTGTACTGTAGTTCACGTATTGCTGCACCGAATCCTGTGCCACGTTGTACTCGGCATAAAGCTCGGTGTCGTAGCCGTGGTCGCTGTGGTTAAGGTCGTTATAGGCATACATAAAGTAGTAGCCCTCGTGATAGTAGGCATAGCAGGAATCGCAGTGATACCACACTCCGTTGAGCTTAACCAGATTCCAGTAGTGAGGCGACCATGTGATCGGATAGCGCTCGACCAGCATGTTAGGGATGCCGGCGTTATCAAGGAATGCTCTGCAGACCGCGTAGTACGTGAAGCAGTCGCCCTGGAAGGTAGTAAGCCCGTCATATGCGCCCACGGTCCAGTCTATCTTATCCGAGGTACCGATATAGTGGATGTAGTTATGCACCCAGTTGAATATGCGAAAAGCCTTCTGCACATCCGTCATATCCTCATCATAGATGCTGTACTGCTCGATCATCTGATCACAAAGCTCGTAGAGTTCCTCAGGCTCATAATATCTCTCCGGTCTTACTCTGAAAGATATATTGACGGTTACGGATGAGCTGTTACCGTTCTCATCAGTCGCGATGTAAGTAACCGGGAATGAAGACGAGATGTGATTATTCACCTGTGAATTATCGACAGTAAGTACCGGATCCGTATCGTAGTTATCGGTTACGGTAATTCCGTCAAGGTATGATATCGACTCACCAACGAAGCCCTCGAGATCATGAGCTCCGTAGATCAGAGGTGCAGTGTGATCGTCCACAACTGTGAACGGGACATCAACAACAGTCTCATTGCCCGACGGGTCCGTTAAGGAGACCTGGAAAGTGAACTCACCTCCGACCGATACATCGGGCTCGGTCTTATACGCGATGGTGACCGGCGCCAGATCATATACATCAGTCACCACCGAAGAGGCCTCGGGAAGCTGATCACAGTAGATAGTCTGAGGTACAGCCTCGCCTACAGGAGCGGTGGTATCCACCACATTAAGGATCACATTCTCATGAACACCGCTGAAGTCCAGTATCAGCTTGTAGGAACCGGGAACATCGGTATCTATGGCAGTTATATCGGTATAGAACATAATCTCCGGAACGGGCTCGATTATAAAGTCATTAAGATCGATCGGCGTGCCGGTCTCTATGGTTACCTCGTGATTGATCTTGGCCTTCTGGTCGTGAACATACTTAAGATCGAAGACTGTAGCGCCGAGTATCAATCCCGCGAGAACTGCGGCTACGGTAAGAAGGACGGTTATAATCTTAGACTTATTCATTCCTGAGCCTCCCTTACGGTAAGAGTCTCATAATCAAGTCTGTCCTGAACCGACTCGGTCGCCACAGTGACTCCCTCGGGAAGAGTGGAAGGATCGTAGCTGTTATTGCCGGGATCAAGCTCGGCATCAGTATACATGAAGATGTAGGTAAGCTCCGTCATGCTCAAGAATACACAGGCATCGCAGTGATACCACTGACCGTCGATCTTAACAAGATTCCAGTAGTGGCTTGATATATTGATAGGATATCTTTCTACCGTAATACTCTCGATCCCCACAGCACCCAGCATGGCGCGGGTCATGGCCATGTAATTGAAGCAGTCGCCGTACATCGTGGTAAGAGCATCATATGCTCCGGCTGTCCAGTCGCACTTGTCCGAATCCATCATATAGTGAAGATGCTCATGAACCCATGCGACTATCCTGAAGGCCTTCTCCATATCGCTCATGGAATCATCACATATATCGTTCTCATCTATTATCTGTCGTGCAAGCTCGTAAAGCTCCTCCGGCTCGTAGTACCTCTCAGGTCTAATGCGAAGATGAAGCGTAACCGTTGTGGAGGTCTCATTGCCCTGATCGTCCCATGCGCGATAGGTCACGGGATAATAGCCCTCCTCCGTAACAGCAACAGAGGATGTATCCACCTCTAAGTCAGGCTCAGGATCATAATCATCAGTAACGGTGATCCCGTCCATATAGACGATAGCATCACCTATGAAAGCCTCCATGTCATGAGGTCCGTATATGAGAGGGGCAGTATGGTCATCAATAACCGTGAACGGCACATTAATTACCGACTCGTTGCCGCTCGCATCCGTTAGCTTGACCGGAACATCATATGAGCCGGTGGCAAGGCTCTCGGGCATCGCTTCGGCGTAAGAGACTGTAACCGTCGCCAGATCGGATATCCCGGTCACGGTATCGGAAGCCGAAGGAAGTCCGTCGGGATAGACAGTCTGAGGAACAGGCTCGGCCGTAGGCGGAGTGGTATCAACGATATTAAGAACTACATCTCTTGTGACCTCAATGTGATTTCCCGCCTTTAAGGTAAGTCCGTAAACCGCGGGAACAGTAGTGTCTATACCCGATACATCAGTGGTAAACACCGCGTTATTGATCCTCCCTCCAGTGAATGCATTGATATCGATAGGCGTGCCGGTCTCTATCGTAGCTTCGGGGATGATCTTAGACACCAGGAAACGCCTGTAGCCTATAAGCCCTGCAACAGCAACTGCGGCGATACCTAGTAACACAAGAAGCACGTTGACTACCTTCCTGACGCGTCTTCTCTTTATTCTGTCTGAGGTCTTTACCCTCTTACGCTTGCCGTCTGTAACGTGTGTTCTCATTCCGGCTCCGCCATGGTGAAATTCGTAAAGTCAAGTCTGTCCTGAACCGAGGTGGTTGCTCTCGGAGGAACAGTCGCTCCGTTAAAGTCGTGGTGATGATCAAGCTCATCATCGATCTGCATAAATACGAAGCCCGATGTATCTGCAAAGTCACAGGCATCGCAGTGATACCACTGACCGTTGATCTTAATAAGATTCCAGTAGTGCGCCGAAGTGACTATAGGATATCTCTCGACTCTTACATTCTCGATGCCCGCCACATCCAGCATAGCTCTGCAGACTGCATAATAGGTGTAGCAGTCACCGGTATGCGTGTCGAAGCCGTCGGTAGCTGCGATAGTCCAGTCAGACTTATCCGAGGTGCCCGTATACCAGATATTACGATTCGCCCAGTTGAAGATCCTGAAGGCTACCTCCACGTCTGTGAAGCTTGTTATAGGCTCGCCTCTTAGCACCTGGTTATAGAGAACGTCTGCAGCATAGGAATAAACCTCACGTCTGTCCAGAGACACCTGAGGCTCTACCTCGAGAATAATATCCGCTACCTTCGATGTGGAATTACCATGAGCATCAGTCGCGATATAAGTGATCTGGTAAACTCCGGGAGTCTCCATATCCACCTGCGACAGATCGACCTCCACTGAAGGCTCCGGATCATAATCGTCACTCACCTCGACGCCGTCCATATAGGAGACGTTGCCTCCGATATAGGCATAGATACTCTCAGGAACAGTAAGCTCAGGCGCCTGCTCATCTGCCGTTACGTCAAAGGGCACATTAACAATTGTCTCATTTCCGTAAGCATCCGTGAGTCTCACGGGCACATCGTATTGTCCTCCCTCAAGAGGAGCCGTCATATCATTTACGTAAGAGACGGATACCGGAGCCAGATCGAATATGCCGGTAACCGTATCAGAAGCTGAGGGCACATCATCCTGGAAAAGGGTCTGAGGCACCGCAACACCGGCAGGAGCCGTCGTGTCAACGATATCGATAACTACCTCCCGCGTTATTCCCAGATTCTTGACCTTAAGCTGATATGAACCGGGGATCAGAGTATTGATCTGCGATACATCGGTTATAAATCCGTTCATAGGAAGCTCTTCCTTCAGGAAAAGATCCAGCGTGATCAGCTCACCGGTCTCGATGGTAACACGCTCGTTAACGTTATCTCTTTGCTTCCTGTAAACCTTAACGCCGTAGCCCATATCAAGGGCCAGAAGACCAAGAGCTACGATACCCAAGATCACATTGATAAGAGCAAAGCCGCCCTTTCCCCTGTTCTCCTTCACGGAAGGATCACTTCTCAAGAGCTTCGCCTCCTCCCTTAAGAAGATCTATACCGGTCTGCTCATTGGGATAATCACCCGTGAAGCAGGCATCACAGTATATCTTCTCTTCATTCTCCCGAAGACCCAGCATACGGTTAAGAGAATTGATATCAAGATACCCCAGAGAATCCGCTCCGATTATATCCCTGATCTCGGGAATTGAATATTTACATGCTATCAGCTTCTCGCGGGAAGGCACATCCGTTCCGTAGAAGCAGGGATAAAGGAACGGCGGTGAGGATATCCTTACATGGACCTCCAGCGCTCCCGCCTGCCTCAGCATTCTAACGATATTGGCAATGGTGGTACCTCTTACTATGGAGTCATCGGTCATGACGACACGCTTGCCCTTAACAGCAGACTCGATGGGATTAAGCTTGATCCTTACGGAATCCGCTCTTTGCTCCTGGGAGGGCTTAATGAAGGTCCTTCCCACGTAATTATTCTTAACAAAGCCCTTAACGTAAGGAATGCCCGATGCCTGAGAGAAGCCCAGCGCCGCATCGATACCGGACTCGGGAACTCCGATCACTATGTCCGCATCCACAGGATGCTGCTCATAAAGAAGCTTGCCCGCTTCTATCCTCGAATCGTAGACCGAGATGCCGTCAATAACGCTGTCAGGCCTCGCGAAGTAAATATACTCGAATACACAGCCCGCCTTACGTCTCGCGGGAGTCTGAACAGAAGTAACCCCGTTCTCATCAGCGATCACGATCTCTCCGGGCTTCACATCTCTTATATAAGTCGCACCGCAAGCCACCAGGGCACAGGTCTCCGACGCGAACACCGTATCGCCGTTAAGCTCGCCCATAACCAGAGGCTTAAGTCCATAGGGGTCTCTGGCAGCGATGAGCTTTCTGGGGGACATGACAAGCAGCGCATATCCGCCCTCTATCCTTCTCATGACATTCTCCACAGCCACCTCGATGCTGGGAGACTTGGCTCTCTCCCCAGCCACCATATAAGCGATGACCTCAGAGTCCACCGTCGTCTGGAAGATAGCTCCGTTGTCCTCGAGCTCCCGACGAAGTGTATTGCAGTTCGTGAGATTGCCGTTATGGGCTATGGAGATCGTACCCTTAACGTAATGAGTTACGAGAGGCTGAGCATTCTCCTTGGTGCTGGCACCGGTAGTGGAGTAGCGAACGTGACCTATGGCGATGCTTCCCTTAAGCCTGTCAAGCTTATCGGGAGTAAACACCTCTCCCACAAGGCCCATATCCTTAAGGCAGATTATCTCGGCATCGTTATTGACCGCGATACCGCAGCTCTCCTGGCCTCTGTGCTGCAGCGCGAAAAGCCCATAGTAGCAAGCCCGGGAGATTCCCTCTCCGCCGGACCTTGAATATATTCCGTAGACACCGCACTCCTCGTGAACGCCCATTACGCCTCCTTATTTACCACGATAAATTGTATCACTCCCCAACCAAAACGCTATATATTATAATTAAACATATGCGCGAGATTAATTACGCCCGAAGATATGAAAACTGCCTAATATGTCCCAGAGCCTGCGGAGTGAACAGAACCGCCGGCGATAAGGGATTCTGCGGTATGGGCGACACTCCGATCGTTAACCTCGTGATGCTACATCGGGGAGAAGAGCCGCCCATAAGCGGAACAAGAGGATCCGGCGCCGTATTCTTCGAAGGGTGCAGCCTCAAGTGCGTATTCTGTCAAAACTTTGATGTCTCCAGAGGCCCTACCGGCAAGGGCGAGACGGTCACGGACGAAGACCTGTCGAAGATCTATCTGAAGCTTCAGAATGACGGCGCTCATAACATTAATCTTGTCACGGCAGGACACTTCATCCCCACTATAGCCTCATCCGTAAGGATAGCGCGGGATAACGGGCTTAATATTCCCGTGGTCTTCAACTCGGGGGGCTATGAATCCGTCGAGTCGCTTAAGACTCTTGACGGTCTCATCGATATCTACATGCCCGATATGAAGTTCTTCTCCAAGTCATTATCAGGCAAGCTTTGCATGGCACCCGACTACTTCGAGGTCTGCAGTAAAGCCCTGGACGAGATGTTCCGTCAGACAGGCCCCTTTGTTCTTGACGGGAACGGCATAATGACCAGAGGCATGATTGTTAGACATCTGATGCTGCCGGGGCAGCTTTTTGACACGAAGAAGGTGCTGGACTACCTATGTGAGCGATTCGGGAACGATATTTACATAAGTCTCATGAATCAGTACACACCCTTCGAATATATGTACCCGGACATGAAGCTTCCGGAATTTCTGCAAAGAAAACTGCCACAGAGCCATTACGACTCTGCGGCAGATTATCTCATCGACAAGGGTCAGATCAACGCCTTCATCCAGGAGGATGCTTCAGGCGATGATATGCTGCCCGATTTCAAGACATGAGGCTTCAGCCTAACGCCTGATCAACGAACTTCTTAAGCTCCGGAAGAGGACGGAACCCCAGGGACTCGGAAGTCACCTCTCCGCCCTTGAATATCTTAAGAGCAGGGATACTGGATACCCCGTAGGAAGCTGCTATATCAGTGCTGTCATCGACGTTACACTTACAGAACTTAAGCTTGCCCTCATACTCTTCTGATATCTTATCCACCAAGGGGCCGAGCATCTTACAGGGACCGCACCACGGTGCCCAGAAATCAACCAGTACGGGAGTCTCCGACTCCAGAACCTCTGACTTGAAATTGTCTTCATTAACTGCGATTACAGCCATAAACCTACCTCCGCATCTGTTATCACAAATATATTATAACAGCACTATGGTGAACTGAACAAATACAGAAAACCTATATTTATAGAAATTTAACAGTGACACTCAATAACCGAGGCTCTGATAGAGCATAACGTTGTTGTAAATTAGGTTGGCGATAGTCTCATAAGTAACGGCATCATAATGAAGTCCGTCGGGAGATCCGAAGCCCGCTTCTCTTAAAAAGGAGCAGGTGTCGATCCACTTACAGGTGCTCGGGAGACTGTCAGACAGCTGTACATTAAAGTAATCTATGTCGGAATTCATACCTGAATACTCACCGGAGGTGGGATTGACGGACACCACGTAGATGTGATTATCGAAGCAGAACTCCTCAGGGAGCCTCTGGAAGAACTCGATGTAATCGTTGACGTGAGACAGATCGTTGACCCCTAGATTGAAGACTATATTGCAGTCTGAAAGCTCCAGGATCTCGTCGTAATGAGCCTGCAGGAAGGAATAGCCCACCCCCACCTCTGCGATAGTGGTAAGGTGAAGATGCTGACCCATACCGACTGTTCTGGAGTCGCCTACGAATACAAAGTTACTGAAATCCAGGTTTTCCGTAGCCATATAAAATGTGGTCGTCTCCGTCGCCTCTGAGGTCTGTTCCGCTTCATCCTGAGGATATACATAAAGTGCCGTCTGGGTGGGTGCCGTAGTAGAGAATGTGGGATCAGGCTCCGCGAGCATGCACCCCTGCACCGCGACCGTCAGACTCATGGCCGTTAACGCACATCCGAACTTAAGTAACCTTCCGGCGAAGTTCACTTCCACACCCCCTCTTACACCTTCGTTTTATCACATTCCGCGCGAAAAGGGAAATGCAGCAGCTTTCCTAAGACAAAGAAAAACCTCGATACCCGTGATACCGAGGTCTTATGTGGAGCGGGATACGAGACTTGAACTCGCGACTTTCACCTTGGCAAGGTGACACTCTACCACTGAGTTAATCCCGCGTGCCTGATTATTATAGGTGCGAGGTCTTTATTTGTCAACAAGAAGTTGTGATGAGCTCCCTAAGATTTTTTATTACCCTGCTTCCTTCGGGCGCAGCCTGTAAAATCGCATCCTTATCCATGCGCGTCCACTCGACAAGAGCAAATCCCGCCCCTGCATTCACGGCACAAAGCGCGTCCGGCATGGCATCGCCGACATAGATGACCTTTCTCATATCCTTGATGCCAACCTTTTGTGCCGCGACTATAAGAGGCTCCCCGTCTGGCTTATGTTTATCGGTATCCTCCTTACAAAGACACACATCGAAGAAGTCAAACAAGCCCTTGAGCTTCAAGGTAACGTCAGCCGCCCGGTGTCTCTTACTGGTGACGAAGCCCTGCTTAATGCCCTGGTCCTTAATATAGTTAAGATCATCGATAACACCCGGGAACATGGGGATCGCATCCTGGTCAAGGAGCATGTGATTATAGGTAAGATACGACTCGAGAAGTGCCTTGGCAGTATCCTCGTCGTGCATATCGAAGGTATCCGTAAGAGGTCTTCCGATATAGCTCATAAGATCCTCATCTGTCCTGTCGCAGCCGCCCAAGACCTCATCATAGGCGTACTTGAAGCAACGCATAATAAGGGGAATCGAATCCCACAGGGTCCCGTCCAGATCGTAAAGTATCAGATCGTAATTCTTCGATGACATCTATTAATCAGTATCCTAATTCCTCGCCTACCAGGATCACCTTGATCCTTCCCGGGATTCTGGAGCATCTGGTGATCACTATCTCACAGCAGATAGAATCGTTAATGCAATTTCCGCAGCGACCGGTTCTGGCACAGGGCGTATCGCAGTTAAGTCTTACCGTATTCGGAGGAGAAGCGAAGTTCTGAGTCCTTTTAATTCCCTCTTCCCTGTCTGTAACCACCTTGTTCATACCGGCAATGACGATAACCTCCTCGGGGCCGTAGATAAGAAAGCTTACTCTGTTTCCTCTGCCGTCGATGTTAACAAGCTCACCGTCCAGAGTAATGGCGTTGGTGCTCATGAGGAACACATCGGAATTGATGATCCTGGCATTCATCTCCTTACGCTCCTCCGGAGTCGAAGCCTGCTCCCTTATGATCAGCTCGTGACCGGCCTTGGTTATCTCATCCTTGAAGCCGTTATCGTCTATGGTCATGGAACCGCCGTAGGAGACGCTCTTCTTCCCGTCGCCTATAAGCTCGAGCAGCTTCTGCTTCGCACTCTCCACGTCGGGACAGTAATAGCCCTCCATCTTACGGGCATTTAGCTTCTTTATAATTGATTCCGCCTGATTGGCATAAAACGTCTTCTTATGCTGATTCATAAAGCACCTCCATGATCAATTCCTGCTTTCAGGTTAGTCTATCCGTAAAACTTCTTTACTTCAAGTTTACATTCTTCCAGGGTATATATAGATTTCCTATTGATATAATACGAATATAACAAATCATGAGAGGGCCCCATATGAAAATTATCCGCAGAATTACAGCTGCTTTTATCTCCCTAATAATGGTAATGAGTTTGATCACTTCGCCCGTGATACGCGCGGAAGGCGAAGATGAAGGATCTCAATACGTATATACCATCAACGGTTATAACAGCAGTTCGATCATCCATGATGCAGAAGGCAATACTATCAGAGGCTATGCGTACTGTCTTGATCACAGCCTTCACAGCCCAAGTGGCAACGCTTATATGCGTGTACCGCTGTCTCAGGTCACTGATCTGTCTGACTGGTCAAAGGTCATGCTTGCCAAGATCATTGTCAACAGAACAGCCCTTCAAAGATACGTTCGTAATACATATAAGCCCCAGGATAGGCTTCTTGAACAGTGGTCCTGGATATCAGAAAATCTCGACACTCTTAACACCTCCATAAGTAGCGAAGACAGTTATAATTCCAGGGTTCGTTCCCTTTCCGATTCCTCTACGATCATCCAGCGCATGATCTGGTCTGTGGTATATGATGATTTTGATGCATATGTACATATGAACGGTCAGAACGGAACTCTTTCCGAGAGCTACTGTCAACTGGAGTCAAGATTTTATTATGTCTCTACTGATCCCATTAACGATCCTCATTCTCTATGGAACGTTATGTTTAAGCCCCTCATTGATTACATCGACAGTACATATCCCAATCCCTTTGACTCGGGAATAGACATCTGGGTCTACTTAAGCGAAGATCGTGAATATCAGGACATGATCGGCACAGTGATATCCTTCACGGAGGTAAATATAGCCAAGAGAGATGAGGAAGGAAATTATCTCCCCGGTGCGACCCTTCAGGTCATCGATTCCGAAGGCAATGTTATAGACGAGTGGGTCACGGATGACACTAATCACTATATCTCGATGCTTTATCCTCGAGCAGAATATACTCTTCACGAGGTCACTCCTCCTCAGAATTACGATCCTGCTCCGGACATAACCTTTACTGTAAATGAGAATGGCAGCGTAACCTCTTCCGTAACGGGGCTCGTAGAGAATGACATTCTTATAATGACAGATACTCTTACCGTCATTGAAGAGGACAACACTCAGACAGACGAGTCTGATGAGACCGATGAGACAGAAGCTACAGAAGAGACTACAACGGCAACTGAGACCACAGCTGCAGAAACCTCAACGGCTGTTGAAGCATCGGAGAATAACGCTGTCGTAGCTGAAGCCTCTGTCGAGACAACTGCCGAGACTTCCGCGGAGACAATAGTAGAGACAACAGTTGCCTCTGAAGATTTACAGGTTGATGATTCGGATGCCCTTAACGCGTCCCGATCCGAACGATCTGATCTGCCTGATACAGGCGAAGCTGTTATATCACCGGAGCTTCAGATCGCCGCGATCATGTTCGCAGCCGGAATCGTTCTTCTTATAATCAGACGAAAGCTTTTGAAGGATTCATAATTACAAAGCCCCGGCTGCGAAGCCGGGGCCTCCGATTATATCGAGTCTGGAGCGGGTTACGAGGCTCGAACTCGCGACATTCAGCTTGGGAAGCTGACACTCTACCAACTGAGTTAAACCCGCATATGTCACGCGCATCGCGCGACCTAATAATTTTATTTCACGCACTCTTCATTGTCAACAAATCACGGTGCCATGATGATTCTCGGATCCTCACAGAAGGCCTCAAAATCATCACACATCTCATGACGGAAGGTGACTCTTCCGGATTCGTCCTTAAGCTCATAAGGCACCCAGAACTGCTGATCGGAGAAGTTCGCCCAAGTAAGAAAATACGAGCATCTAGAGCCGGCCTCGAAGGAGGTAACAAAAGATAAAAACTCGGTAAACCAGTCAATGACCTTATTACCCGAGGGGGCCAAACCCTCGTAGTAGCCCTCCACCGAATCGAGGACTCGAATGCCTAGCTCGGTTATCGCATAGGGCTTACCGTGTTCCAGCGCCAGCTGCCACATAACCTCCAGCGAAGTCTTCATCTTCTCATAGAAGCCGTCTCCGGCTTCAGGTCTGTCGCGATATATGTCCATTCCCAGCACGTCGATATAATCGTCTCCCGGGTATCTTCCGAGATACTCATCGTTAGAGGCAAAGAAACCGTTAGGCGAATAGGCATAGGCGAAGTTACGAACGTTCTTCTCCTCCTGAAGATAATCCACGGTATACCTGAACAGCTTAATATAATCATCATCCGGCAGGAACTCCCGTCCCCACCAGAACCAACTGCCGTTATCCTCATGGAATGGTCTGAAGAGCATAGGTATTGGCTCTCCGTCCACATCCACACACTCTGAGGCAAACTCCGCGATCTTATCAAGGAACCTCAGATACTTGGCGTTAAGATCTCCGCCGGGCATTATCCTTCTTCCCACATCTCCGTCTGTAAAGTTGGGAGAGTAATCGTAGAAGTCATCCCCTCCGAGAGAGAAATTAGGCATGTGAGAGGATAAGGTGATTATACATCCCTCTTTATGAAGCTCCTTGGTAACCTTAACGAGCTGATCGTAATCTCCCTCATAGCCGTAGAAGCTCAGGGTATCGATCCCCACAATAGACGGATGTCTGCCCGTAAGATTCTTAATATCAGACTCCGATCCGTCGGCAGCCTTGATCGACACTCCGATATGCCCGGCATTCTGATGACCGAACAGGAAGCTTCCCGAGTACGATACGTCCTCGAGTCTTTCAAGAAGCTCATAAACACCCGGATGGCGGTCGTTTAACATTGTTAAACCCTTATAATCAGGACTTCTTCCGAAAGTCGCCGAAGGGATCGGAGATATCCTCGATGTCCCCTCCCAGGTTCTGGATCGCCGACATCATCTCGTAGAAAAGCTCGCGGCTGATGTCACCCTGATGGCGGTTGATATAATTCTTAAGCATAGGTACCGCCCTGTCATCGCCGTAGTCGGCAAAGCAGATAACGGCGTATATCTTGTTGGTCATGGATCTGAAGGCAAGTCTCAATGCATTATATATATCCTCAGACTTTTTCTCCTTCCCGATATTCGTAAGCATGACCACCAGGTCCTCGCACGGACCCTCCATACCGTCGTCCTTATGCTCCTCCAGTCGTGTGATAATGGCCGGAACGGACTCCTCCGGGAAGGACTCGATATACTCTGCTATGGAATCTGCCACGAAGCTGTGTGTTCTGTCGTAGCTCATAAATCTGTCAAGAACATCATCTATCAGACTGGCATCATGCCTTCCGGCCAGGATCTTAAGGCTGGCTTTTACCTTCTGGAACTCCATCTCGAACAGCACATTCTCGTCCTTAAGCTCCTCCTCTGCCCATGCGGAATTTCTGACCATCATGCGGGCGTAGGAAGCAACCTCATCTGAATCCTCGATCCCCACCAGTGCATTGACCACGCTCTGAGGCACTCCCCTGTCAAGCTCGGTAGCACAGAACTCAAGTATTTCCGTAAGCTCCGCGAAGGACAGCTTCGCGAAAAACTCATTCATCGTAAGCCCGTCCAGTGACTCCTGCGGCTCCTGCTCCATGAGAAGGCTCTGCTCCTCGGTCTCCTGCATGGCAACACGCTGAAGGTACTGCTCATAGGTGACATCGTCCTCTTCGGGGGGCTTCTCATCCATCTTATCGGCGAATTCATCCACCTTCTGCTCCAGGATCAATCCCGCGATCTCATCATATCTTTTAAGAACATCGATTATCTTCTGATCTATCATGTTAGACTCCAATTATTTAATAAAAATAAGCTCCGCAGAAGTAATTCTGCGGAGCCTCATGATCTGGAGGTGCCACCCGGATTTGAACCGGGGAATAAAGGTTTTGCAGACCTTGGCCTTACCGCTTGGCTATGGCACCACATTCCTTAAATCGTGCTTGCTTATTATGCAAGTGCGAAAGCACTTTTGTCAAGTCCCTCTATATTTTATAATATGAGAATGCATGGTTTGCTGATCATTATGAGATGGGAGCTGTCCCGCATATTTACTAACTGGAGACGGGCCGTAGCGGTCTTTATTATCCCTGCCGCAGTCATGATGGTCGCACTGTACATTTTCCCTTACCTTATAAACTATATGGCTACAGGATCCTTAGGAGAGAAGCCTATTAAGGTGGCTAACGCGCCCGATTCCTTCATAGAATACCTGGAGGAGACCGAAGGCACTACTGTCTACAGCTACATATTCATGGATGATGAAGAATTCAGAGAGGAATGGAAATCCGGCAGATTCAGAGACGAGATCAAGGCCGGAACCATCTACACCTTCTTCAGCAAGGACGACGATATCGTTTACATCAACTGCAACGCCAACTCTGCCATTTCGATCAATCGCGCCGAGAGCTACATCGAGGTCGTGATCGATAACTATAATGCATCCTTGAAGGAACAGGGCAGCATAGTCTATGAGATCGACTCCTTTAATCCCGTAATTAAGCTTTTGGACCACAGGACCGCTGCGAACGCAGGCTCCGCGAGGGTCATTCCCGCAGTACTTGTTCTTCTTATCTACTACTGTGTCTACTCTCTTACGACAGACATGTTCGCTTCAGAGAGGGACAGAGGCTTCTACGATAAACTTCTGATGGCACCCGTTTCCCCGAGATCCATAGTCCTTGGGAAGATACTGGCCTGCACCGCTCTGGTATCCGTGGCATCCTATGTGACCTTTCTTTTTCTTTTCCTGTCCTCCTGGGTCAACAGAAGTAACAGCTCCACCTCCCTTATCCCCTTCGGATTGTTCCTTCTTCCGAGACAGATTCTGGTAATAGCGATCGTTATCCCGGTTACAGTATTCCTGTGCGCATCCATATGCGTGAGGATCATCTTCAGGATAAGAAGAATGAAGGACGTGATCCTTAATCTACAGATGCCTCTTATCTATCTTCTGGCAGATCTTTTCTTCCAGATCTTCAGCGCCAATCCCGGACATCTGGAATTCCTCATCCCCATCCACGGGAGCATCGCCGTGATCAAGGCGGTTTTCTTATCCGAATTCAGGCTGTGGCAGCTTATCGCTGTCCTTATTATCAGCATCGGTCCCTCGATGCTGCTTCTTCACAACACCTTTAAGAAGGAGGGCTATACAGGGTGATAGTCGTAAATGATGTTCATAAGAGCTATAACGCCTCGAAGGAGATAATCAAGGGTGTAAGCTTCCAGGTCAAGGACGGCGTAATCTACGGCCTCCTGGGCCCAAACGGCGCCGGTAAGACCACATTGATGCAGATGATATCAACGCTTCTTACTCCCTCCTCGGGAGACATAACTATAGACGGTCTTAATGCGAAGAATGATCTTCTCGAGATACACAGAAGGATCGGCTATCTAACCACCGAAGTCAGACTTGATCCCATGTCCACACCTGACAGGCTGTGGGACTTCTTCGCCGAGCTTTACGATATACCGCAGAGGGACTCTCGCGCGCGTAAGGATTATATCTTCGGGAAGCTCGGGATCACGCCTTTCGCGAAGAAGAGAGTGTCGGAGCTTTCTACCGGAATGAAGCAGAAGGCATCCATCGCCATAAGCCTTATCCATGATCCTCATGTGATCATATTCGACGAACCCACCAACGGCCTTGATATCCTCACCTCGAAGCAGGTCACGGACTACCTTCTGGAGCTCAAGAATGAAGGACATTCGATAATACTCTCGACCCATATTTTCTCTGTGGCGGAGAGTCTGTGTGATGAGATCGCGATACTGATCGACGGTAGGATCGCCGCCTCCGGAAGCGTACAGGAGCTTATAAAGCTCGCGGGGACAGACAGCTTCGAGGAGGCATTCTTCAAGCTTTATGTGGAGAACCATGTGGAAGAATAAAGGACACGCTATAACCCGGGATATGCTCCGGCCCGGAGGACGTTCGGGGACGGAGGTCTGCTCCACCACCTTAATTATGGCGGTGGGGTTCATATGGACCTTTATCGTCTGTCTTTTCGCATGGGGACTGTCCTTCTTCGGCTTCAACGATTACACGCATTCCTCGAATTACGTGGTGATAGTCAATGCTCCGGATTCCTTCATCGACTACGAGCTTAGTGAACCATCCGTAGACAACCGTATCTTCTATGAGGAATATGACGCACCCTACGACTTCATGAAGATGTCAGAGCTTATGCGTGAGCATGCAGCGGGAATAGCGCTCGTGTTCCCCGATAACTTCGATGAGAGCGTAAGCTCAGGCATGGGAGGCCAGATCCTTACCTACTACAGGACAGATACCCTTGACTATATGAATATCCGCGACGGTTTTACCGGCGGCTATCTTAAGGGCTACGAAGCCTATCTTATAGATCGCTACGACCTCGATATCAGATCTGCGGCTCTGGAGGTTATAAGGGACGATATCCCCACGGACGACGGCATCCCCTGGAACATAAGATTCGCGAACTCCATGGGAAGGACGTTCATCCCGATACTTCTGTTCATAGCTATACTTTATGCCGCTATGTCAACCGGCACCGAGGCTATCTCGGGACAGAAGGAACGGGGGACCTTCTCGAGACTTCTTCTGTCGCCCGTGTCGCGGAAGGATATAGTCGTCGCCTTCACCGAGGGAGTCTTCATAAGCGCTTCGCTGCCGGCGCTTGTAATTTACCTTATTGTATTTCTCATGAATGCCTACAGACACGTCGGAAGTGTGATCCCTGTGCTTCTGCTGATCCTAAGTCTGGCGTTCTTCATCTCGGCGCTGACTGTTCTTATATCCATAATGAACAATTCCGTGTCTTCAGCCCAGACGGCATTCCTTCCCATATTCTTCATACTTATTACCATAGCCGTCACCTGTATCAATGGGGACTCCGACACGGAAAGGCCCTATTACTTCATCCCGATCTACGGTCAGTTCTACGGGATCGGAGATGCACTGAACGGGTCCCCCGATATCCTCGCCTCTGTAGTATGCTCACTCATTACTGCTCTTATGGGGTACGGAGTAATGAAGGTATGTAACAGACTGCTTCTAAGCGAGAGATTTACAACCACCATAGAGCCCTCAGATGATCCGGATGAGATCAAAGCACCTAACATAGTCGAGCGGATACTGGGAGCGATCCTCTCTGGTATCGATATTGTTCTTTACCCTCTTGCTGTACTGTCGGTATTCCAGCTTCTCGCGATGATCCCCGTCATTGTGGCGTATATGAGAGATCCTCTGTACTCGAACTTTATCATGGAGCTTTCTGAGGTCAGCACGGTAACTGACATAGTAACAAAGACCATGGAGATCATCGGCATCTTCATGAACGATTCAAGATATCTGGCTCTCATGACAATAAGCTATATCCTTATCATTATCGTATACATAAAACGCGCGTCAGGTGCATCGGGAGTAGGCCTTACGATTAAGAACTTCCCGAGAAATTACGGCTTCGGACTTCTTCTCGGAAGCGGTCTTATGACACTGGTCTTCCTGCTTCTTGTAACTACAGGCAAGACAACGGTCGAAGGCTTCGGGCTTACAGGCAACACCATCCCGGTATTTATATTCTCCGTTCTTATGTGGATCCCTCAAGGGGCCTCCGAGGAAGTCATGTTCAGAGGCTTTATGATCCCTAAGCTTAAGGCTTTGTTCGGCGGCAAGGGAACGCCTGTCGCGATAATTATATCATCGTCGCTTTTCGCCCTGTTCCACGGCCTGAACCAGGGGGTGACGTGGCTTGCTATAGTGAACATATTCCTGATAGCGGTTCTCTTCGCGCTGATATACGAGGCCACCGGGAGCATAGTGATGACCTGCGGCGCCCACACCATGTGGAATCTGTTCCAGGGCAATATCTACGGACTTTCTGTAAGCGGCAACGCCTCGGTACCGGCGCTTATCACCACCACCTATGAGGGCAGCGCCTTCGGTCCTGAGGGAACCGCTGAAGCCACTGTTGTTATAGTTCTAGCGCTGGCTGTAATGGGTATTATTCTGTATAGAAAACGCTCTTCCCGGAAGGCGTCGTAACGCTTCTGAAGCTCGTGTCGAAGGTGAGGCTCAGGTCATCTGCAGTAAGAGTCTCGCAGACCCTGATTATCCTGCCGTCCTTCATGAGGACGAACTCGTCGGCGTAGGAGACTGCGGTGTTAACGTCGTGCATGACGATGATGAAGGACTTGCCATTCTTATCTGTAAGCTCTCTGGCGGTATCCATTATAAGCTTGCTGTGAACAGCATCGAGATTCGAGGACGGCTCGTCCATGATGAACCACGATCCGTCCTGACAGATCGCGCGGGCCGCCATGCAGCGCTGCTTCTCGCCGCCGGACAAAGTATCGAAGATCCGTTCCTCTTTGTCCTTAAGCTTCATGAGAGTAAGAGCGCGATCTATGTGCTCCTGATCCTCCGGCGACTCGCCGATTAAGAATTTGGTCCTGTCGTATCTTCCCAAGGCCACCATATCACGGACCGTGAGACCGATATTGCCATACATATCCTGAGCGATATAGGCAAGCTCTCCGGACCTTGCATGAAGCTTAACTACGGCCTTCACGAGAGTTGTCTTGCCGCAGCCGTTAGGACCTAGGATGACAGTGATCTTCCCCTCCTTGAAGGTATGGCTGACATCATGAAGGACAGTGTTCTTACCGAAGCTCACCGTGATGTTATTCGCTTCGAGAATCATACCGACGATCTCTCCCTTCCGCCTCTGATCCTGCTGCTCATAAGAAGGAACAGAAAGTAAGGCGCACCGATAAGGCTGGTCACCGCGCCGATGGCAAGCTCTCCGGGAGCCACTACGGTCTTACAGACCGTATCGCAGACCACCATGAAGATCGCCCCGGTCATGAAGCTTAAGCTAAGTCTTCTTCTCATTCGTGTGACCTTGAAGAAGGACGCAATGTGAGGAATGATAAGTCCCACGAAGCCGATAATGCCGGAATTCGCTACGCAGAAGGCCAGAAGACAGGAGCAGATCCCAAGGCAGAGCGCGAGGGTCTTCTTCTGATCGACTCCGAGAGTCATGGCCGTCTCCTTACCGAGCTTCAGCACGTCGATCCTGGGGGATATGAGAATAAGTATTGGCATCAATACCAGCACCACCGCCGCCAGAAGCTTTGTCTTCGACGGTGTAGATGCGGAGAAGGTACCGAGCATCCACATATATACGCGCTCCATCTGCTCCAGATGAAGCGTCATAAGAACCGTTATCAGAGCGCTCATGATAGAGGATATGGCGATCCCCGCCAGAAGCGTCGAGGAGGTATCGTATTTGCCGTTCTGAGATGCTATGGTGAACACCATAAGCCACGTTACCACAGCTCCCGCCACAGCGCCGATATAAGCTCCCGTGAACGCCTCGAAGATGATTACTCCGTTAAGCCCTGTGATAATGGCTACCGATGCTCCCAGCGCCGCACCCGAGCTTATTCCCAGCACCGAAGGATCCGCCATAGGATTTCTGAACAGGCCCTGCATGACGCAGCCGACCGCCGCCAGCGCGCCGCCGACCAACGTTGCTGTCAATGTTCTGGGAACTCTTATCTTCCCGATAATGGTAAGGGTCGTAGAGGACAGCTCGTCTCCTCTTCCCGTGAAATAAGTAATGACGTCGCGAAGTCCTATCCCTGAGCTTCCGAGACAGCACGACACCGCCATCACGCATATAAGAATGATGACGGCTATCGTGATCTTGTAATAAAATCCGTCTGAGGTGACCTTATGCTGCTGCATCTAATGCGGCATTATAAGTAAGTGCGGCATCAAGTAATACTCTCACAGCCTCCACATTACGAGGTCCGACTCTCTCGAAAAGGTTATTATCCACAGGGATAACATTGCCGGTCTGAACTGCAGTAAGCTCAGAGTAAGGCTCTGATACCAAGAATGCATCATATCCCCATGAAGGAACGAGAATGATATCGGGATCAGCCGCAAGAAGCTGCTCTGTGGAATAGGACCAGCCCTCGATATCGCCTGCTACATTTACGCAGCCGGCAGCCTCGATAATATCGTTAATGAATGTATCGCCACCCGCAGTATAATCGCCGTACTCACCGTAGCCCATGCAGTAATAAACTGTAAGGTCTTCGTCAGCGACATTCTCCTGAGCGTCCGCTTCGATAGAAGCTAATTCGTCCTCGAGGCTCGAGCAGAGCTCGGCGCCTGCATCATGCATACCGATAACATCTGCTGTTGTCTGGATGTATGTGTACATACCGTCGATATCAGACTCATCCTTGATGATAACCACCGTAATACCGGCATCTGTGAGTGCATTATATGCCTCCTCACTGAAGATGGATGATGCCAGAACAACATCCGGGTCTAAGGATACGATGAGCTCAGTGTCGGGAAGGTCGATAGGTCCTACACTCTGAACCTCGAAGACGGCCTCCGGATAATCATCGTAATCGGATCTTCCGATGAGCTTATCCTCACCGCCTAATGCATATACGATCTCCGTAAGTGCCGGAGATACACTGACTACCGTGGAAGGCTCCTCCTCGATAGTAACTTCATTGCCGTAAGCATCTTCCAATGTAATAGGATAAGTAAAGCTATCCTCAGATGCGCCGGACTCTTCGGAGCTCAAATCCGAATTGCTGCAGGCTGTCAAAGCAGCTGCTGCCACTGACAAGCATAATGCTGTTGCCAATAACTTTCTCTTCATGACAAAGTCCTCCTTTAATATTATTCGCGGTTATGCCGTGACGGATAGATTATATTATAATAACGGGTATGAACAATAACAGAATTTACAGACGTTTAGTCGCATTAATTAGTGCATTTGCGATACTTATGCTCACCTCCGGATGTGAGGATATGCTTGCCGAGCTCGAGCGAATCAGCGTATCCGAGCCTGATACCGCTGTTGATGCTGCTGTTGATACTGCAGAGACCGTCGATACTGCCGATGCAGATCTGGAGGGACCATATGAGGTCGAGAGAGTTGTGGACGGCGATACTCTGATCGTCTATATCGACGGTGTCAGGACCAGAGTCAGACTTATAGGCATCAATACCCCTGAGTCGGTAGCACCCGAGGAGGAGCGTAACACCGAAGAAGGAGTTATTGCCTCCGACTTCGTGAAGGAGCTGATTGATAATACCGGCTACGAGGTATGGCTTGAGTACGATAACGAGAGACTGGATCAGTACGACCGCACCCTCGCCTACGTCTATATTGATTACGACGGTGAACTGGTCATGCTAGAGAGGATACTGCTGGAGGAAGGCCTGGCCGAGACAGTCCTCTTCGGCACCAACGACCGCTACTACGATGAATTCCGCGAACTGGAGGCCGGGTAAGGCTGTACTGCCTCGCACCTTACATATTCGTTACTTGCACTCGATAATTATCCACCTGTTGCTGCCTACGCCGGGGACATTGGATTCCACGGTATTATCATAGACAATCTCATATCGATCGGGCGCATAGGTCATGATCTCGTACACGAGATACGAATCGTAATTGATCAGGAAGGCGTCATTGTCGTATCTTCCTCTGAAGGCATCAAGCTCCGCCAGAGATCCGATCCCCATTTGTCCTCTGATATGATCCTCCGGCGAGAATTCGCTCATATAAGGGTCAATCCTGTTGTCGATATGAACCTTCACATCATGGAAGATCAGCCATGAGCCGGTATTAAACGAATTAAATATCTTCTCATAGCCCCGGGATTTAATAAAATCTACAGCCTCAGGATCGTAGGCCGCCATTACCTCCACATCAGCCATGGTCCCGGTAGGAAGGTACTTCGGAATATAGAACGCTGCAAGTCCTATAAGCATCACCGCACATACGGCGGCAAGTATCCTATAGAAGCCGTCAGACAGATCGAGCTTGAAGCTTCTGGAAGCCTTAACCACATTCGTCCAAAGCCACTTAAGAAGTGACTCATACTGTTCTGGTGCAAAGAGCAAGAATGCTACAGAGTAGTACACCACGAATCTCTTATAGATCAGTGTCAGAATAAAGAACATACATAGCATCAGAAGCTTTGTGACACTATTTTTACGGAAAGACCTTATTCCGTCGCCTGTCATGAAGCCGACGAAGACCAGCAGTATCAGTACGATCTGAAGTATGGAGAAGTGCATGGGATTCCACTCGTCCACAAGAGCCCAGATATCCGTGGCGCCTGACTGCTTCAAGCCGAATAAGTAGCTTCTGATCCCCATCGGGTTAAGAAGCGATAATATAAAGCCTGCCAGTACACCGCACGACAGTATCCCCGCCTCGCGGAAGCTTCTATAGATAAGCTCCACTGCGATAAACACAAGATATGTCACCATAAAAAGCGGAAGTATACCGCCCTGAAGCCAGCCTAAGAAGAAACAGCATATGGAGAACACACTCGCCTTATATAAAGGCTTGCGATCGCCGAGCATGGTGACCATCAGAAGTGTAACTGCGAATATCGATGTCACCGCAGGGCGAACATTATAGTCCGGGAAGCCTCCGAGCCAGGGAGTCACGATTATGACCAACGCCGCGAGGAAGGGATGGACCTTGTCCTTAATATAGTTAACAGCAGTAATGCCGGTAGCGTATACGAACAGCGCGCCGACGGCGATAACTCCCCACAGCTTCATAAGCTTATACATCACACCGAGAAGAAGATACCAGCCGCTCTCGTGAGCCGTGAATACCAGACCGTCGTGCCAGCTGTAGATCTCGTCTGTGATAAGTCTTCCCTGAGCAAGATCATCAAGCCCGAGCTTGATCTGTATCGCGGTGTCACCTATCATGCCGTACATCGAAGTGATGCCTGCGAAGGGACTGAAGAGGAATATCACAAGAGCGTACAGAAATAACGCCTTGGAAGTGAACCGGGAAGTGGGCTCTGCGCGCTTGAGGTTAAGTGTCGACATCTCCCGCATC
The DNA here is from genome assembly GCA_017480325.1 of Clostridiales bacterium. GTDB lineage: Bacteria > Bacillota > Clostridia > Saccharofermentanales > Saccharofermentanaceae > Saccharofermentans. The sequence continues at coordinate 77,308 of JAFVAY010000015.1, forward strand.
TTCAGGTCGCACCCTTCATCTGCTTCTTCATGGTGTACATCTTCCCGTCGGCAATGCGGATCGCACCCTCGATGTCTGTAGAACCGATGTCAAATCTCTCGTAGCCGTAGGGGACCTCCAGCTTGATCACGAGGTTACGTCTTGTGTTGTGCTCGTCGATCATTCGCTTAAAGCTCTCGAAGGCCTCGTCAAGCTGCGCCTGATCCTTAGGCTCATCTATCACAACTATGAATTCATCGCCGCCGGTCCTGTAGCAGCTGCCGAGCTTACCAAAGCAGTTCTTAATAAACGCTGCTGCAGCCATAATGTGCCGATCTCCCGCCTTGTGACCGAAGGTATCGTTGACCTTCTTAAGGTTGTTGATATCAAACTGAATAATTATGTACTCTCCGCTGCCCTTGGTCTTAACATACTCCTCATGCTCCTCGAAGGCCATGCGATTCTGAAGCCCGGTAAGAGGATCGGTGAAAGCGAGCTTACTCATCTGCTCCGCCTCATCCTCGTACTTACGGTAGTAAAGAAGAGCATTAAGCTCGTTGATACCAAGAGCCATAACGAATACCATAAGACCTATTCTGAAGAAGTATGCAGTATCACGTGCTGAGGTCCCGTTAAGATAGCGAATAAGATCAATAAAGCCGCCTGCCGCCACCGCCATGAATGCCACTGTGATAGTGATCCTTGTACTTCTCATCTTACGTGTCGTTCGAAGCGTGGATATTATGCAGTAGAAGGAGTAGAACACCGCGATGACACACTCGATGTGAGTCATGATCAGAAGGTCGTGATAGGTAGACCTGCCCGTCGCCGCCATTGCTATATCGAAGACTAACGTCGCACTGATTATCGCCATCAGGATATTCGTCAGAAGTCTCGCCTTGTGCCCCGTCAGGATGAATACGAAGATCACCGCCAGTCCGGGGAGCAGGATCAGGCTTATATAGTTTACGAAGTGCATCGTCACCGGGGAACCCAGCACCAGACTTATTATGCCTGAGGAGCACGAGGTCCATATTCCCGCATCCATCGCGAAAAGCCCCATGGCAGCGATCTCCTTCCCCGTGTAGGTATTCTTCAGGATAGACAGACCTCCGATGATAAGGCACAGCCCCATGAAGGTAATGATTATGGATATGGCACTTGGAACTATCGAGGATCTTATCATCTCGATATTAAACACGCCTCCGTCTTGAAGCGTCAAATACGTGAAGCTTCCCTTGGATCCGTTAATAGTCTCGGCCTCGATGGTTATCACAGACGAATCGTCAACAGCCCCCAGATCGATTATGTGAGGGCATGTGCCGTAAAATTTACCGTACACGTCGGCGCTTATAGGATGGAAGCTGTAGACCACCTCGTCATCGATCTTGACATCAAAGTATACATTCTTGGAGAAGAAGCAAAGACTTCTTCCGTGAGCCTGATCACGGGTCACCGTATTAACAAATGATGCTTCATTCCTGAAGGAATCTATCGAAGCTATACTGTCCCCGGATACCCTCGTCCAGCTATCCTGAATTTCTATCTTGTTGCCGTCGAGCCTGCTCCCGGGACCAATTACCCCCAGTAAAAAGATAACAGCAATAAAAAGTGCTCCGGCACTTATCATTAGAATAAAATAATTCGTCTTTTTCCGGAGGCTTTTATCAGTCATAGATCACAGATTCTGATTGGTCTTGGGATCGAACGGATTGATATCCACATGCTCCTCTATCACCTCGTTATCAACAGATGTCGCATCCGAGTAAGGATAGAAGGTAACTGACTTTCCGCAGTACAGGCATCTTCCGATCATGGGATTCTTCTTGGACTCCTGAATCGCCTTGCCGCACTGTGGGCACTTAATTATCTGAGGCTCATAGGATCGTCTTACATACTTAGTCGTGTCGCTTAAGACCTCATCGATCTTAGCGTGAAGCTGTTCCTGTGAGATGCCGTTCTCCATCATAGCCTGCCACATGGCGCAGATGATGAGGTTAAGCTTCTTGACTTCATTGGTGAGACCGTCGACAGCCTCATCCTGATGGTTGTGCAACGGATTCTTGAAGTCCTGCATCTCCGTACCGGCGCTCTTAAAGTTATACATGTTTCTGTCCCCCTTATTAACTTATTCCAACTAAAGTAAATTTTATAATAAGGACGTGGCATTATCAATTACAATTGACAATGCTTTACGCATATAAACACCCCCGACGGATGAGCCGGGGGCTATAGGAAGAAACATGAAATGACAACTTGTCTTTCAGTTACTCACTTGATATTACTTTACCGCTGCAAAGCCCTTCTCAAGGTCAGCGATGATATCATCGATGTTCTCAGTTCCGATAGAAAGTCTGATGGTGCTCTGATGGATATTCTGATCGTTGAGCTCTTCCTCAGAAAGCTGGGAATGTGTTGTTGTCGCAGGATGAATTACAAGAGACTTAACATCAGCTACGTTAGCAAGGAGAGAGAAGATCTCAAGTGCATCGATGAACTTGTGAGCCTCGGCCTGTCCTCCCTTGATATCGAAGGTGAAGATAGAACCGCCGCCGTTCGGGAAATACTTCTGATAAAGCTCGTGCTGAGGATGATCAGGAAGTGACGGATGATTTACCTTCTCTACCTGAGGATGATTAGCCAGGAACTCTACTACCTTCTTGGTGTTCTCGGCATGACGCTCGAGTCTTAAGGAGAGTGTCTCTACACCCTGCAGGAGCAGGAATGCATTGAAAGGTGAGATAGTAGCTCCGGTATCACGAAGAAGTATTGCTCTGATGTATGTAACGAATGCAGCGGGGCCGACTGCCTCAGCGAAGGATATTCCGTGATAAGAAGGATTAGCCTTGGCAATAGGAGCGTACTTATCGGCGTTAGCGAGCCAGTCGAACTTACCGGAGTCGATGATGATACCGCCGAGAGTTGTTCCGTGACCGCCCAGGAACTTAGTTGCGGAATGAACTACGATGTCTGCTCCGTGCTCGATGGGACGGATAAGATAAGGTGTACCGAATGTGTTATCGATAACAAGGGGAATATTATTCTTATGTGCTACTTCAGCGATCGCATCAATATCGGGGATATCACTGTTCGGGTTGCCCAAGGTCTCTATGAAGATAGCCTTTGTGTTGGGCTTGATGGCTGCTGCTACCTCATCAAGATTATGAATATCTACGAAGGTTGTGTTAATACCGTAGTTAGGGAGCGTGTGTGCAAGAAGGTTGTAGCTTCCGCCGTAGATAGTCTTCTGTGCTACGATGTTGTCTCCTGCCTGAGCGAGAGCCTCGATCGTGTATGAGATAGCAGCAGCACCGGATGCCACCGCGAGACCTGCGACACCACCCTCAAGGGCAGCAATTCTCTTCTCGAGAACGTCCTGTGTGGAGTTCGTAAGTCTGCCATAGATATTACCTGCATCTGCAAGTCCGAATCTTGCCGCAGCATGTGCGGAATTATGGAAAACGTATGATGTTGTCTGATATATAGGTACCGCTCTTGAATCTGTAGCGGGATCAGCCTGCTCCTGTCCAACGTGAAGCTGAAGTGTCTCGAATTTGTAGTTGCTCATTTTTAGTTTCCTCTTTTCTTGAATTAATGATTTTGATTTGGTTTGTGTTTTTGAGTTAGTGTTCCTTTATCTGATGCCCGCTTCACATTCGACATCGTCTGAAGTTCGCACTGACCAAAATCTTGATTAATGTCTTCATAGTCATTTCCTCTTTTCTGAAGTTTCTTCCTACGCAAACATCATAAACCTACTAACCCGATATGACTAATACGTCATTACAATGCTTGGTTATAGGTTCAGCCTATAACCAAGCATTGATTATTGAAAAGCGAATATAAATGTCTATGTTCTTGTCTATGATTTCAAAAAACATAGACATAAACATAGACTTAGGGCCATTTTGAAGCCAAAAGTCTATGATCCTGTCTATGTTTTTATTTTACATAGACACAAACATAGACAAATGCTTATTTGAATACATGGACCACATGAATGACTGTGGAAATGTCAACTTTTGTAGAGTCATAAAACTCACTAACTATCCTCAAAAAGCCAGAACTCCGAACGGAGCGTAGCGCAGAGAGGAGTTCTGGCTTGGCGGCCATCACGCTGCCACCTCTTTACTTAAGTATTTTGCTC
>JAFVAY010000016.1 GCA_017480325.1 Clostridiales bacterium
GCTTTCTTGGGTCCAATCTCATCGGATAAAGCTACTGCCTGTTGTCTGAATTCATTGTCGTAATTCATTTTCTCACCTCGTTATCATTATATAATCTCGTTGTGAGTTTAACGACTCTACTTAAACGTTATCATTCCACTTCTAGCTGCCTGTACAGCATGACTGTTGTAAGATTCAAATGTTCGAAGCACTTTGTCGTTGCCGCCTTTTTCTATACCTTTAAGTTCAAAGTAACTTTGTATAACAAGCTGGACAAATTCCTTTTCGCCGGATTCAAGCTCGTAGTCAAGTTCCTGTCCTTTAACATAAGGGTCCTCTTCCTTCCAGTGAACACTTCCGCAGTATGGATCACCTGCAGCGTAGCGCAGATGCTTGATGTTAGACATTACTGCCGTGCCCATGCACATTGGACATGGCTCCATGGTAGTGTAAAGAACAACGGTCTTGGGATTACAAGCAGATGTATCTAGGCGTCGGAGCGCACAAGCTTCTGCGTGGGCCACATTCCTGTTTACCGTATCTTCTTCAGCCCCCCTGTTGCTGTGTAGTACAGTTTCTTGTTCATTTGTTTTCACCTCTTCCCTTTAGATTTGTACTATGCGTATCATTTGATACGCTTGTGATAATAGCGCATCTTTTGATACGTGTCAATGGTTTTTCTTGAAAAAATCGTATCTTTTGGTATAGAATGGCATCAATTGATACGTTTACAAGGAGAAAAGCCTATGACTACAGGTGAAAACATCCGCCGCATTCGCAAGCAAAGAGGCATGACCCTCAAGCAATTAGGCGATGCAGTCGGGGTAAGCGAAGCATATATTCGTGCATATGAAGCCGGAAGAAGGAATCCGAAGCAGCAGTCTTTAGAAGCACTGGCTTCTGCGCTTCATGTAAATGTGGAAGTATTAACAGGAGCCGATTTTGATGGCATCAAAGCCATGCATCGTCTCTTTCAGGTATTCCGTCAGTATAGCGGAGAAATGATCACTTATAAGGATGAGGATGGCAACGAACGTGTTGCCGTCGGATTTGGAACACTTTCTCTTATGTCATCCTGGTATGAAAAATATGAAGAATATCAGGAAACTATCAAGAAGTGTAAGAAGATAAAGAATGTAACCGAACGTGCTAATGCTTTGCTTGAAGCAGAGGCCGCGTTCGATACATGGATGGATACATATCCTGAATGCGAAAAGGATCCCGAGAAGCTCGAGATCCAAAAGAAGCATGATCAGTTCATGGATAAGATCGGACTCAATCCCAAGGACCCGGAATAACAACAAATCTCTTGCGAAAAATCACGTCAAAATAAAAATCTGTACCCAAAATGTACCCAAAAGGGCATAATAAAACCCCGAAAGCGTTGATATCAAAGCGTTTCCGGGGTTGTAATTGTTCCTGCAAAAATCCATTAGCCTGATTTAGGCAAGAAAAAATATTCCCGCAGCCCCCGACAAGGACAGGTCGGCGGCTGCTTAAAAAGGCTAATAGATTTTCTTGAAACAGGCGTGCAAAAACGTATAAAATCGCCCAAAAAACAAGCATTTTCAAGCAAAAATAAAGACCTCCCATCAGCTTTTCACTGACGCAAGGTCTTTTGTTTTTTCGGCTTATTTTTTATCTTTCAAAAGGATAAATGTTTTTGCCCTTTTCAGAATATTCCGGTTTGTCTTTCGACATAATATTTATTCGAGTTCTATCGTCGCCGGCGGTTTTCCCGTGCAGTCGTAAAGCACGCGGTTTACACCCTTGACCTCGTTGACTATGCGGTTGGTAACCGTGCCCAGTAGCGTCCACGGGAGCTGCGCCGCCTCTGCGGTCATGAAGTCCGATGTGGTGACTGCGCGGATAACTACCGCATAGTCGTAAGTCCTCTCGTCGCCCATGCAGCCGACGGATCTCATATTCGACAGCGCTGCAAAATACTGATTCGCGAACTTATCGAATCCGGCCTTTGCCATCTCTTCTCTGAAGATCGCATCCGCATCCTGAACGATGCGAACCTTCTCGGGGGTGACTTCACCCACTATACGGATAGCAAGTCCCGGGCCCGGGAAGGGCTGACGATATACTAGCTTCTCGGGGATCCCCAGCTCCAGACCGGCACGGCGCACCTCGTCCTTGAACAGCAGTCTTAAGGGCTCTATGATCTCCTTAAAATCCACACAGTCCGGCAAGCCGCCCACGTTATGGTGAGACTTTATTACCGCAGACTTGCCGAGCCCCGACTCTATAACATCCGGATATATCGTGCCCTGGACAAGATAATCCACGGCACCGATCTTACGCGCTTCTTCCTCAAAAACGCGGATAAACTCTTCGCCGATTATGTGTCTCTTCTTCTCCGGCTCGGAGACACCTGCAAGCTTCTCATAGAAGCGGCGCTGCGCATTGACGCGGATAAAGTTCAATTCATAAGGTCCGCGCGGACCGAAGACGGCTTCCACATCGTCGCCCTCATCTTTACGCAGAAGACCGTGATCAACGAAGACGCAGGTGAGCTGCCTGCCTACCGCTTTCGAGAGGAGGACCGCAGCTACAGAGGAATCGACGCCGCCTGATAAAGCGCACAACACGCGCCCGGTTCCCACCTTCTTGCGGATAGCCGCGATGGAATCATCAACGAATGAAGACATCTTCCAGTCGCACCTGCACTTGCAGACATTGCGAACAAAATTCCCGAGCATCGCCTGCCCCTCAACGCTGTGTGTAACCTCGGGATGAAACTGCGTCAGGAAAAGCTTGCGCGTCCAGTCGGATGCGGCGGCGATGGGGCACGACACGGAAGACGCCGTAATGCGGAATCCCGGAGCAACCTCGGTAATGCGATCCGTGTGGCTCATCCAGACGACCGTCTTCTTCGACACACCGGTGAACAGAAGATCCGTTCCGTCCGTTGACACCTCGGTGTGCCCGTATTCTCTGACGTCTGCAGTCTCGACCTTACCTCCGAGAATATATGTCATGAGCTGCGCGCCGTAACAAATACCCAGGATCGGAATGCCGAGTTCAAACAGCTCACGGCTGCACTTGGGAGAATCGTCTTTATACACACTCGCGGGACCGCCGGTGAGGATAATGCCGGCAGGAGCCATCTTCTTAATCTTCTCTATCGACAACGTGTGGGGATGCACCTCACTATACACTGAAAGCTCTCTTACACGCCTCGCGATAAGCTGGTTGTACTGCCCCCCAAAATCAAGAACAAGAATCATTTCCTGTGGCATATTCGCCTCCTGTGAACTCCGATTAAATATGTTAAGCATTATACACTCACCGAAACTTCTCTTCTATAAGCACATCGAGTGTTCTCACATCGAAAGGCAGATTCGTTGTCTCCCCGGTCAAAAACAGTCTGTCACCCAGAACGATCCCACTCCTGTGATATCTGTTGATTCTGTCGACCGCATCGGTGGCATAACTTAAATCTCCGAGCATGCCGAGATGCTCCAGATACAGTTCTTTCCTGTCGCTCATTCTTAAGATCGAGAAATCCGGATGAAAGATCATATTTCCGACTGTTAGCGGCTTCTCGTAGATATAGGTAATATTCTTTGCAGTTAGTCTGTCTGCGATAATCTGCTCAGACTTTGATCTTACCCTTTCGCCTTTAACTGTCATGTAAAATGGCATTCCGTCCTTAAATCCTTTATGCCTGAATTCCTGAGCAAGCCAATTATCACGATATTGTTGATCTGTTTTGAATATCGGTGATATCAATTCCTGCCTTTCCGAAGTTAACGTCTCGTAAAGATCCTCAACACAGGTTGACGGATATCTTTCAATAAGACTATCGATTATCCTTTCTTCTGTCAGAGCGGTCTTCAATACCCGTTCAAGATATACTCGTTGTGCAAGCCGTTCGGCCAAAGATCTGTCGTCTTCGGAAATCAGCTTATCGCTTTTGTCATCCTTTGAAGCAATGTAGTAGTAATTGGTGTTTTTACGCCTGCTGATCCTTATTCTGCCTTCCGGCAGTTCCGACAATCTCTTACGACAGTAATCGATTATTCTTAGTAGCATGTCACATCGGGACGTCAGAGCGTCCCTCGGGAATTTCTCTATCATATCTATCCTCCTGTTAGTCTGAAGCCGCTATTCCAACTGCGACCTCAGCGTGTTTGTACCGTTTCTCAAATTATCACTATTCGGTACACGAATTTACACTGTAAAATGTACCGAAATGGAAATTATGCAAAAGAGGTACACGTTTTCCTTTATTTTTGTGTACCGAATTTACATTCTTGCGAATTCGGTACAAAAATAAGTCAATTTCTGTGTACCGAATCAATCAAAATTCAAATTCGGTACACAAACCCCTGAATAATTTATCTTCTGATAATCTCTTCTCTCTTGGGTCCGGTAGAGACTATGGATACATGGACTCCGGCTTCCTTCTCGATGAAGAGTACGTAGTCCTGAGCTTCCTTAGGGAGCGCCTCGAAGGAAGTGAAGCCTCTGATATCGCTCTTCCAGCCGGGAAGCATCTCGAATACGGGCTTTGCCCTGTTAAGCTTGGTGGGGTTCGGGAAATCCTTGGTTACCTCGCCGTCGATCTCGTAGCCTACGCAGACGGGGATCTCATCGAGATAGCCCAATACATCGATATTTGTCAAAGCGACATCCGTGGCGCCCTGAACCTTGCAGCCGTATCTTGTGGCAACTGCATCAAACCAGCCGACTCTTCTGGGACGACCTGTGGTAGCACCGTACTCGCCCTTGTCACCGCCTCTGTCGCGAAGCTCCTTAGCCTTCTCCTCGTCCATGATCTCACTTACGAACGCTCCGGCGCCGACCGCCGAGGAATAAGCCTTTGTAACGCAGATAACCTGCATGATCTCGTAGGGCGGAATACCTGCGCCCACGGCACCGTAGCCTGCCAGAGTGGAAGAGGATGTAACCATGGGATAGATACCCATATCCGGGTCCTTCATGGATCCCAGCTGACCCTCGAGAAGGATGTTCTTTCCTTCTTTGATCGCATCAAAGAGGAATGCCTGTGTATCCGCTACGAAGGGCTTGATCAGCTGTCCCTGACGAAGCATCTCTGCCGTCAGCTCGTCGGCATCGATAGGATCCTTATGATACAGGTTAACAAGCAATGCGTTCTTGATCTCCAGGACTCTTCCGATCTTCTCTCTGAGGCTCTCCTCGTCGAACAGCTCGCTCACCTGGAAGCCGATCTTCGCATATTTATCTGAGAAGAACGGTGCGATACCAGACTTCGTGGAGCCGAAGGCCTTGCCGCCCAATCTCTCCTCCTCGTATCTGTCGAAGTCAACATGATAAGGCATGATCACCTGAACTCTGTCAGAGACCATAAGCTTGGGGTTAAGACCCTGAGAACAAATATCCTCATACTCTGCGATGAACTTATTGATATCGAGCGCGACACCGTTGCCGATGATGTTCACGATATTCTCGTGGCAGACACCTGACGGCATCAGATGAAGTGCAAATCTTCCGTGCTCGTTGATGATCGTGTGTCCCGCGTTGGCTCCTCCCTGGAAGCGAATAACTATATCCGAATCATTCGCGAGAAGGTCTGTGATCTTACCTTTACCCTCGTCACCCCAGTTAGCGCCGACAATCGCCTTAACCATAATCTTAGCTCCTTATAATGAAGAAAATACGCGGTTATTATAATATCTGAAGCGGAAGATTACAATTTCGGATTACTGAGAGGCTTTTCCCTCTTTGCCGTTGATATAGTCTATCGCCTGCTTACGGGCAAGATCCTCGGTCTCGGTCGACAGCTCAGGAAGCTCATAGTCTTCACCGTACTTACGCTTCAGCGCGAGGCTTAACAGCATATCGGTGATAACAGGGTTCTTGGGAAGAAGGCTACCGTGGGAATAAGTACCGAAGGTATTCTTATACCGGGTCCCCTCATAGCCGTCCTCGCCGTTATTGCCGTGACCTTTAATGACCTTCATGAAGGGCTTCTGCCCCTCTCCGAGGTAGGTCCTCCCGCTATGATTCTCGAAGCCTGCGACAGTAACGGTCTGTCCGTCCGTCTCTATCTCATAGATCGTGTCGTTAATAAATCTGTCCTTCTCGCCCTTGGTGTAATGAGGAAGTGCACCCAGGCATTCTATACGCTTGCCGTCGTGCTCCTCGTAGTATCTTCCGAGCATCTGATAGCCGCCGCAGACCGTCAGGAATACCACACCGTCCTCTATCATCTGCTTAATGACCTCACCCTTAACATTACGCATGTCGTCGGCCATAATATTCTGCTCGCAGTCCTGCCCGCCTCCTATGAAGCCGATGTCGATATCGCCGTTACTCACATTATCGCCGATGGATATCCTTCGAACCTCCACCTCTATCCCGCGAAGCTGGGCGCGCCTCATAAGCGCCAGAACATTGCCTCTGTCGCCGTAGAGGTTAAGAAGATCGGGATAGAAATGTCCTATTACAAGCTTCTCCTGCATACCCTAATCCTTCCAAAAATCCTTAAGCTTCAGCTCTTTAACGAGCCTTCCTCTCAGATCCAGCATCGCCGTGTAATTAGGCAGGATATAAATGCATTTCCCCGCAGGACAATCCGACAGCGCGCACTTAAGAAGCGTGGTCGCATACTCGAGGGACCCGTAGCCGTCGATATTACGTCCGGAGTACGCGACCCTGAGCATCATGTCTCCGTAGCGCTGCCCCGATACATAGATATTGCCCGGTAGATCCTTGGCCTTAGACTCGAAGTCCACGTCCCATATCCAGGACACATCCCTGCCGTCAGCAGCATTACTGTTAAGCACGAGCATAAGAGAATCTGCATCACTGCTCTGCGCCACGAAGGATAGACTTCTGTCGAGCCCCACGGGGTTCTTCACCAGAAGAATACAGATGTATTTATCCCCCACGGCTATCTTCTCCATGCGTCCGAAGGCCGCCTCTACACTGCCCTGAGACCTACACGCCTGCTCGAAAAGCTTATCCTCATCCCCCTCATTCTCGCTCTTAAGAAATTCCGTAACAGCCGCCACCGCAGCACATGTATTGTATAGGTTATGACTTCCTGCGATCTTAAGCGTCATACTGCATGTAGTGCCGGTACCTGTATCCGTCATATCGAACTCAAAGCCCTCGTCACTGGGATTGCCGGAAGCATCATAGGATAACTCGTATCTTTTGTCGGGAGTCCTGAAACCACATGAGGGACACTCGAAGTCTCCGAGATGACCAAAGCTTGTGGCATTGTAGTTATATCTGACACCGCAGTCGGGACAGAAGGTGGCATCCGAGGAGGCCGCCAATATAGTGTTATCGGGATGGAGTCTGTTGTTCTCCAGCATAGTATTAAGCGACAGACCGAAGTAAGTGGCTCTTCCCTCTCTTGTTTTGCCCATGGAGGCCACCAGAGAATCATCAGCATTAAGTACCATTCGGGCAGAGGTCTCATCTATACCCTTGGCGATGAGATCCCTTGTATGCGTAAGCTCTCCGTACCGGTCAAGCTGATCTCTGAACAGGTTAGTCACAAGACATATCTTAGGCTGAAGATCCTTGGCGATCCTGGCAAAGGCCGCCTCGTCTGTCTCCAGAACGTAGACGATCTTATCAGGTGTGACTCCGCGAGCAGGCTTCTCACACAGAAATGTTGTTGCTATTCCCGAAGGAAGATTGGCACCTGAGACATTGGTAATTACCTCATAGCCCAGAGACCTCAACATACTTGTTATCATGTGAGTCGTGGTAGTTTTGCCGTTAGTGCCGGTGATGGTGATTATCTTCTTACCCTGTGCACATTTCCTGATAATGTCGGGACATAAGCTGATGGCAACTCTTCCGGGCAAGGTCGTAGCACCCCGTCCCATAAGACGCAGAATACCCTGTGTTATTTTGGCTGCCGCCTTTGCCGGTGCTTTAAGCCCCATCCTGTATATGCCCTATTACAAGGAGTCTCTGTTTACCGGTGCTGGTATACACACATGTGACCAAAGTGACCTGTCTCGTATCTGTTATACCGCCGTTAACGTGATTAATGAGATCGTCAGCCGTTACTACGTCGAGCTCATCTACGATGTAGGTGTAGACATGGCTTCTTACGTCTGTAATTATAATCTCATCGCCGATCTGGACCTCCTCAAGTCTGTTGAAGATCGATCCGTACTTAAGCATGTGATGTCCCAGGATAGTGCAGTTGCCGTAGCCCCCGGGAATTACGGAAGCATAATAATGACCTACACCGTAGCGAAGGATCTGCCATCTTGTTCCCTCCCATATCGGAACCCGAAGCTCTATGGAGGGTATCTCCAGAATTCCAACACCCTCGATAACCATGCTTCCGGTATTGGCTTCATTAAGCTCATCGTTCACCGCGCGTATCTGCTCGGCAGTCTCGTCATCCCATACCGGGTAATAGTCGTAGTCCTCTCCGCTTATCTCAAGCGATGAAGGGTCGATAACCATAGTAACTACAGGCTCCAGGATATCGTCATCGGAAGCCCCCTGAGAAGACGCGTTGGCATCTATCGCCTGCTGTATTATATCCGTGCCCTCGTCTATCTTCTCCTGCCTTTGGTTTCTCTTTATAATGTCACTCCCTACGAAAATAATACCCCCGATGAGGATAAGGGCAGCAAGCACCAACAATATGTTGCTTATAAGTAATTTCTTTTCTTTATCCAAAGACTTCAACATATGTGAAACATTATAAACTAAACCGTGTTATAATGCTGTTACTTTTCGCGCGGGAGGAACACCATGAACGAAGATATCTGGTCACAGACGCTTAAGATCATCGCCCTGGATTCCAGAGTGGATGACGTCATAAAGAACATGGTCCTTAAGAAGATAAAGCAGGTGTCTTACGAGAACAATATTCTTGTTCTTTCCTGTCGCGACCAGTTCTCTCTCGACCTTGTTAAGGGTCAGGAGCTTGAGACCTATATCAGCAAATCCGTTAACATGGTGTCGGATAACGATATATCCGTGAAGTACATAATCGAGGGCGACGACAGTGCCGCTATCAACACAATTCTATCTGAGACAAAGGTTAAGGAGAAGGAGCGTCAGGCCTACCCTTCCTCAGGACTTACGGACGACTACACCTTCGAGAACTTTATCGTCGGTGACTGTAACCGTTTCGCGTATGCTTCTGCCTTCTCGGTAGCAGAGAACCCGGGTCTTCGTTATAAGAATCCTCTATACCTCTGGGGTAACTCAGGTCTCGGTAAGACACACCTTATGAAGGCCGTAGGCTATAAGGTAAAGCAGCTTTTCCCTGATAAGAACGTGCTCTATACAACCTGTGAAGAGTTTACAAACGCCTATGTTACCTGCATGCGTAACAAGAATTACGAGGATTTCCGTAACAAGTACAGAAGCATCGATGTCCTTCTTATTGACGACATTCAGTTCCTTATAGATAAAGAAGGAACTCAGATGGAGTTCTTCAATACCTTTGAGACGCTTGTATCCTCAGGCAAACAGATAGTTATCACTTCAGATAAGTCTCCCAAGAGTCTTCCCGAGCTGGATCCGAGACTTACTTCCAGATTCCAAAGCGGAGTTATGATGGATATTCAGCCTCCGGATTATGAGACCCGTAAGGCTATTTTCCTTAAGAAAATGGACTCTGTGGGAATCTCCTTCGACGACGATATTGTTAAGTATATATGCGAGAATGTAACCAATAATGTAAGAGAGCTTAACGGAGCCTTTAATATAGTGTCCTCTTATTATGCCCTCGAGAACGGCAATATAAACTTAGATCTTGTGGTATCCAAGCTCGCACCCTTGATCTCGCCTAATAAGAAGAAAGCCGTGACCACCGAGATTATTATCGATGCCGTATCTAAGTATTACGATATTACTCCAGATAAGATAATGTCCAAGCTTAAGTCCGCAGAGATAGTTAATGCCAGATCCGTAGCAATGTTTATCTGCAGAGATATGTTGGAGATGCAGTTTACGAAGATCGGCGAGAGCTTCGGAGGAAAGAAGCATACCACTGTCATGCACGCCTGTAACAACGTAAGTGAGAGTGATACCCTTCTTGCCGATGTAAAGATAATTGAGAAGAGAATTGCTGACGTGTGAACATAATTTGTAGAAATGTTCATTTCTTCATGTAATTTACTTATAGACAAAATGTTCATAACTTAATTGTGTTCTTAACCTATCTTCTGTAAACAGACCCATAAAGGCTTTTCTACAGGAGATTAACAATGTTAAATCTTTGATTTATGAGGCTTCTTGCCTGTTTTGAACATTTTTCTATTTACTATTAAGAAGAATACGAAGTCAATAAAAAATGTAGTATAATTACTGTCGGAAAGATTTTCTCGAAAGGACTCGCTTTATGAAATTCAACTGTAACAAATCAGATTTATTGGATTCTATCGTTATCGTTCAGAAGGCGATTAAGACCAATTCAACAGTTCAGATATTAGACGGCATACTCATTCAGGCAGAGGACGGTCATGTAAAGCTTACAGGCTATGATCTGGAGACCGGTATTGAAGCGGATCTTGAGTCCGATATCATTGAAGAGGGATCGGTAGTAGTTAACTCGAAGTATTTCGGTGAGATAGTAAAGATGCTTCCTGATGAGATGACTACTGTAGAGTCTGACGACAGATTTAATGTATCCATAAGCTCAGGTGAGGCAAATACCGTACTTAAGGGCAATTCTGCTGATTCATATCCCAAGATTCCTGTTATCGAGACTGACAGCAAGATCACAGTATCCCAGAAGCTTCTTAAGGACATGATCAACAGCACGATATTCGCTGTATCCAAGGATGGCACAAGACAGTATCTTACAGGTTGTAATCTTGAAAGTGACGGATCAACACTCACCATGGTTGCTATCGACGGATTCAGAATGGCATTAAGAAGAGCTGATGTAGGAACAGACTTCCCTGTTATGAACTTTATTATTCCCGGTAAGGCACTTACTGAGGCTGCCAAGATCTTCGACGGTAATAACGAGAATTCAGAGGTAATTATTTATAATTCTGCTAATCATCTGCTTTTCGATATAGGGAGCGTAAGGATCATATCCAGACTCATAGGAGGACCCTTTGTCAACTATAATGCGATAATTCAGAAGAATCCGAAGACTATAGTAACCATCGACAGGAAGAATCTTCTCGATGCTGTGAACCGTGCTGCTCTTATTATTACATCCGATGAGAGAAGATGCCCTGTTCAGGTAAAGATGAAGAACGCTTCTACCCTGCTTATATCTGCTACCGCTGATGCCGGTACACATAAGGAGACGATCAAGATCGATACTCAGGGTGAAATGGTCGATATAGACTTTAATTCCAGATATATGATAGACGCTCTTAAGGCTATCGAGGATGATGAGATAAGGATCGAATTTAACGGCGGACAGGGACCCTGTATAATAGTTCCTACCCAGGGCGATTCTTATGTATACCTGATACTTCCTATCAGAAGATGATAATAAGAAGGATAGTTCTTAATAACTTCAGAAATTACGGAAGGCTCGACATTGAGGTCGGGCCTTCTGTTAATGTTATTTATGGTAATAATGCTCAGGGGAAGACTAATATAATCGAGGCTATAAGCGTCGGATCCTCTGTAATGTCTCACAGGACCTCTAAGGACAAAGAGATGATAAAGTTCGGTGAGCAGGAGTATATTATCGATATTTACTGTCATGATGAGGTCTACGATTCGGATATGGAGCTTAAGGTCTCTTATATGACGGAGAGGTCTACTTATAACGATAAGAAGATTCCGAGAAGGCAGCTTATCCAGGACGGGATGATTATTCCTAAGCTATCGCAGTATATGGGGGTTTGTAACACTGTTATTTTCGCTCCTGAGGACTTAAGTATAGTTAAAGGAGCCCCCACCTCCAGGCGTAAGTACCTGAATCTTCTTATCTGCAAGGTGTCGCCTTCATATTATGACATGCTCGGCAGGACCAGAAGGATAATAGACCAGAAGAACGCGTGTATTAAGACATTTAAAGGGCGTTGGGACAGTAGTCGTGAGAATGAGCTGGAATATTGGGATTTCTCTCTGGCGGAGTTGTCTGCTGACCTTATTATGGAGCGATTCAGGTACTGCGGTCTTATAGATCGTAAGGCTTCCTCTCATCATTCGGTAATATCGGACGGTAAGGAGCAGCTTAAGGTGGAGTATTCCACTATAACGGGCGTAGAAGGCGTTATTAGAGGCATTCTTGATACGGATGATATGTTTGACCAATTTGTGGATGGAACGCTTTCTGAGGCTATTCTGACGCGAATTAAGAAGTCTCTTACGGATTATATGCTCTCCAAGCTTCGTTCTGAGCGTGTGACGGACGTAGAGAGGGGTATTTATGCCAATGGAGTTCACAGGGATGATCTTGATATAAGTCTTAACGGGCTTTCCATGAGACAGTTCTCTTCTCAGGGACAGCAGAGATCTGCTGCTCTGGCTCTTAAGCTGGCGGAGCTTGAGATCATCAGTGAGAGGACTAATTCTGCCCCTATTCTGCTTCTTGATGATGTGTTCTCAGAGCTTGATGAAGGTAGAAGGATCAGCCTTCTGTCGGGTATGAATCTTGCTCAGATATTCATCACCTGTACCGACAGGAAGTTCGTGGAGAATGAGTTATCCGGATTTATTACGAATGATTCCGGAATAAGGTTCTACAGAGTCGATTCAGGTGAAGTTTTTTACGAATAAAACAGTGATTTCCATATTATAATAAGCATATTATGTTATAATTATCTGCGGAGGAATTTGCAGATGTACGTGAATATCGGCGGCGATATATCTGTTCTGGCAAGAGAAGTCAGTGCGATCATTAATCTCGAGACTGTTCTTCCCTCTCAGAAGGTCGTTACCGATTTTATTGAGTCTGAGGACGAGAATAACAGACTTCAGTATCTTACCGAGGATATACCGAGAACCTTGGTTATTACGGATCTGAGGACCTATATCAGCTCGATTTCTTCATCTGTGTTACAAAGAAGGCTCGAAAACAGCCTTAGTAACAATGTTAAATTGAGATAAAAATAAAATTTATTTATATAATATCAAGGAGATATGATAAATGAGTGACGAAGAGAAGAATGTAAATGCAGCTGCTGAGGCTTCTACAGGAGCCGTAGATGTATATTACCAGCCTATAGAGGAAGGTGATGGTGATGAGCTTTATAACTTAGCTGAGAATCCCAGAGCTTTGACAGAATCCTTCGCTGAGGATAAGACTGAGGATCTGGAGGCTGTTACTGCCGGTCAGGATGAATTCGATACTACTAACTCAAGTTCTTACGGAGAGGAAGATATTCAGGTACTTGAAGGTTTGGAGGCTGTAAGAAAGCGTCCCGGAATGTATATCGGTGATACTACTTTAAGGGGTCTTCACCACTTGGTATACGAGATAGTTGCCAATTCAGTTGATGAGGCACTGGCGGGCCGCTGCGATCTTATCGATGTAGTTCTTAATAAGGACGGTTCGGTCACTGTTACCGATGACGGATCAGGTATTCCTGTAGGAATTCATCCTAAGCAGGGAATTCCTACCGTTGAAGTAGTTCATACTATTCTTCATGCAGGAGGTAAGTTCGGCGGCGGTGCATATAGTGTTTCCGGTGGTCTGCACGGTGTAGGTGCTTCAGTTGTTAATGCTTTGTCCGATACCATGACGGTTCAGGTTAAGCGTGAAGGTCATATCTACCAGATCGGTTTTACTAAGGGTGTTACTACAGAACCTCTACATATTGTCGGTGATTGTGATGTGGAGGATACAGGTACGAGAACTACTTTTATCCCTGATAATACTATCTTCCCTGATATAAAATTCGATTTTGACTCCATGATAACCCGTTATCGTGAGATGGCTTTCCTTAATCGTGAGGTAACTATCGATCTTCACGATAACAGAGGAGACGAGCCTAATGATGTTCATCTTCATTATGACGGAGGTATTATTACCTTTGTCGAGTACTTAAATCGCCATAAGGAAAAGATCAATCCTCAGCCTATTTATATGGCAACTAAGATGGATGATTGCTTCGTAGAGATAGCTATGCAGTATAACGATTCCTATCAGGAGACCGTTTATACCTATGCTAATAACATTGCTACCACTGAAGGCGGTACACATATGACCGGCTTCAGAGCTGCTTTGACGCGTGTTATTAACGATTATGCCAAGAAGTATAAGTTTATAAAGGACGGTGATCTTAAGCTTCAGTCTGAGGATACACGTGAAGGTCTGGCAGCTATCATATCCGTTAAACTTCCTGAGCCTCAGTTTGAAGGACAGACGAAGACTAAGCTCGGTAATGCAGAGATCAGACCTATGGTAGAGCGTGCAGTAACAGAGAAGCTTATGACATTCTTGGAGGAGAATCCTGATGTAAGTAAGCTTATTATGGATAAGTGCTTATCTGCGAGTCGTGCCCGTGATGCTGCCAAGAAAGCCAGAGAGCTTACTCGTAGAAAGACTGTATTCGAGAATAACTCATTGCCGGGTAAGCTTGCTGACTGTCAGTCTAATGAAGCTGAATTCTGTGAGATATTTATCGTAGAGGGAGATTCCGCCGGAGGATCTGCTAAGCAGGGGCGTGAGCGTAAGTATCAGGCCATTCTTCCTCTGTGGGGTAAGATGCTTAATGTTGAGAAGGCTCGTATTGATAAGGTTTACTCCAATGAGAAGCTTCAGCCTGTTGTTATGGCTCTTGGAGCCGGAATAGGTGATGACTTTGATGTTGATAAGCTCAGATATCACAAGGTTATTATCATGGCAGATGCCGATGTAGACGGATCTCATATTCGTACACTTCTTCTGACCTTCTTCTTCCGTTACTTAAGACCTCTAGTTGACGGAGGGTATGTCTATATCGCTTGTCCGCCTCTTTATAAGGTTTATCAGGGCGAGGAAGCCTACTATGCTTATGATGATGTGGAAGTAGAAGCTATTAAAGAGAAGACCGGATGGAAGAATCCTCTGATTCAGCGATTTAAGGGTCTCGGTGAGATGAGCTCTGAACAGTTGTGGGAGACTACAATGAATCCTCAGACACGTAAGCTTCTCAAGGTTTCTTTGTCTGATGCTCAGGCCGCAGACGAGACATTTACATTACTTATGGGCGATGAGGTAGATCCTCGTAAGGAGTATATTCAGGCCAACGCTAGATTAGCTAATATTGATACATAATTCCGGATTGTTCCACGTGGAACAATCCCATGGAGGACAATAAATGAAGTCTTGTACCTTCTGTGGTTGTGTTACAGATAATAAGAACAATACTTGTGCCAGCTGTGGTTCCACTACTTTTCTATATGTGTGTCCTAATTGCTCTAATAAGTTCGAGGGTTCCTATTGTCCTGAGTGCGGAGTAAGATTTGACGCGGTACAGAAGGTTTGTCCCGAATGCGGAACAAAGTATTATTCCGGAATTTGTCCGAATTGTAAGTACACTGCGAAGGTACCCAGAAGATATATTACTAACAGAAGACCAGATGTCGAGCAGTCTAATTCACCTGAAGCGAGCTTAGCTACTTTATCCTTCGCTTTAGGTCTGATAGGGTTAATTACTAATATTCTTCCTCTGAGTATTATCGGACTTGTGTTATCTGTTAAAGCCAAGAAGAGTGGCTGCAAATCACAGGTCCAGATGGCGGGATATATTGTTTCCCTTATTGCTGTTATTTTTACCAGTCTCGTATATCTTGTATTTATAATTGCTGTTATAATATCTAATACAAAATAACGGAAGAAATAGGTGGATAGAATTATGAAGGCATGTACTTTCTGTGGTTGTGAGACAGATAATAAAAATACTACTTGTGCCAGCTGCGGTTCGACTGATTTCTTGTACATATGTCCTAATTGCTCCAATAAGTTCGAAGGAAAGTATTGTCCGGACTGCGGAACTGCTTATAATGCAGTAGCGAAGATATGTCCTAACTGTTCTGACAAGTATTTTTCCAAGGCTTGTCCGAATTGTGGATATAATTCTGCAGATGAAGAAGCGGCTTCTAATCAGCGTAATACTTTTCCGTATTCTAGGACTAATGTAATTAAGAAATCTGATGCTCATACTAATGCAGGAGTTGCAATATTATTCTCTGTTATCGGAATGATGTCATGTATGTTTCCTTTTTCTATTGTAGGTCTGGTATTAGCGGCCAGATCGAAGAAAAGCGGTGAAAAATCCAGTCTTATTAATGCTGCTTTTATTATAGGAATAATCGGAATTGTAATATCCGCAATAGGATTTATTTTCTATGTAATTGCTATTGCTTCAAGCAATATTAAATAAATAATACACATGTTCCACGTGGAACATTCTTGATTGTTATATAAATGTTATATAGGATTTCATCTTAGATGTTAATATTGATATGTAATTATTAATATAAGGGGTGTTATATGGCTTATATCCTTACCTTAGCTAATCAGAAGGGTGGTGTCGGTAAGACTACTACCGCTGTGAATTTGGCTGCCTTTCTGGGGAAAAAGAAAAAGAAGGTATTAGTAATTGATCTTGACCCTCAGGGTAATGCAACAAGCGGGTTAGGTATTAACAAGGGCGAACTTGATACTACGATCTATGATGTGCTGGTAAATGATGAACCGGTTACCGATGCTATCTGGGAATCCTCTGCTGATAATGTCTGGATATGTCCTACTAATATCAATCTCGCAGGAGCTGAGATCGAACTGGTTAATGTCATGTCTCGTGAGCAGGTTCTTAAGAATTCTATCAAGCCGATCAAGAACGATTATGATTACATAATAATTGATTGTCCTCCGTCACTAAGCATACTGACTATTAATGCTCTTACTACATCAGACGGAATAATCATACCTATCCAGGGAGAGTATTATGCGTTAGAGGGTCTTACTCAGCTCATCGATACTATCAACATAGTTAAGAAGAAGCTTAATAAGAATTTATCCATACTTGGTGTAGTTCTCACCATGTTTGACAAGAGAACACAGCTGACAAGACAGGTAAAGGAAGAGGTGGAGAATTACTTTGGTGATAAGGTTTTCGCCACGGAGATTCCAAGGAATGTAAGACTCGCGGAGGCACCTAGTCACGGAGTAGCGATCCTTGATTATGATAAGTCCTCTAAGGGTGCTAAAGCATATGAGGCACTTGCTTCGGAAGTAATAAAGAGAACTAAGTAACATATAGATATAAATCTATATATGAGGTAATATTATGGCACAAAGAAAGACAACAACAGCAAAGAAAACTACAAGAACAGCAACGAGAACAAAGACTACAGCTAAGACAACAGCCAAGAAGCCCGCAGGTACCTCAAGAGGACTCGGCAAGGGACTTGGTGCTCTATTATCCAGTGACGGTATTCCTGAGAATGCAGGTGATTCCGTAGTAGAGCTTAAGATCAATGACATCTCGCCTAACGTCGAGCAGCCCAGAAAGGTCTTTAATGACGATGCACTTAATGAGCTTGCCGCATCGATTAAGGAGAACGGCGTAATACAGCCTATAATCGTCAGGAAGAAGGGTGACGGCTACATTATTGTAGCAGGTGAGAGAAGATGGAGAGCAGCGAGATTAGCGGGACTGAAGCTTATCCCTGCGATCGTGCGCGAGCTTACCGATCAGCAGACGATGGAGCAGGCTCTGATCGAGAACCTTCAAAGAGAAGACTTGAATCCTCTTGAAGAAGCTTATGCCATGAATAATCTTCTTAAGACACATAAGATGAGTCAGGAGCAGCTCGCGAAGAAGCTGGGTAAGCCCAGAGCAACAATTGCAAATACGGTAAGACTTATTAATATCGATGAGTCGCTACAGGATTATATTACTAACGGTGATCTGTCAGCAGGTCACGCCAAGGCTCTTCTGTCATTGAAGAATCCTGAGGACCAGCGTAAGGCTGCTAACGTCATTCTAGCCAAGGATATGACCGTCAGACAGGCCGAGGAATACATTAAGAAGTACATATATGATCTTGAGCATCCGGAGGCATCTAAGAAGAGTGCTAAGAAGGAGCTTGATCCTCAGTTCGAATTAAGCACTAAGGAGGTCGAGACAACGCTGAAGAAGTCCCTAGGATCCAAGGTTAGACTTAAGATCCTCGACAGTGCTGCCGGCAGAGGAAAGATCATCATCGATTACAAGAACTATGAGGACCTGGACAGACTTATCGATATGCTGAGATAAGAGTGTAGCTTAAGGTTTTTTTAATAAGTCGATAACTACAATCTTCATGAGTAATAATGGAGATTGGAGCGTCAAATGAACAACATATCTAAGAAGATTATATCTGCGGTTATTATGCTTTCTCTGGCTGTAGTTATGGGAGGCTGTAATAATGACGTCGTCGAGAAATCTTACCTCCATGATGACGATTTGTTTATAAAAAATCACACGAGCGGAATTCTCGAATGGGAGAGCACAGAATATGAGGAAGTGGTTAATGCTCCCAGATACTTCAGCATTGGCCCCTCAGAGCCTCTGTATCGCGGCGTAATCGTTCTTACGGACGAATATGCAGATGAGATCATGGAAGCGTATGAATGGGCGCCTGACGACTCCGAGATCGAGTTCTCAAAGGTGGATATAAGTGAACTCGACGGACCGTGGCTTACTTCTGACGAATTCAGTTCCGATGTTGCAAGAAGCGAATACGAGAGCTTTGAATATCTGGTCTTCAATGGTGAGGCATTACTGTTTACTCTGAAGACAAATTAAGAAAGGGAAGAGGGTGCCGGCTTCAAGTTGAAAGCACCCTCTTATTCTGTTATAATTCACGCGCACGGAGCTGTATCGAAGTGGTCATAACGAGGCGGTCTTGAAAACCGTTTGCCCAAAAGGCACCAGGGTTCGAATCCCTGCGGCTCCGCCACCTGAAAACCCTTGAAACTATTGAGTTTCGAGGGTTTTTGCTTTGCCCAAAATGCGGTTCGAATCTACGCTGTTTTTGGCAGTTTTCCATGCAAGAAAAGATTTTTCTTGCATGAAATGACCTTAGTTGAAGCATCAGATCTTTAACGCTTTCCCTAATACAGCAGCCGACGTGAGCTTAGATTTATACTCGGAATGGCTGTATATATTGGACGTTGTTCCGATGGCACTATGGCCTAACCACTCTTGAATCATCTTCATCGGTACATCATTTGCTAACATAAGGCTTGCACAACTGTGCCTTAAATCGTGGAATCTTATGATTCTCATGCCGTTGTTCTTCAGAATTGTCTTGAATTTCGCTGTGATGGTATCGTGGAAGGAAGAGCGCCGAGAAACTGCTCGCTGAGATCAACGGTCTCTTTGCCGGCGGAGAACTTGCCGAAGAAGATAAGAAGTCAGGCGGAGAGACCGACAGGAAATCAGATTTACTACAAATTCATAGGGAATATATCATAAGTGGAGGGCAGAGGTCACAGCTTAGCAATCGTCCATAGAGCCTTCAGATGTTTCTTTGACTTGCGTTCTATGTGGTTGTATCTACTCGAAGATATCCAATCTATCAGGCAGGGCTTTGGAATCAGATATCTGTCCAGCAGATCAAATGCTTCAAGCTTTTCACACTCTCTAAAGCATCCTCCTCAAATTCCTCGTCGGGATTGATCCTTATGGTCAGAGGCTTGGCTTTTTTTGTACTACGGTACCATCCTTCAGGCGCAACGTATTTGTGGGGATTAAGTTCCCAGTCTTCAAAGAAATCGATTAAGTCCTGCTTCTTTACGTAGTAGCAGCGCGTTGCTTTACCATTATAATAGGCCGGCAATAATTTGCTTTGTATAAGATACAGTGCTGTACGCTTGCTCATGTGCCCGACAATACGCACATGTTCTTTGCTGAGCAATTCCGGGTAGTTCTTTAGTTCGTTTAGATCCAATTTCATAGTGATTAAGTCCTTTATAGATTATTTATCCCTGAGTGACTTCGATCATTCGGCAATCCTAACGGACATAAACCTTGTTCCTCGTGGTGACATTGTTCCGGAACTTATAAACGATTATAAAGCAATGGAGAATATGATTTATGGGAATATTCCTTCTTTTGATGAGGTAATGGAATATCTCCATATTTTACAAGAAGAAATTCACGCACTGTAAACTACAAGTGTCTCGAATCACAAAGGTGCTACAATCATTCTCGCGGTTGTATAATGGTCTCATGATTACTTGCTGTAAGAACTGTGCCGGGAAGCTGGTGTACGATCCGAAGAAACAGATGCTGGTGTGCGAGATGTGCGGCAGCCTTTTCGCGCCGGAGGAAGTCGGAACGCGTGATGACGGGCTTAATGCCGACAGTAAAGCGCGATCCCTGAACGACATTTACGGCACCGATTCCGAGGACCTCATGGACTGCTACGTGTACACCTGTAACAGCTGTGGAGGGGAGATAATCATCAACGGTACCGAGGCCTCCACCAAGTGCATCTACTGCGGCAATTCGGCCGTGGTCTTCAGCCGGATCACGAGGCAGCACCGACCTCAGGGCATCATCCCGTTTAAGATCACTAAGGAGGAGGCCGTGGAGGCAGTTCGGCGAGTGTTCGAGAAGGGCGTGTTTATCCCTAAGCAGGTCAAGCAATTCGAGGCTGACAGTGTGCGCGGCATCTACATACCCTACTGGATCGTGGATCTGATGCACAAGGGGGCTGTGGTCGTGTCGGGGCGGGTCGGCAGCGGCAAGCATTCGAAGACGGTATATTACGGAAGGGCAGGGAGGCTAAAGCTTAACAGTCTTCCTCTTGATGCATCCAGGATGCTGTCAGACGAGAGCAGTGCGCGGCTTGAGCCCTACGACCTGTACGACCTTAGGAAGTTCGACGAGAGCTTTCTGCTGGGCTTCTATTCCAATATCTCGGACGTTACCTACAGGGAGCTTTGGAGGGCTGCGAGTCTTCGCGCGGATGCTTACTTCGACGAGCTGGCGAAGAAGAGCGTGCACGACGCCACCTCCAAAAGCATACACGCATCGGATCAGGTGACAGCCATCGATTACGACCACATAAGATACGCTCTGCTGCCGGCGTGGTTTATCACCTATTCCTATAACGGGCGGCACAACACTATTATCGTGAACGGACAGACCGGCAAGGTGGTCTGCGGTGTGCCGTGGAACAAGAAGCTTTTCTATCTGCTTCTGGTCGCCCTCGGGGCGCTTCTGAGTGCGGCTTTCTTCCTGATCCTGAGACAAATTATTCCAGTTATCTTCGAGTCGCGTTCCTCTGACAGCTTCAAGGCAATTCTTATCATGATCGCGGGTTCGGCGGTCATGTTCTCCTACGGCATCTCGAGGATCAGGACTGTTATTAACAGCATCAAGCTTACTCAGGCGAGCAGCATCTTTAATTTCGTTAAGAAAAGGCAGGGGTAGGCATGGATATACTGGCACTCATATTAAGCTGCGGCTTGGGCTTCGGACTCGCGTGTGTGGTTCTCGCGCGGACCTTAGCGAAGTCAAATGATGTCGGTAACAGCGTGGGAAAATACTCTGACTATACTGCAGGCATAAATTACGACATAACAAGGGACAAGCTCTCCTATCAGGAGATCGACGTCTTCGTGCACGAGTATATCACTGCGGAGGACCGAGAGCCTGACGGACGCGACCTCGACGCCAAGGTGGAGCGTCAGTGACAGAAGGGCAGTGTTATAATGCATAAGAGAAAATCAGAGTAGCAGGCGGGGAAAAGGGAAGAGTGATAATGGAGTTTATCAAAAAGAACATTAATACTCTGCTGCTTACCTTGTATATATCCCTTATATGGATATCGTATACATATCTTAACTTCTACAGTCAGAAGTTCTTTTGGGTAATCGTGCTGGAAATTATTCTGGTATCTGCAATCGTGTCTTACATAGCGATCCTGGCGATAAAGGATAAGGATCTTAAACAGACTTCGCCCAAACATATAGGAAAGAGGATAACGGTTTTAGCAGTTGTGGCTGCCGTAAGTCTTGCTTATGTGTTATACAGATATTACACCTATTATCCCGGTGGATTCTCCGGAGATTCGGACATTCAGTATCTTCAGGCTATGGATGTTAATCCGTATAATGATTGGCACCCTGCGTGGCACACATTTGTATTCTTTAGGCTGCCGCTTCTAGTTACAGGTGAGAGGTCATTTATAGTATTACTGCAGATGATCTACTTCGCTTTTACCCTGGGCTATATGGGGATGGTTATATACAAACACACCAATATACAGGCGGTGATCTTAACTACTGCATACATCCTTCTTAATCCGTATACCGGCAACATAATAATATATCCTTGGAAGGACGTGGGCTTTGCCATAGCCTGTTGTCTCGCGGCTACAATGACGTTCGAGATATATATGTCGAGGGAGTGGGGAAGCTGGTGGCGCATGATGCTTCTGGGACTTGTTCTCGCTAACGCTACCCTATTCAGACATAACGGCATTCTTTTTACCGCAGCACTCTTGGTAGCATTATTCTTTTTCCTTAGCAAAAAGCAGGCGATCATAATGACGGTCACATTTGTACTTTTCCTTGTCATTGTTAAGGGCCCTGTTTATGGTTTGCTCGGAGTCGAGAAGCCTGAGCAGAGGACTATCGAGACGATGGGACTTCCTATAACCATTATAGGCAACGTGGCAAGAGAGGCTCCGGATAAGCTTGACGGGGAAACGGCAGAATTCATTTATTCTATCGCACCGAGGGAATGCTGGGAAAATCAATACGTGATAGGAGACTTTAATTCGGTTAAGTTTCTCTATGCTGACAGAGGAGCTGCCGAAGTTTATGGGAAAAAGAAGATCGTAATGATGGCGCTAAGGTGCTTCAGATATGCTCCGGCAGAGGCATGGAAGGGGGCTATCGCGCTTACGGATACTGTGTACGGCCTGGATTACTACCAAAGCGATGCAGACCCGTATTACACGGTTTTGCCTTATGACCGGGAGGTTGATGCTGACAGAGAGGCTTTGATCAATTCTCATAACGGTGCATTCATATTCTCGATTTTTAAATATTCGGGATCAGTAGGTATGGCAATGCTTCTGACGCTTATGGTGATACTTGCCAAGAGTGATCTGAGCAGCTTCAGGGATTGGAAAAGGTTATTCTTAGGTCTTCCGATCTTCGTACATAATTTTGGCACAATGCTGTTGTTATCCGGCCCTGACGTAAGATTTTTCTTCTTGACTTACCTCGTGTGTCCGCTGATTATTGTTATGATGTTACTTCGAAGAGGGGCTGTAAGTGGAAAAGAATGAGGTTATAGTAATTGGCGCGGGTCCTGCGGGACTCACAGCGGCATATGAGCTCCTTAAGTCCGGCAAGGGCTATAAGGTAACTGTAATAGAAGAGACCAATTATATTGGCGGTATTTCAAGAACAGTAAATTATAAAGGTAACCGTATGGATATGGGAGGACACCGATTCTTCTCCAAGGTACCAGAGGTTAACGAGTGGTGGGAAAAAATGCTGCCGACGCAGGGCAGTAAACCAAAGGATGATGTGATATTAGGAAGAGACTGTGAGGTAAAGGCCGGGGGACCTGATCCGGAGCAAACAGACAAGGTTATGCTTCGAAGACACAGAGTTTCAAGGATATTGTTTATGGATAAGTTCTACGACTATCCTATCTCTATGAAGCCTGAGACCTTCAGGAATATGGGTTTTGTAAACACCCTGAAGGTTGGCTTCAGTTATATCGGCTCTGTGATACATAAGCTTCCTGAGGATAATCTGGAGAATTTTTACATTAACCGTTTTGGCCGTAAATTGTATAGCATGTTTTTCGAGTACTATACGGAGAATCTGTGGGGGAGACACCCAAGTGATATAGATGCTTCATGGGGTAAGCAGAGAGTAAAGGGGTTGTCTATTAGTGCGGTTATCAAAGACATAGTGGGGAAGGTCTTCGGTAAGAAAAATCGTAAAGTGGAGACCTCTCTTATAGAGGAGTTCAGTTATCCCAAGTATGGCCCCGGGCAGCTTTGGGAGATCACCGCGGACGAAGTCAGAAGGCTTGGCGGCAGCATCATAATGAATGCGACGGTTAACAGAATACATAAGTCTCAAGACGGAATACTTACGGGTGTAAGCTACGAGGCCGAAGGACAGGAAATCGAACTGCCTGCGGATATCATTATCTCATCAATGCCACTTAAAGATCTGGTGGTAAGCATGAATGATGTTCCCGCTGATGAATATAGGATCGCAGAGGGGCTTCCGTACAGAGATTATATGACTCTCGGAGTCCTCGTAAAAAAGCTTAAGCTGGAGAATAAGACTGATATTAAAACAATGGGCAATATCGTTCCCGACTGCTGGGTCTATATTCAGGATCGACGAGTAAAGATGGGAAGATTCCAAATATATAACAATTGGTCTCCCTATATGGTTAAGGATCTTGAGAATACAGTGTGGGTCGGACTCGAGTATTTTGTTCAGGAAAACGATGAGAACTGGAGTATGGCTGACGAGGATTTTGCCAAGCTTGCGGTGGACGAGATGATTACTCTCGGGCTTATTAAGAGCAGGGATGATGTACTTGATTCTCATGTGGAGCGTGTAAAGAAGGCGTATCCTGCCTACTTCGATACCTATGATGAGATCGATAAACTGGTGAGATACCTTAGCGATATCCCCAATCTTTACTGTGTAGGACGTAACGGTCAGCACAGATATAACAATATAGATCACTCAATGTGTACTTCGTTTGAGGCGGTAAAGAACATACTCAACGGTGTTACGGACAAGACCAACATTTGGAGTGTCAACACAGAGGAAGAGTATCACGAGACCAAGAGTGAAGCGTAGCATCACCCCTGCCGTATTACATCGCCTCTTACAGTGTTGAAGACGGGGCGGTAGTTTTTCTGCTCTGAGACGAGGCACGCGAGGCGGTAGGTGGCGTGGGCCTCGTCGTCGCTTATGGGAATGATTATCCTGTCAGGTGCAGTATAGCCGCGATTCATAAATTGGTCGGAGATAAAGAAGGGCAGTGTGGAGGATTCTATCAGCTCGTTCATGGCGTCGTTGTTAGTCTGAACAAGAAGATCGCCCTCGATAAGTTTGTCCCTGCAGATCTCCATCCAGAAGCCGATCTGAGCGTTGACGAGTATTCGCACGCCTCGAAGCGCCTTGAAGGTGACGTTTTTACGCCTCGCGAGCTTGTGGTTTACGGGCAAAGCGACGTAAAGCTGTTCCTCCATTATGCGTTGAGTGAATATGCTTCGATCCTCCGGCTCTTCGTGAAGTATACAAAGCTGATAGGCGCGATTCTTAAGCCCGGTAATAAGTCTGACGTCGTCATCTACGAGCTCCGTTGATAAAGTCTTGCCCGGCAGCCTCTCTTGCAGAGTCGGGATAAGATCATAAAGGGGCATCGGCGCGCATGAACCGATGCTTATAGTCCTGAGGCTCCTGTCGTAAGACAACACGCGGTCGATCATCTCCTGATTCGCCTGCAGCGTGCGTACCGCATAATCGTACGCGACCTTCCCCGTCCCGTTAAGCATAAGCTTACTGCTTCCCCTCTCGAAAAGGTTTACTCCCAGCTCATCCTCGAGCTTCTTCATTGATCTTGATAACGACGGCTGTGTAATATGAAGCTTCTCGGAGGCTTTAAGCAGAGTCCCGCACTCGGCGAAGGCAACGAACTGTTCCAGAAGATATGTCTCGATCATGGTGGTAGGCTCCTTATCGAATGGTATGCGTGATACGTATACAATTATAGGTCAAAAGCATTAGACCCACAACGTTAAACCCAGTAAAATCAAGGTATAAACAGCAAAGGAGGCATTACTTATGGAATACTTCACACTTAATAACGGAATCAAGATGCCAATGGCAGGAATCGGTGTTTTTATGCTGACTCCGGATCAGGCAGAGGCTTCGATCGAGAGCGCTCTTAAGGGCGGTGTAAGACTTATAGACACGGCGAATGCCTATATGAACGAGAGTGCGACGGGCAGAGGAATTAAGAAGAGCGGCGTCGCGAGAGAGGACATCTTTCTCGTAACCAAGCTCTGGCCTACCGTATACGGCAAGGAGACCGCGGTAGACGAGACCCTGGCAAGACTTCAGACGGATTATATCGATCTTCTTTTCCTCCATCAGCCCACGGATAACTGGAAGGAAGGTTATAAGAATATCGAGAAGGCGGTTAAGGAAGGGAAGGTTAAGGCCATAGGTCTTTCGAACTTCGATAACGAGACACTTGAAGAAGCGATCGAGTGGGCGCAGATCAAGCCTCAGGTTGTTCAGGTGGAGGCTCATCCTTATTTCCCTCAGACAGAGCTTAAGGCGATCCTTGCTAAGACAGGGATGGGTATAATGGCTTGGTATCCTCTGGGCCACGGCGATAAGACATTGATAGAGCGGCCTGTGTTCGCGGAGCTCGGCGCTAAGTACGGCAAGTCCAATGCTCAGATCATTCTTCGCTGGCACATCCAAAGCGGCAATGTTGTTATTCCTGGTTCGAAGAATCCCGATCACATCCGCGATAACTTCGACATCTTCGACTTCGAGTTTACAGATGATGAGATGAAGAAGATTGCAGAGCTTGATAATGGTGTACGTTACTATCAGGGTAACCCCGAGCTTCTTAAGCAGTATGCTTCCATGGAGCTTGGACCTGACCTTTAATCGGGTTTATTAAGAGGCTTAAGATTATCAACGGGGAGGCAGCGTGATGAATAGTTTTACTTATGAATATCCGGTCAAGGTTTACTTCGGAGAGGGAGCGGCGAAGAAGAATCTGCCTTCTGAGCTCACGAAGGTCGGGAAGACCGTAATGCTTGCCTATGGCGGCGGTTCGATTAAGCGTAACGGTGTCTACGATGAACTGATGTCCATCCTGAAGGCTACGGGCAAGACCGTCGTGGAGTTTACCGGTATCATGTCAAATCCTACCTATGCCAAGGTGCAGGAGGGTGCTCGGCTTGCAGTGGAGAATGACGTTGATTTCATCCTCGCAGTGGGCGGCGGTTCCGTTATCGACTGCTGTAAGATCGTGTCGGCTCAGGCTAAGACATCTGAGGATATCTGGGAGATGGAGTATGGCGCCCGTAAGTTCCCGAGTGAGTTTATTCCCATGGGGTCTGTAGTTACGGCCTTCGGGACCGGTGCAGAGGAGAACTGCGGCGCAGTTATAACACATGAAGAGAAGAAGCTCAAGGCTGCTTTGTGGGGTGCGTTCTACGACTTTACAATCCTCGATCCGGAATACACGATGTCTATGCCTTTAAAGCAGGTGATCTCGGGAGCCTTCGATTCCCTGTCTCACTCTATGGAGACGTATATGGGATCGCCTAGAGTTCCCAATTATTCTGATGAGATCAACGAGGCGACACAGCGTTCCATCATCCGTAATATCCGGGCGACTTTGGCTGACCCCTCTGACAGGGTTGCTCGCTCCGAGCTTATATGGGTGGCTGCAATGGCTGAGAACGGAATGCTCAAGATAGGTAAGGTCACCGACTTCCAGTGTCACATGCTGGAGCATCAGCTGGGCGCTTATACGGACTGTAATCACGGTCAGGGGTTGGCGGTGTTGCATCCGGTTCTGTATCGTCATATGCTGCCCGAGGCTTCTTCTCAGTTCGCACGTTTGGCGGTTGAGGTCTGGGGCGTTGATCCCAAAGGCAAGAGTGAGGCTTCGCTCGCGGAGGCGTTTGTCGATGCGTTGGCGGCATTCATTAAGGAGATAGGACTTCCTTCAACTTTGACAGAGATGGGAATATCTGAAGCTACCGACCTCCGGGCGATTGCCGACAGTACAGTTATTACCGCCGGCTGTGCGAGAAAGTTTACTCCTGACGAATTGTTGCAGGTGTTGGAAGAGAGTATATAAAAATCTAAGATTAATTGGTCGCGGGTCCTTTGGTGTGTTCCAAAAGTAAAAAAGGACACACTTAAGGACCATATGCCCCCTTTATGGTCCTTGGCGGTGTCCTTTTTTGATAAACGAACACAGTAAAGGACACACTCTTGTATAATCAATTACATGAGAGCTTCATTTCTTCAATCGATCGCATGTATTCTGCTTATAGCAATGGCGGTATTTGCCGTCTCTTCCTGTTCGTCGGATATTCATGAAGCGGAGTCATCCGGCGAGCTTATCTCGTTCCCCACAAAACTCCCTACAAGAAATACAGGCGGTTCTGCGGGTGATCTGGAGGGACGGACGATAGTAATTACGATTTTCGTAAGTGATGAGAATTATGTGTGGGAGCCGATCGGGGAGGATATCGCATCTGCTGTTAAGGTGAGGGATTTTCTTGGGATCGCAGCAGATTTCCTGGAGCGCGCGGCCGCCGGCTACGGCAGAAAGGCGTGGTTCACAACGGATTTTATAAGTAACCGTGATCTGTGCTATACCGTGGAATTTGACAGCGTTGTGGCGGATGAGGATATCGTCTATAACGGGCAGATCGACAATATGATGTGGCAGTTTATCGGGGAGAATATAAACGAGGAGGCTCTGCGGCAGGAGTATCGCGCGGATAACGTGGTTTACATGGCGGTGATGGACACGGATGTTCGCAGTGACGTGATAACATGCACCAGGAATTGGTATCCTGGGATGCCGTCGGAGGCGGAGATCGTCTATCTTTTTAACTTCGATTACGGGCAACTGAATCCGCCGGCGGTCTACGCACATGAGATTCTTCATACCTTCGGCGCGCCGGATTACTATATGTCGTCG
Organism: Clostridiales bacterium; assembly: GCA_017480325.1. GTDB lineage: Bacteria > Bacillota > Clostridia > Saccharofermentanales > Saccharofermentanaceae > Saccharofermentans. The sequence continues at coordinate 28,611 of JAFVAY010000016.1, forward strand.
TATGAGTACGGAATAACGGACGAGTTCGTGAATTATGTTCAGAGGCAGATGTATAACGATATCATGTATTCCTGCTCGGATGTGCAGACGGGAGAATATCTTTACGACCGGATCACCAACGAGGTCAGCGAGCTTACGGCCTACTACGTCGGTCTTATAGACAGCAGCGAGATCGCCGACGAATGGGGCCTCGAGGATCCTTACAGGTAATTATTCGACAATTGATCGACAAATGTTCGAAAAAACCCGCAAACCTAACGTTCACGGGGCTTTAAGTTCTGGAGCCGCTTGTGGGACTCGAACCCACGACCTGCTGATTACAAATCAGCTGCTCTACCAACTGAGCTAAGGCGGCGTACGCGAATGAGATTATAGGGTATTAGGGCTTGTATTGTCAAGCATTTTCGAGCATAAAGAGGTTAACTTTAATTGACATCCTGCTTAATAAAAATATAAAATAGGTAGGTCATTTACATTCAAAGACAACGGAGGTATTAAACATGGCTGAGAATAAGTGGATCTGTCCCGTATGTGGGGTAGAAAATGACGGTAAGTTCTGTGTAGCATGCGGTGCACCCGCACCTGTAGCTGAGGCCGCTACTGCAGCATCCGAGGCTGTAGCAGAGGCAGTACAGACAACAGAGGCTGTTGCAACTGAAGCAGTAGCCGAGGCAGCAGCTGAAGCTCCCGTAGCCGCAGAGGCAGCAGTTGAAGCGGTTGCAGCCGAAGCGGCACCGGAGCCTGTATATGACACAACACCTGTCGAGCAGATCACAGAGCCCGTTGTAGAGCCTGTTGCAGCAGAAGTAGTTGAGGCTGCTTATGCACCTGTAGAGCCCGCTAAGGTCGATCCCGATGAGTTCGTTCCTCAGGAGCCTGATCACAGCGCACCTGTCGCTCCCGTAGCAGCTCCCCAGCCGGCACAGCCTGTTGCTGATTACTCCGATCCCGATAACTTCGTACCTGCACCTATGCATCCCGAGAAGCAGAGCAGCGGTTCTTCTTCCTCCGGTTCAGCAGCGGCTTCTACATCCGCTCCTAAGCCCGACGGATACACACAGGCTCTCGTTGGTCTCATCCTCGCTATCGCAGGCTGCATCGTTCCTTGCGTTGGTCCTCTTTGCTCCATCGCAGGTCTTATCCTTGCTATCATCGCTAAGAACAAGGGCTACAAGGGTGGACTCGGTACGGCAGCTCTTATCGTATCCATCGCATCTATCGTGCTCTCTTTGCTCTTCACGGGTATTGTTATCGCTTGCACTGTAAACAACTTCTGATGAATGCATCCTACAGTTGAGTTTCTGGGCAGAACGATTTCTACTTATGGACTTATGGCGGCCGCAGGTATTATCTGCGGCCTGCTTTTTGTCTTCTTTCTGTCGAGGGGGATGAAGCTTGATGCCGAGAATGCCGTCTACATCTACACCTTCGGCTTCATAGGCGCAGGACTCGGCGCGAAAATCCTATATCTTCTTATCTCCCTTCCCGACCTCATCGAGGATCTTAAAACTTACGGCCTAGTGAGGACCTCGGTTGCTTATATACAGGGTGGCATGGTCTTCTACGGCGGTCTTCTGGGGGCTATAGGCGCGGCTTTCCTCACGGCAAGATATCTCAAGGTTGACATAAGAGACTACTATCCGGCGTTAGTTCCCGGAATTGCCATCCTCGCTGGCTTAGGCAGGGTCGGCTGTTATCTTAACGGCTGCTGCTACGGCAAGGACCATCTGCCGGTGCAGCTTTATGAGGCGGCCTTCGACGGGGTGATCGTAGCGGTGCTTATCCTTCTGACCTTCGCACTTCCTTCAAGTCGCAGGAAATTACTCGCGATCTACCTTATATCCTACGCCGTCTTCAGATTCATTCTGGAGTTCTGGCGAGGGGATGAGATAAGAGGCTTCTTCGGGCCTTTTTCCACGTCTCAGTGGATCAGTCTTGGTATACTTCTCTTCCTCGGTGTAAAAAGGCTTGTTATAAGCTCCAAAAGCTCACTTTAACAATGTTATAACGCCTGTATTCATGGTAAAATTTAACTATGGCAGTAATCACTATCTCAAGACAGAACGGAAGCCTCGGAGACGAGCTCGCCACATACCTGGCGGGTAAGCTTCATTGTCAGATCATCTCCAGAGCGTATGCGATGGAGAACTTTTTCGCGGAGTCGGAGGAGGATGACATATCGGAGAAGCTGTCGGACAGTGCCAAGTTCTTTCTGGCGGAGGTGCCGGGGGAGAACGGGGCTACTTATAAGGATCTGCTCACGAGAAGGATAACGGCCATCGCGGACGAGGCGGAGAATCTGATCGTTCTGGGGCTTGGGGGGTGTGCCATGCTGGAGAGCAGGCAGGATACCGTTAATATAAGGGTTCTGGCGGGGCTCGAGACCAGGAAAGATCGCATTGCCAGAAGATATAATGTCTCGCCTGAGGAGGCGGAGTCTACTATCTCTATCGGCGACCGTAAGCACAAGAGGTTTGTAAGTATTGTTTTCGGAGAGGATCTGGCGGAGAATACGCTCTACGACCTGACCTTCAATACGGATCAGTTGTCTGTGGAGGAGTGCGCGGCGGCGGTGCTGGCGTTGATCGAGAAGAAGGAAGCCAGGCTTAGGATCTCCGAGGAGACCACGGGGGACGACTCTATCGATCATCAGACATCGACGCCGGTGTTTAAGAACGAGACCGAGGCGGAGTTCGCGAAGATACTTGATATGTACGGCATCGAGTGGATGTATGAGCCCAAGACTTTTCCTATCGAGTGGGACGAGGAGGGTAATATCAAGATGGCGTTCTCGCCGGATTTCTACCTTCCGAGGTTCAACCTTTATCTCGAGCTTACCACGATGGATCAGAAGTATGTAACCAAGAAGAACAGGAAGGCGCGCATGGTCATGGAGCTGTATCCGGGGACTAATGTGCGCATAGTGTATAAGAAGGATTTCCAGGAGCTTATCGAGCGCCTGAGAAGCTTCGGAGGCTGATAATATGGCGATGATACTAGACGGCTCCACCGAGATAAGAAGAGTGGTCTACGACGAGGCCACCATAGCTGCCCGCATTAAGGAACTGGGTGCGCAGATAACGAATGATTTCAGGGGAGAGGAGCTCATCGTGATCGGTGTTATCAAGGGCTCGGTGTATTTCTTCTCGGACTTGACGAGAGCTATCGACCTTCCTATTAAGATAGATATGATCGGCTTCGGCAATATCCCGGATACGACTTCGAAGACGGGAGTTGTCCGCATAACTAAGGACATCGATCTGGATATCTCAGGGAAGCACGTTCTGGTGGTGGAAGACGTTATCCGTACCGGACTTACCACCGCGTATCTGATCCAGAATCTGGAGTCGAAGAAGCCTGCGGATATCACGCTCGCGACTATGCTTCTTAACCCGGATCGTCTGCTTATGACTATACCCGTGAAGTACTACGGATTCGAGATATCCGACTCCTGGCTTCTGGGATTCGGTCTGGACAGCAAAGAGATCGGCCGTAACCTTCCCTATATCGCGGAGCTTGAGAAGAAGGTCTGAGAATGTATAATCACATCAGGAAAGAGAGGAAATAATATGGAAAGCTTCCGTGTCGCCAGCGGCTTTAAGAGGCGGGTCCTCATAGTAGATGACGAGCTTGTCAACAGAGAGATACTGAGCAACATCTTCAAGGATACCTATGATGTCACCTGTGTGTGCGACGGAAGCGAAGCATGGGAGATACTTCACAGCGAGACCAGGGATTTCTCGCTTGTGCTTCTCGATCTTCTTATGCCTAATATGGACGGCTTCGAGCTTCTGGAGCGTATCAAGGGCGATGACACGTTGAAGTCAATTCCGATAATCGTAATGACCTCCGAGAAGGATGCCGAGGTCAGAAGCATCCGGCAGGGAGCGGCAGATTTTATAACCAAGCCCTACGATATGCCGGAGGTCATCCTCGCCAGATGCGAGAGGATCATCGAGCTGTCGGAGGACAAGAACACCATAAGGTCCGCCGAGAAGGACGTGCTCACAGGGCTTTATACCAGAGGCTTCTTCTTCGAGTACATAAGGCAGATCGACGAGCTTATAGACGCCTCTATGGACGCCCTTGTTTTTAACATCGACCGCTTCCATCTCGTTAACGAGATCTACGGACGCAGGGTGGGTAATGAGGTGCTCGTTAAGGTGGCGCAGATCATATCCGATATTATGGGTCCTCATGCCGCTATATCCGGGAGACCAGAGGGGGATACCTTCTTCGTTTACTGCACGCATCTTGATTCCTATGACGAGATCATAGAGAGGATCAGGGCGGAGCTTAATTCGGCCTTCGCGAATCTTCGGCTTCGTACCGGCATCTATCAGAATGTGGATAAGAGTATTGATGCGCAGACGCGTTTCGACAGGGCTAAGATCGCCGCAGACAGAGTGCGTGGTGACTACTCCACTTCGGTCGCCTACTACAGCAGCGAGCTTCACGATCGGTCACTGTATTCTGAGCGTCTGATCAACGATATCGATGATGCCATAAGAAACGAAGACTTAAAGGTCTACTTCCAGCCCAAGTATGAGGTCACCGGCGATGTACCGCGGCTAAGAAGTGCCGAGGCTCTGGTAAGGTGGGTGCACCCCGAGTTAGGGCTTATAAGCCCCGGGGACTTTGTACCACTTTTCGAGAGTAACGGGCTTATACGTAAGGTGGATAACTACGTGTGGGAGCATGCGGCAGCTTATGTGAAGCAGTGGCGTGACAGGTATGGCTTCACGTTGCCGGTGTCGGTCAACGTGTCCAGGATCGACATCTATGACCCTGAGCTGGAGCAAAAGTTCAAGAATATCCTCGCCGTCAACGGACTTACCGAGAAAGAGCTGCTCCTCGAGATCACCGAGTCGGCATACTCCGAGGATGCGGGCAAGCTTATCGAGGTGGTGGAGAGCTTAAGGCACAGAGGCTTCAAGGTGGAGATGGACGACTTCGGCTCGGGCTACTCCTCGCTTAACATGATCACCACGCTTCCCATTGATGTGCTGAAGCTGGATATGAAGTTCGTGCGTAATATGGGCAAGGATGATAAGAGCCTTAAGCTCGTGGAGCTTATTATTGACATCGCGAGATTCCTTGATGTTCCTGTAGTCGCGGAGGGCGTCGAGACGGAGGAGCAGCTTAACACGCTGAAGAAGATGGGCTGCGAGATTATCCAGGGCTACTACTTCTCTAAGCCGGTGCCGGCGGAGGAGTTCGTCCTGTTTATAGAGAAGGAAATCAATTCATAGGAGAGCCGGATCAATGATCACTATCGAGAAGTTAAAGACTTATGGCGCGAACACGGAAGAGGGCCTCGGGAGATGCTTCGGCAACGAGGAATTATACCTGAGACTTGTGGCGATGGTGCCGTCTCAGGCGGAATTTACCAAGCTTAATGAGGCTATAGCCCAGGGGGATCTCAAGGCCGGATTCGAGGCGGCCCACGCGCTTAAGGGCGCTCTCGGGAATCTTTCTCTTACCCCTTTATGCGACAAGGTCATTGAGATCACTGAGCTCCTTCGCATGGGTGCTAATACCGATTACTCGGGAATTTTGGGTGATATCGAGGCTCTGCGCGCGTCACTGGAGGCGCTCTGCGGGGAGTAAGAGGGCTTTTTGTATTTGATTACCCGGGATGACTACCTAATGTGACTACCCCGGGTAGTTCTTTTGGGACTTAAAGGTAGTTATTTATGGCTGGTACCAGAAATACACCTCTGTTATCTCATTATTCTCTACAGTAATAACAGTAAAGGTGTGGCTATTAAGGTAGATGTCAAAGCTGCCCTCATCCCTCATAATAAAATCATTATCCTCTTCGAAAAACTCCTCTACACTGCCTACACGCCCCTCTGTGAGAGTGGTGTCTCGGAATTCAAGCACGTCAGCTATTTGCTCAGGTGTCAGCTCATCAATTCCGACGTGATACGCATCGAATATCCTTAAATCAGGACTAATAGGAAGTCTCATAGGCTCATAAGAGATATAGGCAGGTACTTCATAGAAGAACAGCTCCCAAGTACCCGAGACAGTTTTTCTGAAGTTAAGGGGCGAATTGTCGCCTATGGAAATAATGTCTCCTGTATAACTCGTCCCGTAACGGGAGTAAGTATCGGCATGTCTTAGTATTATCTCTTCCACATAAAGATCCTGCTCACTGTACTCGGCATTGACCTCATCAAAGTCATCAGGAAACTCTATTATCTGCCCCTCGGTAAGATTATTAATGAAGTCTTCATCGAGTTCATATAAGACCCAAGGGAAGAAAACATAAGTATCCGTGCCGTCGGCTTCCGTTATCTTAACAGGTGTCATGGCAACTGTGTATTGCCCGTCAGAAAGCTCGCCGATATCGGGGATCCTCTCGATAACAGGGTCGGCGGGAGTGGTCTCTATAGAGGTTTCGGATGAGGTCTCATAAGTCGGCTCTGAGGTCGTCTCAGCTACGGTAACCTCCTCAGACGGACTAACCGTCTCCGTCTCGACCTCGTTATATTCTATAAGCGAGCAGCCTGCGACCGTAACAGCCAATGCGACGCATATGACTGTGGCCGCCGTGCTGTTCTGATTAGGATGCTTAATGCTTGTAATTCTCTTCTTCATAACGTTAAATGTCCCCCTCATTCCTTTTGTTATCGAGAAGCTGAAGCCGGCCCTATCGCCTATAAGTGCGAGCAGCGTCCTCGCGTATTCTGTCGCTTCCTGCCGACCTAGAATCTCGAGTACCTCCTCATCGCATGCGAGCTCGCAGTCTCTTCCCGATTGCACGTAAGCCGCCCATATCAGCGGGTTGTACCAGTTGAGTGCCAAGACGACATACCTTAGAACGACCCAATACATGTCCCCGTGTCTGTAGTGGCAGGCCTCGTGACAGAGCACGTACCTTGACGGCTCTCCCTCCCGGGCATTTACATATATGCTTCTGCCTAAGAGAAAAGGGGTGGAGCGGTTATCGAGCTTATACACTTTAAGTCCGCTCGCGGGATCCGTCTTAAGAATCTTTCTTCGTCTTATACAGTAGAGGATGAAGCCCAAGTTATATACAGCAAGTCCCGCGAGGATAATGAGAGATATCAGCAAGGAGATATTACGTAGTGTCGCGTCCCAGTTTATGGTTCTCTTTGCTTGTGTTTGGACCGGGGCGGGGTCGGCGGCGTTCTCTTCTATAGGAATAGGGTCTGGGGTCTCGTCTTTTCTCGTCTGCCCGACAAGATTATTATCGTTGTGAGCGTCGGTAACGGACTGTGTCTTTATCACCTGAATGTCAGGGAGCTTTGGCAAGGTCGCCTTGATGCTCGCTATGGGGTAGAGCAGCATGAAGACCGGTATCACCAACCACAGGGCGTAATGATATCTATGCTTAAGCTTCCTGTCCGTGATCCGTCTTAACAGAAGGATCACGGATGTTACCAGCGAGATGCCGGCGACGAAGCGAAGCATATCAGTCTTCCTCCAGGATCCGCTGAAGCTCCCTTATCTCTTCCTTGGACAGCTTATCCGAGCTTATGAGGTTGGAGATCATGAGACCTACATTGCCTTTATAAACCTTGTCGAGGAAGGAGGTGGTTTCCTCAAGCTCGGCTTCTGCTCTGTCAATCAGGGGATAGAATCTTTTCGCTCTGGCTTCCTGAACGAAGCTGATGGCACCCTTCTCCTGCATCCTCTTAAGGAACGTTATTATCGTGTTCTTGCTCCAGCCGGTAGTGCTGCCGAGGGTCTTGGTAAGCTCGGTGATCGTCATGGGGCCGCAGTCCCACAGGCAGGTCTCTATCTTCCACTCGGCGTCGGATAACTTGATCATTAAGGCACCTCCATCACAGGTATACGCATGTATACCGCAAGTATCTCACACAGGTGCACGCTTGTCAACCAGAGGTGTTAGCAAACTTCGCCAGATAGAAGACCGGTGTGGCGAGGTCTTCGCCGGGCAGCGTGACATGCGAGATGTTGCCCAGGAACTTCAAGCGTTCATCCTTATATATAGAGCTTAACAGCCTCTTTGAGATCATCGCTGAAGTCGTTCAGATCTTCCAGGGTTATGGCGCCCTCAAGTACCAGTGAGACAATATTATGAAACATCTGAGAGCGATTCATCTAATCGGATATATTAATTGCATATCTAACATTCTTATTAATGCTGATGCCGGTTCTGTTGTCTCGCGAATGCCCTTAGGCAGATCGTTATAATTTGCCCTTACCAAGGAATTTCTGAAATACCATGCGTTCTCGGCAAAAATGTCATTTATTTTGTTATCTATTTCTCCCCGGGGAATGATCAGATATGCAGGTCTTCTTTACTACTATACATCACGGCGGCAGATATTACCGTTTACTTTGGTCGTTCAGAACAATCTTGAATTTGTGGTTCAAGGGGGGAACTTATCTAGTTAAAAGGTATAATAGCTTGATGGATGTAGAAGTTAAAAACAATAAACGGAGTAAGTTGTTGCTATGGATAATCATAACTATAGTAGTGATGTTCGTTGTACCGATTCTTATAATACTTGATTATTTCCGGAGACAGTACTACTTTAACCGATGAGGAGCTGAATGCGGCTGAGCAACTATTCCCAAGTGCCGACATATTATGTGATTAGCCGTAAGTTTGTTCTGAACAACTTCAAAATATTGTTGAAGTGAATTTGAAGTTAACCTTGAAGTGATCTTGAAGTTGACTTTGAAGTGACTTTGAAGTAATCTTTGAACAACTTCATAGAAAGAGGACGATTCTATGTATTTGGAAGAGATTATCGGTGATGTTCAGCTTGAAGACAGTACAGTTGAATGTAAAAGCATATTAAACCGCGAGGACATAGTTGGCTGGCTTAAGACAATAGCCGGGTTTGCAAATGCATCCGGTGGTGATATGTATATTGGTGTCGAGGACAAGACAAATAAACTAATTGGTTTTGATCGAAAAGCTGCTGATAATGAGCGCAATTACTTCAATAATCAGGTAAGCGAACACATAACTCCAAGACCACCAATAAAGATTTCTTTCTTGCCTTATTCGGTAAGAAAGAGTGAGCGTTATGTCATTAAAATCTCTGTTTCTGAATCATCAGTAAAGCCAATCATATTGAAGTATAAGAATATTCCGTCGATTTTCATGAGAAGAGACGGGTTTACTAATGGTGCTACCTATGAAGAAATAATAGACATGAGCATAAAGAGCAAGAACACTCAGTATGACGTTCTGACCTCTGACGTTAAATATGATCCTACAAAATTATCAGAGCTGAAATCTTATTATGCGGCACAGAATGATGGCAAAAAACTCACAGATAAGATGCTTAGATCAATGGGGTTTGTAAATGAAGATGGATACCTGTCAAATGGTGCTGTCCTGTTCACAGACGATTATAAGGGATCTAAGACAGAAGTTATGTGTTCGGTTTTCGCCGGATATACTAAAGGAAGCGAAAGAATTGTTACGGTGAACAGATTCAGTGGTAATCTGATTAATACGATTATCAGCATCATGGATTTTATAACGATGAGAATGAATCATTCCATGATTAAGCTTGAAAACAAAAGAGTTAATCTCGATTCATACCCTACACGCGCGCTTTTTGAAGGCGTAGTAAATGCTGTAGCTCACAGAGACTATTATCTCGATGGAACACAAATCCAAATAGATATGTTCAAAGACAGGTTGGAAATATCTTCTCCAGGTGGATTCTACAGGGGTGAAAAGATTGGGAAAACCTATGATCTATCAGGTGTAATATCCAAACGCAGGAATGAGCTTATTTCCAACGTGCTTGTTGCATGTAATGTTATGGAAGCAGCAGGAACCGGGTTTGATAAGATCATGGAAGAATATGAAAGTGCAGATGAAGCGCATAAACCATATATATATTCTACTTCTGACCATTTCACATTGGTTCTGCCAGATTTGACTTACGAAGAAGGTGTATTAGATTCTACGATAACAATACTTACTTTTATACCGGCTCCGAACGGAACAGAGCACGACGAGAAAGTTTTATCATTCTGTTATAAGAAAGCTCGCAAAGTCGCTGAAATAGCTGCTCATCTTGGTTTGAGTGATTCAACTTATCTGCGCAAGCAAGTATTGGGAAACCTTGAAAAGAATGGATATCTAATCAAAAGCAAGGTATCAAAGGCAACATGCTATATGACCAATCCGGAAGTGGTGGAGGAAGGATAACTCGTAAACGTTTTAGCTTTAGGAGAATTAGTCTTGTCTGAGGCTTAGGATATCTTAAGCCTATCAACATCCAGCAAACCGATTGACGTATTCTTTGCCTATTTCAACCATTTTGCTGACGTCAGCAAAATGGTTGAACTCAGCTATTCTGATATTCTGAGATTATTACTAGATTTAATTTGTATCTGACTGTAATTATTATGTAGCATGGTACAGGTAATCCGCTCCTATCTGTATCCCAATCTCAATATCAAGCATGTGGATACATGAGAGCGATGGATACATGTATCCAATGGCCGACATTGCCTTAAAAGATACAGAATCATGTCAAAAATCTGTATCCAGTTGTCGATTTCTTGCTGTTGGATAAATATTGAAGATGGTTATCCCACAGATTACGTGAAAAGCATTATATTCCCTTGGAAAGCAAGACAACCGTTTCCACATGATGCGTCCAGGGGAACATGTCCACGGGGCGGACGGAAGCGAGGCTGTATTGGCCGGAGGACAGGAGCTCGGAAAGATCGCGGGCCAGAGTGGCGGGGTCGCAGGAGATATAGCAGAGCCTCGCGGGGGCTGATGTAAGAAGCTTGCGGATCAGGAGCGGGTCGAGGCCTTTACGAGGGGGATCGACTACTACTGCCATGGGCTCGGGCAGCGCCAGCGTGGTGAAGTCCAGCTTCTCTGCGGGCTTGATGGAGAAGGATGCATTCGAGATGCCGTTAAGAAGAGCGTTCTCCTTGGCGGCGCGGATGGCTTCCGGGACTGTGTCGAGACCGATAAGCTTCTGCCCCGGTCTAAGGATGGACAGGCCGATAGAGCCCGTGCCGCAGTAAAGATCCAGGATGGATGCGGCTTCGGAGGTGGCTTCGGAGGCGTGCTTATACAGAAGCTCCGCCTGAGGGATATTGACCTGGAAGAAGGCGCCGGCGTGGATCCTGAACTTGTGGCCCAGCAGCACCTCCTCATAGTAATCATTGCCGTGAATTATAACTCGGGTTCCGCCTCTGGTCCGCCTGTCCGTGGAGGTGGAGCTGATGCGAAGTGTGATCCCCATGAGTCTGTAGCCCTGAGCCTGGCACGCGGTGGTCAGAGTATGGATTAGCGCCGTGCTCTCCGCATATTTGGTCGTGTTGCCGATAATCACCTCGTGCGGATCGGTGTTGCCCGAGACGAACTCCAGCAGAACGTCCTTCGTCCTCTGGGAGCCTCTCATCACCACCTCTTCGAAAAGGTTCGTAGGCGCATTCGCGAAGATCCTCTCGATCTCGGCCCTGATGACAGTGAATATGGGGTATTCGAGGATGGGATTACCCGGATCCTCCGCCATCTTCGTAACGTGATTAATTAGACACAGATGCCCGCCCACGAGACGGTACTGCATGTGATTACGATAGTTAAGCGGATCCTCGCATGGAACGATATTCTTCATGGCAGAGGTCACCAGCTCCTCCGGGAGCTTGCCTATATGAAGCAGGCAGTTTCTGACCTTGTCCTCTTTATACTCCAGCGCGGCGCGGTAAGACATGTGCGCCAGATCCGCCCCGGGCACGAAATTCCCGTAGCTAAGTATCCTGTCCGGCGACGCGTTCAGAAGCTCGACGCATACGCCCTCTGCATAACGTGCACTCTCAGCCGTGACTTCGACCCTGCAGGTCTCCCCCGGAAGCACAGCCGGCACGAAAATCTTTTTCCCCGACGATAACTCTCCTACGCCCTGCCCTTCGTTGGCAAGAGCAGTTATCGTTATTGACTCTACAATACCCATGGCGTAATTGTAACACGGCGGAATTAATTATATTAAGCAAAAATGGTAGAATATAGCATTATGAAGCCTGCCAACAGAGACAACCGCCCCGAGAGGGCATCAGGCAATATGAGGAACACGAGACCCGTCGCTCCCGAGAACAGCGCGCTCGCAGATGAGCTTCGCCGCGTCCTCAAGGGCAAGCCTACGGTATCGGGCTTCAACAGAAGTCTGAAGCATGAGATAGTCTCGTTCCTGGGCTCGGTATTCAAGATAGTTATCGTAATGTCGCTTTGTGCCGCCTTCGCCTTCGGAGGCTTCGGCGCCGGAATGCTTCTGGGCTATGTATCAATGACCAAGCCCTTATCCATCGCGGACATCACCCAGACCGACGAGGTCCAGACCTCCTTCGTCTACGACAGCGAGGGCAATGTTATCGCGAGGCTCACCGGCAATGAGAACGTGGATAGGATATACGTACCTATAAGCGAGGTGCGTAACACATATATCGAAGAGGCGGTTATAAGTATCGAGGACGAGAGATTCTACGATCACTCCGGTATCGATATAAGAAGGATCGGAAGCGCGGTGCTCTCGGCTCTTGCCCACGGCGGTTCCGCGACTCACGGCGGCTCCACCATCACTCAGCAGACAGTTAAGCTCATCTCGGGTAATGACGAGCATTCCACCTCCCGTAAGATCCAGGAGTGGTTCTCGGCCATGAGCCTTGAGCAGGAGCTTTCCAAGGATGAGATCATGGAGCTATATCTCAACCTCGCTCCTATGGGTAACAATTACGTGGGTATTCAGGCGGCTGCGCAGAATTATTTCGGAAAGAATGCGTCTGAGCTGAACCTCGCGGAGTGCGCCTTCCTGGCGGGACTTCCCAAGAGTCCCTCTTACTATAATCCTTTAAGAGAATCCGGAAGACGTAATGCTTTAAGAAGACAGCGTATAGTTCTCTCGAAGATGCACGAGTTAGGCTACATCACGGACGAGGAGTATCAGAACGCGCTTAACACCGAGCTCCTGTTCAGAAGCAGCGAGACCAGATCCTCTAACGACATTAATTCCTACTTCGCAGAGTACGCGATCTCGCAGGTAATAAATGACGTGGCGGAGGCCAGAGCCATCTCGCTCGATCTTGCCACTACCATTGTCTATAACCGCGGCTATCAGATCTACACCACGTTGGAGCCCGATGTTCAGTCGGTGCTTGACGAGGCCTTCCAGATGAGGGATCTATTCCAGCAGGATCCTACGCTTCTCGTGGATCTTCCGGAGAAGCCTCAGGCGGGTATGGTGGTTATCAACGTTCAGACCGGAGCCATCGCGGGAATGCAGGGAGGCTTCGGGCCCAAGAGCGGAAACATGGTGCTTAACCGTGCGACGCAGGCCTACCGCTCCACCGGTTCGTCCATAAAGCCGATCATAGACTACGCGCCGGCCATCGAGCTGGGTCTTATTGTGCCCTCGATGATCTACGTCGACGAGGAGACTCACTTAGATCCCAATAACCCCGACGCCGCATGGCCTCTTAACGCCGACAGATCCTATGCGGGTCCGCTTACTATAAGGCGTGCGGTGGCTTTGTCGAAAAACACCATCGCCGTTAGGGTCTGGTATGACGTGGGCGGCGACACGGCTCTGTGGTTCCTGAGGCAGGAGGGTATAGACATGACCGCCGAGGGCGCATACCCCGCGCAGGCCATCGGCTCATTCACTACAGGTATTACGCCCCTGCAGATGTGCGGAGCCTTCAACACGCTGGCTTCAGGCGGAACCTATACCGAGCCCTACGCTTACACTCAGGTTCTGGACAGCAGCGGCAACGTCGTTCTTACGAGCGCGCCCGAGAAGCACCGCGTTTACTCGGCTGAGACGGCCTTTATCATGAGCGATATCCTGGAGGACGTTATCACCAACGGTACCGCCACGGGAACGGTTTCAATTATCACCAACAATGCCGGTGAGTATATCGCCACGGCAGGCAAGACAGGTACCACGGATGCGAACCTTGATAAGTGGTTCTGTGGCTACACGCCCTACTACTGTGGTGCGGTCTGGTATGGCTATGATAACCGTCTGAGGCAGACGCTGATACCGACTATCGATAAGCCCAACGCCAACAGGATCTGGTACTACGTCATGAATAAGATCCATCAGGAGCTTCCCGGTGCGAGCTTCACGCGCCCCGACACCGTGGTCGATCTCGAGGTCTGCGAGTCGGGCTACTACCCCAACGAGTACTGCCGCGCGGCAGGGACTACCGTGACCGATCTGTTCGTCATAGGCTCTTATCTGACGCCTACACAGGACAATGTGTGCCCTATACATACGGCTCCCGAGGAGGAGCAGCAGCCCGGAGTCGAGGGCTAACACTTCCTGCCGGCATATCCTTTTCGAAAAGTATTTTTATCCATTTTTTACCGAGGTCAAAAAGTGTGAATTTTTAGTGCAGTTTTTTAGAATGATTATAAATTAGGGTTGTAAAATGATTTTCATTTTGCTATATTAGCAGTACCGAAAAGTCTTAATAAATCAGAAAGGAAATAGAAACTATGAAAAGTTTTGACCAGTGGGAAGGTTTTTCCGGAAGATTGTGGAAGGAAGAAGTCAACGTAAGAGACTTCATCCAGAATAACTACACACCCTATGACGGCGACGAGTCCTTCTTGGCAGGACCTACAGAGGCTACAGATAAGCTCTGGGGCAAGCTCAAGGAGCTGCAGAAGCAGGAGAGAGCTAAGGGCGGCGTACTCGATATGGAGACAGAGGTTGTTTCCGATATCCTCGCATACGGCGCGGCTTACATGGATGATTCCATGAAGGATCTCGAGAAGGTCGTCGGACTTCAGACAGATAAGCCCTTGAAGAGAGCATTCATGCCCTTCGGCGGTATCAAGATGGCTGAGCAGTCCTGCCAGATGTACGGCTATGAGCCCTCTGCAGAGCTTCACAAGATTTTTACCGACTATCACACAACACACTCTGACGCAGTTTTCTCTGTTTATACACCTGAGATCAAGGCTGCACGTCACTCACACATTCTGACAGGTCTTCCCGACACATACGGCCGTGGAAGAATCGTAGGTGACTACAGAAGAGTTGCTCTGTACGGTATCGACTTCCTTATCGCTTCCAAGCAGAAGGATCTTGCTAACTGTGGCGACGGCAACATGCTCGATGACGTTATCCGTCAGAGAGAGGAGCTCGGTAAGCAGATCAAGGCCCTGAAGCAGATGAAGGAAATGGCAGCTGCTTACGGCTTCGATATCTCCAAGCCTGCACAGAATGCAAGAGAGGCTGTTCAGTGGCTGTACTTCGGATATCTCGCAGCTATCAAGACACAGAACGGTGCTGCTATGTCCGTTGGTCGTGTTTCTACTTTCCTTGATATCTATATCAGCAGAGACCTCGAGAAGGGTATCCTCACAGAGTCCGAGGCTCAGGAGCTCATCGATCACCTTGTTATGAAGCTCCGTATGGTTAAGTTCGCTCGTATCCAGTCCTATAACGAGCTGTTCTCCGGTGACCCGGTATGGGCTACACTCGAAGTAGCAGGCTTAGGCTCCGACGGACGTTCACAGGTTACTAAGAACGACTACAGATTCCTCCACACATTGGAGAACATGGGTCCTTCACCTGAGCCGAACCTCACAGTCCTCTACTCCAAGAGACTTCCTGACAACTTCAGACAGTACGCTGCACACATCTCCATCACAACATCCTCCGTACAGTACGAGAACGATGATGTAATGAGACCTGTATGGGGCGATGACTACTCCATCTGCTGCTGCGTATCCGCTACACAGACAGGTAAGGAGATGCAGTTCTTCGGTGCAAGAGCTAACCTCGCTAAGTGCTTGCTCTACGCTATCAACGGCGGTAAGGACGAGCTCGAGACAGATCCTAAGAGAATCCAGGTTGGTCCTGCTTATCAGCCTATCACTTCCGAGTATCTCGACTACGATGAGGTTATCGCTAAGTTCGATCCTATGATGGACTGGCTCGTTGATCTCTATGTTAACTGCTTGAACCTCATCCACTACATGCACGATAAGTATTACTATGAGGCTGCTGAGCTTGCTCTCATCGATACCAACGTAAGAAGAACATTCGCTACAGGTATCGCAGGCTTCTCACACGTAGTTGACTCCCTCGCAGCTATCAAGTATGCGAAGGTAAGGGCTATCAGAAATGAGAACGGCATCGCTACAGACTTCGAGATCGAGGGTGACTTCCCGAGATACGGTAACGATGATGACAGAGCAGACGATATCGCTGTATGGCTCCTCGACACCTACATGACAAAGGTCAGAAAGCACCACACATATCGTAACGCAGAGCCTACAACATCCATCCTTACCATCACGTCCAACGTTGTATACGGTAAGAAGACAGGTACACTTCCTGACGGACGTAAGGCCGGCGAGCCTCTGTCACCCGGAGCAAACCCTGCATACGGCGCAGAGAAGAACGGTCTCATCGCTTCACTGAACTCTGTCGCGAAGATTCCTTATGTATGGTCTCTCGACGGTATCTCCAATACTCAGACCATCAACCCTTCTGCTCTCGGTAACAACGAGGCAGATCAGAAGAACAACCTGGTCAACATCATGGACGGTTACTTCGCACAGGGTGCACACCACCTGAACGTTAACGTCTTCGGTGTAGATAAGCTCCTCGATGCACAGGCTCACCCTGAGAAGGAAGAGTACGCCAACTTCACTATCCGTGTATCCGGATATGCAGTTAAGTTCATCGATCTTACTACAGAGCAGCAGAACGACGTTATCGCAAGAACATGCCACGACAGGCTGTGATCAAAGATTCCTATTGATTTAGGTAAGACTTAAGAATTGGGGTCGGGCGCAGTGCTCGGCCCCTTTTCTGTTATAATCTAAAGACACTATCATTGTACGAGGTTTCTTATGTCCCAAGGTTATATTCATTCAACAGAGAGTTTCGGTTCTGCGGACGGTCCGGGAGTAAGGTTCATTATATTTTTCTCAGGCTGCGCGATGCGCTGTCAGTTCTGTCACAACCCCGACACATGGAAGATGACGGAAGGGCAGCTTAAGAGCGCAGATGAGCTTATAGAGCAGGCTTTAAGATATAAGAATTACTGGGGGCCTCTGGGAGGCATCACGGTGTCGGGCGGCGAGCCTCTGATGCAGATAGATTTTCTGCTGGAGCTCTTCGAGAAGGCGAAGGCAAAGGGGATCAACACCTGTCTTGATACCTCGGGCAATCCTTATAACACGAATCCCGAGTGGCACGATAAGTTCCTTCGGTTGATGAAGGTCACAGATCTTGTGATGCTGGACATTAAGCACATCGACCCCGAGGGACACAAGCTTCTTACGAAGCAGCCTAACGACAATATCCTTGCCATGGCGCGGGAGCTTTCTGATCTGGGAGTTAAGATGTGGATCCGTCACGTGCTGGTGCCGGAGCGTAATGACAAGGATGAGTATCTTATTAAGCTTGCCGAGTTTATTAAGACGCTGAAGACCGTGGAGCGCGTCGAGGTGCTGCCGTATCACACGTTGGGCGTTCATAAGTGGGAGACGCTGGGTATTCCGTATGAGCTCGAGGGTATCTCGACTCCGTCCAAGGAGCGTGTGGAGAATGCGCGTCAGATCTTAGGTGCGAGGTAACGGGTTAAGTGAAGTTTAAAGCGGTTCTATTCGACATGGACGGGGTCATAATAGACTCCGAGCAGGCAGTGATCGACTGCTGGAAGATCGTGGCTGATAAATACGGCATCCCCGATATCGAGAGCTTCTGTACCAGCGTCCTTGGCGTTAATGCCGAGAATACGCGAAAAATTTTTAACAGCAAGTACGAAGGGAAGTTCTCTTATGATGATTTTAAGCCGGAGATGAGGGAGCTTTTCGCGCAGAGGTTCGATGCAGGGCAGGTGCCGGTGAAGCCGGGAGCAAGGGAGCTTCTGTCGTATCTTAAGGAGAACGGAATTAAGACGGCGCTGTGCTCGTCGACGTCGGAAGCGGCGGTCAAGCGGGAGATGCGGGGCGTCGGACTGTATGACTACTTCGATGCTTACATGTGCGGAGATCAGGTCACGAGAAGTAAGCCGGATCCTGAGATATGGATCAAGGGATTGCAAAAAATCGGTGTGGAGGCGTCGGATGCGGCTGCGATAGAGGACTCCTATAACGGTGTCAGGTCGGCCAAGGCGGCGGGACTTTACACCTTCATGGTGCCTGATCTGATCGCGCCTGACGAAGAGATGCGAAGCCTCGCAGATGAGATATTGCCGTCACTTAACGAGGTCCTGAACAAAGTGTGTAATTAATGACCCAGACGTTCCTGAATTGACGCGTTATAATAATGGGAAATACATAAGGGAGGCGTGTTATATGCAGGAAATCAAGTGTCCGGAATGCGGAAAGGTATTTCAAGTAGACGAGTCAGGATATGCCCAGATTCTAAAGCAGGTCAGGGATCACGAGTTCGAGAAGGAGCTAAGCGAGAGGGAGGAGTCTGATCTTGCCATCGCGAGGATGGAGCAGGAGAAGGCCTTCAGTCAGGAGCTTACGAAGAAGCAGAACGAGCTGTCGGATAAGGACAGACAGATCTTAGAGCTTAAGTCTCAGCTTGATAAGGCAGAGACAGAGAAGGAGCTGGCGGTCACCAAGGCGACTCAGGAGAAGGATAAAGAGCTGTCCGAGAAGGATAATGAGATCATCAAGCTTAAGGGTGATCTTGATCTTCAGAAGAAGGAAGGCGAGCTCGAGAAGAATAACCTCGTCGAGAAGCACAGAAATGAGATCATTCTGCGCGACGAGGAGATCGTCAGACTTAAGGAGTACAAGGAGTCTCTTAAGACCAAGATGGTCGGCGAGGATCTTGAGCAGCACTGTATGAATCAGTTCAATCAGATCCGTATGACGGCTTTTCCGAATGCTTACTTCGAGAAGGATAACGATGCGAGCTCCGGAAGCAAAGGCGATTTTATCTTCCGTGACTATGTCGACGGAACGGAATTCATATCCATTATGTTTGATATGAAGAACGAACAGGATTCGACGAAGACCAAGCATAAGAACGAAGACTTCTTTAAGGAGCTTGATAAGGACCGCACCGAGAAGAAATGTGAATATGCAGTCCTAGTCTCGATGCTTGAGAGGGACAACGAATACTACAATAACGGCATCGTGGATGTATCGTACAGATACGATAAGATGTATGTAATACGCCCGCAGTTCTTTATCCCTTTGATCTCGTTGTTGCGTAACGCAGCTCTCAATTCACTTGAGTATCAGAAGAAGCTTGCCGAGGTGCAGAGTCAGCAGATCGATCTTTATAACTTTGAAGATAATCTGAGTGCATTTAAGAATGATTTTTCCGTGTCAGTGCTTAATGCGGAGAAGAACTATAACAAGGCTATAGAAGATATAGATAAGGCAATATCGAATCTTCAGGATGTAAGAGACAAACTCGAGAAGTCGATGAAGAATCTTAATACTGCGAATAATAAGCTTGATAAGGTAAACATCAAGAAGCTGACGAAGAATGCTCCGTCGGTCAAGGCGATGTTCGATGAGATAAAGGAAGCGGAGAATATTACTTCAGAAGATACTTCTTCGTGAATCTCTGAGTGAAGAATACGATAAGAGGGCCCATACAGAAGGCGGTGATTAGTGTGCCGATCCCGACTATGGTGGGAAGCATCTTAACAGGCTGACCTGAAGTAAGGAAGAGGATGGTTCCCAGGATCACGCATACGAAGTCGGTGATCACACGGACGTACTTGAATTTACCCTTCTTCCAGGTGTTGGCGATGATGAGTGCGACGGCATCGTAGGTGGATACTCCGAGGTCCGCAGGCATATAAAGTGCCGCGGAGAAACTTAGCATCAAGACTCCGATAATGAGGCAGATGATCCTCGCGGCGATCATGCCCTCGGGAGCGACTCGGATGAGAAGGCCCTCGGTGAACTGTGCCAGGTAGCCTACGAAGAACAGGTTGAGAATAGTTCCAAGGCCCACGTAGTGCCGATCGAAGATAAGGCTGAATATGAGAAGTACGGCATTCGCTATGACGTAGAGAGTGCCGTACTGGATGGGCACCACTTCGTCGAGACCGCACATGAAGGATGTGAACGGATCCACGCCGAACATCGCGAACTTGAAGAAGCCGACCGCGATACCGCAGATCGCCACTCCGATAACAGACAATGCTATGCGCATCCTGATGTGATCGCGATGAAAGAATTCCGTAATAGCCGTTCTCATGGGACACATATTATCACGTATTTATTTCCTGTGGCAAACAAAGAGCTCTTATGGTAATATATTCAGGCATTCAAGATGAATGCTTCGATTCGGAGAAGTACCCAAGAGGCCGAAGGGGAGGCTTTGCTAAAGCTTTAGGCTGGGCAACTGGCGCGAGGGTTCGAATCCCTCCTTCTCCGCCACTGCTAGCAAGGACACCCGTTTGGGTGTCCTTGTTTGCTGTGATGAAAAAGAAGGGGATTCGAACCCGTGAGGGGACCGGTTTAACCACTCCTCTTGTTACGGACTCCGAAGCGAATTTGCCACAGAGTGTGGAAAAACTGATAATTTGGCAGACTATTTGGCAATTTGGGCTTGTTTTTGCCAACGAGTGTGGATTTTCTCAACATTTGGCAGACTTCGTGACAGACAATAGAATCCGCGAGACCGTTATGCGGTGCATTCGTTTTGGTAGCGCTATACGAGAAGCACATCTTGATAGCCATAACAAGGTTTCAATCAATCGAAATTACATTATAATAATTGCAAGTAATTAAAAGACCGGCACAGAGGTAATTATGGCAAGCTGTGAGACATGTCAGTACGCATATATGGATGAGGAAACTGGTGAGGCGGTCTGTGATCTGGACCTCGATGAGGATGAGGTGTTAAGGCTGTCACAGCGTCGCAGTAAGGAATGCCCCTTCTATAAAGACGGGGATGAATATAAGACCGTAAGGCATCAGATGTAAGATCGGAGGAGACCCCATGAGAGCACTGTTTATAGGTGGAACCGGAACTATCAGCACAGCCATCGTAAGAAGGCTTGTGGAGGAGCTTAACTGGGAGGTCTGGCTCATCAACCGCGGCAACAGGACATCGGTGCTTCCCGAGGGCGTCCATCAAATCATCGCGGATATCAATGACGAGGAACTGGTGAAGGAGAAGCTCGAAGGTCTTTTCTTCGATACCGTATGCGAGTTCATAGGCTTCACTGTCAAGGACGTGGAGCGGGACTACAGGCTTTTCGCAGGGAAGACAAGGCAGTATATCTACACAAGCTCGGCCTCCGCTTACCATAAGCCTGCCGCGAGCTACATCATAAACGAAGGCACGACGCTCGCGAATCCCTACTGGCAGTACTCGCGTGACAAGATCGCCAGCGAAGAATTTCTCATGCGTAAGTACAGGGAGGTGGGCTTCCCGGTAACCATCGTGAGGCCCAGCCATACTTATGACGAGAGGCACATCCCCTTGGGCGTTCACGGCAAGAAGGGCTTCTGGCAGGTCATCAAAAGGATGCAGGAGGGCAAGCCTGTCATCATTCAGGGCGACGGCACCTCTCTATGGA
Source organism: Clostridiales bacterium (assembly GCA_017480325.1). GTDB lineage: Bacteria > Bacillota > Clostridia > Saccharofermentanales > Saccharofermentanaceae > Saccharofermentans. The sequence goes on from JAFVAY010000016.1 coordinate 50,130, forward strand.
CCCTTACCTTCAACACGGACTTCGCCATCGGCTACACGGGTCTTATGGGCAACCGTCACGCCATCGGCGAGGCCTTCCAGATCACGAGTGACGAGACCTTAACGTGGAACCAGATCTACGCGACGATAGCCGATGCCCTGGGCGTCGAGCTTCACCCCTATCACGTGGCTTCGGATTTTCTTGCAGCTGCAGGGGATAAGTACGGCTTCGACTTCGAGGGAAGCCTCATCGGCGATAAGTCCGTGTCCGTCGTGTTCGATAACACTAAGCTGAAGCGCGCCGTCCCCGGCATGAGGACCGAGGTCTGCTTCCACGAGGGCGTTCGCCGCGCGCTCGACTACATCCTGTCTCACCCCGAGGAGTGCCAGCAGGAGGACCCGGAATTCGACGAGTGGTGCGAGAATGTCATAGCTGTTCTGGAGTCGGCGAAAAGCTTATTATAAGCATTCCCATCCCCACAACTGCATCTTGCCGGAGTTTTTTGCATCTTACCGTGAGAGCTGTTGAAGTCCGGGGCCAGCCCGATTATATTCGCCTCAAGAAACAATTCTTTGAATTACTCGGAGGCGTAATATGTTCAGACTTATACTGTTTATTATCATCATCGCGATTGGTGTTCTCACGTACAAGGCGAAGGGCAAGAAAGGGCGTGTTGCCCTGATCGTCCTTGATGTTTTTCTCGGACTTATCCTCATCGCATCCATCGCTCTTCCGGCGATACTCTTTACAGATTATCAGGGACGCCCGACCACAGGGCCTTACGAGGTTAAGCAGTGCCAGGCGATACTTATTGACAGCGCAAGACAGGATATATTCGAGAACGACGGATCGAGCCGCGAGGTGCCGGTATACTTCTACTATCCCGAGGGCGTGACGGAGGAGGACAGCCTGCCGCTGGTTATCTTCTCACACGGTGCGTTCGGATACTATCAGAGCAACACATCGACCTACATGGAGCTCGCGAGCAACGGCTATGTAGTCGTAAGTCTCGACCACCCGCATCACTCCTTCTATACTCACGATACATCCGGCAAGACAGTCATCGTCGACCGCGAATTCATTCAGACGGCGATGTATCTTCAGGGCAACGATGATACAGATGCGCAGGAGACCTACGATATCACATCCGCATGGATGGAGCTTCGCGAGGAGGATATGAATTTTGTCATCGATACTATTAAGGCCGCGGCCGCTTCCGGCGAGCTGGACGACGCGTGGTTTACGGAGGAGACAGCACGTGAAGATGTGCTCGACACAGTAAGCCTCATAGACAGCACGAAGATCGGTCTGATGGGTCATTCTCTGGGCGGCGCCACGGCGGTCACGGTCGGAAGAAGAGAAGATGTGTCTGCGGCGATCGATCTTGACGGCACCATGATAGGCGAGGAGACCGGAGTGATCGACGGCGTTTATCAGATTGATGAGAGACCATATACCACGCCTCTTCTGGCGATCGACTCCGAGTCTCACCATAACAGCAGAGTAGAGGCTCGCGGCGAGGGTTATGTCTATGCGAATAATGTTATACTTGATAATGCAACGACAGGGTACAGCACCTACATAGAAGGCGCCGAGCACATGAATTTCACGGATCTTCCCTTGTTCTCGCCCATGCTGGCGCAGAATCTGGGAATAGGCAATGTCGATGCAGGAGAGTGTATAGATCAGGTCAACGCGCTGGTGCTGTCATTCTTCGATTGCTACCTTAAAGGCGAGGGGACGTTTACGGTAAACGACAGTTACTGACATGGAAGTTAATATCAAGAAGATCGATACAAAAGAGAGCGAATACGTCGAGATAGGATGCTGGCGCGTCACCGAGAGGATCGACAATATTGTAAGATACATAAAGCTTAACGACGGTAGTGTTGAAGCTTCAAAGGACGAGAAAAAATATCAAATCGCCATAGCGGATATTCTTTATATTGAGTCTGTGGATGAGAAGAGTTTCATTTATTTGAAGGATGACTGTTATGAATCCAGACGAAGGCTGTACGATCTTGAAGAAATGCTTAAGCCTAACGGGTTTATGAGGATATCCAAATCGGTGCTTGTGAATCTGATGCGTATAGAATCTATAAAGCCGGCACTTAACGGAAGATTCCTTTGTCGTTTATCGAACAATGAAGAAGTCATTATCTCCAGGAAATATGTACCTGCAATAAAGAAAAAACTGAGAGGAGAATAGATATGAGGGAACGACTATCTGAATGGGTCAGGAATTACTTCATTATTGTTACTCTGATAGATGTGGCGATGCTTGTGTTGGGGAAGTTTTTTGCGCCGGGTCAGGTCTTCGGATATGAGATTTTTATCTATCCGCTGATATATGGTTTGGTGGGGAGTATCCCGGGACTAATCCTTGTATTCACCGGCAAGAGCGACCGCGAACCTTCAGTCAGGCAATATATAGTAAGGCAGGCATTAAGCGTGCTGGTGATAGTTGCCGTTCTTCTTACCATCATGTTCGCGGGGCAACCTGTAAATGCACATAACGTTACGATGGCAGCAGGCGTCGCCGTCAGCGTGCTCGTGGTATTCGCGGCGGTCAACGCGATCACGTGGCTCATCGATTCGAAGACGGCGCGGGCCATGACCTCTGACCTTAAGTCCTTCCAGGAGCGTAACGCGAGTCTGTAATCAGAGCTTCGCGCGAATACTTTTCGAAAAGCTATTGACACCACTTTCGAGTGGTGTTATATTTTACCATGACAGACGTAGTACGACAGACGGAGCAACGACAGTCGTATAGGAAGGAGACGCATATGGCAGAGATAAGCAGCGATGTCATAAGAGGCTACAACGACACCATAATCCTTTATCTGCTTCTGGAAGGGCCATCCTACGGATACGAGATATCGAAGAGGATCAGGACCGGCGCGGAGGGCAAGTACATAATCAAGGAGACCACACTCTATTCGGCTTTCACGAGAATGGAGAAGAACGGATATATCGAGTCCTTCACGGATGAGGTGATGTCCGGTGGCAAGAAGAGGACCTACTACAGGATCACGGATGCCGGAAGAGAATACTACCGCGCCAAGTGCGAGGAGTGGCAGCTCACCAAGGAAGTTATAGAGAAGTTTATCGCGCGATAAGGGGGCAGGAGAGACGATATGAATACTATTAGAAATTATTTGGATAATATGTTTCGGAATCTTCCGAATACGGAGGAGGTCCGTAAGGCAAAGTCAGAGCTGCTGTCCATGATGGAGGACAAGTTCGAGGAGCTTATAGCAGAGGGTAAGACGGAGAACGAGGCTGTCGGTGTAGTAATCTCCGAGTTCGGCAATCTGGATGAGGTGGCGGAGTCCATCGGCTTATCAAACGAGGTGAAGGAGACCGCGAGCTTCGCGAAGCCAATGCTGTCCATGGACAGGATCAAGGATTATCTTTCTGTCGTATCCTCAAGATCGCTTCTGATCCCTCTCGGGATCGCGCTATGCATCATGAGCGTTACGTGCAATATCTTGGCGGACATCCTCGGAGACGGAGCAATCCTGGATACTCTGGGAGTGATCGGATTCTTTATTATGGTGGCGGCGGCAGTCGTGCTGTTCGTGATTTCCGGGTCTAAGAACAAGGAGTTCAATGAGATCAATAATGACGAGGAGTCTCTCGGCATCGAGTCCTGCGATTATGTTCGTAACGAGAGAAGACGCTTTAAGCCCACCTACAGCACCATGGCGGCGATCGGAATTGCGCTGTGCATTATCAGTGTGACGTTTCCTATCATCGTATCCGCTATACCGGTAATCAATGATGACTTCGGAGCGATCCTGTTCTTATTCTCCGTAGCTGTGGGCGTGTTCCTGATCGTATCGGCGAACGTCCGCATGAACGGCTACGAGAAGCTTCTGAAGCTTAACGGCGCCGGCAAAATGAGTGAGGAGTTCATCCCCAAGGAGGACCGTAAGATCAGTAAGGCTCCTATCATCATCGGAGTTATCGTCGTAGTGCTGGTGCTCGGAATTGCCATGATCATGGGGTTTGTAAGAATATTCTCCTTCGTATCGACAGGTGATAAGTATTACGGAGAATATGATCTTGATATCGATTCGGTTGACGAGATCGATAAGATCAACGTTGACGCTGAGGCGTGCTCGATCGTTATCAGGACCTCTTCGGATGTCGACTCGGTCGAGGCGAGCTATTCGGGCGACGAGAGTCTGATGCCTGAGGTGACCTTCGAGGATGGCGTGATCACTGTTTCTCAGCATATCAGCGGTAGCGCCTATCGCTTTAGAAACGGAGCCGAGGTTGTCCTGGTATTTGCCGAGGATGTTGATCTGGACGAGATAGAGATCAATGCTGATGCCGGTAATCTGGAGATATCGGATATTAACGTTGATAATCTTAGCGGTGAATTCGATGCAGGCAATATCGAGCTTCAGAAATGTGTATGCGCGATCGTAAGCCTGACGGCAGATGCCGGCAATGTTGAGGTTAACGGCTGTGAATTCGGGTCGATCACTCTGGATACCAACGCCGGAAATATAGATATCAATGACACGACCTTCGAGATCGTTAACATCACAAATGACTTCGGAGATGTTGAGATCAATGATGTTGATAATATCGACTACTACACCATCGATGCTTCATGTGATCTGGGTTCTGTCGAAGTGGGCGGCCGCGATTACGGAACGACCTGCATAACCACAGGAACAGGCTCCGGATCGATAACGGTATCCTGCGACGCAGGCGATATCGAGATAGGAAACTGATATGTTCTTCGGGAAAGGTAATAAGTCGAAGACCGATGATACTGCATATAATAAAAGCGCCGAGACACCGGCGCTTAAATGCAGTATCTGTACCGGCGAGACGACCGCGGGCTTCATCGATAATGCTACCGGCAAATTCCGCGACGTAATGCTCATCCGCACCCCCGCCGACCTCGAGACCTTCAAGCAGACCTACCACGTGGAGGAGCTGAAGAAGATATACTAGGGGGCGTAGACTAATTATTTGGCGACTTACTTTCCGCCGAGGGTCTTCTTGATGCCGTCTACGTCGGGCAGATCAACCTTGACCTTCTTCTCGACTTCGTTGATCGCCTGATTAGCAACCTTCTTGGCATTCTCATCCTTCGAGATCTTCTCGATTGCATCCTCTGCAATGTCCTTTGCCTTATTAAGATCGATATCCATATCGCACCTCCTGATAATTGTTGGGTTAATTATAACACTGACTGCGTGTATGTTTTTGTGTATGAAAAAGCAAGAAAAGCATACATAAAGACATACATATGGGCATTTTTATGTCATTATGTATGGAATTCTCGAGAAAACATACACAAATGCATACACCCTCTTCACAGGTCAAGTTCCCACCATTATGGTGCAAATCCGTCAGTTTCAACGCTGATATACTACGGATAACTTGCAATTAAGGGGGATAATCAGATGAACAACAAGATCAGAAAAGCAGTGGCGTGCGTAATTGGATTTTCGATGATGCTCGCGACGGTCGGATGCAGTAAGAACGATTCTGCCGAGGAGTCCATGAGAGAGGAGCTCGAGAGTTTAAGGGCGCAGCTTGAGACACAGGAGTCGACTTCCGAGGCCGAGGAAGCGGAGGAGACTGGAGAGGCAGCAGAGCAAGCGGACGAGGCGGCGGAGCAGACTGAGGAGACGGAGGCGACAGAAACTGAGGTCGAGTTGAGATCATGGAATCTTCCGTTTACTGTGGCGGACGGTAATTATAACCTGAGCATGGGGCAGATCGCTGAAGGCGAGGGCGGGTTCTGTTATTCTCTGGCGTGTGTGCGTGTTCTTGATGATATCGAGACGCAGGTAAGCAGCTTCTATCGTTACGATCTTCCTTCCGTGGATGCGGGCAAGGAAGTAGTCTACCCGATCATTCAGATTTACAACGCCAGTGATGAGGTGCTGACCTTCAAGCAGCAGGATTCAGTGTCGTTATATGCCGATTCTGTTCAGGTGACGCCGATCAATCTTGACGGGTATTATTTCAGCATTGACGGTGTTCAAGGGTCTGTACAGTATAACGTGGATCCGGGCAGGGAGGCGGAGATAGTTTTCCCATTCATTGTCGACGAGGGTTGGACTGAGATAACGGTATTCTGTGATAACGCATCGTGGACCTTTACTCAGGATGATGTCAGTGGTGATACATATACTTATGCATCTGTTTTTAATTCCAATCCTGATTATAATTACGTCGAACCCGACACTGTCGTGTATCAGGGCAGCTACGAGATGATATTCGACGGCATCGAAGTGGACACGACTACTTATCCCAAGGATGTTGCGGTATTCGAGTTCACGATCAATAACCTTACCGACAACATGCTGACCTTAAGTCTGCCTCTTAATATGCGAGGGTATCAGGATCTGCGCATGCTGACCTCCACGTCCGGTCTTCAGGATGAATTCAGCGGGCACGTCAACGCATTTAACGATGATGTGTGGACTGACAGCGTTATCGAGATACATCCCGGTATGTCTTCGAGAGTTTATATCGCTTATGCTGTTGTCGGCGGAACCGGAAGCTTCGAGTGTTACTTCGAGACCAATGAAGACGGCGTTGTGACACAGGTCGCCGCGCTAGTGCAGTAGTATAATCAGATCATGAATCCTAACGAAGAACAATACGAGTATTGTCCCAGGTGCGACGCGAATCTGACTCTGCAGAAAGGGTACAGTAATACTGTCCCTTTCTGGATATGCAGGGGCTGTGGTGAGATGCTGATTAATCCCAAGGTTGACGCCGAAGATGATATCGCATGGATCTGCGACAAATGCGGAGCGATGCTTAACGTTCAGGACGGGTTCGCGGATAACAACGGCAAGTGGAAGTGCACGTGCTGTGGCTTCGAGAACAGTATTGATGAGAAAAATCTCTATGATACGGAAGAGGCGTATCAGGCTGACCGTCTGAGTCCTTATAAAGGATTGAGCGACGAAGAGGTGTTGTATATAAGTTCTTTTCGAGAAGAGAAGGGGATCGAGGACAGACCTGACGTGCTACTCGTAACTGACGAGGACACGGGAAGGAAGCTTATCAAGAAGTATCTTACGGTTTACGACAAATCCATATACGAGTACTTAAGGGATAACCCGGTGGCGCACATGCCGCGTATCATCTATCTCGCGGAGGGCGACAACTGCCTTGTGGTGATAGAGGAGTATATCGAAGGAAAGACTGTCGAAAAGCTGGTGAGGGAGGAAGGTCTATCCGGGAGGCAGGCCCTTAAGATCACCCGGGACATCTGCACTGTACTTGATGTGCTTCACAGTCTGCCGAGCCCTATTATTCACAGGGATATTAAGCCGTCGAATGTGATCGTGACGGATGAGGGCGAGGTGTACCTTCTCGACATGAACGCGGCAAAGTGGTACGAGCCCGGGAAGAAGGATGACACCGATTATCTAGGCACTATGTACTATGCTGCGCCGGAGCAGATCTGGTACGGGTTGACGGCAGCCTCCGCCAAATCAGACGTATACGCTGTCGGAGTGCTTCTTAACGTGATGCTGACGGGCGCGATCCCGAAGCTCAAGCAGGCGCCGGAGCCTATGTGGACAGTAATAGAGAAGTGCATCAGTCTTGATGCAGAGGACAGATATGATGTAAGGGAGCTTCTGGATGTATTGGAAAGTATCAGCGCGGAAGGGGAAGACGATGAATAACAGACCTACGGAGGAGCTGGACAAGCTCCTCTCGGAGACCCAGCCCAATCGCATAGGCGAGTATATATCCGATAACAACAAATATCTGGCGGATAACGACAAGGGCTTCTATTACTACTACCGTAATGTGCTCGACGAGAAGCACATCATGCTTAAGGATGTTTACACGCAGACCGGTATCTCGGAATCCTACGGCAGCAAGATCATCTCTATGGAGAAGCATACTAGAAACCGCGATCTGATTATCCGCCTATGCATCGCGGGACACTTCTCTCTCGAGGAGGTGAACCGTGCGCTTAAGCTCTACGGCTTTAATCCGCTGTACTCGAAGACTCCCAAGGACGCATGCGTGATAGTGGCGCTGAATAATCATATATATGATATCGATCGCATCAACGGACTTCTTCAAGAGAACGGACTCGAGGAGTTAAAGTGAGAGGAGATTAATTCTTCGCTTCTCTTCGGTGTTGTTCACGATTATCCTGCATGGTATAATTTCATTGGTAGCACAGTCTGCAAAGACGGTTGCTTTCCAAGTGAAGTTTATGGCCTCACCTTAGTTTGCAGAAGTCTTGGGTGAGGTTTTCATTTGCGACGATATCTGGAATCCAGATAGGCAAATAGCTTCAATAACATGGCTACGGAAGCTATCACCAAAGTTAACATTGCTATTACCAAAGACAATAATTCGTAGTCAGACATATCCACAGCCCTCCTTTCCTCATCACTATCCCGTAGGATGTATTCGTACTTGGAAGGCAACCGCCCATTAAGCAGACTGTGCTAATAAAATGATAAGTTGATTTGTTCCAGGATTCACCTACCAAAAAACGACAAAAATCGACAAAAATCGACAAATTAAGCCCCAATACCCCATGTCCTCAATGGGATGCATGCGCGACAGCAGATTCCACCTAAACGGTGGGACTATTTGTTAATAGATAGTAAAAGTACGTTTATAAGGACTTATTGCCGTGCCCGGGGTGCTATAATCACATTAATGAACCGGGTTGCCGGTTCTAAGGGATTTTGGAATAAATGGGAGGTATCTATTATGTTGACAGTATTATTCTATGCGGCGCTGATTTATGTAGCATTAAGGATGCTGGTCTGGGGCATCAAAGCCGCTTGGGGCTTGGCGAAAATCATCGCGTTTGTGGTGCTGCTGCCGGTAATGATTGTAGGTCTCGCGATGGCGGGGATGGTTATGCTGGCGGCGGGACTTCTTGTGTTGTTTGTTATTCTATCGACTATAGGAATGTTGATATGGCCGTGAATCTTGAGGGTTCTGGTGGGTGTTGTTTTATTAATAAGATAAGACGTTCATAAGAAGGATGTAGTTAGTTAAATAAAGACTAATCGCAGAGGGCGAGGGGCCTTTTATCAACCTAGCATAGCAAAAAAGATTGGAGAATAGTATGAGCGAGAATGATAAGAAAGATAAACATTTCATTACACAAGACGATATTATTACAGTACTGAATTCACTTTACAATCAATCGATAAAAGGCATCAGTAAAGTTAGTCCTCCAATTACGGATTTGGCGGATGATTACTTAAGAAAAAGTCCGAATCCTGAAGTTGCATGTAAAAAGATGATTAAAAATCAGATTGCTAAATGTACAACATCAGGATTTGTTACTGGTTTTGGAGGAGTAATAACATTACCGGTTACTATTCCGGCCAATATTAGTAGCGTGTTATATGTTCAGATGCGAATGGTTGCTTGCGTTGCGTACATGGCTGGTTATGAATTAGATTCTGATCAAGTTCAAACTTTTGTATATGCATGTCTTGCCGGAGTTTCAGTTAATGAAGTTGTTAAACTTGCTGGTATTAAAACTGGCATGAAGGTTGCTCAGAAAGGAATTGAAAAGATACCGGGTAAAGCTTTAGTAAAAATCAATCAAAAAATAGGGTTTAGATTTATAACTAAGTTCGGAGAGACGGGCATCGTTAATCTGGGTAAACTCATTCCTGGTGTAGGAGCGGTAGTTAATGGTGGTTTGGATTTTGCTGAAACAAAGATAATAGCTGATAGAGCATATAAAATGTTTTTTGAAGGGGACTTTTCTGCCGGTCAAAAACCAGAAGATGAGATACCCGACGAAATTGTATCTAAATCAATTCAAGCGGAGATAATAGAACCTACTTATGATTCTGGATATAAAATGGTAATGTATGAGGGAATACAATGTAAGATGTATCGCTCTTATATTAATGAAGACGATGGGCCTCTTGTTATGGTTGCAAGCCCCAGAGATTTGGAAAAAGCATACGAATTAGGATTTATTCGTATCGGTCATCCAAATGAAGTGGTCAAGTATATATCAGAAGAAGAGTATAACAAGTTGATAAATAACTAGGCATTTTACCTTGAGCGCTTATTTGCCACGCATAAATAAGGATAAGAATTACTCTTTAAGTCAAATTTGGTTTTTTGCATAATACTTTGTTCACACAAGTTTTTCTAACTGCTCACCAAGTTGTAGATACCATACCATATACTGATTACGTGATGAAACTTATTGTTTATAGGGGGTGCTACAATGAGATACAGAAAACATATTAGAACTTTCGCTATACTTCTGTCAGCAACATTTTTGTTTTGTAACTTGCTTTTCACGAGAAATAGCACGGTCTATGCCGACGGCTTCAATCCGGGTATTGAAGCTTTTGTAACAAGTTTGTATTCAGATTGCTTGGGGAGAACTCCTGATCCAACGGGTCTAAATGATTGGTGCACTAAGCTTTCTAATGGAACTGTTACCGGCAAGCAATGTGCTTATGGTTTTTTCTTCAGTCCTGAGTTTCAAACTAAGGCCAATCAGTGGAGTGATGATGCCTTGATTGATGCATATTACAAGGTGTTCCTTAATAGGTCTGCTGATCCATCCGGGAAAGCATATTGGGCAAGTCAGATTGCAAATTCAACCAATGATATTAGCATTTTATTTACAGGATTTGCTGACTCGAACGAGTTCTCCAGTAAATGTGCATCATATGGCATAGTTGTTGGCGATCATATTAATGTACCGGACACCGTGAGAACAATGAGTACTGCTAGCGCTGCTGCACCAGCTGCAGCTACAACAAGCACTTCGAGTTCGTCAGGCAGCGGTAGAGCCCCTAATGGGTGGTTCAATCCACCTGCGGGAAATGAAGTATGGCTTACAGAAGCCGGAAGCCGTTACCACAGTCGTCCCGGATGTAGTGGAATGATTGACCCGAGTCACACCACATTGGCGTGGGCACAGGCAAACGGATATACCGCATGCGCAAGATGTCATTGATATAACTAACGACGCTCAAGACCGCCACCATGTTTGTGGCGGTCTTTTATATGTCTTTTCATAGAGGAACCTGTACGGTGGCGTTTCAGGTGGTGATTTTAAGATTTGATGTGGCGGAAGTGGGTATGCTGGCAATGGGGATGCTTGCATTATTACAACGATCTTTATAGGTTGTCATGCGCCCATACATCTATTCTTGCATTGCGGTTGTTCACGAAATCTCTGACAGTATTAACATATTTTATATATTCCTCTGGAGTCTTAGGAAGAGGGTTGGAATAGAATTCTCCTGTGAATGGATACCAGTATAGAATCTCTGAGTAATCATCATTCACAAGATCTTGAAGGAAGAAAAAATCAACATAACCCTTGAAGTCAACAAATGCATCAAAGAATGGCTTATAATCCATAAGGCAAGTAAACAAAGGACTCTCTTCGCCCTGATAGTATTTCCTTATGCATTCAAGTGTTAAGTCAAAACGGTCGCAAATTTTAACCAGCATTCCTCTTTTCTGATTTATCGACATCTTCCCTTTTGGTACATTTGCAGGAAAGATAATATCTCCTCCGATCGTGTATCCAAGACTCCTAAAATCCTCAATGAACATGGGATCAATTTGAGTGATGATATGCTGATATTTAGGCCAACGAGAAAAAGAATGAACGATACTATCACCAGAAAACCAGTAATCTGTCTCTCCTACTTTTGCATACAATTTCTCATTAAGCTCCAGTTTTTGCCCTGAAGGTAGTACCTTACTCCAAAGAAGTTTGTGGTATCTTCTGAGTGTTGGACTTGCGCTATCGGGATCTTTACCTTCAGGGGTATCTTTTCGCACATCAAATGTAATATCAATTATCGAATCCATATTAAACATCTATATAATTATAATAATCACTGCAGAATCGCTGAGCAGTGCTGTCTTTAAGATTTTTGCTTATGATTCCTTTTTCGAGTCGGTTAGCAAATTCCTCTAATGAATCTTCCGAGAATCCAATGCCTTTGGCGGTGGTCTTAGCATCTTTAAGAAATTTATCCTTATTAAAGTACGGTTTTACCATAGCTTCTGAATTCAATATATTACTAGAAACAAGCATAACCATAGCATCTTTAAATCTCTTCTCGGATTTGAGAATTTTAAATTGCTCATATCTTACCTTATATGCATACCCATTAATGGGACCTGGTTCAATAGTCCATATAAACAACTGATTCAAATATCCCCATGCTTTATCGTTTTGACCACTCTTTACATACATTGTTGCCAGCGATAAGCAGAAATTAAAACCATTCCATTCTGGTTTTTTAAGAAAATATTTTTCGTACACTGCAAGCCTTTTATCAAGGTCATGGTCTTTATTGTACTCTGCATCTGCTTTTTGGCATGCAGCAATCACTTTATCACTATCGCGAATGATTGTATCAATGTTTCCAATAGAATATGATAATGTCTTTTTTGCTGAGGCCTGAGTAGGTTTCTTTTGGAAAGAGTTAAGTAATCCCATATAAGTTTTTCCTTGTAAACACAGTGGTGGTCTAATAATATTTATTATACATTACTGGTAAATCCCTCAGTTGTCCATGAATAATGAGAGCTTGCCAGCCCCAATACATAAGTCACTCAAATCATGACTCGAACGCCGAGCGAGTCACACACACCCGAGATGCGCCCCAAAAAAGCACACCTCATAAAGAAAGCACCCCCCACAAAGGTCGCGCCCCCGGAAGGACCCCGAGGAGCAGGAACAAAAAATAAGCCGCCTTGAGACTGGCTCAAGACGGCATATCTTTGGGGTGCTGGGTAGTATGGTACAAGGTTGGTGACGAGCTCACAGTTCCAATCGAATATCTGCTGATTGGTGTAGTTCTCGGCTACGGCCTTATCAGTCTATCACCTTCACTTAATTCCCCTTCGGCTATTGCCAGATCTATCGCGGCGGCGCAAAGAAGCTTGACCGTCGGCGTACTGGTGGGAAATCCCAGAGCTCTACCGGTCTCGATGATCAGCGCATCCCGGGGCATTCCGTACTGAGACTTCGCGATATAGACGGCGGCGCAGGCGGCTTCCTGCACAGGCACTTCCTGTGGATCCCGAAGATCCGACGGCACCTCGGGTACGCGATAATACGGCAGAAGCTTTCCCACTTCTGAAGTTGATTTCCAGATAATTATTCGATCCCAATCAGGTGATTTGCCCGCAGATATATTCTGAATCGTGACAGGGAACCCGAATCGTTTATATAGGTACTCGCACCTTTTACGAATCGGCTCGGTCTTCCGCTTGATCCCGCACGCCTCACAGAGTCTGTCAGTGAACGTATTTAATCCGATGGGAGCCTCGGCCTCAATAAGAGCCTTCGCCGCGCCCTCGAGGACGGAGAGATTAACTGGATCGGTAAACTCCGCCGCAGTAAAAGGAGGCAACGATATGTCAGCCCTATAGTATGAAGCTACGGGGCAATCGTTAAGATCATAAAGAGCGCTCGGGTCGCTCAGGTTAGATCCGTTTTTTTTTGAGTATCCTCTTCGGAGGAGACATCAGCCGCTTCGGTACCCTCGGCTTTTTCTGAAGTCTCAGAGCTCTCCGTCTCCCTGATTGCCTCCACGCACTCTGCGATTACGCGATCAGGATCCTCCCACCACTCGATGGACCAGATCCTCTTGGTCTTCCACCCGAGACCATTAAGCATGGACGGCTGAGATATCTCACGCGCGGTAGCGGAGAAGTCGCCACCGGAAGCGGCACCGTCGATGAGAAGTCCTAAGCAGTAGCTCCCCGCGTCGGGCGAGGACGATACGCCGATATCGACCTTGAAGCCTGACTTGCCGACATTAGAAGTCGCATAATAGCCGGCAGTGTTCAGACGATTGCAGATGTCCTCGGCAAGGCCTCTGTACTTAAGACTTCGGTCGATGACGGGCGTCCCCGAAGCTCCGGCAGAACCGGTAGACACAGCACTCACGTCGGCATCCCAGAGCGCGTTGCCCTCGGTATACATGAGGAAACGCTTCAAGGCCTTAACGCCCTCTGAGGTCGCGTCACTTAGCTTGATCTGCTCAGGCTCCATGGAAGCGAACACCTTCATCTCGATACGGGAACGTGTGACGGCAACATTCAGACGACGCCAGCCGCCGTCCTTATTAAGAGGCCCGAAATTCATCGACACCTTGCCCTCTGCATCAGGTCCGTAGCCTACCGAGAAAAGTATCACATCACGCTCGTCACCCTGAACATTCTCAAGGTTCTTGATAAAGATCGCCTCTTCGCCGCCGTAAGCCCATTTCTCGAACTCGGAGTCGGTGCGGCAGACCTCGTCGATAAGGTCCTCTATGAGGTTTTGCTGCTGAATATTAAAGGTGACTACGCCGTAGGTGTAGCCTGATAATTTGCTGTCACGGCTGCGGCTCACAAGCTCGTTCACCACGGCTTGTGCCTCCACGGGGTTCGTGCGTGTCCTGCCGCTGTCGAAGATGCCGTTACACTTGACGAGCGTCGCTCTGGATACCACGTCATCCGCCGACGGGAAAGTATAAAGCTTGCTCTCGTAGAAGGATCTGTTCGAGAAGGTGATGAGGCTCTCGTGGCGGCTTCTGTAGTGCCACAGCAGCTTGGTCTGTGGCATGCCGACTGCGAGGCAATCGTCCAGGATGCTCTCGAGGTCCTCCGTCTCATAGTTGTCCTCGTCGAACACCTGCTCACGGAAGAAGGTGGTAGGCGGCATCTGATTCGGGTCGCCCACAATCACCGCGTGCCTGCCTCTGGCGATAACGCCCACGGCTTCGCTCGTAGGAAGCTGACTCGCCTCATCGAAAATCACCAGATCGAACATCGGCTCATCCGACAAAGCGATGAACTGCGCCGCAGACTTCGGGCTCATGAGCACACACGGCGTCAGCTCCAGAATGAGCTTCTCAATATCGCTGAATAATGCACGAATCGATATACCGCGCCCGCGACTCTTGATGGCCTTCTGAAGCTTGCCGAGAGATGATGCGGAATTAGCCTCGATATTGATATCCGGGCGTCTTCTGAGGATCTCGAGGAAGATCTGCTGTCTCGTGATCTTCTCGAATTCATCGCTTAAGCTCTTAAGCTGTTGGATCTTCTCCTCGTAGACCTTGCCGCTGAAGGTGCTTAAGACCTCTGAGCCGTCGATTATAGAGCAGATCAGAAGCTTCGACCAGGCCTTCATGAAGGCTGGAACTATAGTATTCTCGTCCACGCGTCCTTCCTCGAAGGCGGAGACTACGGACGACAGCTTCAGGGCAGTACAGCTTGAAGCGGATCGGTTAAATATAGTTTTGGCTCTGATGGAGGCCTCGTTGGCACGGATGTCGCTTACTAGTGAGCGTATGCTGTCGAAGGTCACGCCGGAAGCACCCTTATTAAGCGCGGCTATGCCGAGCCTGCCGTTAACGGCTGCCCTTGATGCGTCAAATTCCTTATAGGTCGCCATGAGTTCGGGAAGTGCCGCAGGAATGTTGCCCGATACATCGAAGCCCTTGCTTCCGTAGGTCGACTTGTAGGAATCCAGCGCGGCGATGTGCTTATCGAGCTCATCCGCAGCCTTGCCGGTCTTATCGAGGGATTTAACATTGTTATAAACCTTACTCAGGGCCATTGAACGCATGGGGCCCCACTTAGAGGCGGCACCGTCGTAGGAGGCCTTAAGAGCCTTTGGATCCTGTGCGAGGAAGCCTACGTCCCACGTGAGCAGCAGCTCGCGACGGGCGCCGAAGAAGCTCTCGATCAGCGCCACGGCATTCTCGACCGAAGCGATATCAGTTCCGATACTCATGGCAGGGCAGGAGGCCTTCACCGATGACACGGCAGCCGCCAGCTTATTTGTGGAATTAAGCAGAGCCTCAAGCTCCGGCTGCAGCTTGACCTTAGTATCCTGGCTGTAGTCGGTTGCCTTGACGTAGGGCAGAATGCCACTCATTCCGCGACCTGCCGCGATAAGCTCGCCGAGCGCCGCTACGGAAGCATTGACGCGATCCTCTGTAAGCCCCTCGGCGAAGCCGTTTTCCAGGATGATATCGGGTGCTGACTCGTTCTCGGCGTAGATATTAAGCATCTCGTAGAGCGTGTAGCCCTCGGGGCGCCTGCGATTAAGCTCGCCTGCGTATTTATCGAGTTCGTGGCGTCTGTCCTCGATGTCAGCCAGAGCCTTCTTATAATCCTCGCCGGAGCCGCCCTTAAGACGGACCTCGGCCGCCTCCTTAAGCTGATCGAGCACGACGCCCTTACGAACCTTATTAGAGTGAAGTTCGAGACAGAAGGGTGCGATCCCGATCTTGTTCAGGCGCGTGTAAACCACGTCAAGCGCAGCCTTCTTCTCCGCTGCGAAAAGCACTTTCTTTCCATCCGCCAGCGCATTGGCGATCATGGAGGTGATGGTCTGGGATTTACCTGTTCCCGGAGGCCCGTGCAGCACGAAGCTGGAGCATTCCCTGGGTGTCTCGCCGTCGTGCGTGATGCCTCCGCTCGCTTTATATATAGCGTAAAGCTGTGAGTTGTCCGCGGATAGTGGCAGGTAGACCGAAGACTCGTCGGTGAAGCCCTCCGCCTGTTTCTCCATATCCTCGTACTGCCACTGAAGCTGTCCCTCGAGAAGGCTCTTAACTATGGCGTTCTTGGCGATCAGATCCCTGTGGCTGTGAAGATCGTTCCACATTACAAACTGCGAGAAGGAGAACATGCCGAGGACACAGGCGTCGGTCACCTGCCAGTCCTTCTTGGCTTCGACTATGCCCTTAAGCGTGTTGAAAATCCCCTTCACATCAACACCGCTTGCATCCTGCGGGGCGTCGCCCTCGAGCTCGGTGGTGATGAAGTCGAAGTCTTTTCGAAGCTTCTCGAGAAGAGTGATGTTAATGACCGCATCCTCGTCGTTCTTACGCATAACGAACTTGCCCACGCCGAACTTACGCACAAGCTCCACGGGCACAAGCACGATGGGCGCGTAGTAGTAAGCATCCTTCTTATCGTCGCACCACTTCAGGAAACCGCAGGCGAGGAAGAGTGTGCCTGTGCCGTCCTCCTCCACCGCCGTCCTGGCGTTTCTGTAAAGCTTCTTAAGTCTGTCCTCCAGATCCTTCTCGGGAAGGCTCGAGTAGAGATTGTTGCTCGCGAGACCCTTTGCCAGTACATCTCTGAAGGCCTCGTTGTCCTCAAGATCCTCGATCTCATATTCCTTGGCAGGGATGGCAGGGGTTTTCTCAGGTTCGGGCTGCGTTGTTGCCTGTTCTTGCTGCTCGTTCTGTTGGGGTTGCTCGGGTGATGTCTCCTCCTCAGTCGGTGCGGGAGCGGGATCCTCTTTCTTGACCTCACCGGCCTTGACGCGGGAGATTATGGCGTAATCCTTCTCGCTTGACAGGCTGTCTTCGATATCGCAGGCGGAGGTGACCAGAAGGGGGACCGTAGTGCCCTTCATCTTCACGTTAAGCAGGCTGTTACGGGTGCTTAAGTCCAGGAGCTTACGCTCCCACAGATCGAACTTCTGGTCTTCACGGGAAATGTCAGGTGACGCCATGCGAATACTCCTTATCAATGAAAAACTTTCGTTCCCTAATTCCATTATCGGCAACATTTACATTATAATACTTGTTAAAGTTTTACGGGAGGAATCATAAGTCGAATGAGTAGAGAAGAGAAGGATAGAAGACTTGACAGTCTCGTTGACGAGATGAACGGTATCTACGAGGAGGTGGATATCCTGAATGCTCTCGGCAAGAGACGACTTCCTGACAGGGATAAGATAATCACTATAATCAAGGCCATAAGAAGACTGATGTTCCCCGGGTACTTCGGGCAGCAGTCCTTCGAGCATACGTCATCGCATTATTTCGCGGGGGAGATGATAAGCTCGGTTATCGAGGAGCTTAAGAAGCAGATCGTGATCGCCCTCATGTACGGAAGCGATGACGACAGAGTAAGTGATGAGATCTATACCAAGGCAGAGAAGATCTGCTACGAGTTCGCGGAGACCTTCCCCGAGATTCTAAGAGTCCTTCTTACGGACGTGCAGGCGGGCTACGACGGAGACCCGGCTTCAGGTAGCAAGGAAGCGGTGATCTTCTGCTACCCGGGCTTCAATGCGATTTTTATCTACAGAATTGCCCACGAGCTCTACACCAGGGGCGTGCCCTTTATCCCGAGAATGATGACCGAGTACGCTCACTCGAGGACCGGTATCGATATCAACCCGGGTGCCACCATCGGTGAGTATTTTTTCATCGATCACGGTACCGGCGTAGTTATCGGCGAGACCACGGAGATCGGCAACAACGTCAAGATCTACCAGGGCGTTACCTTAGGCGCGCTCTCCACTCGTAAGGGTCAGCTCCTGTCCGGTGTCAAGAGACACCCGACTATCAGGGATAACGTAACTATCTACTCTAATGCGTCTATCCTCGGAGGAGAGACCGTAATCGGTGCGAACTCCACCATCGGAGGCAACTCCTTTATCACCGAGTCCGTCCCGCCGAACACGAGAGTCAGCATCAAGAACTTCGAGTTGTCCTTCAAGGGTGAGGAGACGGACGTATCGTCGCCGTATGATTGGATAATCTGAGATAGTCAGAATGATGGATCGTAATCAACGCCACCGGGAATATTCTCGGTGGTTTTTCTTCTTGTTAAGAGGGTGTGAACGCGAATTAAACTTTCTTTGACGTGTCATTTTGTCACTTTCGCGGGGGGGGTAAATTTAGTTAGACTAGTCAAAGAGTATTTATAGCGGAGGATAATAAAATGAAGCATCGTAAACTACTTTCATTACTGCTTTCGGCGGTTATGGTGCTTAATGTGACGGGGACTGCAGCAGGGACTATCATTGCAGATTCCGTTGAGGCAGAGCAGATCATCGAAGAAGAGGCTGTGGTGGAACAGGACGAAGAGATCTTCGATGAGATTGCTGAGGAGTCTGAGATCTCCGACGAGATGATCGAAGAGAGCATCCCGGAGGATATTGAGGACGAGATAACGGAGATCCTTATCGAAGAGGAGGATACTTGCCCGTCAGAAGATGATGATATTGCTTCAGTCGAGTTTTGGCAACAGGTTGATGTAAATGGAGTACAGATAACGGTATCTGCGGACAGCGGAGTTTTCCCGGAAGGCGCATATATGACGGCAGCTTCTGTCGAAGATGCATCTGTGAATGCCCTGGTCGACGGGACCAGAGACGACGGGGTTAACGTAGTTTCTTCCCTTACATTTGATATTACGGTCTATGATGCAGCCGGAAATGAGATAGAGCCGGACACAAGCGTAGGCAATGTTTATGTATCCTTTACGGATGCAAGAGTATCCAACTCCAATCTTGATGTTGATGTGTATCACATCACGGCTGGGGGGGGTAGTAGAGCTTAATACTGACGTTTACGACGATACGGTCGTCGCGGCAACGGACGGATTCTCTTACTACACAGTTGAATTCACATATAACGATCTTCAGTATGTATTAGATGGTGACTCAGCGGTTGAGCTTGGCCCCATTCTTTTGTCTTTGGGACTTAACGGAAATGCCAGCGCAGTTGAGACAAGTAATACTGCTTTATTTGAGGCTTATGTCGATAACGGCATTTGGTACGTTAGAGCCAATACCGCCTTTACATCCACAGAATGGATGCGTGTAACGATCGACGGCATTGATTACCTGATTACGGTAACGGACGATGTTACTGCAGATCAGAGCGGAAGTAATGCATATATAGGGTTCAGAGTAGGTAATGTAAACTCTGCCAGTGTTGGAATTGGTGGATTTGATGTTTATGGATTGAACGGGAGCAATCAAATACAGACTACATATCATAACGCTGGTTATGGGACCATAATGCGGATCGGATCAAATTCTATTGACTTTACCGGTTTTGCTTATGGAAAAATTTACACACTCTCCGGAGTAGAGGCGTATATTACGGCGGCTATAAGCGATCCCACTGACGGTCGTGCCGTAGCCATTACATACACTCTGACAAATACTACCGCATCAGATGTGACAGGTGTTCAGATCGGCTCATATGCAGATACTACGATCGGAAGTAGCGGAGACTACGCACCTATCAGTGTGAACGGTAGCGGATTAACAATGAGCTATGGAGATAATTCGTTCTATCTGCTGCCGGGAGACGGTAATTTCACTACCAGATGGTTCGGCAATTATAGCGGTGCAAAAAGCAATGTATTCAATAACACTTCCTCCCAAGAATACCGTGGAGACAGTGGTGTAGCCTGGTCTTGGACTATGGATATTCCTGCAAATTCCACAGTGACCAGAACGGCAGTGCTTAGTGCCGGAAGTGGTATTACCACATATACACTGTCATTTGATTCTAATGGCGGTATCGGAACGATGAATAATGTATCGGTGGTAAGCGGTATTGAGACAACTCTTCCCGCCAATACATTTACAAGGACAAATTACGAATTCGCAGGATGGGCATATAGTGCAGATGCCACAACGGCGGATATTACAGATCGTGGCACGATAACTCTTGATGCAACGACCGGAAACAAGACTCTTTATGCCGTTTGGGAACAGAGTATTACTCCTGCAACATGTACTCCGCCTGTAGCGAATGACTTAACCTATACGGGAACAGCACAGGAGCTTGTTACCGCAGGATCGACGAATGACGGAACCCTTGTGTACAGTCTTAGTGAGACAGGTACTTTCTCGGAATCGATTCCTTCACAGACCGCAGTCGGCGATTATACCGTTTACTACAAGGTAATTGGAGATTCTGCTCATTCAGATTCGGATGTAAACAGCATTCAGGTGAGCATTAGGCCTGCAACCGCAACGATTACAGCAGTTAATGCATCCAAGCTTTACGGAGAATCCGATCCTACATTGACAGCAACAGTAATCGGTCTTGTTAATGGAGATGCAACTCTTGACTATACTGTCACAAGAGCGGAAGGCGAAGATACCGGAACCTATGTAATTACAGTAACTCCCGGAGATAACCCTAACTACACAATTTCAGTTGAAGACGGCGAGTTCACAATTACATCGGCAAATCCGATAGTAGAAGCCCCTGTTGCAATTGAGAATCTTACTTTCACCGGAAGCGCGCAGGAATTGTTCCGTGCCGGTACAACAAACGGCGGAACGATGCAGTATAGTTTCGATGGCGAGACCTGGACCGAGAATATCCTAACAGCAACTTCTGACGGAACATACACGGTATATTATCGCGTTGTAGGTAATAATAACTTTGATGATGTTGCTCCGGCTTCAATAACTTGCGCTATACGTACCATAATGACCACAGTTGATGTAGACGGAGAGATGATTTATGTGGTTCGTGCAGGGCAGATTTTCGATGCGCTTTCCGTTCCTACGAGATTTGGGTATGACTTCGAGGGGTGGTATGCTGACGAAGCACGCACGATAATCTTTGATTTCAACTCTCCAATAGGGGCTAACGGCGCGAGGATATTCTCCAAGTGGGAGCCGATTGTTTATTCCATAACGGAGGGCGAGAACGGGAGTTGGTCTCCTGAGACAGGGGGCGAGCTTGTATTCAGAGCAGTTCGTAACAGACTTGATGAAAGTACTTTCTCACATTACACATCAGTATTGGTAGACGGAGCTACTCTTAGTGAGGGTGATTACACGGCACAGAGCGGAAGCGTCATAATCAGACTTAGTCCGGAATATCTAGTGACTCTTGCACCCGGAGAGCATACATTAGAGATCGTCTTTGATGATGCTTCTTCTGTTACGACCAAGTTCACCATAAGAGGTGAGGCGGCTTCGATGAATGAGGTATTGGAAGACTTTATCGCATCTACCGGTGAGAACATCAACTATCTGCACATAACAATTGCCACAGTTCTCTTCGTAGTAAGCATCGCATGTGCCGCGATCTCATATAAGTTAAGAAAAGAAGAATAATATCCGACCTTAATATCAGGCATTTGCAAAAGGCTACGTATCTGGCCCGTAAAACGGCAGATTTGTAGCCTTTTTATTTGTTGACGTAAACAAACCGCAAATTATTCCGCAAGATATCAATTCTTACCGCAAGAAATCAATTTACCGTTGATATCTTGCGGCGTTTGACATACACTATTTGCAGATAATAAGGAGATTATTAGTATGGCGAGCAGCAAAGAAAAAGCTCTGGAATGGGGCATCTCGATACGAACGGTAATGAATCTGTGTAAGAACGGGAGGATCCCCGGAGCTTTTAAGATCGGTCGTGAATGGCAAATTCCTGATGATGCGATAAGACCGGTTGATGGTCGCGTTGTTGCGGGAGAGTATATAAAGATAAGTAAAGAGAAGGGACAAAAGCCGCTTCCTGTCGGAATCTCTGACTATGTCCGCGCACAATCTGAATACTATTATGTGGATAAGACGCTGCTTGTTCGTGATTTTCTGGACAGGAAATCTCTCGTCACATTGTTTACCAGACCAAGACGCTTCGGTAAGACTCTCAATATGGATATGCTGCGTGTGTATTTTGAGATCTCAGATAGTGATACGTCTAAGTATTTTGTTGATAAGGCAATTTGGAAGTGTGGCAAGAAGTATCAAGAGCATCAGGGCAAATATCCTGTTATCTTTCTGTCCTTCAAGGATGTTAAATTCGATACATGGGAAGCGACCTTTGCCAAGATATCAGAGCTTTTACAGGATGAGTTCGGGAGACATCCGGAGCTTAAAAACAGTGATCGGTTAGAAAAATATGAGAAGGATTATTATGCGAGAATACTGAGTGGGCAGGCAAATGAAGTAGAGCTTTCCGCGTCCTTGCAGAAGCTATCGAAGATGCTTACTGAACATTATTCAAAAGCGCCTATCATTATAATTGATGAATATGACACACCGATACAGGAAGGGTATTCCAAGGAGTTCTATGACGAGATCATTGGCTTTATGAGAAACTTCTTCTCCGGTGCATTTAAGGATAACAAATATCTGTCCTACGGATTCCTTACAGGTATCTTAAGAATAGCTCAGGAAAGCATCTTCAGCGGACTGAACAACCTGACGGTCAGTTCAGTAATGGATGAGGAATACGATGAATTCTTCGGCTTTACAGAGCAGGAAGTTCTTCAAATGCTGGCATATTACAAAGCGACGGATAAGACGGATGAGCTCAAGGATTGGTATGACGGATACCGTTTTGGAAACGAAGAGATATATAATCCGTGGTCGGTTATCAATTATCTTTCGAAGGGATGTCTGCCACAGGCTTACTGGGTCAATACAGGCAAGAATGAGATTCTTGAGGATGTATTGCAGGTGGCAACTGACGACATTACAGAGAAAATGTATGCTCTTATGCAAGGCGAAAGAGTCGTAGCTAAGATAGATCAGAATGTTGTATATAGGTCACTTACTGAAGATCCCTCAAATATCTACAGTTTGCTTCTGGTTGCAGGGTATTTGAAGATTCTGAATAAAACTCTGCAGGGTGACGGTTCCTGGGTCTGTGATGTATCAATTCCGAATCGTGAGATTGCTGCGGTATATAAAAGTGAGATCCTGTCGCACTTGATAAAGGTCGGGGCTGTGGGCAATGCGACTGCCAACAAAATAGCCGAGAGCTTATATGCATCAGATTGGAGGAAACTTCAGGATGCCATAAGCGAATATATGGAAAAAAGTATCAGCTACTATGATACCGGTGCTGAAGGCTTCTATCACGGATTGATGCTTGGCCTTGTAGCATTGATGGATAATCAGTATAAGATCAAATCGAACAGGGAATCAGGAGAGGGCAGATACGATATAAGCCTGGTTCCGCGAGATAAAAAGTTTCCCGGGATCATTATGGAATTTAAGTCCGATAAGAGACCGAATGAGGATTCATTAAATGATTTATCTGCCCAAGCGCTGAAGCAAATTGATGATATGGGCTACGATGCCGAGATGCTGGAAGATGGAATTACCAAGATAATCAAGCTCGGCATTGCTTTCTCCGGGAAGAAAGTGAAGATAAGAAAAAAATAAATGTGCGAAGATAACGATTTACATTTGGGAGTGCGTGTGGTATCTTTTGCAATATAAGTCAAACTGTTGATGCGGAGATAACGGCGACGACGACTTTACAGAGAGCCTGTGGTGCTGAGAGTCAGGTAAGAAACGAATCGTCAAATGGACCGCTGAGGGCGCAGTCAAATGAGAGATCAGAGTATTCTGCGACGGCAGGCACCGTTAACGGCCTAGGGTATGTCAGTACCTGATAAGAGCGTGAGGCAACTTACGAATGCAAGGTGGCACCGCGGATAATAGCAAGTTTATTATTCGTCCTTGATAGAAGAATATTCTGTCAGGGGCGTTTTTATTTGCTCCTGAGGATAAGGAGGAGAAGATGATGAATATCTTGCCAAGCCTAGAGGAGGTCAGGGAGATCGCCGCGACGGGGAAGTACGACGTGCTGCCAGTAAGCACAGAGATCCTTTCGGATTTTATTACTCCCATTGAGGCGCTGAAGATTCTGAAGAATAATTCAGAGCACGCCTATATGCTGGAGTCTGCCCAGGCTAATGAGACCTGGGGTCGCTATACATTCTTAGGCTTTAACCCGAGGGAGCTTATAACCTGTAAGGACGGGCTCCTTACAATAGGTGATGAGACTATTAAGACAGAGGATCCCTCTGCCGAGATAAGAAGAATCATGAGCGAGTACAAAAGCCCGAGGTTCGATTACCTTCCCCCTTTCGCAGGCGGGCTCGTGGGATACTTCTCCTACGATTACTTAACCTACAGCGAGCCCTCGGCAAAGTGCGCTGTTGAAGACGAGGAGGGTTTCCAGGATGTTGACCTGATGCTTTTCGACAAGGTCATTGCCTTCGACAACTTAAAGCAGAAGATAATCCTCATCGAGAACATGAAGCTTAACGAGGGTGACGACGGCTATAACCGGGCTGTGGAGACTTTGAAGAAGCTTTCTGACCTTCTTCACACAGGGTCGCGCCAAAGCGAGCCCGGCGGAAAGCTTCTCGGGGAGGTTACGCCGCTTTTCGACGAAGAGCAGTTCTGCGATATGGTGGAGAGGGCAAAGACACACATCAAAGAGGGCGACATCTTCCAGATAGTGCTGTCGAACAGATTGAGTGCACCCTTCGAGGGAAGTCTTCTTAATACCTATCGCGTCTTAAGAACAATCAATCCTTCCCCTTACATGTTTTACTTCTCGGGTACCGACGTGGAGGTGGCAGGTGCATCTCCCGAGACACTCGTAAAGCTTCAGGACGGAATCCTTCACACATTCCCTCTCGCGGGTACGAGACCCAGGGGGAAGACAGAAGAAGAGGACAAGGCTTTGGAAGCGGATTTGCTTCAGGACGAGAAGGAGCTCGCGGAGCACAATATGCTGGTTGATTTGGGAAGAAATGACCTCGGCAAGATAAGCGAATTCGGATCGGTTGAAGTCGAGAAGCTTCACTCTATCGAGAGGTATTCTCACGTTATGCACATCGGCTCTACCGTAAGGGGTAAGATCACAGAGGATCACGATGCGCTGGATGCCATTGAAGCGGTTCTTCCCGCAGGAACTTTATCGGGAGCTCCGAAGATCAGGGCCTGCCAGCTTATAGGCGAGCTTGAGAACAACAAGCGCGGAATCTACGGCGGAGCTATCGGATACATAGACTTCACGGGCAATATGGACACCTGCATCGCGATAAGAATCGCTTACAAGAAGAACGGTAAGGTATTTGTAAGAAGCGGCGCGGGAATAGTCGCCGACTCCGTTCCGCAGAAGGAATATCAGGAGTGCCTTAACAAAGCCAGAGCTTCGCTTAAGGCTTTGGAGCTTGCACAGGAGGAAGAGTTATGATCCTGCTTATAGATAATTACGACAGCTTTTCCTACAACCTGTATCAGCTTGTGGGACAGATTGACCCTGATATCAAAGTTATAAGAAATGACGAGCTCACAGTGGACGAGATTCGCGCGTTAAATCCCGACCGCATTATCCTCTCACCCGGACCCGGAAGGCCCGAGGATGCGGGAGTGATTATAGAAGTCGCGAAGACCCTCGGCAAAGAAATTCCCATATTGGGTGTCTGCCTCGGACATCAGGCGATCTGTGCGGCTTTCGGTGCTACCATAACCTACGCCAAAGAGCTTATGCACGGTAAGCAGTCTCTGGTAAGGTTTGACGGGAGATGTAAGCTTTTCGCGGGGATACCTCTGGGGAAGGTGGCAAGGTACCACTCCCTCGCGGCGGATCCCGATACCATCCCCGAGGAGCTTATGGTGACGGCTACGACCGAGGATGGTGAGGTGATGGCGGTGCAGCACAGGGGCTATCCCATCTACGGCGTGCAGTTCCACCCCGAGTCCATAATGACCCCCGACGGCAAGAAAATGCTTAATAATTTTATAAAGGAGATATAAGACAATGATCAAGGAAGCAATCGTAAAAATCGTAAACAAGGAAGACCTGACCTACGACGAGGCGTACACCGTCATGAACGAGATCATGAGCGGCGAGACGACACCCACACAGAACGCGGCTTTCCTGGCTGCCCTCTCAGCGAAAAGCGCGAAGGCAGAGACAAAGGACGAGATCGCGGGCTGCGCTGCGGCGATGAGAGACCACGCGACGCCTGTGAATACCGGTATGGATATCTTCGAGATCGTCGGTACCGGCGGAGATAACGCCCAGAGCTTTAATATTTCCACCACATCCGCTCTTGTTGCTGCTGCAGGCGGCATGAAGGTCGCGAAGCACGGTAACCGTGCAGCTTCCTCTAAGTGCGGAACGGCTGACTGTCTCGAGGCTTTGGGTGTCAATATTCAGCAGAGCCCCGAGCGCTGCATCGAACTTCTTAACGAGGCAGGTATGTGTTTCTTCTTCGCACAGAAATACCATACTTCAATGAAGTATGTCGGCGCTATTCGTAAAGAATTGGGATTCCGTACAGTATTTAACATCTTAGGACCCCTGACAAACCCCGGTAAGCCTTCTATGCAGCTTCTGGGCGTTTATGACGAATACCTGGTCGAGCCGCTGGCACAGGTGCTCGTAAGCCTCGGCGTTAAGCGCGGTATGGTCGTATATGGCATGGATAAGCTCGACGAGATCTCTATGAGTGCGCCTACCAGAATCTGCGAGATTAAAGACGGCTGGTACAGAACTTTCACCATCACTCCCGAGGACTTCGGACTGACGCGCTGCACCAAGGATGATCTTAAGGGCGGTGATCCTGCGGAGAATGCTCAGATCACGCGTGATATCTTAAACGGCGCCAAGGGACCTAAGAGAGATGCGGTTCTTCTTAACGCCGGTGCGTCTTTGTACATCGGAGGCAAGGCGGAGACTTTTGCCGACGGCATTAAGCTCGCGGCGCAGATCATCGACTCCGGCAAGGCTCTCGAGACACTTAACAAGGTAATCGAAGTAAGCAACCGCCCGGAGGCTTAAAATGACCATATTAGACCAGCTTGCAGATCACGCCAGAGAGCGAGTCGCTATAGCCAAGAGCACCACGCCGCTTGAGACTTTAAGGGCGCAGGCTCTGGCGCTTCCCAAGGGAGACTTCGGCTTCGAGAAGGCGCTCTCCCAGGATGGGATCTCCTTTATCTGCGAGTGCAAGAAAGCGTCGCCGTCCAAGGGACTTATCGCTTCTGATTTTCCGTACCTTGAGATCGCAAAAGAGTACGAAGTGGCGGGCGCTGACTGCATATCCGTCCTGACCGAGCCCAAGTGGTTTCTCGGGTCTGACGAGTATCTTAGGGATATCGCGTCTTCCGTTCATATTCCGTGTCTGAGGAAGGATTTTACAGTCGACGAGTATATGATCTATGAGGCTAAGATCCTCGGGGCTTCGGCGGTGCTTTTGATCTGCTCTATCTTAAGTGAGGATCAGATCAGAGAATACATCGGGATATGCGACGAACTGGGGCTCTCCGCTCTTGTGGAAGCGCACGACGAGGAAGAAGTTAAAGTCGCGCTTAATGCAGGGGCGAGGATCATCGGAGTCAACAACCGTAACCTCAAGGATTTCTCCGTGGATACGGGCAACAGCAGGAGGCTTCGAGAGCTGTTCCCGTCATCTGTTCTGTTCGTCTCCGAGAGTGGCGTGAAGGATGCGTCCGATGTGGCTTCTTTGAAGGCGATAGGTGCGGATGCGGTCCTTATAGGCGAGACGCTTATGAGAGCGACTGACAAGAAAGCAAAGCTTACGGAGCTTAAAGGAGAGTTATGACCCGTATCAAGATGTGTGGTCTGTCCCGCGAGGTCGATATAAGAAAAGCTAATGAGCTGAAGCCTGAATACATAGGGTTCGTCTTCTGGGAGAGAAGTTCGCGGAATGTCTCTTATGAGAAGGCGCGTGAGCTTAAGGCTTTGCTGGATCCGTCCATCAGGGCTGTGGGCGTGTTTGTGGACGAAGATTTTCTTAAAGTGAAGAAGCTTCTCGACGATGGCATTATCGACATCGCTCAGCTTCACGGAAGCGAGGATGAGGACTATATTCTTAACCTTCAGAAAGAGACTTCCAAGAAGGTCATTAAAGCCTACAAGATAAGAAGCGAAGAGGACATAGAAGTTGCAAATAATAGCGCGGCAGATTATATTCTCTTAGATTCGGGAATGGGCACGGGAAAGGTGTTCGACTGGTCGCTCCTTCAAAGAGTTGAAAGACCATATTTTCTGGCAGGCGGACTGAATCCTGGAAACGTTTCCGAGGCGATAAGGAAGCTTCACCCCTACGCAGTGGATGTGAGCTCGGGAATAGAGACGGACGGCGTAAAAGATACGGACAAAATGGCGGCTTTCGCGGCTGCCGTGAGAAAGGAAGATGAGATATGACAAATCCTAACGGACGCTTCGGGATACACGGAGGACAGTATATCCCCGAGACGCTTATGAATGCGGTCATTGAGCTGGAGGAAGCTTACAACAAGTATAAGGATGATCCCGAATTTCAGGCGGAGCTAACGGAGCTTCTTAACGAGTACGGCGGAAGACCTTCGAGACTTTACTACGCGGCGAAGATGACAAAGGATCTGGGCGGCGCGAAGATATACCTGAAGCGCGAGGACTTAAATCACACAGGCGCACATAAAGTCAACAACGTCTTAGGTCAGGCTCTCCTTGCAAAAAAGATGGGCAAGACCCGTCTCATCGCCGAGACCGGAGCAGGTCAGCACGGAGTTGCAACTGCCACTGCGGCGGCGCTCTTCGGCATGGAGTGCGTGGTCTTTATGGGCGAAGAGGATACGAAGAGGCAGGCGCTGAATGTCTATCGAATGAGGCTCCTCGGGGCGGAAGTAATTCCCGTCAAGTCCGGCACCGCGACCTTGAAGGATGCCGTGTCGGAGGCGATGCGAGAGTGGACTTCGAGGATCTCGGATACGCATTATTGCTTAGGTTCGGTTATGGGACCTCATCCTTTTCCTACTATCGTCCGCGATTTCCAGGCGGTTATCTCCAAGGAAATCAAAGAGCAGATGTTAAAGAAGGAAGGGCGTCTGCCGGACGCCGTAATCGCCTGTGTCGGCGGCGGCTCTAATGCTATCGGAACTTTCTATAATTTCATTGAAGACAAGGATGTAAGACTAATCGGCTGTGAGGCTGCGGGAAGAGGGATCGACACCTTCGAGACTGCAGCTACGGTCAACACCGGAAGGGTCGGGATATTCCACGGAATGAAGTCGTATTTTTGTCAGGATGAATACGGGCAGATCGCGCCGGTATATTCCATATCGGCTGGTCTCGATTACCCGGGCGTAGGTCCTGAGCATGCTTATCTTCACGACATAGGACGCGCGGAGTATGTGCCGGTGACTGACGAAGAGGCGGTTAATGCTTTCGAGTATCTGGCGCGCACGGAGGGCATAATTCCTGCGATCGAATCGGCGCATGCCGTGGCGTATGCAAGAAAGCTCGCGCCGACTATGGATAAGGACAAGATAATCGTCATTACCATCTCGGGGCGCGGCGACAAGGACTGCGCGGCTATCGCGCGTTACAGAGGGGAGGATATCCATGAGTAATATTGCATCTGCTTTCTCGACCGGGAAGGCTTTTATCCCTTTCATAACATGCGGCGATCCGGATCTTGAGACCACTGCAGCTGTCGTACGCGCGGCGGTTGATAACGGTGCTTCTTTGGTAGAACTCGGAATTCCTTTCTCCGACCCCACGGCTGAAGGTCCGGTTATTCAGGGTGCGAATATCCGCGCTCTGACCGGCGGAGTTACAACGGATAAAGTATTTGATCTGGTTAGGGATCTTCGTCAGGATGTGACGGTTCCTATGGTCTTTATGACTTATGCAAATGTCGTTTTCTCATACGGGGCGGAGCGGTTTATCTCAACTTGCCGCGACATCGGCATTGACGGCTTGATCCTGCCGGATCTGCCGTACGAGGAGAAGGAGGAATTCCTCCCTCTGTGCCGCGAGTATGGGGTTGACCTGATTTCCCTGATCGCGCCTACCTCCGAGAACCGTATCGCTATGATAGCCAAGGAGGCAGAAGGGTTTATTTATCTCGTATCTTCTTTAGGCGTTACCGGAGTTCGCTCTGAGATCAAGACGGATTTGGAGTCTATCGTGAAAGTAATTCGAGAGAATACTTCCGTTCCCTGCGCTATCGGATTCGGCATATCAACTCCCGAGCAGGCAGCGAAAATGTCGTCGATCTCCGACGGCGCTATCGTGGGATCTGCTATAATTAAGATACTGGAGAAATACGGTAAGGACGCGGCTCCTTACGTAGGAGAGTATGTTAAGTCTATGGTAGAGGCGATATGACGCGTGAACAAATAATTGTCGGACTGCTTGTAACCGTCGTATTCGTAGCGGCGATCTTCGTGTTGCTTCGAATCAACAGGCGCGTCTTCAGAAAGCTTCACGAGAAGAAGAAAGCACTGCAGCTCGTGTTCTTCGAGAAGGTCGCAAGTACCGCCATAATTATCGCCGGCGTTATTCTGACAATCTCCCTGTGGGGCGGCTTCGATTCACTGTGGAAGACTGTGCTCGGCGGAACGGCAATCGTCAGTGCGGTGCTCGCCTTCGCGGCTCAGGACGCGATCAAAGACATCCTCGGCGGTCTTATGATAAGCATCAACAAGCCTTTCGAGATAGGCAACCGCATCGAGCTCGAGGACGGGACCACGGGCATCGTAACTGATATCACTATGCGACACGTGGTTATCCTCAAAATGGACACAGTGTACGCGATTATTCCCAACAGCAAACTCAATTCAATGAGCCTTGTGAACTATAGTTATAACTCAGATATGAGGTCCGCGAGGTTTGATTTCCACGTGGCGTATGATACCGATATGAAGAAGGCGATGGAGGTTGTCCTGGATGCGATCAAGGCGTCGCCCTACAGCATCCCCGGCAAGAAGGTCAAGGATAAGCTCGAGTACGCACCGATTTACTTCATGGCGTATGAAGACAGCAGCCTGAAGCTCTCGACGACCGTGTACTTTAAGTTCCCCACTACTTCGGAGGTCATCATCTCTGACATCAACTTGAGAGTAAACGAAGCCTTCAAGGAGAACGGCATCGAGATTCCTTATCAGTACGTCAACGTTGTTGAGCGGAATTGACAGAGCGTTTCTTCTCTATTCGCGAAGCAATTTAAGGGCGCAATAAAGGAGCACACAACTCCCTGTTTAACGCTTTTACTATATCTAGACCCCTAGGAGTTAGCGCGTGCCCCTTTATCACCAACTATAAACGTAATTTTATGGTACAAATAACGCTCAGCTTTGACAATAGTATAATCATGGATTTTTGATATGTGTAAAGAAATTGTAATATAATCCGGGCTGCGCACACGTCTTTACCCGGCCTTCGCCTCCGCGAGTTTAATTACTGTGTTAATAGGCAAATCAAAGTTTTCTGCTATATCCTCTAATGACATTTTTCCTTTCGTTATTGCGATTGAGGCAAGGTTTATTTTGTTGAGTTCTTCGCCTTCTCTTCTGCCTTCCCTTAGAATTCTCTCATATTCGCTGCCCATTTTATCCTGTCCCTCCTTTGTTTCCTTTAAGTATCTGACCTTATTTGCTATTGTCGTGTGATACATGTCCTTCGCATTTTTGCATCTGATGTCATGTATCAGTTTGCCTCTTTCCGTTGATACATCGTTATAGGATGTATTCACATATATTATATGCCTGCCATCCTCAAAATGCTCGCCATTCTCGGCATCAAAGGTCTCATACGTATATATCTGTTTACCCTTCTTTCTGACATCCTTCTCAGTAATGAATATCACATACGAATCCTTTAAC
>JAFVAY010000017.1 GCA_017480325.1 Clostridiales bacterium
ACCTATTCAATCTCGACGGCGGTAAACCGTCACTAATTAACTATATCAAGTATCAGCTGATGTGTTGGCTTTTTTTATCTGACTGATATTGGCGAATTATGTCCGACGCGGGGAGTGGCTAATTTCACCTGACGCTAACAGTTACAAAGTGTGATATGGATATACTTAACGAGAAAAATCTAAATAATCTTAATGTGTGTTAATATTATGTCAAGATAGGTTTGATACACTGTAGCATAATGGAGAACCAAATTAACTTATGGACTGCGATGTGTATTAGGTGACCATATGAATAGTTTTTTTACAAATTATAGCGATACAAGATTTATAGATAAGTTGAAGCAGAATATTGATGAGTGTCAAAGCTTTTATTTTTCTGTAAGCTTTATAAAGAAGGCTGGATTAAAACTGATTATTCCTAATCTTGATGCTGCGCTTGCTAGAGGAGCCACGGGAAAAGTCATTACTACAACATACCAGAACTTTACTGATATTGATTCTTTAGAGTACTTCTTTAGTCTCCAGACAAAGTATCCCGGTCAATTTGAATGTCATCTAGATAAAGAATGTTTTATTGACAAGACAGGAAATAAAGTTGGTTTTCATTCAAAAGGTTATCTTTTCAGATTTCACGATCATAACGAATTATTAGTGGGTTCATCTAATATAACTGTATATGCTCTTCTTAAAAATGTTGAGTGGGATGTTTCTTTGGTAGAGAATGATATCTATTCACAAGCTATGAACGAGTTCGAATTTCTGTGGAATAAAACTTATGCTCTTAGCCGAGAAATAATATCTGATTACCGTACAAGGCTTTATTACTCTATTGAAAGATGGGATATGGATTATGATGTTGCTAACTCAAGTAATAGGCCAAATTATATGCAGAGAAGCGCTCTTAAAGAACTTAATAGAATAAGAGCAATTGGAGCAAATAAGGCTTTAATATGTGCTGCTGCAGGAAGTGGTAAGACGTATCTAGCAGCATTCGATGCTTTAAACTTTAATCCAGATAAACTTCTTTATATTGTTCAAGAAGGTTCGATCTTGATGAAGTCATATGAAACCTTTGAAAAGGTGTTTGGCTCTGATAGGACATATGGAATATATAACAAAGATTATAAAGAAATCGATGCAGACTTTTTGTTCTCGACAAACATTACTATGGCTAATTCATTGGAGCTGTTTGACCGGCATTATTTTGACTACATAATTATTGATGAATGTCACCATGCAACTGCAGATACTTATAAGAAGATTATTGAATATTTTGAGCCACAATTCCTCCTAGGTATTACAGCTACTCCTGAGCGAATGGACGGTGAAGATGTATTTAGTCTCTTCGATCAGAATATACCGTATGAACTCAGACTTAGAGATGCAATTGTAAATGGTCTAGTTGTACCGTTTAAGTATTATGGAATCAGGGATGAGCTGATTGAATATGGTATCAATGCAACCAAGGGACACAGATTTGTTGAACAGTTTTCGGATGAGAAACATTGTGAATTCATATATAACATGATCGAAAAATACAGATTGCCAGGGGGAAAGAAACTTAAGGCACTGGCCTTCTGTCGAGATGTTCCACATGCAATTCGAATGTCACAAGCAATGGAGAATTATTATCATACTCAATATTTAACAAGTAAGAATTCTGTTGGAGAGAGACTACGTGCTTATAAAGACATTCAAGATGATGATTCGGAACTTGAGATACTATTTACTGTAGATATCTTAAATGAGGGTGTTGATATTCCCGGAGTTAATATGGTCTTATTCTTAAGACCTACGGATTCACAGACTATCTTTATTCAACAGCTTGGCAGAGGCCTTCGTAAATATGAGAATAAGGACTTTGTTACTGTTCTGGATTTTATCGGCAATGATTACAAGAGAAGTGTTCAGATTGCATTTGCACTTGGAGGTCTGTCTGAAAACTTTGTTGTAGAGAAAAAATTGATTAGTGCACTAATATTGGATGATTTTAAATCTGTGGGATTGATCGATTATGGAGTTGAAATACATATTGATGATCTCAGCAAGAAAGAGATATTGTCCTATATAGATGATGTGAATTTTAATACTAAAAAATACCTTGAGCAGGATTATCTGAATTTCAAAAAGTATATCGGAGCAGCGGAATATCCCAGGCATGTTGATTATCTTAATAATGATTATGCACCTGATTTGTTGAAATTTTTGCAATCAAGGATAAATGGTCGTAAAAGTAAATCTTATTACAGTTTTTTGAAAAGCATAGGAGAAGAGAATATTCCAGCGTTTGAAGACCGTCAGGAACATTTCATAGATTACGTTTCAGATATGCTGCCTGTGGTGCGGCCTGATGAATTACTCATAATTGAGAAACTACTTGAAAGTGTTGGCGAATGTAGAATAAGTGATCTTGAAGAATATGATCGAACCAATAATCCTCATTTCTCCGTAGATATGTTTAAGCATGCATTAAAATATATGCTTAAGAAAGAATATATTACCCAGGTGGAACAGATAATTCAGTTTAACGATATTAGTATTACGGTCGAATTTGACGATTTTGCCCGAGATTTAATCAATTATGGCTTGGGAAGATATGAAGTAGAGTTTTATGATAATAATGGTCATTCCGAAAGATTATTTAAGCTCTGGGCAAAGTATAAGAAATATCAAATAAAGCAAATGCTTCAAAAAGATCCGGATGATATTCAACTTGGAACTAATGTTTATGATAACATTGCTTATGCATATGTTACCATCCATAAAGCTAACAGTACCAAAGAGAATTTGAAGTATGTTGATGGATACATTGATAGAAATACTTTTCAATGGGAAACTGTTGCCAATATAAGTGATAAAGAATTGTTCTCGCTTAAGAATTCAGAAGGAATGCATTTGTTTGTTAGAAAAGTTGATTCAGAAGATGGAATTCAGTTGCCTTTTACATATATTGGTTTTGGTAAAATGAAATATATTGAAGGTTCTAAGAAACCTAATGGAGCACATTTGTTTCTTATCAACTTATATGAAGAAGCTCCGGAAGACATCTTCTATGATTTCAAATTGCCGGTGTAGAAAATGCATAATCTGTTTTCCTAAAGTACAAGTTCTAAAGAACCAGACTTGAAATGCCTCATGATCAAAGAAATCCACTACTCCACAACAAACGCATATCTTATCAAAGGCTCCAAGGGCTCGCTGCTCTTTGATACGGGTTGGGCGGGGACGCTCCCGGCATTTTGTCATGCTATGGGGGATGCGGGTGAGAAGGTTCAGGATATAAGCTATATCCTCATCTCGCACTACCATCCGGATCATATGGGGATCGCGCAGGAGATAGCTGACATGGGACCGGTGATCTGCGCGGCCGACATACAGAAAGAGTATCTGCACTCGTCTGATAAGATCCTCGAGAGGGATAAGAAGACGAGGTTCACGCCGATCAGGGATAAGGATGTAAGATTTTTCGCGCTTGATGAGAGTCGGGATTTCCTGGCGGAACTCGGGATAGCGGGAGCTGTGTATTCTACCCCAGGGCATTCCGAGGACAGCATAAGCCTGCTTCTCGACTCAGGCGAGCTGTTTGTCGGGGATCTGAATCCTCTGTACGAGCTTGAGCTTCACCGGGGCAGTCAGATCGAGGCGACATGGAATACGCTTCTGTCGTTGCATCCTCGTAAGGTTTACTACGGGCATGCGCCTGCCATAGACCTTAAGGTAAACCCTCTCGGCAGACTTCTCGGGAAAAGCGCGCCCGACGACATATATGCATTAGTGAAACGTATTACCCGATATGTCGACAAGGGTACTCCCAAGGAGATCATCGTTCAGAAGACAGGCGCCGACCCGGTATTCGTCGAGGACGTAACAAGAATGTATGTGACGCATCCCAGCGTGTCTGTGCAGGGAATCCTGGATCGGATTGAAATCAAGGGAAGATAGGTTGGGATATTGATTAGAGTTAGTTATTATCGATTAATTTCTTGTAGTAACTAATGATCTTTTCTGCGGCATCTTTGTCTCGAGAATAAAACTCTAAAAGATTATAAAGCTCGGGCGATTGATCCTTGCTTATAACAATATAGTCAGGGGACATATCGTCTTTTTGCCCAGTCAGGTACTCTATCGAGGTGTTAAAGCACCTGGCGATTACTTCAACTGTCTGAATAGACGGGGTCCGTTCGCCGTATTCGTATCGACAGTAGCCTATCTTCGAGAGATTAAGACGCCTTGAGGCTTCTGCCATCGTAATCCCCATTTTCTCCCGTGCGGCTTTTAATCTTTCCGGTATCAGTTTCTGTTCCATTATTAATACACCAATATCCTTGACGGTAACCGTTGGATAATATAGAATGTTATCCAACGGTTACCGATGTTTGTAACTATAAGCAATCATAACAGAAAAAAGGGGAGAGCGATATGCGTAAACTGGCAAGCATTCAAAGAATTTGGAAGATTGAGCCCATAGAGGGCGCTGATAGGATAGAGTTGGCTTTTGTTCTCGGCTGGCAGTGTGTCGTTAACAAAGGACAGTTTCAACCTATGGATCTCGCTGTGTATTTTGAGATCGACAGTTTTCTGCCGATAAGACCCGAATATGAGTTCCTCAGAAGCTCGAGTTATCGTAAGACTGATGTAATGGGAGAGGGCTTCAGGCTTCGTACCATGAAGTTTAGAGGGCAGACCTCTCAGGGCTTGTTGTTGCCTATCGGGACCTTCGAGGATATACCTGAGGATGTAGAGCTTGGAACGGATGTGACGGATATTCTTGGCGTGAAGAAGTGGGAGATCGAGGAGCGTATCACTACCGGCGGGACCACGATAGGGACATTGCCTTATGACATTCCTCATACAGATGAGACAAGAGTGCAGGCGGAGCCGGAGCTTATTCATGAGTTCAAAGATATTCAGTATTACATAAGTACTAAGATGGATGGATCGTCACACTCTGTAAGTATCGATGAGAATGGATTTCATGTGACTGGGCATAATTACGAATATAAGGATGACGGACAAAGTCCCTTCTATGAGTTGGTCAAGCAAAGAGACATAGAGAGAAAGATGAGAGAGTTCATGAGCCAAAACGGTATTGGGTTACTGACTATACAAGGTGAGCTTTGTGCTCCCGGAATACAGCAGAACAGATTGAAGCTTACAAAGCCGGAATGGTATGTATTCACCATCAGGGAAGAAGGTAAGCGGGTTGGACTTGATAGGATGCTTGAGATCTGTTCCGCTCTTGAACTTGAGCATGTTCCTATAGAGGAGGTGGATACTGATCTTCCTACTAAATATCCGACAGTAGAAGCATTGCTTGAGCGAGCTGACGGAGAGTATCCAAGAGGTGGCAAGAAGGAAGGTATCGTTATTAGACCGACAGAGCCCATCTATAGCAAAATCGTATGCGGATTGTTGTCTATGAAGGTGGTAAGTAACAAGTACCTGCTGAAGAATCAGGATGGGTGATATGAAAAGCAGAAAAACAAGAAAGTATTACTACGTTTGGGAAGGTGATGATTATTCCTCATATAAACTTCCCAAAGGGATTACAGATTCAATGTTGGCAAAGCTTAGGAGAATATTTGGACTAGCTCTTGAGTTCGCAGAAAGTGAAGAAAACTTGCCGATGGAGCTTTCTATGTTTATTGAGGAAGAGGTGCTTCCATATACGGCCAATTACAGTAATCTTAGAACAATATCAAGAGATATATTGGACAATATAGAAGTAATACAAGAGATGTTAAAAACACATCAAGATTCCTATGAATTGCAGGAGGATGTTGCAACGTTATCCGCCTTAGGATATCAGGATTATAGTTTCCATTCAGATTTTCAAAGCGGTGAGTTCTTCTATGAGAAAAGGATTGAGAATAATGACGAGAAGGAGATCGTTGAGGAAGTTTACTGTATAAATGGTGAGATCAACAGAAGGATTCGAACCATAATATGGGAAGAGGATGATACAGGGATGCATTCTAAGGATATCCGCTATCGTAAGCTCCCAATCGGGAAGAAGTTGATGAAAGCTATATTAAATACACAAGAGGAAAAGATGAGATGAGTTATTATTACAGTTACTATTTGGGATATAAGAAGGATAATAAAATCTATCCTCTCGGACCGTTTGACCATAAAGGTGCGATTAAGGCTGTCATATGCAGATCGAGATCTTATGCTTCAAATTTGCATGATCGATTCTCTTTTGTAACAGAAGATGAGCTTACAGATGAGCTCAAGAAAGCATTTGAGTATGAAGCGTGGGATGGGAAAGTTGGAGTTCAGGATATAAAGGTGCTAATGCTTTCCAAATTGCCGACAGGAAGTTACATCAGGAAGGGATACTTCCTTATAGAAGATGTTGAGCGTTATGAGAAAGATCAATGTACCGAAGAATGCTTCTATGTTTACAAATCTCCGGAAGTTTATGCAGCAATGCTTAAGAATGAGGCTTTGCTGGGACCTGCTGCGCCCAAAATAGACTGCGAAGGTAATCCGATTGAGACATATAGTGCATCAGACTTTATGTATTATGCTTACCCAGATTATTCAAGTGAGAATTATGAGTCTTCATTGATTCGTGATTTTGCAGATGTTTTGGAAACCTATCCAACTATCAGTGAAGATAACATAGTTGTACTTGAGACCGAAGGATAATATGCAGAACAAAGGCGAACCATCTAGAACTCTCAAGTCTCCGTTTTCCCCGTAAAACCAGCTCTTTCAGAGACGACTACGGAGAATAAGAGGGTAAATCTCTGTAAACGGTCGAATCGTCCAAGAAACGGAGACGAGTTGAGAGACAGGCGGCCCACCAGGCCCTTCCGGCGCGCTCCAACCCACGGAAAAATCCCGATAAATCCCTGTAACCCGGCATAAATCCTAGTAAACTGAGGGATTTTTGTAGTAATTAATTTATCATTATTTTAATTTATAGGGATGCGTTATATAATTACCATCACGGAGGATCGTGAGTGGAGAAATTCAGCGTTAAGAAACCCTTTACTATACTTGTGGCAGTAATCGCGATTATTGCCCTCGGTGCTGTGTCACTTACACATTTGTCGCTGGATCTTCTTCCTGAGATCAGTCTCCCGTATCTTATTGTAATTACCGCATATCCCGGAGCCAGCCCAGAGAAGGTGGAGGAGCAGGTCACAAGACCAATGGAGAATGCCCTCGGTACCATAAGCGGCGTCGAGAACGTCTCTTCAACCAGCTCCGAGAACTACTCCATAGTACAGCTCGAGTTCACCGACGGAATCGACATGAATGTCGCCATGGTAAGAGTTTCCAGCGCCATCAATGAGCTGGAGAGCACTCTCCCCAACGGCGTCATGACACCTAATATCATGGAGATAAGCCTTGACATGCTGGCGACCATGTATATCGCCGTGGAACGCGAGGACTACGATATCTACGAGCTTACGGATTTTGTAAATAATGAC
This sequence comes from Clostridiales bacterium, assembly GCA_017480325.1. Taxonomy (GTDB): domain Bacteria; phylum Bacillota; class Clostridia; order Saccharofermentanales; family Saccharofermentanaceae; genus Saccharofermentans. The sequence continues at coordinate 7,446 of JAFVAY010000017.1, forward strand.
GTCATTCCTTATCTGTCGAGGCAGGAGGGTGTTGCCAGCATAACCACTATCGGTCTCGTGGAGAAAAGTATCCAGGTCGAGCTTAATCAGGATAAGATAGACGATCTTAACGACCGGATATTAAGGGAGACGAATGCATCCCTTGCTGATGCGCAGGATATGTTGGACGATGCAAGAGAGGCTCTGGATGAGGCTCAGTCTCAGCTCGAGAGTGCTCAGAGTAGCTTCGGTGCCACGATGTCGTCAGCTATTTTCTCACAGATTGACGGTCAGGCAGAGGATATCGCCGATGGCCTTCGTACCGGTATTGGAACGCTGGAGGACAGGCTGGGCGAGGTATCTCAGGCTCTTGAGAATCTGGAACAGGTTCAGAATAACGCTCTTACCGGCGCACAGCAGAGATTTGATGCTACCCGCGCGACTCTCGACAGGACTGTAGCTCTGGAGATTCAACTGTCTGAGACTCTTCAGAGAGCGCAGACCACTTTGGATAATGCTCAGACTGCGCTTGAGAACGCTGCTAATAATCCCTCTATATCAGAGGATGAATACAATGCCCTTCTTAACGACGTCGCTACTGCTACGGCGGAGCTTGCCATAGCTCAGGCGGCATATGACGAGAATTCGGAGGAGTTAGCCGCCGCACAGGCCGCTTATGATGAGGCAACTCAGGCCCTGACTGAGGCGACGCTTGCAGCTACCGGTATTAATTGGGATGAGGTCAACGCTCTTATAAGAGATATCAACAGCTTAAGAGGCTCTCTGGGGCAGACCAGAACTACTGTTGACGGCTCGTCCATCAATAATCTTATCAATACGACCCGTAATATCTCTTCTCTCATGTATCAGCTGGCGGCGTTGATGGTTCGAGTGAGAGAGGCAGACCCGGTAGGAAGTCTTAATTCGCAGGTCGATAATATCGAGTCCAGACTTGATGAGGTCAACGGCCTGGCAGACTCTATCCCGGATCTTCTGACCGGACTTGAGACCGCTACATCAGGCCTTGCACAGGGGCAGCTTGACGCGGCTGTGGGATTTGCTACTGCAGCAGTTCAGCTGTCAGATGCACAGACAGCTCTCGATCAGGCTCAGGCTCAGTATGATTCCGCGAGGGAGCAGGCTCTGGAGAGCGCCAATGCCGATGCTCTTATAAGCCCCGAGACTCTTTCACAGCTCATCTACGCTCAGAACTTCTCCATGCCGGTAGGCTACATTGACGATGAGAATGATCAGTCATGGCTTCTGCGCGTCGGTGAGGAATACGACAGCGCCGAGGATATCGCATCGCAGCTTCTCATAGACAATGAGATGATCGGCACCGTCAGATTAGAGGATATCTCCGACATCACCGTCATTGACACCGCAGGCGACAGCTACACCAAGCTTAACGGCTCTGACGGCATCATACTCTGTGTGTTCAAGTCCTCGAGCTCCGGTACCAACGAGGTCTCCAACGCCTGTAAGAAGGCCCTTGATGAATTAAGTGATCTTTATCCCGGCTTCCACTCCATCAATCTGGTGGACCAGGGCGTTTATATCGACATGATCGTTCAGAGTGTTTTCCAGAGCATGGCTATCGGCGCACTTCTTGCTATTATCATCCTGGCTCTGTTCCTTAAGGACGTTAAGCCTACCATAGTCGTTGCTATCAGCATTCCGCTGTCGGTGCTGTTCGCTATCGTGCTCATGTACTTTACAAACCTCGAGCTTAACATGATGACGCTGTCGGGTCTGTCCCTCGGCATAGGAATGCTGGTAGATAACTCAGTCGTTGTCATGGAGAACATCTTCAGACTCATAGGACGCGGGCTTCCTGCGCCAAGAGCCGCCGTGCAGGGCGCGCGACAGGTCAGAGGCTCAATCATCGCCTCCACCTTAACCACTATCTGCGTATTCTTCCCTGCGGTCTTCGCCACAAGTCTTGTAAGAACACTGCTTTACCCGATGGCTCTGTCTATCGGCTACTGTCTTGTAGCGTCCCTCGTTATGGCGCTTACGGTCGTTCCGGCATCCTGCAGCACGCTTCTTGCCAAGTCCAAGCCGAAGGAGCATAAGCTTTTCGACAAGATACTGGATATGTACGGGAAGTCCTTAAGGTGGTGCCTTAAGTTCAAGATCGTGCCTCTGGCGGTGGCTGTCGGACTGTTGGCTTTCTCGGTCTACATGGTGTTCGAGACCGGAATCATATATATCCCGGCTATCGTTACCAACGAGATCAGTATTACCATAGAGACCCCGGAGGAGATGACCAGGGAGGAGTCCTACGCCGCTGTTGATGAGGTCATGGACATGATCCTCGAGGTGGACGGTATTGAGGATCTGGGTATCATGGACTCGGGAAGCACATCGAGCTTCTTCGCGGCAGGTGTGTCCTCAGGCAGCTACGGCACCTATGTATGTAACGCATTGGCTCCTGAGAATGCCTCTGCGCAGCAGATCGATCAGATCGTGGCGGACATTGAAGAGGCGACGGAGTCCTCGGTATGTATGGTATCCGTTGATGCCGGAAGTGCCATCGGCGATTCTTCAGCACTTACCGGAAGCTCCGGCATAAGCGTGAACATCTCGGGTAATGACTACGACGAGCTTCAGAGAATCAGCGCAGAGCTTAGAGCCATAATGGAGAGCCAGGAGGGAATAACGGATGTAACTGACGGATTCGTCGACGGCGATCCGACTTTACAGGTCCTGATCGACCGCGATAAGGCGATGGAGTACGGACTTACCGTGGCACAGATCTATGCGGGCATCGCCAGTCACACCTCCACGAGTGTGGATGCGGTAACGATAACCGTGGACGGCACCGATATGACGGTAACTATCCTGGATAACACCGATGTTCTTACGAGAGAAAGTCTCATGGATGTTGAATTCGAGACTGTCGACATGACTGCCGCAGCAAGTGCTCAGAGCGGTTACGGCAGCTCGTCGTCAACAGGCTCCTTCGATTCTATGGCGGATATGTTCGCAGGCTTCACGGATGATGAGGAAGAGGATGATGAGAATGTTGACGAGACCGACAACGTGGAGAACGAAGAGGAGGAGTCCAATATCCATAAGCTCTCCGAGTTTGCCACCGTTGTCGAGACCGTGTCCTCGGCATCCATCAACAGAGAGAATCTCGTAAGATATGTAACGGTCAATTCATCCATGGTCGAGGGCTATAACGCTACTCTAGTATCAAGAGAGCTGACACCTAAGATCAATGAATATGCCAAGACGCTGCCTGACGGCTACTCGATCCAGATTGGAGGAGAGTCTGAGCAGGTCAATGAACTTGTAAAGCAGATGGTCGAGATGGCTGCCCTCGGACTGCTGTTCATCTACCTTGTTATGGTGGCGCAGTTCCAAAGCCTACTATCACCGTTTATCATCCTGTTCACGATCCCTCTGGCCTTCACCGGTGGTATGATCGGACTTCTCATCGCAGGGGAGCAGCTGTCAATGCTGTCGATGTTGGGCTTCGTTATCCTGATGGGTACCGTCGTTAATAACGGTATCGTATTCGTCGACTACGCTAACCAGTTAAGGATCGGAGGTCTCGAGAGGCGGGATGCGCTGGTCGCTACCGGTATGACAAGAATGAGGCCTATCCTCATGACTGCTCTTACCACTATTCTTGCCATGTCCATGATGATCTTCGGTTCGGGAATGGCGTCGCAGCTCGGTCGCGGAATGTCTATCGTTATCGCGGGCGGACTTCTGTACGCTACCTTCATGACCCTTTACATCGTGCCTATCATGTACGATCTGCTCTTCAGAAAGCCCCCGATCAATGTCGACATCGGAAGCGATATGGATGAGGAGATCGACGATGCTGCCGAATTTCTGGAGAAGATGGGCCTGACTAAGACCTAATTCCTTCAATTTTCTTTACACAAAAGTTACCCATTTTGTATAGGATAAAACTATAATATAAGTATGGGTTCCCCTCAAAGAACCCGGGCATTAATTTTTACTCGGGAGAAAACCAATGACACTTGAATCACTGTATGAAGGCTTGGATCTTCAGGAATACTATCTGGGGAAGGTTACGCAGGTCTACAGAAGCTGTAGCATCGCACAGATTGACAACCTCGCGTTAATGACTGACAGGAATAAGTTCAGTAAATCCTTCCGTCCCAACACAATCAATTACTTCGTTCTGGTCGACTCCTTCGCGGGAATATTCCTGGGAGAGGTCTTCGAGAATAAGGCATCGCGTAAGAACATCTTCGAGATGTCATCCTTCGGTGACGAGGCCCCTAACGACTACCATGAGATCAGTATCGATACTATCGCTCTTATGGCTCCGGATTCCGATAAGTTCGAGCTCGCGGGCTTTAAGACTCTCGGCATCACCGACAAGGTCTATCTTGCTACCGACGAGGTCTACAAGCTGTTTTTAAGGTCTCTCGAGTTCTCTCACGAGGACGAGGAGCCACTTCCGGCCTTCGCGACCTACCTCAACAGATCACAGGCAGACGTTACGCTTAAGCCCAGCACCCTGTTCAACCGTCATCTTATGTGTATAGGCGCCACCAACAGCGGTAAGTCCACTACGGCGCTGTCCATCCTCGATAAGCTCATCTCCACCAGGCGCAAAGCTTTGATAATCGACCCTACCGGCGAGTATCGTAACGCGTTTAACAGCGACGAGATCACGAAGCTGACTCTTGGTGTCGATACCACGATCTCCCCCAGTAAGATATCGATGGAGCAGTGGGAGAAGCTTTTCGAGACGGAGAACAGCAGCCAGGGTGCAGTCCTATCCGAGGCCATCACCTCCCTTCGCTACATGAAGATGATCGGCGAGGACACATACTACGCCAAGGTCGGTGAGAATATCGACGAGGTCCAGGAGAACCTGGCATCCGTATCGAAGGATGACACAGACTTTAATATCGAGCTTCTGCCGGAGCAGATCCAGGCCGAGTCAGTCTGCGAGCCCGATCGCGACAACAACTACAGCTTCAGGTATTGCTACGACTCCCTGAAGGCAAACTCCAATGCATCTCTGGTGCAGAAGATCCAGTATCAGATGACGAATACCCGCTTCCTGACCTTCTTCTCGAATGATCCCAACATGTATAACCTCCTCGACGTTATCGACGAGTTTGTGCATCTTCCGGAGGCGAGCCTATACATCGACACCTCACAGCTCGGTGCTGCCGAGGGTATCGGCGGAATGGTCGTCGACCTTGTAAGTAATTTCGTTATCTCCAGAGAGGATATCTGCCCCTTCGTATTCTTCATCGACGAGGTTCACAGATATGCCAAGTCCAGATATTCCGATAAGGAATTCCACGGCGGTTTGACGCTCCTCGCCAGAGAGGGTCGTAAGAAGGGTATTTTCCTTTACCTGACGACTCAGAACCCGAAGGATGTATCCCCGATCCTCTTCGGTCAGATCGGAACGATGCTGATCCACCGTCTCATGCTTAACGACGAGATCAATGTAGTAGAGAGCCACCTGGACGACTACGCTATCAAGCATGTTCGTAAGCTCAACCAGGGCGAGGTCATCCTCACCAGCGTTAACCTCCTGCACAACATGTTTATCCATGTCAACAAGAGCGACAGAACGCAGTACAACGAGACTCCGCTACTGTAAGATCTGGTTTTTTATAACAAAAGTACCCCTGATACGTACCCCAAATCGCCGTTTCAAAAGCGAATTGGGGTACATTTATGCTATAATTCTCGATATATTTTGTGAATCAGGGAGGAATTACTATGAATGAAGTATACCCAGAGCCGGTTAACCCGATGGATAAGTTCCTCGGCATATTCGCCGTATGGTTCGGTCTGCCGGGCGTAATAATGGCCTACTTCGGCGGCGATGTGAACGGCGAGCGTTCCGAGTATCTCAAGTTCTATGCCAACGAGGGCCTTATCATTACACTTTGCTATCTCGGAGCTCTTGTGCCTATCATCGGTTGGGCGTGGGATTTATTCGTATTCGTGTGCCAGATCATCGCTATCGTTAACGCCTGCAAGGGTGTCGCGAAGCCGGTCCTCTTCTTCGGAACTGCCAGGATCATTAAGTAATCCTGCATATCAGACCCGATGATCAAAGCCTTCATCTTCGACCTCGACGGAACCTTAACGGATACCGAGAAGTTCTATCAGAAGGCGTGGCCCGAAGCCCTTCAGCACTTCGGCTATAAATGCGAACCGTGGATGCCCCTGGAGCTCAGATCTCTGGGGCGTCCCTTCGCGCCTATAAAATTCAGGGAATGGTTCGGCGAAGACTTTGACTATGATAAGGTCAGAGCCTACCGTAAGCAGCTTATCGAGGAGTATCTGAAGCCCGGCATCCCTTTGAAGCCCGGTGCCGTGGAGGTGCTGACCTTCCTGCGCGAAAAGGGCTTTACCGTCGCCATGGCTACCGCCAATGACCTCGAGCGCACCACGCGTTACTTAGAGCGTATAGGTCTGCTTGACTGCTTCGATAAGATCATCTGTGCCGATATGGTAAAGCAGGGAAAGCCCGCCCCGGATATCTATAAATATGCCTGTGACAGCTTAGGACTCCCGCCGGATCAGACTGTGGCCGTGGAGGATTCTCCCAACGGTATAAGAAGTGCCGCAGGCGCGGGCTGCAGGACCGTAATGATCCCGGATCTTACGGAGCCTGATGAGGAGTTAAGTAAGCTTCTGTGGGCCAGAGTGGATAAGCTCGAGGATCTGAAGACTTTAATTCATCAATAATCGGAGTATAATACCCATCATATGAGTAGGAATAACGGACGAAGAAGGATCATTACAGGCATCATCACATTCCTGATGATTATCTTTGTCTTGTTCGGATACTTCCTTGTAGCACTCGAATCCGAGCATGACTGTATCGGTGAGGAATGTCTGATCTGCGAATGTATAGAGCAGTGCGAGAGTATTCTTATTAACTTCGGTAGATCAGTAGCTCTTAAGCTTATACTGGCAGTGCCGTTAATTATCTGTCTTCTTAAGACCTTAATTAGCATAACAAGGTATGCCGACACAACTCCCGTATCCCAGAAGGTACAGCTTAATAATTAATATCCCCGTTATTTAAAAGGCAAATTAAATAATAAATAACGGAGATATAATATGCGTAAAATAATATCTGTGATCACCGCCTTAGTACTGGCGGCTGTTCTTCTTACATCATGCGGGAATCCTTCCGCAGTAGCTTCAGACGACACTATAAGGATCGTTACAACTATTTTCCCTGAATACGATTGGGTGATGAATGTGCTTGGAGATAATCCCGCAGAAGCTGAAGTAACGATGCTTCTTGACAGCGGTGTGGATCTTCACAGCTTTCAGCCGACGGCAGAGGACATTCTTAAAGTCAGTACCTGTGACCTGTTTATTTATGTCGGAGGTGAATCCGACGAGTGGGTAGAGGATGCTCTTAACGAGGCCGTCAATGATGACATGGTCGTCATAAATCTTCTGGAGATATTAGGTGACAAGGTAGTGGAGGAAGAGCTTATCGAGGGCATGGAGGCTGAGTCCGAAGAAGCTGAGGATGAAGAGGAGGTCGAATACGATGAGCATGTCTGGCTCTCACTTCGTAATGCACAGACTCTGGTAGATGCTATCGGTGACGCGATCGGTCAGATCGATCCTGACAACAGTGATCTTTATGAAACAAATGCGCAGTCCTATATCGACAGCTTCGCCACTCTCGATGCTCAGTACGTACAGGCTGTAGAGGAGGGAACTGTTGATACTATACTGGTCGCAGACAGATTCCCGTTCAGATACTTAGTTGAAGACTACGGACTTAACTATTATGCTGCTTTTGTCGGCTGTTCGGCAGAGACGGAGGCGTCCTTCGAGACTATTACATTTCTATCTGATAAGGTTGATGAGCTTGGTCTTAACACGGTGCTTACTATAGAAGGCAGTGATCAGCGTATTGCTCAGACTGTTGTTTCAAATACCTCTGATTCTGATCAGCAGATACTGGTATTAGATTCCATGCAGTCCACCACCGGTCTTGACGCCTTAAACGGAGCATCCTATCTCGGCATCATGGAAAGTAACCTGCAGATCCTGAAGGAAGCATTGGGTTAAGGGGCGTGACATGGCACTTATCACTGTAAAAGATCTGTCTATAGGCTATGAATCGAAGGTAGTACTCAAGGATATCAGCTTCATCGTTAACGAGGGTGATTACTTAAGTATTGTAGGGGAGAACGGGGCAGGTAAATCGACCCTGATGAGAACTATCCTCGGTCTTCAGCCGCCTCTTAAAGGTGAGATCGCGTTCGGCGAGGGCCTCAGGCAGAATGAGATCGGCTATCTTCCTCAGCAGACGTCGATACAGAAGGATTTTCCGGCATCGGTATGGGAGATAGTTCTCTCCGGGTGTCAGGCCAGGTGCGGAATGCGTCCCTTCTACGGTAAAGGCGAAAAGCTTATTGCCGACACCAACATTTCCAGAATGGGAATATCCGACCTTAAGACAAGATGCTTCAGTGAATTATCGGGCGGACAACAGCAACGGGTCCTGCTTGCCCGTGCGCTGTGTGCCACCCGTAAGCTCTTGCTTATGGATGAGCCTGTGGCCGGGCTCGATCCCGATGCCACATCTGAGATGTATAGGATAATCGATGAGCTTAACAGGAACGGGGTCACTATAATAATGATCTCCCACGATCTTGAGGCTGCCACCCGGTACAGCAGCAATATACTTCACATAGGTAAGGAATTCGTGATAGGGGGTGGAGTAAATGCTTGATACGCTTATTATGTACCTTCAGTATCCCTTCGTAAGATACGCCGTTATTGTGGGGGTGCTGATAGCTCTTTGCTCATCACTTCTGGGTGTGACGCTGGTTCTTAAAAGATTCTCCTTCATAGGTGACGGGCTGTCTCATGTGGCCTTCGGTGCCATGGCGGTGGCTTCTGTCGCAGGGCTTACGAACAAGCTGCTGATAGTCCTTCCCGTTACTGTGATAAGTGCCGTCCTGCTTCTTCGTTCAGGTCAGAACACACGGATCAAAGGGGACGCCTCCGTCGCCATGATATCGGTGGGTGCTCTGGCCTTCGGTTATCTGATAATGAACTTATTCTCTACGTCCTCTAATCTCTCGGGTGACGTGTGTAGCACTTTGTTCGGTTCCACCTCTATCCTTACACTGACCTTAAGAGAGGTTCGGATATGTATCGTCTTATCTGTAATTGTTGTGGTTATTTTTGTGCTCTTTTATAACAAGATATTTGCAGTGACCTTTGACGAGAGCTTCGCGAAAGCGGCGGGAGTCAGAACGGAGAGGTATAACCTTCTTATAGCTGTGGTCATAGCCGTGATAATCGTACTTGCCATGAATCTTGTAGGTTCACTTCTTATATCCGCTCTTGTTATTTTCCCGGCGCTGTCTGCCATGAGAGTTCAAAGGAGCTTCAAAAGCGTGACGATATGTTCGGCTGTCTTGTCGGTGTTATGTGCACTTATCGGGATAGCCGTATCCATCCTGGGAGGCACTCCCGTAGGATCGACTATTGTTGCCGTAGATGTGGCGGTATTTATTATTTGTTATTCATTAGGAAAGATCAGAGGAGGAATCGGAGTATGAAGAAAAGCATATGCTTATTAATGAGTATAATACTGTGCCTGTTGATCCCGGGATGTCGAACAGAGGAGCCCCTTCAGACCGAAATGACTTATCCCGACTATACCGTGGAATACACTTCTCCTTATAGCTTCGGCGAAGAAGTCTATGAATCCTCTGAGACGACTCAGACTGCTCAGCCTGCCGAAGGTATAGATATGGACCTGACGACCATGTCCTCTACCATGGTCTATGCCAATGTATATTCGCTCATCTCATACCCTGATGATTACTTAGGTCAGACGATAAAGATGGAGGGAGTGTCATCATCCTTCCATTCCGAGACTAACGGTAATTACTACTTTGCCTGTGTTATTCAAGATGCGGCTGCCTGCTGCTCTCAGGGTATCGAGTATGAGCTTACGGAAGAATTTATTAATCCCGATGATTATCCCTCTGACGGAGATCAGATATGCGTTGTAGGGGTCTTTGATATGTACGAGGAAGACGGAATGTATTACGTTACCTTAAGAGATGCTCAGCTTCTGGAAGAGTAATTACGACTTAAGAAGCGCTTCGGCCATGGGGATATCCTCGGGCGTAGTTATCTTGATGTTAGAATAAGAGCCCTCGACTATCCTGACCTCATAGCCGCAGTACTCGGCCAGAGCGGTATCATCGGTGGCCTCTATATGATCAGAAGATGCCTTCTCATAGCAATTCTTAAGGACTTCATACCTGAAGCATTGTGGTGTCTGGACCTCATAAAGAAGGCTCCTGTCGGGAGTCGACTCTACCACGGGGCAGACTGTAACTCCGATTGGATCAAACCCATCAGAGTATACTGAAGGCTTTACCATCTTGATGGTATTCTTAGTCTTAACTCCCGAGACGCATACGTCCGTGCCGCTGTTCATTACCTCGAAGCACCTTAGAATAGAGTCGGGATCGATGAGGCATCTGGCGGCATCGTGGATAAATACCGGATCATCGGAGTCTGGTCTGATATCGGAAGGTAAAAAATCCAGAGCCTTAACTCCGTTACCTACCGACTCCGTTCTGCTGCTTCCTCCTTCGACCGTCTTCTCTATGAAGCTGAAGCAGTCGTTATCCTTCATGTATTCTTCCCATTCCGTTGTCTTCCCGGGGGTCACGACCAGAATGCCGTGAAGCTTCACACCGTGCTTCTCCCCGAAGCTTCTAAAAGCCGACAGGGTTCGATCGATGACAGCTACACCGCCCACCTCCATAAGAAGCTTGTTCTTATCAGAGTGCATGCGGGTGCCGGAGCCTGCAGCAGGGAAGATGACGTACAACTTCTTATGCGAAAATGACATCAGTGGCCTCCGATACATTATCAATGAAGAAGAATTCTATGCTACCGCTGTCCTTCACTGCGTTCTTACAGCTGGACGGCAGTACGATGTTCTTAATGTTAAGTCTTCGTGCTTCTTCGATACGAAGATTAAGAGATGACACCGGACGAAGCTCGCCGGTAAGTCCGACTTCACCTATGACCATAGTATTAGCCTTAAGAGGGATTCCTCGTACCGAGGATACTACGGCCAGGATCAAAGCCAGATCGCAGGCGGGATCGGTGACACGAAGTCCGCCTATAACATTAATGAATACATCCTTAAGATTAAGATTAAGCTTGAACTGCTGTTCTGCCACAGCAAGAAGCATGGAGGTCCTGGATCGGTCCGGTCCGGAGGTCATTCTCTGAGGAGTTCCGTAGCAGGTGTCGGCCGCCAAGGCTTGTATTTCTATAGTGAGTGCACGGGCTCCCTCCATGGCAGAGGTGATGGATGATCCCGGTGCTTCCAGAGGTCTTCCCGATATAAGAAGCGCATTGCTACTGTCTACGGGCTTCAGGCCCTGCTGGGTCATCTCGAAGAATGCCAGCTCTCCCGATCTTCCGAAGCGGTTTTTAACGGATCGCAGGATCCTGTAGGCTCCGGTGTTGTCTCCCTCGAAGTACAGGACTGTGTCCACCATGTGCTCCAGGGTCTTAGGTCCCGCGATCGCTCCGTCCTTGGTTACATGTCCCACGAGAATGATGGGAAGACCGTTGGTCTTAGCGATCCTTATAAGTCCGGCGGTAACCTCTCGTGCCTGGGAGACACTTCCGGGGGTGCCGTTCACGGCCTCGGAATAAAGGGTCTGGATGGAATCGATTATACAAAGTGATGGCTTAGACTTGGAAAGCTCCTCGGCGATAAGCTCGAAGCAGGTCTGTGCGCATATGACTATCCGGTCACCTTCGACCCCTAAGCGGTCGGCTCTCATCTTGATCTGTGCGGGAGACTCTTCTCCTGACACATATAGGATGTCTCCGTCGGTCGCGAGGGTGTTAGCCAGCTGTAGAAGGATAGTGGACTTGCCGATCCCCGGTTCGCCTCCGAGCAGTGTCACGGATCCGTCGGTTATTCCTCCGCCGAACAGATCGTCCAGCTGTCCGATCCCGGTGGAGAGTCTTATATACTCTTCCTTGCCGGCCTCCTTAAGCCTTATGGTCTCGTGTCTGTTAGTCCAGGAGTAGCTGTCGGCCTTGAAGGCGGGGGAGTCGCTCTTCGAATTTGAGGAGGACTTCCCGCTTCCGGTCACCGTTGTGGATTCCACCAAAGTATTGAAGCTGCCGCAGCCGGGGCACTTGCCCATCCATCCGGCAGTCTCGTATCCGCATTCCTTGCAGAAAAATGTCACGTTCTTCTTAGCCATAGGCAAAGTATAACACGTAGCGGGGATTTCTTATGCCCGATTAATGTCCCTGTATGGTGAGAAATTTTGTAAACACGAAGCAGAAAATTTATAAAATTCCCTTAAGACGCTCCACGGCTTCCTTCGTATTCTCATAGGATCCGAAGGCCGTAATGCGGAAATACCTGTCTCCGCCCTTGCCGAAGCCCTCTCCCGGAGTGCCTACGATCTGAACCTCGTTAAGGAGCTTATCGAAGAACTCCCAGCTTCCGAAGCCCTCGGGGCACTCCATCCACACATAGGGTGAGTTCTTGCCTCCGGTGTAGAAGATACCTTTCTCGTCCAGCAGCTCCGACAGAAGTGCGGCGTTGTTCTTATAGTAGTCGATGTTAACGCGGCAGGCTTTGATCCCTTCGTCGGATAATGCCGCCTCAGCCGCCCGCTGGACCGGGTAGGATACGCCGTTGAACTTGGTTGCCTGGCGTCTTCTCCAGAGGGCTGCGATATTTACGCTTCCGGCGCGAAGAGTGTCGGGAATGACTGTCCAGCCGCAGCGCACGCCCGTGAAGCCTGCGAACTTTGAGAATGAGCAGATCTCGATAGCACACTCGTATGATCCGGGGATCTCGTAGATGGTGTGAGGGATGTTCTCATCGGAGATGAATGCTTCATAAGCCGAGTCGTAGATGATGAGGCTTCCTGTCTCGAGGGCATAGTCTACCCATGCCTTAAGTCCCGTCTTATCATAGGCTGCGCCCGTGGGGTTATTGGGTGAGCAAAGGTAAATAACGCTTCCGATGTTCTCCCCCTTAAGCTCTGAAAGGAGAGGAAGGAAGCCGTTCTCCTTTGTTCCCTTGACGTAGATTATGTGATTGCCGCTCATGATGTTGGAGTCAACATATACAGGATAGACCGGGTCGGGGATGATCACCTGATTGGTACCGAGGATATCAACGATATTGCCGAGATCGCTCTTGGCTCCGTCGGAGACGAAGACCGATTCCGGGTCTACGGATACACCCAGGTTCGCGTAGTGGATGGAGATGGCATCTCTTAGGAAGCCGTAGCCGTATTCCGGGGGATAGCCTCTGAAGGTCTCCTTCACGCCCATTTCCTGCGTGGCCTTCACCATGGCGTCTACTACTATAGCAGGAAGGGGAAGGGTAACGTCGCCGATCCCCATGCGGATCACCTTCGCCTCTGGGTTTGCTTCCTCGTAGGCTCTCACGCGGGCACCGATCTCGGAGAAAAGATAAGTAGGCTTGATATTCGCGAAATTCTCGTTAGTTCTGATGTTCATAAGTTCGTCCCCTTGTCTCCTGATAATAAAAACGCGTCCATCCGGGATGTGCTACCCCGATGAACGCCATTGTTCTGGAAGAGAATTTATCACGCTAAACTATCAAAGTCAATCGAGAGGGAGTATAATTACAGTGTTTTTAAGTCAATTAAGGGGATAGATACAATTGGAGACCAAGTGGAGCAGTCAATACGGCGATTACGCCTTCATACCCGATATCGAAGAGGATCTGACTATATACGAGTCGATTAAAGCTGCCGCGGATAAGTACGGTGACAGGATCGCCCTGGAATACGGCAATACGATGATCTCGTATAAGGAGCTTATAAGAAAGATAGATCACTGCGCTTCCGTTCTCAATTCCCGGGGAGTACAAAAGGGCGATACGGTAATGGTATCCTGCAGAAGGACTCCTAATCAGATCATTGCTCTATATGCCATCAACAAGATCGGAGCCGGTGCGTTTTTCTTCTCGGACTCGACCTCTCATGCGGTTTTTATCTCGCTTTGCAATTCTCTTAAAGCAACCTACGCTATCGTATCGGTGAGTGTTTATAACCGATTCCGTGATGTCTTCGCCCAGACCTCCATAAGGAAAATCACGATAGTTAGAAGTGACGACTATATGTCCTTCAAGGATCTGATGAATCCCTACATGCTGATGGTAAGACGATATGACATTATCGACCCTTCCTATGATCTGTCGGATAATGATCCGGAGGTAACCTTCTGGAAGGATTACATCAAGGAGAAATCGGAGGACTGCGAGAAGATATCCGATCCCGATGCCCCGGCGATTTACTTCATGAGCGGTGTTGCCGCAGGTACGGTGAATACCGTTAAGATCAGCTCCCGTTCCATGAACGCTCAGGCGAGGATCAGCGGCTTCCTGTTCGGAAAGGGAAGTATCAGGATATTCTCTCTCATACGACTGGAGTTCTCCTTCGGCACCTGCTTCGCTCTTCACACGCCTCTTCTTATGGGACATACGATCCTTGTGAATATGCAGCAGACTCTCGAGTTCCCGAACAACGCCATCAATAAATATAAGCCTGATGCCATAGTCGGATACCCTCAGCTTCTGTCGACTCTCATAGACAGCCGTAAGATCAAGGACAAGACCTTGAACGGGATCAAGGTGCTTTACTCCGGCGGTAATGTAATGTCCGGAAGCGTTTACCATAGGATCAGAGACTTCTTTGACAAAAGGGGTCAGGACACTACCAGAATACTAAGACTTTACGGCATTACCGAGACCACATCAGTATGTATGTTCCTTCCTGAGAAGGAGCACAGACCGGGGTGCCTGGGGATACCCGTTCCCGGGGTGCGCATGAAGATCATTAATCCCGATAACAACAGCGAGCAGATGTACGGCACGACCGGAGTTATTGCTATCAACACTCCCTCTCCCATGAGCGGCTATGTAGATGCGAAGGACGATAACGATACAGTCATGAGAGTGTTCCAGGACAACACACAGTGGATCGTAACCGGGGACATGGGCAGCGAAGACGATAGCGGTATGTTCTACTATGATGGGACGAGAAGAAGGCTTTTCGACAGGGGAGGAACACACGTGTACCCTCAGTATATCGAGAATGAGATCAGAAGCGTTCTCGGGGTCCGGAACTGCTGTGCCGTGCCTCTCGTGAAGGACGGTGAGACCATCATCAAGGTTGCAGTCATGCCCGAGGATGAGTATCTTTTTAATAACGATAAGCTTAATGAGCTTAAGGATGAGATAGAGCAGACCTGCCAGATGGAGCTTACGGAGCCCATGTGGCCTGACGAGTATGAGTTTATGGCGTATCTGCCAATGGGAAGCTTCGGCAGAGTCGATTACGAGAAAATAATAGAGATGTTTAAGGAGGAAGCTAATGAGCAAGAGAATCAGAACCGCGATGGCATTGTTCCTGATGCTGGCGATGGCCTTTAATATCGTCGGGTGTTCCAAGATAGAGGAGATATTTGATCTTAATCACAACAGCAGAAGAGAGCGTCGAAGAGATGACGACGATGATGATGACGAGGATGTAGAGGAGACGGAGGAGACCGAAGAGACTGAGCCCGACACTACCGAGACCTCGGAGACAAGACCTACAGTCGCACCCTCTGATACCGAGCTTACGTATCCCGATCACATTCCCACCTATGAGGAGATACATCCCGCTCACGAGAACGGTACTGTATCCGGTCAGGCTGCAGTTAATATCCTTAACGATATCGAGAGCGAGATCATCATAGAGTCAATAGGTGAGAGCTACGTTAATGCGGATATTTACTTTGCCGATTACGAGAGCTACGGCATTACCTTCGATGACGACGATATCGGCTGGGGAGAGGTCATGTCCGATCACGATGAGGATGTAGCCACGGTCAACGATTATCTGGAGCGCCTCTATAGCATCGACAGAGACAGCCTCGACACGGATGACAGGATATTCTACGACAAGCTTCTTTATGATATGGAGCTTTCAGCCTACGCTCTTCAATATACTGCCTTTGATTACTATGAGAGCGCTCTCAAGGCTCTGACGGGCCCTCAGTCCGAGGTGCTGTTCATCCTGGATGTTCTCGAGTTCGATACGGTGGAGGATGCCGAGAATTATATCCTCGTGTTAAGAGATATCGACAGATTCTACGATGAGCTTTGTGAGTTCGAGGAGGAGCGTGCGGCCTACGGTTACGTCAATTCCGATGAGGTGTATGAGGAGGTTGCCGAGAGCTTCGATAATCTTGTATCACAGTCCGAGGACTGCTTCCTCTATGACTCCTTCAGAACGAGGCTTGATAATATACCGGGACTTACCGACAGTCAGAGAGAGTCGCTGATAGAAGAGCACGATCAGGTGATGCATGATATTGTTTTCCCCGAATTCGAGGAGTGCGCTGCCCGCATGAGAGCTCTTAAGTGCGGTGCTCCCTCGGTGGGTGTGTGCTCCTACCCGGGAGGCGATGCTTACTTCGCTTATATCTTCGCTACTCAGACCAATTCCGGCAGGACCATCGACGAGTCCATTGATCAGCTGGAGGCATATTCCGACAGCGTTATGGGCACGATGCTTAATATCGCCGGAAGCGGAGATACCGCATGGCTTAATGAATACCTGGATCACGACTATTCCGTGGGTGACACCTCGGATAACCTCGACTATATGTACGAGCAGGTACAGGAGGATTTCCCGGCTATACCTTCTCATTCCTACAGGCTCCTGTCTGTCCCCGAGGTCTTCGCCGACAGCTTCTCGCCGGCAGCCTTCCTCGGATATCACCTCGATAACTATAACTCGAACATCGTTATTACTAACGAGTCTCAGATCGGCGATACCTTCGGCATTACATGTGCTCATGAGGGCTATCCGGGACACATGTACGAGTCCGTATACCACAGGGGCATCGGAAACCATCCTTATATGTACCTTGCCGATTCCATAGGCTATGCGGAAGGGTGGGCGGAATATGTGGAGAACTATTCCTTCAAGTACTTCAGCACCTCTCCCGCCAGCGAGATCGTCCGCGTCGAGAATCAGCTTAATATAATTCTCTTCGCGAGATTCGACATGGGTATCAACTACGAGGGCTGGACCGCCGAGCAGTGTGCAGCCTGGTATACCAACCTTGTGGGAACTCCGGTCACTGCAGACATGATCACTGATGTCTACACGCTTCTTCTGTCGGATCCGGGCTACGGCATCAAGTATGGTCTCGGATTCATTAACACGGGCATGGTAATATCACAGCTTCATACCGACTTCCCCGATGCCAGCGATATGGAGATCCACGCGGCATATCTTAATGCTCAGGCCGGAACCTTCGAGCAGATACTGGAGTATGCTTCGGAGGAGCTGGCATCAGGCTCAGTGTACTATCAGGTGGATGACTGGGACGGTGTGGAGTCCAATAACCTGTCGGCCGGCGATACTCCTGTGGCCGAGCCCTCCGGCTCATCGGGAGGCTCCTCTTCAGGAGGAGGTCTGCTGGGACTTTAAGCTAACCGTCAACACCGCCCGGATCAAGGCCCGGGCGGTGTTTTATAGAGTATTTATTAAATAAGATAAAAAACATTTGTCATTAAGAACATTGTGTTATAATTATTTTGAATTATCATTCGGAGGTTAAACATGGCGGTTTTAACGAATCTGGCGAGTACTCTTACGGCCAGATATTTCCCTTCCAAGACATTAACTGATGCATTTTATCTTGATGGAAGGCTTTTCGGTAAGAGAGAGGCCCGCCAGGCTGACATAACAATAGAGAAGAACGAGAGAGGCTACTTCCTCTCGGTGTTCGCTCATCCTAAGCTTCCTAATTACGAACCCGGCATGATGCCCCCATACGAGCCCGAGCTTCGAGGCACCTGTAACGAGGTCAAGTTCGGACACAAAGAGATAGACGAGATGATCGAGGGCTTCCTGACTACTGCCGTAGATGTTACGGGTAAGTCCAGGATCAATGACGCTGATGACAGACTTCCTTATTTCTCGGGAATTATCATCAGAGACTCCGAGGCCTTCGCGGTAACAATCGGGACCGGCCTCGCTTTTCTTTACAGAGACGATACCCTTTATCCTCTGACAGACGCAGGCATCCCCATGGAGCCTATCGATGCCAAGGGTAACAGAGTAGCGGATTTCCTTTACTATTGCTCATCAAAGACCGCTAATGCTCTATGGTCCAATTTCTTTACTCTCGCTCAGGATGACTGTGTGATCCTCTGTAACAAGGAGGTCTACGACGCCTTGGGTCAGAGGGAGATCCTAAGGATCCTGGATGAGGCTGACGATCAGTGCGACGCAGCCGGAGTCATCATCACTCAGGCTTCCGCGAGAATGCCCGACGTTCCTATGCAGTTCGCGATATCCTTCGTAGAGGATGTAGTATCCGACGAGAAGAAGGGACTGTTCGGCTTCAGGAAGAAGGCGAAGGAGGAGGATACCTCCGACATGAGCATCCAGTCCACCTTCGACGGCGGGCTTGTGGGTGCCGCAGCCAACGCTGCTGCAGCCTCCGGCTTCGCAGGCAGCATGACTATCGATGAGTATCAGCCCGCTTCCCAGGGTAGCTTCGTAATGTTCGGCGATAACAAGGGCAGTGTTACACCTCCCGCATATAATCAGCAGGCTTCGGGCAATCAGGGAATAGTAGTGGACAACGCATCCGCTCCTAAGAGCAGCGAGTTCGTTCAGTTCCTGGATCCTTCCATCAACAAGGATGTTACCGAGGTCAGTGCCGAAGACGTAATGAAGTCATTATTCGCTGATTCGGTCAAGAGTACGGCCGCAGCCGCAGGTGCTGCAGCTGCCGTCGCAGGCGGAGCGGCCGCCACGGCAGCCGGTGTTGCCGCAGCAAATGTCGCAGCTGATACCGCAGCAGCCGGATCTACAGCCGCTTCCGCTACTTCCGCCGCGGCTTCTGCCGAATCGATATTCGTAAACGAGGCGGTCAATCCCTTCGCGTCGATCTCAAGTGCTCCCGCACCTGAGACCATGACTCCGGTATCTAAGACGGATTTCACGATCAGAGAGGATTCGGATGCCGATAAGACTAAGGCAGTGGAGAGACTCGATGCTTCCTTTATGGCTCAGTTCATGAACGACAGTGCTTCTTCCGCTACCAAGTCCGCACCGGCTCCCGATACCAGGACTATCGAGGATGCGGTGAAGGATATTATGGGAGCAGGTTCTGCTTCCTCCGACAGTGAGAATCCCTTCATTGTTCGTCCTACGGTTGCAGCACCTGAGACTCCCGTTATGTCGGAGCCGACTCCGACTCCCGTGGTCGAGGCTCCTGTTGTTGAAGCTCCTGTAGTTGAGACAACTGTGGTCGAAGCTCCCGCAGCGATTGCACCTGAGGCACCGGTAGTGGTTGCCCCTGAGGCGCCTGTTGCCGAGAGTCCCTTTGTAGCCGTGGCTGCTTCTGCTTCGTCCCCCTTCGTTGCAGCTTCTTATGCCAAGGAGGAGCCGGCTTCCGAGCCCGTACCTGTTCCGGAGCAGCCTGTAGAGGGCACCTTCGTATTCTCATCCGAGAACACGGATACCGCTATCCCTGTAGTCCAGACTCCGGATGCTTCTTCGGAGTTCGATCCTTACAGTGTAGGCAATAACGAGGAGATGCAGAACGCTATGCCTCCCGTATTCGGAGACGACGGCGTGATCACACCTTCCGCTAATGAGGAGATCGATGAGGCTTCGGCAGGCATTCCCGTGCCTGAGTTTGATATCAAGAGCGATAAGCCGGAGATTGAAGATTCTGATAAGTTAGGAGTTGAGTTCCCCGTGAGTAACGATTACGACAAGCCGAACGATGAGAACAAAGAGAACGTCCAGCCGGAATCCGGAAATGACTTTGATCTTCCTTTCGAGAATGGTGCTCAGACGGTAAACGATATCCCCGAGCCCGTCCCGGAGCAGATCCCCGAGATGCCCGTGTACGGAGCTAACGATTATCAGGCTCCTACAGCAGCTGTCAATGCTGATGTACCTGTGGATAATCAGGATCAGGGCGTATATTCCTATGGCCAGATGGTCAACAATGAGAATATGGCCGAGGGACCCGTGGAGGAGCCTCTCGACCAGTCCGGTTATGAGTCCTTGAGTCCTACGGCTTACGGGCCTTATGACGAGCAACCTTATACTGAAGGCCAGTACGGCTATACCCCCGGACAGTATCAGGAGGGCTATGACGAGGCATCCGCCGGTGAGCCGGTAGCTCCAAGCGCAGATGATGACTGGATCAATTCGATCCTCGGAATAGATGACAGCGCCTTTGATATGGCCGGTACGGCTGCAGCGGCAGGAGTAGCGGCAGATCAGGGCATGGCAGCAGGAGGTGCAGCGATGGCAGATAATGGAGGCTACGGCTACGGCAGACAGCCTGTTAATCCGGCTAATCCCACGATGAGAAGAAACTCCGCTCCTTCGGCCTCAAGACCCAGAACCGCATCCTCCGGAAGCGGCAACGGTAACGGCGGCAAGAGGAGAGTTCCTCATCTTAATCGTAACGGCTACATGTTCCTGGCATTTGTCATCATTTGCTTCGTATGTCTCATTATCCTTATAAGCGCGATCATCAGATCCTGCGGTAGGGAGACTGTAGAGGAGACGAATATCCCGAACGATACGGCAGCAGTCGTAGAGACAACACCCGTCGAGACAGAGCCCGCAGTAACGACAACACAGGATCCTTCCTATCCTATCGGAAGATTCCAGTTCTCCGACTACGTAGGCTACAGGACCTGGTGGGATCTGTTCAATACGGTTTACGGTATCGACGATATTGCCAATACATCCGATCCCAGGATCCAGATCATCCTTGACTATAACGGACTTGATGCAAGCTACACTCCGGGCAACGGCGATTCACTCCTGCTTCCTCCTATGGGTGTTCTGGACGGTACGATCCCCGTTACCTTCAGAGTCGGAGGAGCTTCCACATCAGACAGCTCAAGCACTGTTAGCGGTGAGGTACAGACTGTAGACGGTGCCGCCGAGGTTCCTGCCGAGGGCGGTGCAGAAGCCGGAGCAGGGGAGGTTCCCGCAGCTTAATCCCTCTTCAGATCTGTAAACTGAAAATTATATCCGATAAAAGAGCCGGCAATTTGAAGATTGCCGGCTTTTATCGGCTCCATTTGTAATATAAGGGGCTTATATTGAGTAACTTTTACAGCTTGTGCTGTGCTATAATCACTAAGTTGTTTTTATGTATAAAGGAAGGATCTTAAGATATGCACAAGAAACTGTTTATACCGGGACCTGTTGAAGTCAGACCTGACGTCCTCGAGAAGATGGCAACCCCTCTTATCGGGCACAGGACCAAGGACGCTACAGCGCTCCAGCAGGGAATCTCCGAGAAGATGCAGAAGGTTATGAGAACTAAGAACACAATCGTTCTTTCTACCTCATCGGGAAGCGGCCTTATGGAGGGTGCCGTCCGTTGCTTCACCAAGAAGCGTGCTGCTGTTTTCTCTATCGGTGCCTTCGGTAAGAGATGGTACAAGATGTGCACGGCTAACGGCATCCCTGCCGATATTTATGAGAGCGAGCTCGGACAGATCACCACACCCGAGATGCTGGAGGAGGCCCTTGCCACAGGCAAGTATGATCTCATCACCATAACTCAGAACGAGACCTCCACCGGAGTTCACAATCCTATGGATAAGCTCGCAGAGGTCTATAAGAAGTATCCCGACGTTATCGTCTGCGTTGATACGGTATCCTCTATGGCAGGCGACTTCATTCCTGTAGATGAGCTTGGCATCGACGTATGCATCACATCAACTCAGAAGTGCCTCGGCGTTCCTCCCGGAATGGCCATCGCCTCCGTTACGGATCGCGCTATCGAGAAGGCTAAGACCATCGATAACAGAGGTCTTTACTTCGACTATGTGGAGCTTGTTAAGTTCGTAGAGAGCAAGCCCTATCAGTATCCTTCTACACCCTCTCTGTCACACATGTTCGCGCTTGACTATCAGCTCGACAGGATCTTGGAGGAAGGCATCGACAACAGATATCAAAGACACGTTAAGCTCGCTCACAAGGTTCAGGAGTGGGCCAAGTCTCACGGCGGTCTTTATTCCGATCCCGAGAACCTCTCCGTTACGGTTACATGCGTGAATAATACGACGGGACATCCGTTCTCGGACATCAATAAGGCTATGGGAGAGAGAGGTTGGCTTATAAGCAACGGCTACGGAGATCTTAAGGATAAGACCTTCAGAATCGCACACATGGCTGACACAACAGAAGAGGAGCTCGATACGCTCCTTAAGGACCTGGATGAGGTTCTCGCATCACTTTAATTAACGCTAAGAACAGATTAAGGAGCATAAAAGCATGAAGGTATTAATCACCGAGAGTATTGCAGAGAAGTCGGTACAGTATTTAAGAGACCAGGGCTACGAGGTTGAAGAGTACCTTGGCCATTCCCAGGAAGAGATCAACGAGCATATCAAGGGTTTTCATGCTCTTATCGTAAGATCTGCAACCAAGGTCGGCCCCGAGCTTCTGGATAATGCGGACTGCCTGAAGGCTGTCGGCCGTGCAGGGACAGGTATCGACAACATCGACGTTAAGGCATGTACGGAGCACGGCGTTATCGCTCTCAACACACCTACTGCCAACAATATGGCCGCAGGAGAGCTTGCCGTAGGTCTCGCTTTCGTAGTGTTCAGAAACATCTGCGCCGCTAACGAGGGTGTGCATAACGGAGATTTCAGAAGAGGCAACTGGACAGGCTACGAGCTCGAGGGCAAGACTGCGGGCGTCATCGGTCTCGGAAGAATCGGCTCCATCGTATCAAGGAAGCTAAAGGGAATCGGAATGAACGTTATAGCCTACGACCCCTTCGTACCTGCAGAGAAGTTCGAGAAGGTCGGTGTAAGACGTTGCCAGACTCTTGATGAGCTTCTGGTCGAGTCCGACCTTATCACACTTCACACGCCTAAGACAAAAGAGACATATAACATCATCGCTAAGGAACAGCTTTACAAGTGTAAGAGAGGCGTCAGGATCGTTAATGCCGCGAGAGGCGGACTTGTTAACGAGCAGGACCTCGCAGATGCACTTGCTGAGGGTCAGGTTGCCGCAGCCGCAATCGACGTGTTCGACAAGGAGCCTTCCTACAACAAGAAGCCCGGAGAGCAGGAGTTCGACAACGTTCTTCTCCACGCTCCCAACTGCTACATCACACCTCACCTCGGAGCTTCTACTGTTGAAGCGACTGACAAGGTCGGCTCCCAGGTAGTAGAGCTTATCGACGGCGCTTTGAAGGGCGAACTCGTGGCGGCTATCAACATGCCCCAGTTCTCCGGAAGCATCGACGAGATAAAGCCTTACTGTTCACTTGCCGAGAAGATCGGACGCATGTACTTCCAGGCTGAAGCTACTCCCATCAAGAAGGTGGAGGTAAGATACAGAGGCGAGCTTGCAGAGAACTCCGGCACAGGCGTTATCACACTCTCCCTTGTTATGGGACTTCTCCGCGGTATGGGCAACGATCACGTCTCATATGTTAATGCCCAGGACAACCTTGCGGAGAGCGGCATCGATGTAGTGGAGACCAAGGATCCTTCAATTCAGAAGTACAATAATCTTATTAACGTCAAGTTCATTACTGAGGATGGCAGAGAGCTTAAGATCAACGGTACAGTATTCGCAGCTGATACAGAGGTAATAGTCTCATTCTTCGGCTACGAGATGAATTGCCCTCTCTCCGATACCGTTCTTGCCATCAAGAACAACGACGTTCCCGGCGTTATCGGAAGAATCGCCACGATCTTAGGCAAGCACAATATCAACATCTCCTCCATGTACTGGGGAAGAAAGAATCAGGATGGTACGGATAACCAGCATGCCCAGGCATTTGTCGCCGTTGAGCAGCCTGTAACTCAGAAGATCATAGACGAATTATCCGAAGCTGAGGGAGTTCTCAAGGTATCTCTCCTCGAGCTCGATTGACAGTCTTTGACCTGAAGCAATTGAAGTACCATTTCCAGAATCGAAAAGGATGGATGAACGACCCCAACGGACTTGTGTTCTATAGGGGTCGTTTTCATGCGTTCTTCCAGCATTATCCTCACGCACCAAGATGGGGGCAGATGCACTGGGGGCACTGCGTCTCGGATGATCTGATTACCTGGGATGAGCTGCCGATCGCTCTATATCCGGATCAGCCTTACGATAACGGCAAGAATGGGGGCTGCTTCTCCGGCTCTGCCATAGAGAAGGATGGTCGTCTGTATCTTTTCTATACCTCCGTGGATGAGTCCGGAAGACAGACTCAGTCATTGGCCTTTACCGATGACGGCGCAGTATTTACCAAGTATGAGGGCAATCCCATCATCGACGATTGCCCCCTGGGGTCTAATCAGGACTTCAGAGACCCTAAGGTCTTCAGGTTCGGGAGTGAGTACCGCATGGTGGTTGGTGCCGGGGTAAGAAATACCGGGTCGATACTTCTTTACCGTTCGACAGATCTTATTCACTGGGATTATATAGGTCAACTTCTCGAGGACGGCCGTTTCGGCAATGTCATCGAGTGCCCGAATCTTTTCCCTCTCGAGGATAAGTGGGTGCTGATGTTCTCGTCTATCAAGGCGATGCCCTACAGGGTCATATTCGCCGTGGGGGACTTCGACGGCACTACCTTCACTCCCGAGATCCCCGACGGGCAGCCTGATACCTGGCCTTATTTTACCATCGAGACAGGACCCGATTTCTACGCACCGCAGATACTTGACATGCCCGACGGACGTAAGGTCAATATCGCATGGATGTATAACTGGAGCCGCCGGGAGGACAAGGGACAGCTTCAGGTGGGCGCATTTACCTTCCCTCGTGAGATGGCCTTCGACAAGGCTGGGAGGCTCACGATGCTTCCGATTACAGAGGCGATGCACCTTCTTAAGAAAGAATCCACCTTTGTCCTCTACGATAACGGCGAGCTTCGGATCCGATTCGGCGATCGAACGGTGCTGGCGCGTCCATATGCAAAAGAGCCCGACGTGCTGACTCTGGAGGATGTCGGCTGTGTCGAGCTCTTTATTAACGGCGGTGTTGAGAATATCACCGTTTATGTCTGCTGATATTTCCTCAGCTCTCCTTATAGCTTCCTAAGAAGGTGAAGGCCTGAGGGTCGCTGTCCAGCTGGCACAAAAGATTGATGAACTGCTCTGAGTAGATGGAGGCTTCTACGTCAAGATAGAACATGAATTCGAAGTCTCTCCCCTCGATAGGCCTTGATTCAAGCTTAGTGAGGTTCAAGCCCAATGCGGAGAATCTTGCCAGCATATCGGAGAGTGAGCCCGGAGTGTGACCTAAGGCGAGCATGATCGAAGCCTTGTCTGCACCGGGATAGATCTCCAGGTCCTTGCAGATAACTATAAATCTTGTGTAGTTGTGATCGGAATTCTGAACATCATCTCTTAACACGTCGAGCCCGTAGAGCGCAGCGCAGTCGGGAGAGGAGATCGCCGCGATATCCGTGCGGTCGCTGTCGGCTATGGCCTGTGCGGCTACTGCGGTGTTCGCCACCACGTTGACCTTGATATTCTGGTTGTCACGGAGGAATTTACTGCACTGTCCTATGGCCTGAGAGTGAGAATAGATCTCCTTGATATTCTCGAACTTCGTTCCTGGCTTTGCCAGAAGTCTGTGTGTGATCTGAAGCTTCATGGCGCGAACGATGTGGAATTTGTGGGACTTCATAAGGTCGTAAACCTGCGTTACGGAGCCGTAGGAGGAGTTCTCGATAGGGAGGACGCCGTACCTGCAAAGCCCCGCCTCTACTGCCTGGAATACACCGTCGAAGGTCCTGAAGTACATGATGTTGGCGTCCTGGAAGAGCTTGTCTGATGCGATCTGCGAATACGCGCCCTCGATGCCCTGGCAGGCGACGACCGCCGACTCGGGGAAGATCTTCGGGGTGTTCTCCAGGGCGTTATCGATAGCCTCCGCTATATTGGAGTTTTTGCTCCCCGAGGAAGCCTGGTAAGAGTGAGACAGCCCGAAAAGCGTACGGAACAATGTCTTCTCGAGATTTCCCATAGCTATGTCATCATTGGCGCTAAGAGAGTACATGAACTGTCTTTCATAACGGCGAGTCTCGAGAGTCGCTTCGCTTGACGACTTGGTATTATCCTCTTGGGATGCGAGCTCGATCCTCTTTCTCGCCAATTCCTCGATCTGTTTATCAAGCTGTGCGATCTGTGTCTGTGTTTCCGGTGTAACCATCTTCGTGTTCTCCAATCTGTTTGTTGTAATAAGAAAGGCTCTGCACTTCACTGCAGAGCCTCGTACTTATTCTTGATTAATAAACTTCGTATTGCTTCGCAGTGAAAACTATTCGGACCTTGTAAAAAATCCAAAACCCCAAAAGAAATCAAAGCTTGTAAATACGTTACTGTTCATAGGCGAGATTATAAACTTAAAATACCTTCCGATGCAATAGGAATTTTGCCAAGCTCGTGAACTCGAGCCAAATAATATATAATATCCCGTATGCAGAAGATCATTAACGCACATTGTCACATATATCCGGAGGCCATCGCAGAGCGGGCGGTGCAGGGGATAGGAAGCTTCTACGGCATCCGGCTGGACTTAAACGGCACGACGGAAGACCTGATCAAGGACGGCGAGAGATTCGGAGTTGTTCATTATCTCGTTCATTCTGTGGCAACTAAGCCGACTCAGGTTCACACGATTAATGAATTCATTGATTCTGAAGTAAAAAGCCACGACGGACTCTTCACAGGCTTCGGAACGTTGCATCCGGATTCGGAGACACTTGAGCAGGACTTAGAGCATCTTATCAAGCTGGGACTTAAGGGAGTTAAGATCCATCCTGATTGCCAGGGCTATGCTCTGGATGAGGATAAGGCTCTAAGACTCGGTAAGCTTGTAAGCGACGCCGGACTTCCGCTTCTTACACACTGTGGCGACTACAGATTCCAGCGCTCAAACCCCGCTCAGTTCAAGGTATTCTTAGACAGCCTGCCGGATCTTCAGGTCATTGGAGCCCATCTCGGAGGCTGGAGCATGTGGGATGAGGTGTCCGAGTTGATAGCAGGTAAGTATAATATCTATGTGGATTGCTGCTCCTGTTTCCGCTTTATGGATGCTGATAAGGCAGTAAAGCTTATTCGACAATTCGGTGCGGACAAGGTGCTGTGGGGCACCGACTACCCCGCATGGGATCACGAGTCTGAATTGAAGCTGTGGGATAAGTTGGAGCTTACCTCCGAGGAGCGATCCAAGATACTCTACGAGAATGCGGCGAAGCTGCTTCATGTGGAAGGCGATTGATATGGCAAGATACACGACATTTAGCGTGGCTCAGACGGAGCAGATCGGCATAAGTCTCGGTAAGCAGGCTAAGCCTAATGATGTCATCGCGCTGGACGGAGATCTTGGCGCTGGTAAGACCGTGCTCACGAGGGGGATAGCTAAGGGCATGGGCCTTAACGAGGATGACGTATGCTCCCCGACCTTCACTATAGTTAACGAATACGATGAGACCTCCGACGGGAAGGCTGTCGAGGTCCCGCTTTATCACTTCGATACCTACAGGCTGGGAGGAAGCGATGATTTCCTGGATGCGGGACTAGACGAGTATTTCGATAGGGGCGGTGTGTGTGTGATAGAGTGGAGCTCGGTGATAGATGACCTACTTCCGCGAGGGACCATTCGCGTGAAGATCACGGGCACCGGCGAGATGAGACAGATCGAGGTGAACAGATGAAGCTACTTTGCTGCGACACTTCCAATAGGACCTGCTGCGCCGGAGCTTATGAAGACGGCAGAGAGCTGGCCTACGAGATATCCTTTGAGAAGAAGACTCACTCCGAGACATTTATGCCCTTAGTCGAGAGGGTGCTTAATGAAGCGAAGCTCAAGCCCTCGGATATAGATGCATATGCGGTGACCACAGGCCCCGGCTCTTTCACGGGCATCAGGATCGGTCTGTCTGCAGTGAAGGGGATGGCCCTAGCGACAAGAAGAAGGGTGATCCCGGTATCTTCTCTTAAGGCCCTTGCCATGAGCGTGGAGAATGTGGCAGCTGACCCTTCTGACACTATAATAGTGCCGTGCTTTGATGCCCGTAACGACAGGATCTTCGCTGCTGCCATAGATGACGAGACCGGTAACTGTCTGATACCCGACGGAGCTTACTTTAATCAGGATTTTACGGACCGGCTGAGCAAGCTTCCAGGGGCTTCCGAGAAGCAGATAATCGTGGTCGGTGACGGCGCTGACGTGGTGGGGAAGGCCTTATTCTTCACTCATCGTGTGAACTACGCCCCCGGTGCGGTGATACTTCCCAAGGGAATAATGAGTGCTTCCATTGGTGTGGAGCCCGTGGACGGTGCGGCGATCAAGGCCACCTACTGTGCGGTCTCAAGAGCGGAGAGATATCAGGGTGGAGCTTAATATCCGCGAAGGAACACTCGGGGATATCGATGCCGTTATGAGGATCGAGAGCTCCGGGATAAGGCATCCCTTCCCCCATAAGGACCTGGAGGCTCTGGTCAATGATGAAGATAAAATGCTCCTGGTCGCCTCTTACGAGAATGATGAGGTCATAGGCTATATAGATGCATATATAATCACCTTCGAGGCCGAGCTCGGGAACATCTGCATCCTGCCCGAATACCGGGGCAAAGGTGTAGGCAGAGCCCTTATTAACGGGCTTATGGAGAGGCTTAGAAGCAAGGGCGCAGAGGTTGTTTTTCTTGAGGTCGAAGCGGGCAACGAGACCGCCGTGGGACTATACGAGAGCATAGGCTTCGAGCGCTACAACATCAGAAAGAATTATTACGGCGCAGGCATAGACGCTCTGCTTTATAAGAAGGAAATCAGATTATCTTAATTACCATCACGTTCCCGTAGGAGTAGACGATCTCACCTAGGGAAGCGAAGACTGCGGTGTTGTCGTAGCCGCCGTACTTGGAACGCTCCAGGTCGCCGATGATGACATAGGATACGTTGTACTTACTAAGAAGCGAGGAGACGATATTGGGATCATCGGCAGTGTACATTATGTCGATGTCCGTATGTCTAGGAGTAAGGTACAAGATCCACACGTCTCTCATAGGATCCGATACCAGAAGATCAGTCTCCTTATCGACTATACCGTGAAAACGCCACAGCCATTCGTGAGTCTGCCAGCCACATACGGTAGGAAGACCGGTATAGGCCGAGACGATATTGTAATCCGTATAGCTGTCACCGTAGGCCTCGAGAATCACGGGCGAGCCCTCGACGTTATTATTAAACCAGCGTATGCACTCGTTGTAGTCCACCAGGTTACCGGGGCTTACATTAGAGGGGTAGGGACTCGTATAGGTCGCGATATACGCGGTGCCGTCTATGGTCTTATAGTTCGACAGACTGAGGTCTCCGTTACGCTGCTTCAGGGCAGCGAGGGGGTAATGCGCGGGGATGAAGAGCAGGAAGCAGAACACGATGGCGATGACGAATGCCGGAGTGCTGAACTCCCCTTGATTATTCACTGCGAAAAGCAGCCTCATCACCGCATAGATCATGCACACGGAGAGGATGATGAAGCCCGCGTAGGTGAACTTGAACATTGTATTGGATCTTAAGTAGCCGCCGGTGTAGATATCGCGGACGTAGAAGATCTCGGGGGCAATGAGAAGAAGAAGTCCTACGATTATGCTTCCGCACATAAGGACATCCATGGGATTTCTTTCCTTGAAGAATTTCTCGACGGGATTGGAGAAGCTTACGGTCGCAGCCTTTTTCTTGCCCTTGGAGCTGACGGAGTTTCTGAATATTATGGTGAATACTATGAAGGTCATGCAGATGATCACGTGTGTCCCCCAGAGGATAAAAAGCTGATATGGGGAGGAGTGATTGACGCAGGGTGCGAGCTTGTTGGAGATCATCTCGAAGTTGAAGTTGAAGGGCAGTGCAACCACTGTCGCTACCGTGAACAGGAAGCTCATCCCCGCCGAAGTCCTAGTAAGACTGCAGGGTGCCCAGGCGCAGGCTGCTATCGCTCCGATAAAGACAAGGATCTGAAGAGCCGCATGAAAAAGCGGTATGTAGGCAGTAACAAGATAAAGTCCCAGAATGGCGGCCACCACATCGATGAACATTATTACCCCCACAACGGTGGAGAAGTGCCTCGACCTGTAGGTATTAATAACCAGAAGAAGCATTGAACCGAATATGAAGTAAATAAGGAAATCCCAGTAGTTGGTCATCTGGCAGATGCCCAGAAGCACCGAGACTGCGATGATCTCAGGTGTGAGAAGAAGTCTGAGCTCGGTCTTAACTGATGCTATAAAAGCCCGGCGCACGGAGCTTACGGGCGGCTCCTGTAAAGAGGCCTCGTAGACCCGGTTAACCAGAGATACCGCGAGAGCCATTATCAGAAGCACTACCATCGTGGAGCAGACATGTGCGTGAAGGTCGCCCACCAGATAGGAATAGAACGGGAACTCCTCGATGGTGTAGTCTCCGCCGTTACGGATGCCCTCTATAAGGGCCGAATCCGGATTATAGCCGATATATCTGGTGCTGTCGGGGTAGAAGAAGGAATCTGTTCTGCCGACGTCTATTCCGAGCTTCGAGAAAATGTTGAGGAGGCCGTTGCCGATGCTGTTCTCGTCGTAGTAGAAGGAGTGGGAGTTACCGAAGATCGTAACTGCCAGAGAGGTCAGGATCCCGCCGATGATCGCAGGGATCTTACCGCACTTCATGCCGTGAGCTCTTGCTCCGTCAATCAGCATCTGCCCTATGGAATAGCAAAGACTGAAGGGCAATGCGATGGAGCAGCACATTGAGACATTATAGGCAACGCCGGTGGGTATGCCGGAGAGCCTCGTAAGAAGCGCATATATATACTGTCCGAAGTAATAGTAATTAATGGAGTAGCCCGCGAGCCACATGTCATTCGCAGGAAGCGAGGAATTACGGACCATGGACATGAGGAAGCCGTAGTCCATGAACTTCTCCTGACCGTTGATGTCGGGGTAGTAGCCCTTGAAGAAGCACATCAGGATAAGCGCCAGTGCGTAGAGGCTTTCCTCGAACGCGATGTTCTCCAGGGTGCCCTCCTCCTTAAGTCTGTCGATGGCGCCATCGCGAAGGGGCTTCGGGAACCAGCAGCAAAAGCCGATGATCACCAGAGATATTATGATAAATACAGTATTAAAGCGGAAAAGCTTTAAGTACGTAAGCGTCCATACCAGAAGGCCGGAGGCGAGGAGCCCCAGGGGCTTCGCGAGAGTAAAGCCTCCGCTTCTTGACAGAGGGAAAAGCTTGACTGCCAGAGGATATGACGCGAACACGAACAGAAGTATCGTGAGCATGAATCTAACGACGTAGAAGGTGTTGTTTGTCCCCATAAGGAAAAGTCCCGGGATCACATAGACTGCCGCGGGGATAAGAAGTAGTAGAAGCTTCAAGGGATCAAATCGCTGTAATGATGACGTCTTCCTTCCGCTCATGTAAGGCTTTCTCTTTCTCTGTTATTCTAGTGCAGATATCGTTGGCAAGAGCGATGACCGTATCCATTCTGTTCTCCGGGACCTCAGTGGTCGAGTAGCGGGTAAGTGCCGAAGAGCAGACGTAGACACCGTCTATGGGCTCGGTAAGATCGCTCTCGGGAGCATGCTCGGAGACGGCGTAACGAACCTTGGTAAGACGCCAGGATTTAATATCGGATTTCTTAATGAGAGGGTAGAGCTTACGATAGGCTCTTAAATACTCCTCCATGATCATCTGATCCGACTCTACCCACAGGGGATCTGAGATCTGGCATTTACCTACGAGGTATGTCACCTGTCCTCCGTAGTTTCTGTCGTTGAAGCAGGCACTGTGGTTCACGATCCTCGCGAAGGGTGTGTCCGGCTGTCCCGGGAATTTAAGCTGTATATATGCGTCACTCGGAAGCTTTCTCATCTGCATCATGAGGCATATCCGGGAGTGATAGGTGATATTCATCAGCTGGTCCCGCATGTTCATGGACATGGGAAGACCATGGCTTACGTTCACGAAGGTCCTGCAGGAGCCGGTGAATATTATGTAGTCGCTCTCTACCTCGTATTTACGGGACTCTGAGAAGACGCAGGAGGTCAGGTATCTGCCTTCGCCGTTGGTGGTTATCTCTGAGACAGAGACGGAATAGAAGATCTTCCCGCCGTGGTCGGTGATGACCTGAATAAGGAGATTGGTAAGGCTCGCGAAGCCTCCCTCGAAGTATCCCACCTTCTTACGTGAGGCACGTCCGTACCAGAAGGCGTCGTACCACTTAAGCTTGTTGTCACAGCCGAGCTCCTTGGTAAGGGCATTGAGAGCCTTGTCCGTTCTCCTTACGTGATGGGGAAGAAGCTCGATATATTCTCCTCCCAGGTGAGTCGACGCCATAAGTCCGCCGGGGTAGGTCATCTCCTCGAGTATGACCACGTCGAAGCCTGCCTTCGCGAGTCTCATACCGCACACGAGTCCGGACAGACCCGCTCCTATGATACAGACCTTGCTCATCAGACTATCTTCCTGGCCTCTAGGTAGAATCTTTTCTCGAAGGCCTCGCCCATGGAGAAGGTCTTCCTGGGGAAGACTCCCTCAGTCTCGATGGTCTCGAAGAAGGTGTCCTTGCTGATGCCGGGGACCAGAATGCCGACGGCGTTGCAGGAAGCGAGCTTCCTGACGGAATCCTCGCCGTGTATGTAATCGCAGTTAAGCCCGTACTTATCGATAAGAAGCTGGACAGAGCCCACAGCCAGAGTGTGGGGCGGATCATTAAGAGTTATGGTCTTGTCCTCAAGCCCCTCGGATACCAGCACGAAGGACTGCCCCTCGGCCCCGCCCTCCGTCATGCCGTTTGCCTCATAAAAATTCTGAGCAAGCTTAAGGAAATCCTCCTCATTGATATCGAAGATAACCCTGTGTATCGGCTCGAAGTCTAAGCCCTTATCGTGGATGTTAACGGCCTCCGCCAGAGCAAATCGTGCGGGGTGAGTTGCCTGCTGATCCTCGGGAACGGTCTTCTTAACATTCTCCCAGTGGGCCTTGGCTGATGCCAGCGAATGGTTACCGTCGCCTACCGCGAAGAGAAGTCCGTCGTCACTTATAAGTGAGGAGAAGTCTTCGATTATCCTCTCGGCGGCCTTCGAGTCGCCGGGGATGAAGCGCCCTGTTATGTGCCCCGAGCCCTGCATGAGATCTGTGTCGTAGATGACCTTCGGGTCGGAATTAAGAGCATTGGTGATCACCTTATCCTCGGGGTCATCGTAAAGGAGCATAATGTGCGGAAGCTCTACCTTCGCATTTGCCCTGATCTTCACTCTGGGAGGGATGCGGCTTAGGACGGTACCCTCGGTTGCCCTTATGAGAGCCTTGTTACCGGGAGTAAAGTCGTAGGTCTCTAGGTCTACGGCAAGCATTATGCCCCGTCTTGAAGGGTGCAGGCTTGTTGCCCTATCCGTGAGGATAAAGCCTTCGCAGGGCTTATCCCATATGCCTTCATTAATGTATCTGTCTATGTTGGAGGCTATATCCCTAAGGTCCTCTTCTATCTGCTCAGAAGACTCGAGTCCGAGCTTGACCTCGGGAAGGACGATCCTCAGAGCCGAAGGGGCATCGCCGACGTGCTTATCGCAGGCCTCCCAGTATTCGGGCTCGGAGGTAAACTGATCGCAGGCGATGACCGCCCATTTGTTAAGGTCCGTGCCTGCCTTGGGAAGTAGTATGTCGGGGATGGATATAGCGGGAATATCAGTAAGCTTCATCAGGTTTTCCTCTTAAAAATAATACAGTGGATATTCTATCACGGGTCAGGTTGCAATAGGACCCGAATTTGTCGATTTTTGTCGATTTTTGTCGAAAATTAGTAGTTATATTCTGCCTTCCGAGGTGCTAGCCTATAAGTGCCGGCAGATAAAACACTTTTAACGATAAGGAGACAGATAATTATGGACGAAGAAAGCAAGACATTTGACAACACTGTTCCGGCAGATAATTCTGAGCACATGGAGCAATCGAATAACAAGGGCAATAAGCAGTTGCCCAAGCCGGATATGAAGGATCTGGCTAGCAGTGCCTGCATTATGGCTTACGGCTTCGTAAGAGACCTTAAAGCCAATGGACATACATCGGTCGGTAATCTCATCTTTCAGGAATCGATGAAGATGGCCACCTCAGCTGCAATCGCGGGAGAATCTATAGGAAGGGACAGATTTACCGAGAATCTCGAAGCCGGCTTCTATGCCACGGGAAGACTTCTGGTGTATCTGGAATTCGTCGGGACTCTCGGAGCAGATGAGAATGTCAGGACCTCACTGATCAACGCCGTGACGACGATACATAAGATTTTCGCGGCGTCAGTGAAGACCGTAAGGTCAAAGCAAGTTAACGCCGGTCTTCAAGTATAACTTGGTTTCATATTCTATCCCTTATATCTATTATTCCATATTCCATTTATAAGGCGTAGACTTGCTTTGTCCCTCTTGTTGTGATGTACTATTAATAGTACTTGCATCAAGGGGGATTTCTTATGCCTAATACCGAGTATTCCAAGCTTAAGCTGCTTTACCTTTACCACTACTTCAGAAAATATGTGGCCGCCGAGGGTCCGGGGGACGAGACCACCATGGGCGAGATGATGGCGTATCTTAATAAGATGACCGGAGCCGAGTTCGAGAGGAAGTCCATATACTCGGATATCGACAGGCTCAATGAATTCGCCAGAAGCATCGGCATCTGCGAGCCTGATGAGCAGTGGATCGAGCTCGAGGGAAGAAAGTATAAAAGAGGCGAGGCCAAGGGCGATCTTACGTCCGATGAGGCGAAGCTCATAGTAGACGCTATTAATGCGACGGATTTTATCGACAGCGGGCTGTGCGAGAAGATCAAGGGTATGTATCCCCTTTACTTCGAGGAGGGCTACAGATCGGTAATGTCTCACGATAACAAGCAGGTGAGAAAGAGCTCCATGATATATCTTCTGGCTAACGTTAGAAAAGCGATACAGAATGAAGAGGTCATGGGGATAGAGTACGGATATGTCCTGGGAAGCGGAATCAGCGGTACGACCTCCAAGACCGTATCTCCCATGGGACTGGACTTCAAGAATTCAAGATACTATCTTATCGCTGTGGATAACGATGCCGTGGAGGCAGGGGTATCCAAGAATAAAGCCATAAGGACCTACAGGCTCGACCGCATCAAGAGCGCGAGGATCCTTAAGAAGCCCTTTATAGGCTTCGATAAGAAGAGGGATTCTGTTCTCGAGAAGTACATGAAGGATTCTCTTAACGAGTTCTCCTACAGCGGATCTGACAGCAGGACGATACTGATCACACTACGAAGCTCGGATGAGAAGGCGCTTCTTAAGGCCTATACGGCGCTTACCGATGAGATGAAGACCAAGCTTCTTACCGATAGAGCGGATAAGGGTGAGCTTAAATTCTATGTGGAATCCGGACTGGTGCCTCCATTCTTCAATATCCTGTTTAAGGTATGCATGTATGAGAATGTGGATATGACGATCGACGATCCGGAGGTCAAGGCTGCCTTTAAGAAGTACCTTAACAAGGCCGGTAAAGTTTGCCGGAGTTAGGGCTTTCTTAATTGCAATAAGGGTATATTCGTTCTATAATTCAAAGGTTTATAAGATAAGGAGAAATAATATATATGGAACCTCTCGGGTTAAATGAGATAAGAGAAAGATATCTGTCGTTTTTTGAGTCCAAAGGACACTTAAGGATGCCTTCGTTCTCGCTGGTGCCGAAGAACGACCCTTCGATCCTTCTGATCAATGCGGGAATGACACCGCTGAAGCCTTACTTCACAGGCGCTGAAAAGCCTCCTCGTAAGAGAGTTACCACCTGCCAGAAGTGTATAAGAACACCCGATATCGAGAACGTGGGTCACACCTCAAGACACGGTACATACTTCGAGATGCTGGGTAACTTCTCCTTCGGTGATTACTTCAAGGAAGAGGTTATCCCATGGGCGTGGGAGTTCCTGACGGAGAATCTCGAGATCGAGCCCGAGAAGCTTTATCCTTCCGTCTTCGAAGAGGATGACGAGGCTTTTGCTATCTGGAGAGATAAGATAGGAATCCCCGAGGACAGGATCGTAAGACTTGGAAGAGAAGATAACTTCTGGGAGCACGGTACAGGTCCCTGCGGCCCCTGCTCTGAGATCTACTTCGACAGAGGAATCGAGTACGGCTGTGGCAAGCCTGACTGTAAGCCCGGCTGCGAGTGCGACAGATTTGTTGAGATATGGAATCTCGTTTTCTCACAGTTCGACAGACAGGAGGACGGCTCGTACCTTCCTTTGAAGCAGAAGAATATCGACACCGGCGCGGGACTTGAGAGAGTGGCGTGCGTTATGCAGGGTGTTGATAACCTTTTCGAGGTGGATACGGTACGAAAGATACTTGATACCGTGTGCTCCATCGCAGGCAAGACCTATAACTCCAACCACGATGACGACGTAGCTATCCGCGTTATCACAGACCACATGAGGTCTTCTACAATGATGATTTCTGACGGCGTGCTCCCGAGCAACGAGGGTAGAGGGTATGTATTAAGAAGACTTATGAGAAGAGCAGCGAGGTTCGGACGACTTCTGGGCATAGAGAAGCTTTTCCTCACAGATATCGCAGAGGTCGTTATAGACCAGAATAAGGATGCATATCCGGATCTTGTTACAAGACACGACTACATAATGAAGATAATCGCTCAGGAGGAAGAGGCATTCCACAGAACTGTTGCTTCAGGTACCGAGATCCTTAACGGCATGATCGAGTCCGCCAAGAAGGATGGCAAGACGGTTCTTGCCGGAGATGATGCCTTCAAGCTTCACGACACATACGGCTTCCCTCTTGACCTTACCAAGGAGATCGCCAAGGATGCAGGTCTCACAGTTGACGAGGAAGGCTTCAAGGCCGCTATGAAGAAGCAGAAGGATACCGCGAGAGCGGCTACCAAGGCTCTCGTAAGCACAGCATGGGGCGGAAGCTCACTTCCTTCAGAGGTTACCGAGGATACTTCTGCTACTTCCTATGAAGGCTACGATGCGCTGAACTGCGAGGCGAAGATACTTCATATTGTCAAGAAGGATGAAGAGGGCGAGCTTCACAGCGAGGACGAGGCCTTCAGCGGCGACGAGGTTATCTTGATTCTAGATAAGACCACCGCTTATGCCACGATGGGCGGTCAGGTTCACGACGACGGTGTGATCGAGGGTGACGGCTTCAAGGCTGTTATCAAGTCCGTAGATAAGGAGAATTCAGGTAAATATCTGCACACGGTGGAGATCACGGAAGGCGCAGTAAAGAAGGTCGCTTCTGTTACTGTTAAGGTCGATGCCAAGGCGAGACTCTCCATCGCACGTAACCACACCGCAACTCATATGCTTCTTGCCGCTTTGAGATCTGTTCTCGGAACTCACGTCGAGCAGGCAGGTTCCTTCGTAGGCCAGGACAGATTAAGATTCGACTTTAACCACTTCCAGGCCATGACTGCTGAGGAGATCGATAAGGTTGAGACTATAGTTAATGAAGTGATCCTTCAGGATCTGCCTGTTATCACCCGCGAGATGGGTATCGAGGAGGCTAAGAAGCTGGGCGCTATCGCTATCTTCGGCGAGAAGTACGGCGATCGCGTAAGAGTTGTTTCTGTCGGCGACTTCGAGAATGCATTCGACCTCGAGTTCTGCGGCGGTACACATCTTAAGTCCACAGCTCAGGCGGGTCAGTTCAGGATCGTATCCGAGACAGGTATTGCAGCCGGTACGAGACGTATCGAGGCTGTTACGGGTGCCAAGTGCTACGAGATGGCTAAGGCGGATCGCGCTTTGATCGCTGAAGCGTCTTCAGTTCTTAAGGTCAACCACGATCAGATCGTAGATAAGAGCAAGTCACTGCTCTCTGACCTGAAGGCGGCAAATAAGGAGATCTCCGAGATGAAGAAGGCTGCGGCAGGCTCCTTCGCTGACGAGGCAGTTGCCAAGGCAGTAGAGATTGGCGGATTGAAGGTTGTTATAAGCGAGTGCGACGCTGAGGATGCACCTGCGCTTCGCGACACCGCAGATAAGATCAGAGATAAGATCGTATCCGGTGTGGTATTCCTGGCAAGTTCTTCCGACGGCAAGGTGCTCTTCACAGCTATGGCTACCAAGGATGCTGTTGAGAAGGGTGCACACTGCGGCAACATCATCCGCGAAGCAGCCAAGATCTGCGGCGGCGGTGGCGGCGGTCGTCCCGATATGGCCCAGGCAGGCGGTAAGGATGCGTCAAAGATTTCCGATGCCCTGAAGGCAGTTGAGGACGCGCTTCGCGCTCAGATAGGAGGGTAATTACATGTGCTTATTCTGTGATATTATCGACGGCAAGATCCCGTCCAATAAGGTATATGAGGATGACAAGGTCCTGTGCTTCAGGGATATAAATCCTGTGGCACCTACACACGTTCTCGTAGTTCCGAAGAAGCACTTTGATAACATTATCGATGTTTCTTCTTCTGAGGATGGTGCCGAGTACCTCGACGCGTGCGCCAAGGCTGTGGCGAAGGTCGCCGAAGCTGACGGACTCGAGAAGGGTTTCCGTGTTATCAACAACTGCGGTGAGGATGGCGGACAGACTGTAATGCATCTTCATTTCCACGTAATCGGAGGCGTCAAACTCACGGAGAAGATGATTTGAATCCTGAACTGACGGCGCTTGAGAAGAGGACTCTCTCGTACCTTAACTTCAGGCATGAAGCGTCTGAAGAGCAGGTTCAGATGGTCCGTAAGGCGATAGATGAGATGAAGTCTGTCGCGCGCCTGGGATTTGCTTCTAAGTTCTTCTCCTTAGAGGAGTGTCCCATAGATTTAAGCTATAAGTCGCTGTCGGAGCTGTTTACTAAGAGCGGTTCCGACAGCGTTGCTTTTCTGATCTCGACTTTGGGACAGGCGGTGGATAACAGGATAGAGCGGTTAAGTAAGACCGATCCTGCGAAAATGGTTCTGATCGATGCGGCGGCCAACGCGTATATAGAAGAGGTTACGAATGAATTCCAGAAGCGTCTGGTACTTAAGGATCAGACCTTCAGATTTGCCCCCGGATATGGGGATGTGCCTCTTTCGATGCAAAAGCAGATATTTGAACACGTCCCCGAAGTCAGGAAATTAGGACTCACCCTCGACGACGGCTTCCTGATGCACCCGTTCAAGTCCATGACTGGGATAATCGGGTTCAAGGGATAATTGTTTGCCATGTGACTGTTGGGACACTTTTCCCGTCTTATGTATAGACGGAGGTGTTCCTTTATGAGAAGAGCAGTCAATTTATTGATCGTAATAACAATTATAATTCTGCTTGCAGGCTGCAGAACGGCTGATGATATCGAGCAGCCGGATAGGAATTCTGAACAGACAACGGAAACGACTGAGGTCGTTATAAGCTCCGCCGCACCGTCTGTCAGCGAGACTCAGCAGAATGAAGATCCCGTAAGAGCCGTAATGGCTTATGATACGCTCTATCTTGATACCGGATATGCTTCCGGAGTCTGGGGAAGATGCGGCAATCTTGACGGCGCCATAGAGAACGTTATTGACCGTGATGAGATCCCCGACGAGAACGGAGAGGCGAATTTCGATGCGAACGGATGGCAGGTGGGATTCGAGGCGAATACTATCGAGGTCTATGTCGACGGAGAATTCAGGATTTTCGCTGCGGAAGGAAGTGCGCAGGCGCAGGAGGGATACGTCCCTTCCTCGGTGCTTCAGTTCTTAGGCACGGTAGTCAGGGTAAGCTCCGACGGGGACATTGTTGTAGAAGCGATGGCGGATCCTGCGGAAATGTTCGGGAATTGCATTGTGTCAGGGAACAGATATGTGATGAGCGCCCAAAGCTATGCCCCGGGCATATACACGGACGAGCCCATAGTGGGTAGCGTTGTCACCGTCATCTGTAAGAACGATATCGATACCGATACTGCCCCTGCGAGAATCAATTACGTATACAGCATATCGCCGATAGGCAGCGACGTCTGCCAGCCTGCATAGGACCCGGGATAAGCTTTTCTTATAGCAGTTAATAGAAGTTATTTATATGCCGGCGACGATTTTGGTGTTAAACTAGCTTCATGGCAAAAAGAGATATAAGAGAGTTACTGGGTAAAGAATTTATAGTCTTTGACGGAGGATTCGGGTCCCAGCTTCAAGAGCGGGGCGTACCCGCCGGGACTAACAGCGGCGAGATAAATATCGACCGCGCCGAGCTGGTTAAGGCTATACATAAAGATTATATAAATGCAGGGTCCAAGGTTGTTGTAACCAATACCTTCGGTGCCGATCGGTTCCATATCGCGGATACGAATGAACTTAAGACTCAGATCAAGGCAGCCTGCAGGAATGCCAGAGAAGCGGTCGAGGAGTCGGGAAAAGATGTATATGTCTTCTACGATATGGCTCCTACAGGTAAGCTTCTTAAGCCTCTGGGGGATCTGGACTTCGAAGACGCGGTGGACTGCTTCAAAGAGCAGGTTCTGCTTTCAAAAGATACGGTTGACGGTTTTATTATCGAGACCATGACCGACCTTCATGAAGTGAAGGCGGCGATACTTGCGGTTAAAGAGAACACCGACAAGCCTCTGTTCTGTTCGGTCACCTTCCAGGAGAATCAGAAGATGCTTACAGGCGCGTCACCCGAACAGGCTGTGGCGCTTATGGAAGGTCTCGGAGTGGATATGCTCGGGATCAACTGTTCCCTCGGTCCTGCCGAGCTTGAGCCTGTTATTATGAGAATGCTTAAGACCGCCAGGCTCCCTCTTCTTGTTCAGCCTAATGCGGGGCTTCCCAAATTCAGAAACGGCGAGACCTATTACGATGTGGGAGCCGAGGAGTTCTCCGACTATATCCGCAGGTTCGCTCAGGCGGGGATCTCGGGATTCGGAGGCTGCTGCGGTACTACACCTGCGCATATTAGAGCCTGTTGCGAGAAGACGGCTGACCTTGAAGTAGTCTACGAGCCGGCGGAGGAGGTAACCAGAGTCTGCGGCACGACGACGCTTGTTGAGTTCCGAAACAGAGTCATAAGGTGCGGCGAGAGACTCAATCCTACGGGTAAGAAAAAGATGAAGCTCGCTCTTGCCGAAGGGCGCCTCTATGACATCGTCGATGAGGGTATCGCCCAGGTCGAGGCCGGCGCGGATGTGCTGGACGTTAACGTCGGCGTTCCGGGGATCGACGAGACCTCCGTAATGACCGAGCTTATAACGA
This sequence comes from Clostridiales bacterium, assembly GCA_017480325.1. GTDB lineage: Bacteria > Bacillota > Clostridia > Saccharofermentanales > Saccharofermentanaceae > Saccharofermentans. The sequence continues at coordinate 48,716 of JAFVAY010000017.1, forward strand.
ATCTTCAGGAAGTAATCGACCTTCCGTTACAGATAGACAGCAGCAACCCCGAGACGCTGGAGAAAGCCTGCCGCATATATAACGGGCTTCCTCTTATAAACTCGGTCAACGGTAAGAAGGAAGTAATGGATGCGGTTTTCCCGATCGTAAAAAAATACGGCGGAACCGTAATCGGGCTTTGCATCGACGAGGACGGCATACCCCCGACGGCTGAGCAGAGATTTGCTATCGCCGAGAGGATAGTCGCAGAGGCAGCCAAATACGGCATCCCGAAGAAGAGGATAGTCATTGACTCCCTCGTCCTTACGGCGAGCGCACAGCAGAAGGAAGTCATAGAGACGGCAAAGTGCGTGGGATATGTAACGGACCGGCTCGGCTGCGCAACCGCTCTTGGATTATCCAACGTATCCTTCGGTCTTCCCAATCGCCCTCTTATCAACAGAACGTTCCTGGTAATGGCACTGTACGCGGGACTGAAGCTTCCGATCCTTAATCCTTTGGACAAGGAACTTATGGGTGCGATCGATGCCTTCGAAGTTCTCAATGCATCAGACGAGAATGCCGGGGATTATATCACGCGTCACAGCAACGATGTTGTGGCAAAGCCCGGGGCGGCTCAGGCTGCGGATGCTTCTCAGGCAGCGTCAGCATCTTCGGACGCGGAGCTTGAAGGTAAGTCTGCTTTATTTAAGGCGATAGTTAAGGGTCAGAAGCATCAGGCTGTTGATGCGGTCAAATCCATGGGCGATATGGAGCCTTTAAGCATCGTCGCTGACCATCTGATACCGGCTCTTGATAAGGTCGGTCGCGACTACGATAAGGGCATTATCTTCCTGCCGCAACTTATGGTGTCGGCGGAGACGAGTAAGCTTGTTTTCGACGAGATAAAGGATAAGCTGGTGTCCGCTGACGAGGGCTCTTCCAAGGGTCCCGTTGTGATAGCGACGGTGAAGAACGACGTCCACGACATCGGCAAGAATATAGTAAAAGTCGTGCTTCAAAGCTACGGCTTTGAGGTGATTGATCTCGGAAAGGACGTTGATCCTGACGCGGTCTGCGATGCCTGCGAGAAGTATAACCCGATAGGCGTCGGACTTTCTGCGCTCATGACTACGACCGTGGTCTCCATGGAGAACACGATAAAGCGCATGAAGGAGAGGGGCATCAGCATTCCGGTCTTCTGCGGCGGCGCTGTCGTGACCGAGGATGTAGTTAAGAAGATCGGAGGCGACTACTACGGCGCCGATGCCATGGAGTCGGTACGTATCTGCGAAGTCCTGCAGGAGCGCCGCGAGAAGGAGACTAAAGCATAATGACCAGACTTCGTGCCAAAAGACATATTCCCGAGAGAATGGAAAGGTGCGCCGGCAGGTGGTTTTCCACCCCCGCAACCAATAAGGGCAAGTGGAGAGAAGTCTGCGGTTTTCCTTCAGACTGCGAGTTATACCTTGAGATAGGCTGCGGCAAGGGCAAGTTTTGCTGTGAGACCGCTCTTAATAATCCCGATGCGTTGTACATCGCTCTGGAGCGCGAGTCCTCGGTAATCCTGGCGGCTATCGAGAAGGCCGAATCTTTGCAGATTCCAAATCTGTTCTTTGTCAACTCCGATGCGAAGTACCTGGACGACTACTTCGAGGAGGGCGAGGTTAATCGTATTTATTTGAATTTTTCTGACCCCTGGACGCGTAAAAAGAAGCCCAAGAGAAGGCTTACATACAGAGATTTCCTGAAGGTCTACGAGAAGATCATGGTGCCCGGCGGACAGGTGAGATTTAAGACGGATAACGATATGCTGTTTGACTTCTCGCTCACGGAATTTAAAGAGTGCGGGTTTGTTCTGTCGGAAGTTACCCGCGACCTTCACAACAGTGAGTACGATGGAGATAACATAAGGACCGAGTTTGAGCAGAAGTTCGCGGATCAGGGGATCCCTATAAAGCGCTGCGTCGCGACTTCCGGTAAGAGTGCTTAAGTGATTTTCGAGATGACCGAGCAGGAGCGGCTTCAGGTCTTAGATTCATTTAGAAATGACATGACCGAAGAGAAGCTGTGGGATGTGATCGTCGCTTACCAGGGTGTCCCTTTCCAGACTGTATCCGGGCTTCCGTTCCAATACGAGATAAAGCGCGGCAGAAACGGTGAGTATAACAAAGAGCTCATCGTCAGCCGGCGCACCGACAGCAAGACCATCGTGTGGAGCTCCATAAGACTCGCGTTTAATAATGCGTTAAAGCATAAAGGTACTGTTGTTCCGCGCCCCAAGGCTCTGGGAGACATCCGCGGGATATCGTATATCTATCCGCTACTTCACGAGTTCGGCGTCATCGAGGTGCCGGAGGGGTAATCTGTAATAGTAATTACAACTCTATCAAGTCTTCCATCCTGCAATTAAGAGAACGACTTAATCTTAAGAGTGTGATTGCAGATGCGTTATTGATATCGCGTTGTCTTTGCTCGAATAACTGTATTTGTCTTAAAGCCACCCCGGAATCCTTGGCAAGTTCTGACTGCGACATATTACAGTTGAGACGCTTTGCTCGCAGTTTGGTGGTGGGGTTGGCATCTTTGATAAGAACGTTCATGTGTTCCAGGAAATGTTCAATATCCATCTCGTGATAGACGGGGTACATTTTGATCATTTCAGAAAGCGGAACTTCGGTCAGTATTTCCATGAAGCTTCTTGAAGAATACCATTGATAATGTGCCAGAGCCCATCCGGCCCAGTATTCCGGTGACTTATCAAGATACATGGCATCTTCGATGTCAGCATAGTCAATGTGAGCTTCATTAAGTATTTGCCTTGCAAGCTCACATCCGTTCGTACCGGCAACATAGCTTGGATTTCCTCTTCCGAATTGCGCAGCTGCATTTGATACCATTAAGGAGTCTCCAAAGGTATCAGGTTCAATGTTAAGGGACATTACTGCAAAATCCACGGCATGTCCGAGGATGTTTTTCGCACTGTCAAGATATGCTTCACTGTAGGCGTAGATCACCATTTTTTATCTTCTCCCTCACAATATCGATCATGAATAATTCGTTATAGCTATCTGTTATTTGTTTGCTGTTACGATATGCGCGGCGTGCTTCTCTGTCTCTTGTTACTTTACGCTCATAATAGATAGATGCATCCGCCGGCTCTGCACCTTTAAAGAGAATGTGTGAGAATGATGCTTTGCTTTTAAAAACTACCTGCTCCCCGAGCTTCCCGAGTCGCATAGCTTCAGAAAGCTTTGAGAGAGAAATGGCGCCGCTGATAAAATCCTGCGCAAAGGAAAAATACGAGTCATCCGCACGATACCCGATGATGACATCATAGGCAGTCGGATCTACAAAGAAGTTTTCCTGGAGATAATTCTTTGCCTCTTCGGCAATACTGTTCTTCTGCCAATAGCTTCTGTACTTAGTAAGAACTGCTAGCCAGTTTAAGATGTTATATTCAGATGAATTCAGATTCAGAATAGTAAGCCCCTCTAGGTCTGCCTCGTAGATATTGGCATATCCGTTTTGACCATCAGAGCATGACCATTCTTTGGCAAGCTCTATGTTCTCAGTCGTATAGAAACCGTAACCATAATCATTTGTTCTCTTACTGCCGTTATATACAGGCGTTTGGATAATATGTGATGAACCATGGTAGACAAGCATATCATCTTCCTCCGGTAGCTGTTTTATAAAACACTATCGATATTATATCGCTGTAGCGATATAGATACAAGAATGATGCTATACCGGTTGACGAATGTATACCTCTGTGAGATACTTACGGTATACACACGTATACCTTGCGTGTGCAACACTGGTAAACGGGGGTTATTCTTATGCTTCGTTACATTATCGGGATATCAATTGTCACGTCAGTAGTAATGCTGCTTCGTCTGATAACTGACGGCAGGATCAAGCGTAAATATCAGTATGCGATGTGGCTCGTGGTACCTATCTTCATGCTGCTTTTCCCGGTATCGCATGTTAAGGTGACACTTCCAAAGCTGCCGGAGGTGCAGGCAATACAGGAGACGCCTGTAGCTGCCTCGGATGTGGATTTACAGCCCGCGGAGGAAGTAAGGCCTCTCGAGAATGAAGCAACGGCTCCGGTAAAGCGAAGCATAAATTGGGAAGTGTCGTTACGAAATATCTCTTTGTCAGTTTCAGCGATCATTCTCGGCTTGCTTGCTGTATATAACATAGGCTTCGTTATCTACTGCATCAGGAGAAGATTTTTCCTTAAGATCGACCAAGAAAGCGGACTGAAGGTTTATAGGATAAACAATAATGCGACGCCTTTTCTACTGGGCAAAAGCATTTACGTAAATGCAAATGATGAGGAGCCCTCAAGATACATACTCTGTCATGAAGCTTGTCACTACCGACACAAAGATATGTACTGGATTGTTCTGAGATACATTGTGCTCGCGCTTAACTGGTACAACCCTTTGATATGGGCAGCATTTATTCAATCAGGCAGAGACTGTGAGTTCGCATGCGACGAGGAAGTATTAAAGCAATTGGGACAGGATAAAGCGACTGAATACGGGGAAATGCTGATTGACCTTATGAGCGACAGGGCATCTATGGCACAAAGATTTTCAATAACAACAGGAATGAGAGGGACATTTAACATGATGAAGAAGAGGATAACTAACATAAAGCATCCGAATAAAAACAGTAAAGCGGCATTGGGGATTTGTGTTGCATTAGTATTAGCAGTTTCCGGGTGTTCTTTGGTTGAATACGGAAATCAATTAAGCATTGAAGATGCAACCGCACTGGCGTTGTCAGCTGCTCGTATGGATAACGAAGAGGTGACCGTCTCAAGTGCCGAGCTGGTCGATGAGAACGGAAGGCTGATGTATGAGATCGAGTTTGTATCATATGGGGATGTCTACAGAGTATATCAATATGATATGGATGCAAATACAGGTGAGCTTGTTTACGCCTGCTGTGATCTTGAGGAGCCGCGGTATCCGCTTGATGAGAGGCTTTTCGGTGAGTGGGAAGTGACAGAGGATAACTCAGTAATGTCCTTTGTCGGAGAGGACGAGATCCTGGGTTACACATTCAACGGAGATAACACGGGGTGTGTTACGGTTCTTATGGATGGCGAGGAGACTGATGTGGAGTTTACATGGACCGCATCGGAACCGTATATCACTTTCTATGTAGAGGGGGTTAGCATACCGCGCGCGACATATACCGTAGAAGGCGATGTCGGACTCATAATGAGTCAGGGTACGAGAGAGTTAAGGAGACAGAGTTGATATGCTTAGATACATTGTGGGAGTAAGCCTTGTAACTGCGGTAATCACGTTCCTAAGGCTGATCACGGACAAGAAGATAGCTCGAAAATATCAGTATGCGATGTGGCTCGCGGTACCTATCTTCATGCTGCTGTTCCCGGTGCCGAGTGTTAAGGTGACGCTTCCGAAGCTGCCGGAGGTGCAGGTAATACAAGAGACACCTGTAGCTGCCTCGGATTTGGAATTACAGCTCGCGGAGGAAGTAAGGCCTCTCGAGAATAAAGCAACGGCTCCGGCAAAGCGAAGTATAAATTGGGAAGTGATGTTAAGAGATATCTCGTTGTCAGTCTCAGCAGTTATTCTCGGGTCGCTTACCGTATATAACATAGGCTTCGTTATCTACTGTATCCGAAGAAGAACGTATCTTATGCGAGACTCTGACAGTGGGCTCAAGGTATACAGGATTGACAATGAGACGGCTCCATTTCTTCTCGGGAGAAATATCTATGTAAATGGTAATGATGAGGGCCCGTTAAAATATGTGCTCTGCCATGAAGCCTGCCACTACCGACACAAAGATATGTACTGGATTGTTCTGAGATACATCGTACTCGCGCTTAACTGGTACAACCCTTTGATATGGATGGCATTTATACAATCCGGAAGAGACTGCGAGCTCGCATGTGATGAGGAAGTCTTAAGAAGGTTAGGACGGGCGGAGGCGACAGAATACGGAAGGATGCTGCTTAATCTCATAAGTAACAGAGCATCTGTGTTACAAAGCTTCTCGATGACTACAGGAATGAGAGGGACATTCAAGATGATGAGAAGACGAATTACAAGCATTAAACATCCGATCAGGAATAGTAAGGCTGCTTTGGCAATATGTATAGTACTGGTGATCTTAATCACGGGCTGCTCGCTGATCGAATACAACCAAGCGGAAGAAAGCCTTGAATATCAGACCGATATAATGGATCCGGAGTATGCCAAGGAGTTTGCACTTCATATGACAACCATTGATGAAGAGGATGTAACCTTCACAAGAGCCGAGCTGGTTGATTATGACGGAAGGGCAGTATATGAGGTGGAGTTTCTGGCTAACGGGAACGGTCAGCTTCAGTATGAATATGAGTTCGACTTTGATGCTCATTCGGGAGAAGTGATCAATCGCAGACTGGATACAGTCGGTCACAATACGCGGTCGGAAGAGAACGAGGAGACTTCAACCACATTAGCTACTCCTGATATAGGCTATCTTCCTGATGGACAATACACGGTCGTAATGACTGCAGATTGTGTAACCTCGAATAATGGTGTTCCTACTTATCAGATAATTCCCTGGTCTGAATACGAGATCGGTCAGGATTACATCGACAGCTTAACTGTAGGAGATGAATATATTTTCCCTGAGGATGCGGCAGGACTGGAAGTGGAGCCGGGTACTCTTAATTCCACCATCAACAACATAAAAACTAATCAGGCTGAACCGAGGAGAAGATATACAACTGAATACACAGGCGAGTATATAACCGTCAATGACGATTCGGGAGTAAACTTCAGACAGACCGCTGACGGCAGGTGGATACTGTTCTTATATGATGAGCCGGTAATTAGATTATCAGAGCCGATTAGACTTCAGGCCGACAATCGACCGGATATCTTTGATGCTTACCATCTTGTTGCTTTCGGCGCGGCAGACGCTCTTACAGATGAAGAACGCATGGATGCGCTTCAGTTCAGAGACGGACTTCATACTACGGGGATAACAAACAACATAGAAGCTTTCTTTGAAGACACAGTTATTCAGAACAACGGCTTTTACTACATCGACGGCGAGACTCTTTGTTATTCCCACACCGTGATAACCGTGGAGAACAACACCATAACTCAGGTGTTCTTCTGGGCGTAGAATGATATATACCTTCTTGAAGTGTACACGCTAGCAGGGTATAATTAGGTTATGATAAAAAGCTTTGCTGACAAAGAAACCGAGAAGATCTATAACCAAGTTTTCTCGAAGAAGCTGCCGCAAGGGGTTCAACGCATTGCGTTGAGAAAGCTTATTATGATTAATAATGCCACTTGTCTTGATGATATAAAAGTACCGCCCGGGAACAGACTTGAAGCATTAACAGGGGATAGAAAAGGACAATATAGCATACGTATAAACAATCAATATCGGATATGTTTTAAATTTGATGGGAATGATTTTAAAGAAGTAGAGATAGTTGATTACCACTAAGAGCATGGAGGAAAACAACACAATGGACATTTTTATAACAACCCCTAAGATTGGTGAAATTCTTTTAGAAGAATTTATGGAACCCATGGGTTTGTCTGCTTATAAGCTTGCACACGAGATTCATGTTCCGGTATCACGTATTCAGGACATTATTCACGACAGACGTAAGATAACAGCAGATACATCTCTTCGTCTTGCACGTTTCTTTGGAGTATCAGACAGATACTTCCTCGATATGCAGAATGATATAGATTTAAGAGAGCTTAAGCTTCAGATGAGCGAGGAGATACAATCGATACAGCCATATAAGAAAGCTGTATAACATAACGGCAACTTAACCTTAAGCAAATCTTAAGAACTTTCCCTGTTTCTATTTAATCGGAGGTAGAAGTACAATTGTCCCGTACCGAGAAGGAGGGGCAAGGCATGCCGAACATACTGATCTGCGACGACGAGAAGGACATAGTAAATGCACTTAAGATCTATCTTAGCGACCCTGACTACATAATCTTCACCGCCTATAACGGGCTGGAGGCTCTTGAGACAGTAAAGTCCAAAGAGATCCACCTGATACTTATGGACATCATGATGCCGGTCATGGACGGCATCGAGGCGATGACGAAGATCCGTCAGATCAGTAACGTACCTATTATCCTTTTAACGGCAAAGAGCGAGGACGCCGATAAGATCCTCGGACTGAACGTCGGGGCTGACGACTACATCACCAAACCCTTTAACCCGCTGGAAGTATCCGCCAGAGTAAAGTCGCAGCTCCGACGTTTCCTTCGATTCGGCTCCGGTGCAACCACCGTAGAAAGCCTTGTTATAGGCGGAATCGAGCTCGACGACAAAGGAAAAGAAGTCACCGTCGATGGCGCCCCAATACAGCTTACACCCAAAGAATACGATATCCTTAAGCTTCTTATGTCCCACCCCGGGGAGGTGTTCGCGCCTCGGGATATCTACAAAGCCGTGTGGAAGGAAGATCCTTTGGGGCAGGACGGTACGGTAGCCGTTCACATACGCCACCTGCGCGAGAAGCTGGAGATAGACCCCGGCAACCCGAGGTATATAAAGGTTGTTTTCGGGCAGGGGTACAAGATAGAGAAGGGAAGATAATATGAGAAAGTTTCTAAGATCATTTGCAGGTAAGTTTATATGTTTTCTTGTGTGCGTGCTGTCGGCGGTGCTGATGGCGGGCTCCGTTCTGGGTGTTATTCTGATGGCGGAAGAGGATTTCTATACCTCATCTCTTACAACTCTTCAAAGAGATGTTATTGCCGCTGAGGCTAATTCTGCAGGCTACAGGTTCAATGGTCAGTCTTACGGTGTGCTTCTTGAGACACCTGATGAAGTAGTGGAAAGAGAATCTGATGATGAGTGCTTTGCAATAGAGATTTATGACGAAGACGATAACCTGATAGTAGTATCAAGTAATATTGATAGAGTAGAGGGGCAGGAGCCGATTACTACAATACTTCAATCAATTGGCGAGGGAAATGATGGCGAGCCTGCACCATTCTACACCACCAAGATATATTATGATCCCTCTGTTCCCATGTCGGAGCAGTTGGCATTATATTACTCAACAGTAAATTATCTTTACTCGATAAGATACACCCTGGGCGTGGTGGCTGCAGCGTCGCTTCTTCTGGCGATAATAAGCTTTGTCATCCTGATGGCAGTGTCGGGAAGAAGACCTGATACGGAACAGATAGTTCCCGGAGTGTTGAATAAGGTGCCTTTCGATGTTTTGGCGGCGGTGTCTGCGGGTGTGGCGGCTCTTCTGATGCTGCTTCTGTACTATGCAGTAGTCGAGACAAACGAATCCTATGCGCCTGCCCTGATATTCGGGTCTATCCTGGGAGCGTGCGTGGTGTCAATACTTCTGGGGCTTTGCATGAGCATTTCCGCGAGACTAAAGCAGCATAACCTTATACGCAATACACTGATATTTAAGGTGCTGAGCTTTCTGTGGCGCTGCGTAAGAGGTCTTCACAGGTTCAACATGAACATAATTCGCGGGTTGCCGCTAATAATAAAGACGCTTGTGATTCTCGCAGTCGTCGGTATCTCAGATTTAGTTGTGATAGGCTTCGGAGACTTCGGGTATAGATTATTCTTTGACTTCGCAAGATACGTTGTGATAGTGCCTTTGATCCTTTACTTCGCGGTAACCTTGAGAAAACTTCAAAAAAGCGGAGAAGCTCTGGCGACCGGAGACCTTGAATATCATACTAAGACCTCAACATGGAAATTCTTGCCTGATTTAAGGGTACACGGGGAAAATCTTAACAGCATCGCCAAGGGAATGAATCTTGCTGTCAACGAGAAGCTTAAAAGCGAGAGAATGAAGACGGAGCTTATAACAAACGTCTCCCATGACATCAAGACGCCGCTTACGTCCATAATCAACTACGCCGACCTGATATCTAAGGAGGAAAGCGACAACCCGAAGATAAAGGAGTATTCGGAGGTTCTTGTTAGGCAGTCCGAGAGGCTGAAGAGACTTACCGAAGACCTGGTGGAAGCTTCGAAAGCATCCACCGGCAACCTTGAAGTAAACCTCGAGCCCTGTGAGGCGGCAGTATTCGTTACTCAGGCGTCCGGAGAGTATAAGGATAAGCTTTTCGCAGCGGATCTGGAGCTTATTACGAAACTTCCCGAAGAGGACCTTCGCATAATGGCGGACGGCAGAAGGATGTGGAGAGTCTTTGATAATCTCATGAACAATATCTGTAAGTACGCCCAGCCCGGTACGAGAGTGTATCTTACCCTGGAGAAGGAAGGTGACAGGGCTCTGTTTACCTTTAAGAACACATCCGCACGCGAGCTCGACATAAGCGAGGAGGAACTGATGGAGAGGTTCGTTAGAGGCGACAAGTCCCGAAACAGCGAGACCGAGGGCAACGGCTTAGGCTTATCCATCGCGAGGAGCATGGCTGAGCTTCAGAAGGGGACCCTTAACATAAAGATCGACGGCGACCTTTTTAAGGCGGTGCTAAGCTTCCCTCTTATCTGAAGCTTCGAAAAGGCAGTAAAAATCATTTTGTGAGAATTTTGAGGCGGAGGGGCGATTTTACGGCTCAAAACGGCAAGAATAAAGGATTTTTGCGTTTTGTTTTGTTGTAAAGCCCCCCAATCCGTTGTATGATTTTAGAAGTGCAAAGCACAAAGTAACTAGTTATTTTTCAGGAGGAATTTCAAAATGGCAGTTAAAGTTGCGATTAACGGTTTCGGTCGTATCGGTCGTCTTGCTTTCAGACAGATGTTCGGTGCTGAGGGTTACGAAGTAGTTGCTATCAACGATCTTACAAAGCCTTCCATGCTCGCTCACCTTCTCAAGTATGACACAGCTCAGGGTGGTTACGCTGGTGTAATCGGCGAGAATAAGCACACTGTTACTTCCGATGACGAAGCTAATACAATCACAGTAGATGGAAAGACACTTCAGATTTATAAGGAAGCTGACGCTAACAATCTCCCTTGGGGTGAGCTTGGTGTTGACGTAGTTCTCGAGTGCACAGGTTTCTACACATCCAAGGAGAAGTCCATGGCTCACATCAACGCAGGTGCTAAGAAGGTTGTTATCTCCGCTCCTGCAGGCAACGATCTCCCTACAATCGTTTACAATGTTAACCACACAACACTTACAGCAGACGATAAGGTTATCTCCGCTGCTTCTTGTACAACAAACTGCCTCGCTCCTATGACAAAGGCTCTCAACGACTATGCTCCTATCCAGAGCGGTATCATGACAACTGTTCACGCTTACACAGGTGACCAGATGATCCTCGATGGTCCTCAGAGAAAGGGTGACCTCCAGAGAGCAAGAGCAGGTGCTGCTAACATCGTTCCTAACTCCACAGGTGCTGCTAAGGCTATCGGCCTTGTTATCCCTGAGTTGAACGGCAAGCTCATCGGTGCTGCTCAGAGAGTTCCTACATTCACAGGTTCCACAACAATTCTTCACGCTGTTGTTAAGGGTGAGGCTACAGTTGAGGGCATCAACGCTGCTATGAAGGCTGCTCAGACAGAGTCCTTCGGCTACACAGAGGAGAAGCTCGTTTCTTCCGATATCATCGGTATGAGATACGGTTCACTCTTCGATGCTAACCAGACAATGGTTTCCAAGATGGATGACGGTAACTCCCTCGTTCAGGTTGTTTCTTGGTACGACAACGAGAATTCTTACACATCTCAGATGGTAAGAACAATCAAGTACTTCGCAGAGCTCGGATAATTCTTATCTTAAGTAAAGTGATTTATGAGTCCCTCGAGTTTCTCGGGGGACTTTTTATGTGACCTGCGGGGTGCTAATCTCGTCTTAATGGGTGAAGATATCTTGTAAGGAGAAGCAGAAGATATGAAGAAGGCAGTATCAGTATTGATCTTAACGGCATTGACGCTTGCATTTGCCGGGTGCGGTAAAGAAGACGTTAGACTCCAATACGGCGAGGCGGTGTTCGAGTGCGATGATGTTGACGCTGATATCACAGGGTTCTGCCTATGTATAGGAGCGAACTATTATGTGGATTTTAATGAGGGGACTATAAAGGTAGACCGCCCCGGAGGAGACTGTATCGAGACATATTTACAGGAATATGATTCCGGTCGTGACAGGTGGAGTGAGATTGAGTATTCGGTCGAGGTTTTCCCCGAGACTTCTATAGAGCCTGACGAGGCGGCTGTCCAGCCCACTGAGGCTTCCGAACCCGCGCCTCCTGTAAGTTCTGATGCTATACTTGTGCCCTTTCTTGCCGTATATGACGAGGATGAGTGGATGCCCGAGGGTAACGAGTATCTTTACGGCTTTGTCGATCTGGACGGTAATGTAGTTTATGAGCCGCAGTTCGACCATGTGCAGTTCTGCGATAAGCTTACTACGTATATCTTAAGCAGAACTGAAGACGGCGTTACTAAGTATGGTCTTATGTTAGGCGACGGTTCTTTATCCACTGATCTTATTTATGACGGAGCTTTTTACGACCAGGGTGATATAGGAACTGATGTCGGTTGTATTTACCTGACGATTTATGACGAGGGTATCCTTCATACAACGATTTACGGCTTGGGATTCTTTCCGGTGGATGGACAGGACATTACGCTTGACGAGGATGTGCTGCCATTTGATGCCGCCACCTATAACCCGGCAGTTTGCCACATGACGCCCGACTCTGCGGTGATCGAGAATCTTGATGAGTTCTATCCTACCCGCGTTCTCGTTGACATCACTTCAGGCGAGGTGCTCTATGATTTCACGGACAGATTCAGCGGAGAGCTCCTGTTCGGGGATTTGATAATCATTGATGGCCCTTTTAACGGGGTGACTGTCTATGATATGACCGGCGAGTGTGTTCTCGAGGATGAGGGTGCTTACGGGACGAGAGTCACGGTTGACAAGTATCTAATTTACCATGACGGGCAGGTTGATGTAATCGATAAGAGTGGGGAAGCTGTGGCGACGCTGGCAATAGGCAATAACGCAACGGTCGAGACGGCCTGCGGGCTCATCGCGGTCTGCGAGGGCGGTGATACAACCGTCTATGACGCGGAACTGAATGTTTTAGCGGAGCTTGGCGCAATTGATATAAGCAGCGGCTATTGTCCCGGGAATTGGAGTGACGGCATTGACACAGATAACCTTTTCTTTGTGTCTTACGATGACGACACTATCACTAATCTTCTTAACGGAGCGTCTATACCGGTGGAGAATGGATACTTCTACTCTTACGAGGGCGGATATATCATGGCGGACAACAGAAGTGACGGCAACAATCCCGTTAATCACTGGCATCTTTACGACAGCGCTCTTAATGTTATCTTCGAGGGTGACGGCTATGGCCAGGTTATTGAAGATGCGATTACAGGCGAATTGTATCTTGTTTCCTGCGGCGACAGCGTTACTTCTGTCTATTCTCTTGATACCTGCGAGAAGCTGTTCGATCTTGACGGAAACTATGGTTACTATACCGCCAGAGCGTATGCCGGCGAGTTCTACCTGACGAATCTGGATCAGTGCATTCTGGTTGATGCTTCCGATGACGAGATTTTCTCATGGGACATCGAGAGACTGAGCCACTGATTGGTTGTTATTCAGTTTTGTGGACTAAATTGGCTTGTCAATGAGTTTAGTCCACAGAAATAAAAGATATTGTGGACTAAAATGCAGTAAAGTGATCTGTTAGTCCATGGATTTTTGTAAACTGTGGACTAACTTGGTTTGTACAGCAAATTAGTCCTCAGAATGCGGATAATCAGTGGACTAATTCATATAATACTCTAGGCTTAGTCCACAGGCGTCTTTCTACATCGAAAAGGACCGCCCGGGGGCGGTCCTGAATTTGTTAATTAATCAAAGGCTATCAGTACTTGGGCTCCAGGAGACCGTAATTGCCGTCCTTCCTCTTATAGATGACGCAGACGGAGTCTGTGTCGGAATCGAGATATACGAGGAAATTGTGGCCCAACATCTCCATCTGGAGAATGGCGTCTTCTGAGGTCATGGGACGAAGCTCGAAGGTCTTACGACGTGCGATCTTGGATTCCTCAGGCTCGTCGGCGATATAGTCGAAGTCTGAACCGTTGTCATCCTCGAGGTAGCTCGCGATCTGAGGATATTCCTTCTTCTTCTTGAGGAACTTTGTCTTCTGACGTCTGATCTGTGACTCGAGCTTATCGATTGCTCTGTCAACAGCTGTGAGGATCTCTTCATCTCTTGCCTCGGCTCTGTAGATCTTGTTATCGAGCTTCATTGTAATCTCGACAACCATCTTACTGCCTTCGGGGCGGATACGTACATTGAAAGATCCCTCATCTCCAAAGTACTTGTCGAATTTTCTCATCTTGTCGGTGATCTTGGTCTCAAGTCTCTCGCCGATTCTGATGCCGTTGCCCTGTGTAGTGATCTTCATGAAATCACATCCTTTCCACTAGAGGTTCTAAGGATTTGTAATCCTAATTTGATTATAAAGAAGAAAATATTAACTTACTGTAAAAGTCTCAAATATCCCGAATATTCTTCCGAAATTATTGTATAATGGCGTTGTTAATAAATTCGAGAATATCGGAGGTTATAGATATGGCATTGTTTGATCCTAAGGCGAAGGTCATTTCCAACTATCAGAAGTCCATCGACGAGCGTTCCTCATCGATCCGTAAGTACTATGATGAGATCGGTAAGCTGTACTACGACCAGTACAAGGATATGAACGTTGATAATACTAAGGATATCAATACCCGCTGTGAGGCTATCACAAGACTTAGCAACGAGATTGAGGATTTTAAGCTTAAGATCCTTTTCGAGAAGGGCCTGAAGAAGTGCCCGAACTGCGGCACAGAGAACAGCCTCGAGTACGGCTTCTGCTTCAAGTGCGGAGCTAAGTTCGACGAGGATTCCTCTAAGGAGCCCAAGACATCCTTCGAGGCGGCAGCTGCTACTGCAGAAGAGCCCGCAGCCGAGGCACCGGCAGAGGAGAAGACCGAGGAGGAGCCGGCGGAGGCACCCGCTGAAGAAGCAACTGAGGAGAAGACAGAGGAGTAAGATTTCCCCTGACAATAAAGCAAATGAACAGGCTGTCCGAATGAATCGGGCAGCCTGTCTTATTAGGAGAACAAATTGAAGATAGAGGCTCAGGAGCCGGTGAAGTCGTACTTGGAGACGCCCAGCATCCAGAACTTGTAGCTTAGGAAGAAGAACAGTATCCCGATCGCCGGGGACAGCCAGGACAGCAACGGCACAGACGAAGGCGTCAACAGCACGAGGCTGGGGTAGTAGGCCACGAAGGCGATTGGGATGATGAAGGTGAAGACCACCTTGAATATGCCGCTGAAGATGTTCGCGGGATATTTGGCGAAGTCCTTGAAGCGGAACATAATGACCATCACGTAGCCCGAGCCTTGGATCCAGAAGCAGGTGGCCGCAGCCGCATTCATTATCGCGATCATGAACAGCGATGCCGTAAGAAGGAACAGGATCGCCTGACTTACGGTGAGTATCGTCACGGGAATTCCTGTGTGATGCCAGGCGTAGATCAGTGTCCCGAGACCGAACGCGAGCTGCCCCAAGCCCTTAACGTCGAAGACCTCGGACATAAAGTAGAAGAAGACGTTGATGGGGCGGAAGCAGTACTTGATAAAATCTCCGGACTGCACCATGAACCTCAAGTTCCAGTTGTTATCGAAGAAACACTGCACCGGCGTCAGGGCAACCAGGGAGAAGCCGTACAGGAAAAGCATGTGGTGGTAGTCCCAGCCGTTGATGGTAGGGAAGTTGTGGAACAGGATCATAAAGGTGATAAAGCCTGCCAGATTAGTCATTATCATGCCGATGGTGGATATCACAAAATCAGCCCGATAGCTCATCTTGCTCTTAAGGTCCTGGATCAGGACCTTTCTATAGATCGACAGATAGAATGTCAGTCCTCTTTTATTCATCATCAGCCTCCGTTCACCGTTATTTTCTTAACGGAATGGTTCCAGAACAGCACTCCCGCTACATAGAGCACCACCGCCCATATAAACTGCAGTCCCCAAAGCTTTATAAGTCCCGCGAGTGAGTCAGAGCCCCCTTTGCCGAGAAGCACCGTCAGCGGTATGTCATACACGGCTCTGAAGGGCAGATATCCGATCACGTCCCTGATCCTCTCCGGGAAGAAAGCCAGGGGGATGGATGCGCCTGACAGCAGAAGCACGATAGTTTCTTTAACTATATTGATGCCCCAGGTGGACTCGGTATAAAGGCACACGGTTGCTACCAGCATCTCGATGCCGAAGTTGATCAGAAGCGCCAGCACCACTGATATCGCGAAGTAAAGAAGGTTAAGTCCCATATGTATCGCGCCGCGGGTGACGATCATCACCACGATGAAGGTGGGTATGAAGGTCAGCACGAAGGAGACAACATGAGAACCCGAGTAGCTCCAGAAGGTATAGCTTCTGAAGTCCATCGGCTTCAGAAGATCCAGAATTATCTTCCCGGACTGAATTGACCTGCTCATATCCCAGACCACGAACATCTCAAGAAAGTTGAAGAGAGCCGTGGCGAGGATAAGGTAGATCATGGTGTCCGTGAAGGTCATGCCGTTCACCTGTTCTACTCCGGATGAAGCGTAGACGGCTTTCCACAGATAGTAGACCAGCACCAGATATATAAGGTTGGCAAACAGCGTTACTATGGTTCCGAGCCTGTAGTGCAGAGATTCCATAATCCCTGCGCGGGTCAGAGCCAGGAATTTACGTAAGCTCATAGTGAACCTCCCTCGTAGATCTTCTTAATGACCTCCTCTGTGGAGATCTCCTGAAGCTGGATGTCTTTGATCTTATGCGTCTTCTGCATTTGAGAGATGACCTCCATTACGTCTGTGGTCTTCTCATCGATCACTCTCTCCTCCCAGGTATCATCCCCCAGACGCATGCGCAGGGTCCTGTAGGAGCCGAAATAGGACTTAAGATGCTCGATATCGTTATCGTAGATCTTCTTGCCTTTATCTATGATGACTATCCTTCTGCAGAGCGCGTCTACGTCCCCCATGTCATGGGTCGTAAGAATAACGGTAGTATGCTTCTCCTTATTAAGTCCCCGGATCAGGTCTCTGATCTTCGACTTCATTGATACATCAAGGCCTATGGTGGGCTCGTCCAGAAATACAATCCCAGGGTTATGCAGGAAAGCCGCCAGGATATCGCTCAGAGTCCTCTGTCCGAGTGACATCTGTCGCACAGGCTTATGCAGTATGGGCTCGATGTCCACAAGGGAGCGGTACAAAGCGATCATGTCCTCGTACTCCTTCTGCGGCACCAGGTAGATGTCCCTCAAAAGCTTGAAGGACTCGATAAGAGGCAGTGACCACCACAGCTGACTCCTCTGTCCGAAAACAACCCCTATATTCTCACAGTTACGGGTCCTGTCCTTATAGGGCACCAGACCGTTGACCAGGATCTGTCCCGATGTAGGCTCCAGAACCCCGGTCATCATCTTGATGGTCGTGGACTTGCCGGCGCCGTTAGGACCCAAGTAGCCCACGATCTCACCTTTGTTGACGGTAACCGACACATCTTTGACGGCGGATACGGTCCTGTAGTCTCTGGAGAACAGATCCTGAATACTGCCTTTAAGCCCCTCGTGGCGGTTAAGGACCTTGAAGTCCTTGCACACATTCTTCATGAGTATTGCTTCGTCTGCCATGACAGATCCTCCTTGAATTTCTTTGTGATTATAAGTATATTGTTCGTAAGAGGCGCATAAAACGCATAAATAGGCACAAAATCATAACAATCTTACTCGAACGTGGAATATTGTTATGATTTATCGACGAGCAGGAGAGAATTGTTATGAAACGTGAGCAGATGGGACTTATCGTTAAGAGAGATGACGGCTCAGAGATCGTCAACTACGACGATCCGTCCTTTCCTTCCTACATCTACGACGGCTGGATCGCCCCTCACGTGACCTGGGAGAGAGTGCCTCACTACCATCAGGATATCGAGATGCTGGCGGTCAAATCCGGTAAGATGGCTTATTCCGTCGACGGTAAGACCATCCTACTTAACGCGGGAGACACTATCTTTGTTAACGCCAACCGCATCCACTACAGCATATGTGTTGACGATACTACCGCCAAGTACGTGATATTCGTCGCAGACCCTGCGATACTTAATTCCTCGGTGGCGGTGCAGATGCAGGCGCTTCTCCCCATCCTGGATAACCCCGAGCTTTCCTACATAAGATTCAGGGATATTAACGAGAATACAGAGGATATCTTCGATCTAATGATGAAGCTTCCTGATATAAAGCACGATCCGTTCCAGATAACCAAGACCTTTTACTCCATATGGGAGATACTGCTTGCCCAGAGCAAGACGATAGGCTTCGTTGAAGCAGAGAATAAGTCGGACACCTACAAGAGTTCCTTTAAGCAGATGATGTATTTTATTCAACAGAATTTCCGGGAGCCGATCAATCTTGATGCGATAGCAGGAAGCGGCAATGTCAGTAAGTCGCTTTGTAATAAGATATTCAATCAATACGTAGGTGAATCGCCTGTTAACTATGTGCTTCACTTCAGAGTAAGGAAGGTGGCAGAGTATCTTCGTAACTCGTCCTACAGCCTCTCGCAGATAGCGGATCTTACAGGCTTTAACGGCGTAAGCTATATGTCTGAGACATTTAAGAAGAATTTCGGGCAGTCGCCTCGGGACTACAGAAAGGCCTGGGCCACAGGCACAGCTACAGCTTAATTACCCTGCAGAAGCTCTCCAGAAGCTCTGAGTGCGAGGAGGCGATGAAGATACGGTCGCCGATACCGGCCTCGATATAAGCCGCGACCTTCCGAAGGTTATCCTCATCGAGGCCCGTAAGAGGCTCGTCCATGATAAGCACATCCGAGGGCGCGAGTACTGCGCGGACTGTCTCCACGCGTCTTCTGGTTCCACCCGACAGATCTCGGACCTTCTTGTTAAACTCGGATGAAGGGATAAGCTTCTTAAGCTCATCTTCGATCCTGTCTTCGGAAAGCTCCGGTGCAGCGAGCCTTATATTACGGACTGCGTTCAGATCCTCTATCAGTCGTGTCTCCTGGAATACCGGTGCGAACCTGCATTTCCCGTTCGGGACCCCGTCGTACAGCACTTCGCCGGAGTCAGGAGTCTCCAAGCCCTCGATTATCTTTATAAGCGTAGTTTTGCCGATACCGGACACGCCTTCTATCACTGCGGGCTCCCCGGGCACGAATACCAGGGACAGGTCCTTAAGCACCGCTTTGCCGTTATAGGCTTTACAGATGTTCTTAAGCTCTATCCTCATGACGGCAGCAACCTCCTTAAGACAAGAGACACAAGCTTCTCGAACAGGTACGCCAGCACAACGGCACAGAACGTCCATGCGAAAAGCTCATCTGTAGCCAGAGATATCTTTGACAGGTACACTCCGGTGCCGATGGCATGAAGCGGCCTTCCGATGACCTCAGCGGCGATACCGCTCTTGAAGGCCATGCCTGAGCAGACTGCTATCGCGCTTCGAAGGTGAGGTGCGACTGACGGCAGAAAGATATGAGACAGCTTATCCTTAAGTCTGAATTTGAAAAGTGTGCCAAGCTCGATGAGCTTGGAATCGGTGGAATCAAGACCTGACAGAACATTGAAGTAGATCATCGGAAATACCACAAGGGTGCTTATTACCGAAGACAATGAGGAGGCCCCCGCCCAGATGATGACAAGTATTACGAAGCTTGCCACCGGGATGGACTTAATGACTGTGATGGGGGGAGTTACGATATCCCGGAACAGCCTGAAGCGGTAGGATAAAAAAGCGAAGATTATCCCCGTGATAACGCCGATCAGAAAGCCCAGAGTTATCTTAAGAAGTGTATATAGAACTGACAGCCAGAAGTCCGCTGTAACGCCGAGTCTGATAAGAGCTTTGATCGCTTCGACGGGACCTGCCAGCAGTATATTGTTATGAACAAGTAAAGACGCCACCTGCCATAAGACAAGCCATATGAGGACTATAATCGTCTTACGGAGAGCGGCGCCTCTCAAGCCTTTATCCTAAGTAGTAGAAATCGTCGCCCGGAAGAGCTCCTCCGACTGCCTGAGGATTAGCGTCGTAAAGAGTCTGAAGATATCCCGAGAGATCATTTTTCATATCGTTGCCTGTGACACTTACGATGTTGCACAAAGGGATCGCTCTCTGGGCGATGGGAAGGGCACCTACTATACCCTGATCGACGACGAGCTGAGCGGTGGTGTCGAGGTCAGTCTCAACGCAGATCACGCTGTTGTGGTGATCGACGATAAATGCGGCAACTTGATTGGGGTGTTCATCTATAAAGTCAGCTCTGGCAACAGTCACGCCCGTGACGAGTCTTGAGTCTGATGTAACCTCATTCCAGGCATCATCCAGAGAGAACGCGATGCCAAGACCTTCTACCTGAACCATAGCCGCTGTCGCAGCGGGCTGAGGAAGGATGGCGATCTGGGAAGGGTCCTGCTGTAGAGAAGCCACTACCTCTGAGCCTTCAGTCTTGAAATCCAGAGTACAGTCAGTCACGCCGTACTGCTCAAGAAGGTAATTCATGGCATATTCAGGTGTGGCACCCTGACCTGTGGTAATTACGGTCTTTCCGGACAGATCCGAGACGCTTGTTATGGATGGATCGGAGCAGATACAGTAAAGGACACCGTAGGTGTTGATATCAATTACCCTGATTCCGCCCTCGGTCCTGTTATAGAGAATGGAAGCAAGATTTGCAGGGATCAAAGCGATGTCAAGATCTCCGGAATTAAGGGCGGCTGCTATCTCGTCAGGCTGTGTAGCCATAGTGAACTCATAGGCTTGGGAAGCTGCTCCTGTGCCCTCACTCATCATGTTGACGATACCTATGGTGGTAGGACCCGAGAGTGATCCTACGCGGACGGTAACGTCATCTGCCTTGGAGCTGCTGCAGCCTCCCAGAATTGATAAAGCCATCCCGGCCATAAGTATTAGACTTGTTATTTTTTTGATTCTCATCGATATCCCTCCTCGATAATACTGTTGGTTAGTTTAAGCTGACTGCATTATACTCTGTACCGTTTAATAAATCTCAGGGTTTTGTTAAAATAAATGGTACTTTTATGACAATAAGAGGAATAGTAAGACCTTAAATATGTGGTGTGTGATCCAGGTTTTTACCGGCAAAGAGGAGAAGATGCGTCGCGCATGCCTCAAGTACGTGGACCCTGATGTCCTCGAGGATACCTTCATTCCCAAGCGCATAAGGCGTCGTAAGTATTCCGGTGTGTGGAAGGATGAGGAGTGTGCCCTTTTCCCGGGGTACGTGTTCATGATCACCTCCAAGCCTCAGGAGCTCTACGATCAGCTGTGGAGGGTCGAGGGCCTTACCAAGCTTCTGCATGTAGAAAAGCAGATACTCACGCTTACGGATTCCGAGGTCGAATTCATGAAGAGACTTGGAGGCAAGGAGCATATCGCTCAGATGTCTATAGGTTTTATTGTCGGAGATAAGGTAACGGTCACGGACGGGCCTTTAAAGGGCCTCGAAGGCATGATTAAGAAGATCGACCGCCATAAGAGGCAGTGCATAGTGGAGACGGATATGTTCGGTCAGAAGACCAAGATGATCGTAGGTATCGAGATAGTCTCGAAGGAGTAGTCCGAGAGTACCGTTTGACGATTCGGGTTCAAGCTATTATAATAAGCAAGTTGTTTTCAACAATTCTATTCCGCGCACGAGAGGGGGGAGAAAGAGATGTCAGAGATCAGAGTTAAGGATGGCGAGTCCCTCGATAGCGCGCTTCGTCGTTTTAAGCGTTCATGTGCAAGATCCGGTGTTCTTGCTGAGGTACGTAAGAGAGAGCACTATGAGAAGCCCTCTGTACGCCGTAAGAAGAAGTCTGAGGCTGCTCGTAAGAGAAAGCATTGATAACTTCATTGATTAGATGATTCGGAAGCTGTCCTGTCGGGGCAGCTTTTTTCTTGTATAATTAACGAATGAACAAGAAGTCGATTGTAAGTAAACAGGTCATAAGAGTCGTAATACTGATTCTTGCCGTTGTATTGATCGTACTGGGCTGCTTTAACGGCAGTGCTCATGATGTCTTTGTCAAGGCAGTCAGGATATGTGCGGAGTGTATCGGCCTTGGATAAAGTACGCCCGTCCACAAGAAGACTGATACAGTTATATAGCGCCCTTCTTTATAACGCTTATGTCAAGGGCTTCATCAAGGGTAAGATATATCAGGGCAAGGCCAAATACGTCTGTGTTCCCGGACTAAACTGTTATTCGTGTCCGGGCGCGGTCGGCTCCTGTCCCTTAGGAGCCTTGCAAAATGCTCTCGGCTCCTCCGGTCACCGTATGGGGTGGTATGTGATCGGGATTATACTTCTATTCGGGATCACATTAGGAAGAACGATCTGCGGATGGCTTTGTCCCTTCGGACTGATACAGGAGCTTCTACATAAGATACCGGGCGTTAAGCTTCGTAAGAGCCGCTTCACACGGGCTCTGTCGTGGCTTAAATACGTGATCCTGGTGGGTTTGGTCGTTGTTTTCCCGATCGTATACGGACTTAACAAGGGATATTCCGTTCCCGGATTTTGCAAGTATATCTGCCCTGCTGGCACATTAGAGGGAGCAGTCGCGCTTCTTGCCAATCCCAATAATACGAATCTTATAAGTATGCTTGGCGCGCTTTTTACAAGTAAGCTTGTGATAATGATAGTTATTCTGACTGCGTGTGTCTTCTGCTACAGAAGCTTCTGCAGATTCCTGTGTCCTCTGGGCGCGATCTACGGGATTTTCAACAGATTTAGCATCGTCGGTATTAGAGTAGACGAGAACAGGTGCAACGGGTGCGGGGCCTGTGTTCACGGCTGCGGAATGGATATAAAACACGTCGGTGATCACGAATGCATCAACTGCGGTAAATGCATGGAGGGCTGCGGGCAGAATGCGATCTCGATCAAGAGCGGAAGCATTACCCTGAAGGCACCCTCCCATACCGAGCCTGAACGATCCTCCCATAAAGCCTATGCTCGTATAGCGTGGGGCATCGCTCTGGTCGTTCTTGTCATTGCTCTTATTTGGTTCAATTTCCTTGATCCTTCCGTCCGGATATAGAACGGAAGAAATCTTCGGAGTATTTGTGCTACAATAGTTCCAAAATAATAAGAGAGATTAATATTATGTTGCTTACTTCACAGAAGTGGCATTACGCGATCGGGGAGGAATTCTCGAGCGCGGATGCTTTATTTGAAGCGCTTTTAAAGTCCTACGGTATAGATACGCCCGGTAAACGGGAGGATTTTCTCATGCAGAAGGGAGCGGAGCTTTACGACCCCTTCCTTTATAACGACATGCATAAGGCTGTGGATATCATCTGCGAAGCCATGAAGAACAAAGAGAAGATCCTGGTCTACGGCGACTACGACTGCGACGGCGTTACCGCCACGTCTATCCTCGTAAGGTACTTCAGAAGTCATGACTGCGATGTCTCCTACATAGTCCCCAACAGAGAGGAACACGGCTACGGCCTTACGGAGAATATCCTGGGAGACGTATTAAGTAGGAACCCCGATCTGCTGATCACAGTAGACTGCGGAATCACCAATATCGATACAGTCGCCAAGCTTAAGCAAAAAGGGATAAAGGTAATCGTCTCGGATCATCATAACGTTCAGGATGAGATACCTGCGGCCGATGCCGTTATCTGTGCGAAGCGTAAGGACAATACCTATCCGTTCATAGATCTGTGCGGAGCAGGTGTGGCGCTGAAGATAGTTCAGGCACTGGGGATGGATAAGAGATTCCCTGTCAAGGGTGATGTATGGCGTCAGGCTATCGAGCTTGCCGGCATTGCTACTATCGCGGATCTGGTGAGTGTGGTAGACGAGAACAGGACCATTATCAAGAAGGCCTTCATAAGTATGCAGGATCCCGCCAATCCCGGGATAAAGGTTATGAACGAGGTCCTTCTTGAGCGCGCGGGCTCCAAGAAGTTCGATGAGACCTTTATATCCTTCAACTTCGTTCCCCGCGTAAATGCTGCGGGAAGACTTTACGATTCGTCTCAGGCATTGAAGCTTTTTCTTGAGGATGACGAGGAGAAGGCATATGAGGCAGCAGTTACACTGGGGCTTCAGAATGACGAACGTAAGCAGATCGAGGCTGCCGTATACGAGGAGGCTGTTAAGCAGATAGAGGACGATAACCGACCTGATGAGTGGAGTCTCGCGAATACCAAGGGGCCCATCGTGGCCTACGCCTCCGGCTGGCATCAGGGAGTTCTGGGTATCGTTGCCGGAAGGATCGCCTCTAACTTCAGAAGGTCGGCCATTATTTTTACCGCAGATTCCATAGACCCCGAGAATGTTAAGGGTTCGGGAAGAGCCTACGGAGATTACGATCTTTATGCCGCTCTTGAGAGAGTGAGCGATACACTGATTAACTTCGGAGGTCATAAGAAGGCAGCAGGCGTCACCATAAAGAAGACGAGACTTGCCGAGTTCATGAGGGCGCTCGAGGCAGATGCCAGGGCACACACAGAGGAAGAAGAGGGCGAGGACGAGCTGGAGCTTACGGCTAAGCTCAGCTACGAAGCGATAAGCTTCGATACCTACGAGAAGATATGTATGTTCAAGCCCTACGGTATCGGTAACAGAAAGCCTGTATTCGCCACCGAGAGCATGGTAGTCGTTAACGTTAACGATATGTCCGACGGCGCACACATAAGACTTGATCTGGCAGGTCAGGGGGATAACTCCGGCAGTACCGTATCAGCGGTGGGCTTCGGAATGGGAGTCTACTCGAGATTCCTAAGGCCCGGAGATATCGTGGATATCGCCTATACGATGAACGAATACACCTTCAAGGGGAGGACCTCCCTGAGCCTTTACCTCGAGGATATCAGGCTTCACATGCCCGAGGGCTTCCTGTGGCAGAAGGCCGATATCGCCGAGGAGTTGTATAGGAACGGGATGGAGCTGTCTCAGATAGGAAAGCTCGCGAAGG
The DNA here is from genome assembly GCA_017480325.1 of Clostridiales bacterium. Lineage (GTDB taxonomy): Bacteria > Bacillota > Clostridia > Saccharofermentanales > Saccharofermentanaceae > Saccharofermentans. The sequence goes on from JAFVAY010000017.1 coordinate 73,708, forward strand.
TATCTCTAAGCGACGGACTGATCCCGTCGAAGGTGGAGTATCTGGCATGCTTCCAGATAATGAAGAATGAGTGTAAGGGAGAGACCTCTTATGCGGATATCCCGCTTCTTGCCAGAATGATATCCGTGGAGTCCGGAGTTAACGTAACTCCATTCAAGGTCGCCAGGAGTCTGGAGGTATTTTCCGAAGCACATCTTATCAAACTTGGTGTATTATCAACCTTAAGAGTCTGTTTCAGATTCCACAAGGTCGAGGGCAAGACGGATCTTAAGCAATCCGCCGTATATATGAGGCTTCTAGAGAATGGATGACGAGAAGGTAATTGATGAACGTGCATATCTGATGGACGAATCCCAAGTCCCGGATATTCCTGATTACATTCAGGAGAAGTTCGACGGTGTCATGGATATGTTCACCGCTTATGCTTCGCGCGCCCATCTTGCCGTGGGAGACCTCGAGAAGGAGCAGGACCTCATAAGACGCGCTTTTATCTTCGCATATAAGGCACATCGCCATCAGAAGCGTAAGAACGGCGAGATGTACATAGTCCACCCCATAGCTACCGCAGAGATCCTGGCGGAACTCGAGGTAGATGCCGAATCGCTGGCGGCTGCTCTGCTTCACGATACAGTGGAGGATACCGAAGCCGATTCGAGTATGCTGACCGAGCTGTTCGGTTCGACCATTACACTTCTTGTTGAGGGTGTTACTAAGCTTAATAAGATATCCTCTCACTCGAAGGAGGAGATGCAGGCTGAGAACACGCGTAAGATGCTTATCGCCATGACAAGAGACCCTCGAGTCATCCTGATCAAGCTCGCGGACCGCCTTCACAATATGCGTACCATGCAGTACCAGACTCCCAAGAAGCAGGTGGAGAAGGCACGCGAGACCTTAGAGATCTACGCGCCCTTCGCGGAGAAATTCGGCGTATTCAAGATCAAGTGGGAGCTCGAGGATCTGTGCTTAAGATACCTCGATAACGACGGCTATTATGAGCTTGTGGGTCTTATTTCATCCAAGAGGTCAGAGCGCGAAGCCTTCATGGCACACGTGGTATCAGAGATCTCCGATAAGCTTAAGGATGAGGGGATGGAGCACTATGATGTAGACGGAAGACCCAAGCACTTCTACAGCATCTATAAGAAGCTTCACGATAACAAGCATAACGATATTAACCACATCTACGATATGTTCGCCTGCAGGATAATAGTTGATTCCATCTCGGACTGCTACAAAGCCCTGGGCATAGTGCACTCCATGTTCGTGCCTCTTCCCGGAAGATTCAAGGATTATATCGCGAACCCGAAGGAGAACGGCTATCAATCCCTTCACACGACAGTCAAGCGTCCGGGCGGTAAGTCCTTCGGAGAGACCACCTTCGAGGTCCAGATCAGGACCTACAGCATGCACATCGAGGCTGAGTATGGTATCGCTGCGCACTGGCACTACAAGGAAGCAGGCAACTCCAAGGCCTTCAAGGAGGATATCTACGACGAGAAGATCAAGTGGGTTAGGCAGTTCCTGGAGGCACAGAGAGACTCCGACGATCCTCAGGATTTTATGGAGCTTCTTAAGAACAACATCGTTCCCAACGAGGTCTTCGTATTCACGCCTAAGGGTAAGATCGTAAGGCTGCCTACAGGCTCCTGTCCTATAGACTTTGCCTACGCCATTCACAGCGGCATCGGTAATCACATGCACGGTGCGAAGGTTAACGGCAGGATCGTCCCGCTGTCCTATATCCTTAAGTCCGGAGATGAGGTGGAGGTCCTGTCATCGGATAAGATCAAGGGTCCCTCCAGGGATTGGGTGAAGATCGTTAAGACCGCATCGGCAAGATCCAAGATCAATGCATGGTTCAAGAAGCAGGACCGCGAGGAGAATATCGAGGTAGGTAAGCAGAAGCTCGACCGTGAGATCGAGAAGAACGGTTTTACCACATCGCAGCTTCTTATCGTGGACAGCATCAAGATGGTCCTTGACCGCTTCAGCTGTAATTCCATCGATGATCTCTATGCATCCATAGGCTATGGCTCCATACAGGTCGGTAAGGTCTTCGGAAGACTTCGTGACGAGTACATCAAGACCTTAAGTGAGGAAGAGCGTCTTGCCATGGGCTACAGGACCGCTTCCGACGGTCAGATGGTCTACTATATGCCCGATAAGCTGCCGGATGAGCTTGGCAAGGGAGACGTCGTCAGAGCGCCTCAGGTCCCGGGCTCTCACGGTGAGAAGGGAGTCATAATAGAGGGACTTTCCCATCCTCTTCTTCGTATCGCCAACTGCTGCCATCCGGTACCGGGAGACGAGATCATCGGATATGTTACTCAAAGCGACGGAGTTACCGTGCATAAGACCTCTTGCCCCAACATCGTTCACATCAAGGAGGCTAAGGACAGATCCGATAAGGACATGCGTAAGTTCGAGAGGCTTATCGGAGCGACCTGGGATGATGGGAAGAAGACTGCCAAGTACGGCTTCTCTACCAATATAGTGCTTCTGGCGCAGGAGTGCAGCTTGACTCTGCTTTTCGCTGATGTGTCTGCGGCCTTCAGTGACGAGCACGTGGAGATAGAGGATATTAAGCAGCCGAGGAAGATAAGCGGCGGTGCGTATACGGAGTTCGTTGTGACCTCGGTGTTCAGGACAAGGGAGCAGCTCGACAGGGTGATGAACAGGCTTAAGAACCTGTCCTACGTAACCAGCGTTTATCGTAAGTAATGTATCAGGCGAGGATGTCTGTCAGAAAGTAGATGTCCAGAAGCACAGTCAACACCAGAACCATAGAGCATATGGTGTAGACGGCTGCCTTCTTGAACCGCTCGTCTCTGGGCTTTTCCTTGATGTTGAATTCCTCTTGTGCCATATCACGATTATATTGAGGTGTCGTATTTCATAGTTGTCACGGGTGTGACAAATAATTAACAATCGCTGCTGTGGTATACTTATACCGATGAAGTTCATCGATTCGACATTGATAGACAACCTATCGCGCGACAGACTGCGTATAGCTGTAAGCACTGCCGCGGTAGTTGCGTTGAGTCTTCTGATGTTTCTCGGCATATACACTCTGCTTGAATCCAAGACCCGGGAGGACCGTGCAAGAAGGAATGCACAGGCTGATGTCCTGCTTGTGGAAGCCGAGTCAGCAGAGTCGGAGGCTTCGGCGGAGAGTGAAGCCTCGCAGGAGCTTCCGGCCACGGAGCCTACTGAAGAGATACTGGCTCCTGTCGTGGAAGCTACAGAGACCGAGCCTATAGATGTAACAGAAGAGCCAGCTTCGGAGGAGTCCGTCGTCGATACTCAGGAGACTCCTTCCGAGGTGACGGAGACTGAGGCTCCCACCGAGACTACTGACCCCAATGCGGTAGAGGTGTTCTATGCAACGGTGTACTGTTCTCAGGATATCAATCTGAGATCGGGACCCGGCACGAATTACGATGTCGTTCGAGTGCTTCATACAGGTGAACAGATAGACGTTACGGGAAGGACCGCTTCAGGGTGGTACAGGACCTACAGCGGGAACTTCGTTCTTATGAGTCTGACATCCTCCGAGCCGGTTGCCACCACGGCAGCACCTACTACGGCAACGACAGCAGCCACAACTTCCGCTACCGCCGCGACGACTCAGACACCGCCGACCACACCGGCATCTACGGAATCCAACACCGCCGGATCTGCTGATATCTCCGGCATGACATATTACGGAGTGTGCCATATAACCTTCTACGGCCCGCAGCTTAGATCCGACGGTACCTACAGTGTCACCACAGCGACGGGAACCACATGCTCCGAGGGAAGGACCGTGGCAGCTGACTGGAGCGTTTTCCCGGCGGGGACAGTGCTTTATCTGCCGAATGATCCCCTGGGCGGAGACGGCTACTATACCGTAGAGGACAGAGGCTCCGGCGTTAACGGAAGTCACCTGGATATATTTGCTAACGGAAGTCACGTAGTAACCGACTGTGAGGTCTACGTAGTTAATTGATTTGAGGATAACTGATTATGAGTGAGAAACAAAAGAAACAGAATAAGGGAAAAACAAAGGATGTGAAGACATCGACGGTACAGAAGGCCAAGAAGCCCGCGAAGGAACAGAAGACATCGAAGTCTTCGAAGCCTAAGGCGTCAAAGCAGAAGAAAAATCTGAAGATCATCCCTCTGGGAGGCCTTCTTGAGATAGGTAAGAATATGACCGCCATCGAATACGGCAACGACATTATTGTCATTGATGTCGGTATGGCCTTCGGCGGTGACGATACACCGGGTGTAGACTGCGTTATTCAGGACTACACCTATATAAGAGAGAATCAGGATAAGCTTCGAGGAATACTTCTGACCCACGGTCATGAGGATCATATCGGCGCGCTCCCGTATTTTCTTAAGGAGTTCAAATGCCCGGTATACGGTGGCAAGCTTACGGTGGAGCTCGTAAGACATAAACTCGAGGATAACGGCGTAAGCCTGAAGGGCATCGGTCTTAACGCCTGCCGTAACGGAGACAGAATAAGGCTCGGCAGCGCCTTCGAGGCGGAGTTCGTCAGAGTTAATCACAGCATCGCGGACAGCTATGCTATCGCCCTTAGAACGCCGGTGGGGCTTATCGTTCATTCCGGTGACTTCAAGATCGATTACACACCTATCAACGGCAAGGTCATCGATCTTCAAAGATTCGGCGAGCTAGGCCACGAGGGAGTGCTCTGCTTCATGTGTGAGAGCACCAATGTCGAGAAGGAGGGAGCATCCCCTTCAGAGAGAGACGTGGGAGAGGCCTTCCAGAAGATATTTAAGAAGGCTGAGGGCAGGATCATAGTTGCAACGTTCTCGTCTCACGTGCACCGTATGCAGCAGATATTCACCGCAGCTCAGATGAACGGAAGGCACGTATGCCTCTCGGGCCGTTCCATGATCAATGTATTTAACATAGCTAATTCTCTGGGTTACATAGATATGGACCCCGATACTCTCATTGATATCGGCTCCATCAATAAATACCCGGATAACGAGGTCGTAGTGCTTACGACCGGTTCTCAGGCGGAACCTACCAGCGCGCTGTCCAGAATGGCCTTCGCTTCTCATAAAGAGGTGGAGATCAGAGACGGCGACACGGTTATAATCTCCGCTCATCCGATCCCGGGCAACGAGAAGTCCATCTATAAGCTGGTTGACGAGCTTCTTAAGAGGGGAGCTGACGTTATATACGAATCCCTGGCTGAAGTACATGTCTCGGGACACGCATACAGAAATGAGATCAGACTTCTTCACACACTCCTTAAGCCTAAGTTCTTTATCCCGGTTCACGGTGAGTACAGGATGCTTATAAGACATGCCCAGCTTGCTCAGAGCCTGGGTCAGGACCCCGAGGATATCTTCATCCTAAGAAACGGCGACGTCTTCGAGACAGACGGCAAGAAGGCCGTGGTAACGGGAGAGGTGCCTGCGGAGGCGATATTGATCGACGGCTCGTCAGCCGCTGTTAGAGACGATCACTTTATGAGTGACAGACTTCATCTGGGTGAGGATGGCTGCGTAAGCATAGCGATCACCATCGATACGGAATCCGGCGAGCTTGCCTGTGAACCGGCAGTCTCATCCATAGGCTTTATCGTAGACGACGAGAAGCAGGAGCTTCATGAGGCGGTGGCAGAAAGGGTGACCTATCTTCTGTCCTCGGGAGTTCGTAAGAACGAGACCATCGACGCGAAGATAACTACCAGAAGCTTCAGAAACGGCGTAAGGGACCTTCTGTACGAGAGAACGAGAAGGCGCCCCATGATAGTCACCAACGTAAGTCACGTGAGCCTCAGAGGGGCTTCCCGTCGCCGTTGAAAAATAAGTATCGACCACTTATAATTATTTAATATTTATTAGTTAGGAGCACTTATCAGGGAATGAGAGTATCTAGACTTTTTTTCGCAACGCAGAGAGAGGTACCGGCTGATGCCGAGATACCGTCACATAAGCTGATGCTTCGTGCGGGCCTTATCCGCAAGGAGTCTTCGGGAATTTACGCTTACATGCCTATGGGCTTCAAGGTCTATAAGAACGTGGAGAGAGTTATCCGCGAGGAGATGGACAGAGCGGGAGCGCAGGAGCTCATAATGCCGGCGCTGCTTCCTGCCGAGGCTTATCAGGCTTCCGGAAGATGGGAGAAGTTCGGACCCGAGATGTTCAGAATGAGCGATCGTGGCGGTCGTCCCTTCTGCCTGGGCCCTACACATGAGGAGCCCTTCACCGAGGCTGTAAGAGATACCTTCAGGTCCTATAAGAATCTGCCGGTGACTCTTTATCAGATCCAGCATAAGTACAGAGACGAGAAGAGACCGAGATTCGGTGTCATAAGATCCCGCGAGTTCGTCATGAAGGATGCATATTCCTTCGACGTAGACGAGGAAGGTCTCGATAAGTCCTACAAGATCATGTACGACGCCTACAGAAGGATCTTCGACCGTCTGGGGCTCGACTATACCGTCGTTGATGCGGACTCCGGTGCGATGGGCGGCTCCGGTTCACAGGAGTTCATGGTAAAGAGCCCGATCGGCGAGGATGCGATCTGCTTCTGCGATGCCTGCGGTTATGCGGCAAATGAGGAGAAGGCTACCTGTAAGGAAGGTGAGGCTTCAACAGATGCCGAGCTTCCCATCGAGAAGATACATACACCCGACGTCAAGACTATCGAGGAGCTTGTGGGCTTCATGGAGACCACACCCGATAAGTTCGTGAAGACCATTCTTTATAACATCGACGGCAAGATCGTCGCGGCTATGGTAAGAGGCGACAGAGATATCAATGAGACAAAGCTCGGCAATATCTACGACGCGATGGAGATGGATCTCGCATCCTTCGAGGATGTCGAGAGGATCACCGGTGCGAAGGTAGGGTTCGCAGGCCCTGTTAACCTTAAGGAGAAGATCGAGGTCGTAATGGATACCGAGGTCGCTCTTCTTAAGAATTTCGTAGTGGGTGCATGCGAGACGGATTACCACTTTAAGAACGTCAATGTCGGAAGAGACTTTACTCCCGATATCGTCAAGGATATTAAGAACGTTAAGTCCGGAGACCTGTGCCCCAAGTGCGGTAAGCCCTTGGGAATGGCAAGAGGCGTTGAGGTAGGACACATCTTCAAGCTTGGAACGAAGTACTCCGACGCTCTGAACTGTATCTACCTTGATAAGGAAGGTAAGGAGCACTCCATGGTTATGGGCTGCTACGGCATCGGCGTCAGCAGGACCATCGCTGCCATCATCGAGCAGTATAACGACGAGGACGGTATCAAGTGGCCTGCTATCGCAGCACCCTACAAGGTTATCGTTATCCCTACCAAGACCAATGACGAAGAGATCATGGCTCTGTCCGAGAAGCTTTATAACGCTTATATTGATGCGGGTTACGAGACTTTGATAGACGACAGGAACGAGCGCCCCGGCGTTAAGTTCAAGGATGCTGATCTTCTCGGTATTCCGTTAAGAGTTACAGTCGGAAGAAGAGCTTCCGAGGGTATCGTAGAGCTTAAGTACAGAATGGACGGTGCTACGGAAGAGGCTGACTTCGAGGCCGCACTTGCTGCAGCCGGAAAGATCAAGTGAGGATAGGATTATGTTAAAGATCAGATCTTTGGCAGCATCGATAGCAGCGTCGGCCGTAATCGCCAATATGCTTGTGACTCCGGTTGCAGCCGTAGTGAGGGAGGCATCCAAGGATACCTTCTTCGAAGGGCTTGACCCTAACTCTAATGTCGCTTCTCTTAACATCGAGAATTATTACGCAAGCTATGATTCCATCACCTTTACATCCAAGAGAGGCGGTACCTCCAAGCTTTATCTGTCGGGAAATTCCATAGGTGTGGATACAAACTGCGGCTCCGGCATGAGGATCAATGTTACGAATGAGCGTAATTCCATAGTGACTACCGGTGCGGGAGATACATCCTTTACCTTCGATACAGGGAATAACATCGAGGTCAATCAGCTGTACTACATCATGTTCCTTGTGACGGCTGACGGGCTTCAGAGCAGATATGACGGTATTGCCATCACCAAGAAGGCTGACGGCAATCTGGCCTTCGTAAAGTCCATGTGCTATGACTTTAATGTCGAGCGCTGTAGCGAGCTTTGGACAGACGATCAGTCACTTGAGGAGTGTTTGCAGCCTCAGAATGATTCAGAGTGTGATGCGGGTCTGGTAGAAGCTACTGCACAAAGACTTACCGCCGGCTGTAGCGACGACTGGGCTAAGGTATTTGCCATCTACGAATACATGATCAACGACTTCGCTTATGACTATGTTCAGGTAGATGACAGTTACTACATCTATCAGGATGATGCTTCATGCCTTATCAGACGTAAGATCGCTATATGCGAGGGACTTGGTAATACCTTTACCGCGCTTTGCAGAGCTGCCGGAGTTCCTGCAGCAGTATCCTTCGGTATCGGCGGATCGACACAAGACTTCGTATTAAGTAATAACTACACAGGCGATGAGGGCTGTAACCATGCATGGGCTGTCGTATGTATAGACGGTACATGGTATCACATGGATCCAACATGGGACGGTGGCAACAGCTACACAGGCAACTCCTATAATACGGGAACATGGAATGACGGCAATCCGTCCTATAATTTCTATCTTCTGCCTTTGGAGTATTTCTCACTGTCTCATAAGATCTGCGATGCGGATACGATCCACGGAAGAGCTGAGACCGGCTCCTGCGGAGATCATGCCACCTATGAGATCACAAGAGACGGCACGATCACCATCCACGGAAGCGGAACTTTGCAGCTGCCTTACGGCTGTAACGGTTTCAGATTCTTAGTGTTCGCCGACGACTGCACCATCGATACGATAGGTGAGGAGTGCTTCGCTGACTGTGATGTATTAAGGACTGTGATCCTTCCGGATACCGTAACTCACATAGAGGATTATGCATTCAATACCTGTGAAGATCTGGAGTATATCTATTTACCCGAGGGACTTCAGTCGATAGGAGATTGTGCCTTCGATTACTGCGATGAGCTCGCTTATGTCTATATTCCGGATTCGGTTACGGATGTGGGACAATGGGCCTTTGACGACTGCCCGAGAGCAATAATATCCGTTCCCGGCGGAGTCGATCTCGAGGAGAGCGACTACTATGTATCTCCTTACAGGATCATAGAGAGGGCAAGGTAATTGTCGTATATAGAATTTCGTGATGTTAAAAAGGTCTACAGAACGGGTTCTGTGGACCTTTACGCATTAGACGGGGCGTCCTTCTTCCTTGAGAAGGGGGAGCTGGCGGTAATAGTTGGTCAGTCCGGAGCGGGGAAGACTACGCTTCTTAATATCCTGGGCGGTATGGACAGACTTACGACCGGAAGCGTCATCCTTGATGGGCGGGATATATCTGCTCTTAAGGATAAAGAGCTGGCGTTATACAGGCGCAATGATATCGGCTTCGTGTTCCAGTTCTATAATTTGATACCTAATCTTACTGCATATGAAAATATCGAGATGGCATCCCAGCTTGTTAAGGGGCCGAAGGATCCAGCGGAGCTTCTGAAGGCTGTAGGACTTACTGACAGAAGAGACAACTTCCCGGCTCAGCTGTCGGGAGGCGAGCAACAGAGGATATCCATCGCCCGTGCCATCGCCAAGAATCCGAAGCTTTTGCTGTGCGATGAACCGACGGGCGCTCTTGATTATGAGACCGGAAAGTCGATCCTGAAGCTCCTTCAGAGACTGTCGGCTGAGGAGGGAATGACTGTCGTTATAATCACCCACAACTCCGCCCTTACCGAGATGGCAGATCGGGTAATTCGCCTTAAGAATGGCAAGGTAACAAGCAACACGGTTAACTTAAGCCCTAAGAGCATTGATCTTATCGAATGGTGACGGACTCTGATGAAGCCCTATGCTAAGACAATTCTGAGGTCGATCCGCCAAAGCTTTGGCCGTTTTCTGGCGATCATGGCTATTATTGCTCTGGGCGTCGGCTTCATGGGAGGTCTTGTTCAGACCAACCCCTCCTTCATGTATACCGGGAGGAAATATATTAACGATCAAAAGCTTTTTGACTTCAGGCTCATCTCGACCATCGGCTTTAGCGATGAAGATATTGAGAAGATAGAAGCTCTCGATGGCGTTGTCGATGCAGAGGGGGCGTATTCGGCGGATGTTATCGCGAGAAGATCCGGTGAGGATGAGTCGTCAGAATCTATGGTGAGGATACACTCAATTACTGACGGAGTTAACCTTCTTAAGCCTGAGCAGGGAAGACTTCCCGAAGTGCCCGGAGAGATAGCGGTTGACGGCTACAGATTCGGCTCTGAGGTCATAGGTCAGACCTTGGAGCTTGTGGCAGGCTCAGGTGAGGATGATAAGGATGATCTGATAAGTGATTCATTTACTATCGTAGGTACGGTCAGATCTCCAATATATCTTGATTTCCAGCGCGGACGAACAGACGTTGGAAGCGGTCAGCTGTCCTACTTCGCTTACGTAGTTCCGGATGAGTTTGACATGGAATACTTTACCGAGAGCTACGTGTATTACGATACCGGATTCGACGCCTACACGGATGAATACGATGACTGGGCGGATATAAGGGAAGATGAACTGAAGTCTTCGGTAGAATCTATAGTTACTGATAGATTTAATGAGCTTCTCGACGAGAATCGCGAGGATCTTCAGAAGGGTATAGAGGAGCTTGAGGATGGCCGCATCGACGCAGTAAGTGAGTTGGAGGATGCTCTTACTGATCTTGAGGAAGCCCGAGATACTTTGGGAGAAGCGAGGGAGCAGCTCGATGAGAGTGAGCAACAGATATTGTCGTTGCCTTTTGTTCCCGATTATATTCAGGAAGCTTACGACGAAGCCTTAAGCGAATATGAGGATGGGGTAAGGGAATACGAAGAAGGCCTTAATGATTATTACGAGGGAAGAAGAGAATTTGATGCGCAGATGACTTCTACCTCGATGGAGCTTGAATATCTGACGAGACTTATAGGCAATGAGGAAGAGCCAGATGTATATATCCTCGGGCGTAACACCAACGTAGGCTATATGGCATTTAATAACGATGCCGGAATAGTTAAGGGTATCGCCAATGTTTTCCCTCTGTTCTTCTTCGCACTGGCGGCGCTGGTGTGCTCTACCACCATGCAGAGAATGGTATCTGACGAGAGAGGGATCATCGGGACTATGAGGGCGTTGGGATACTCAGACTTCTCGATAATTATGAAATATGTGATCTACTCAGGCTCGGCCGCTACCATAGGAGCGATCGCCGGATACTATGCCGGACTTCGCGCTTTCCCGTTTGTGATATGGGATGTGTACCGCATGATGTACGGCTTCAGTGAGCTTACGTTGGTGAACTCGCCGGTGCTTTTCGCAACGGCACTTGCTGTGTCGCTTCTGTGTTCTGTCGGTGTTGCTTTCCTGACTGCATTCTCGGAGCTGACGGTGATGCCTGCAGAGCTGATTCGTCCGAAGGCACCGGCGGCGGGGAAAAAGATATTCCTCGAGAAGTTGCCGACGCTCTGGAGCAGACTTCGATTCACGCAGAAGGTGTCGCTTCGTAATGTATTCAGATTCAAGAAGCGTATGTGGATGATGATCATAGGTATCGCAGGCTGCTCTGCGCTTCTTCTCACGGGCTTCGGACTTCGTGATTCGATCACCAATGTCGTTGACCTTCAGTACGATAATATAACCACCTACAGGCTGGATGCGGTGATAAAGGACGGTGTCTCTCTCTCACGCACGCAGTCGTACGTCGATGATATTAACGGCGTGCTCGGAACTTCTTATGAATCTATTCCGATTCGTAATGAGAATGTGACTCATGTGGCATCGGACATGGTTAGGGATGTAACTTTGTTCGTATCCTCTGATCCCGACATCGGGCTTGCCTTAAGGGGTCACGTGGACGGGCAGATGATGCCGTGGCCCGGAGATAATGAGATAGCCATAAGCTCGAAGCTCGCGGCCAAGAGCGGACTTAACGCCGGGGATATGATCACCTTAGGCTACGGAGATGACGGCAAGACCTTCACGGTGAGGATTGCTTATGTGTTCGAGAATTATGTGTACCATTACGCGTTCATGAATGAATACACCTACGAGCAGGCATATGAGAAGACCTTCCGGCCGTCGGATCTTCTCATTGTGTCGACGGGTGATGCTGTGGCAACAGACTACGATCTGGCGCGTGAGCTCAGCAACACCGGCGACTTCGAGAATGTAAGCGTGGTAGAGCAGGCGAGACGGTCCTTCGCACAGACCATGGAGCAGCTTAACGTGATCATCGTATTGATTATCGTCTGTGCGGCGGCACTGGCGTTCATTGTGCTTTTTAATCTTAACAACATCAACATATCGGAGCGCGTAAGAGAGATCGCGACCATTAAAGTCTTGGGTTTCTCAAGAGGTGAGACCGGGTCATATTTCTTCCGTGAGAATTTTATTCTGGTGTTCATGGGCTTTGTGCTCGGCATCCCTCTGGGTATAGCGCTGCATCGCTTCGTTATCGCCCAGATCGAAATGGATATGGTCACCTTCCAGGTGAGGATCGCGAATCTGAGCTATGTGCTATCTTTATTGTTCGTTATTATGTTCTCCGTTCTGGTCGATCTGGTTATGAGGATCAAGATCGAGCGAATCAACATGGCTGAATCACTGAAGAGCGCGGAATAACAAATTTGCACTAATAAACGGACATATTTTTCTCGTCTCTGTGAGATAATTATAAGCAAGAGCACTTTTTAGCTTATGTGCAAATTGCACGAATATGAAGCATCTGCTATCATACTATTCAAGGATTGATGATTCCTTGTTTATGCATTGAGTACATGCAAGGGTCAGAGACCTGATTTAAATTTCTACTGTTGTAGATACACCCCTGTAAATTTTACGAGGTACGTCAGAGACCTGATTTAAATTTCTACTGTTGTAGATAAAGCTATAACATTGCGAGTATCAACGGTCAGAGACCTGATTTAAATTTCTACTGTTGTAGATCACGATAGCGTTATTGTCAGTGCGTGGCTCTCCGTAAAGAAATCACTGACAAGTTTGAATAATGCTCAGTATTTCTGTCAATCGAGGGGTAAACTACGGTAAGAGAAGGATATAATTTGTAATTATTCTTTCTTAGTTTTATATTTTATAAGCAGATTTTAAGTTTAAAAGGCGAGAGGGTTCAAATGAAGATTATAAAAAGAATAGCAATATCAGTAATGGCGGTGGCGTTGGCCGGAGCGATGATGACCGGATGTATCAAGTACGAATCTCCTGCAGATCAGACTTATCCGACTGCCGAGGGACAGCTTACGGGGCTTCATCATGTGGAGATCGAGGTTCAGGACTACGGAACAATCAGCGTGGAGCTCGATGCGGATACCGCTCCCAGAACAGTTACTAATTTTATAAATCTCGCCAACAGCGGTTTCTATAACGGCCTTACATTCCACAGGATCATTACCGGGTTCATGATTCAGGGCGGTGACCCTGAGGGGAATGGCATGGGAGGAGCCGATGAGACAATCGTCGGTGAGTTCTCCGCTAACGGGATCGAGAATAATATATCTCATGTAAGAGGTGTTATCTCTATGGCCCGTAACGGTCAAAGCTACAATTCTGCATCCTCTCAGTTCTTTATAGTTCAGGCGGATTCGATTTTCCTTGATGGCAATTATGCGGGCTTCGGTCACGTTACTGACGGCATGGATATAGTCGACGAGATATGTGCCAATACGCCGGTAACAGATGATAACGGAACAGTTCTTCCTCAGAATCAGCCTGTCATCACTGAGGTTAGGGTAATAGACTGACCATGGATATCGGCAGGGATCTTGAGAAGCAGCTTCAGTCCGAGCGGGACAATGATGTCAGGCGCACGGCTTACGACAGCGAGCTTCGTTTCTACTCTCTAATATCCTCCGGTGATGTGAACGCCCTGAAGCTTTATCTCGAGCACCGTGATATCAACGCTTCGGGAAGTACCTCAGGTCGCAAAGGGATTCTATCCAATAACAGTCTTAACAACGAGAAGTACCACGCGGTAGTTATGACCGCTCTGATCTCCAGATTCTGTATAGAAGCGGGGATGGATATCGCCGTGAGCTATACCCTGAGTGATATTTTCATTCGTAGGGTGGATGAGGCCAGATCTGCGGATGAGATAGGGGAGCTTTGTAATACGATCGCGATAGAGTACTGCCAGAGGATGAGCGACCTTGCCAAGAAGCAGGTGGTATCAAGATATGTGCTTCTGGCCATCGATTATATTCGCGCCCATGTTCAGGATAATCTTACTGTCGAGCAGGTGGCTAATGCCTTATCCGTCAACACCAGCTACTTAAGTAAGCTCTTTAAGAAGGATATGGGCAAGTCCATAAGCGAATATATCCGGGACAGCAAGATAGAGATCGCCGAGAATATGCTGAGGCACCTGGATGACTCCAGCCTCGAGATCGCCAATTATCTGGGCTTCTCGTCTCAGAGCCACTTCATCCAGGTGTTCAAGAAGCAGACCGGCCTGACTCCCGAGGAGTACAGAAAGCAACACTATCACAAAAGCTGGATAAGTGACATAGATAAGTAATTTGTAAACGTTCGCGGGTTATGCGACAATTACCCCGTAAAATCTAAGGAGAGATATTATTATGTGGAAAAAATGCCTTATAGCATTTCTTATATCAATGGTGCCGCTCATCGAGATCAGGGGCGGGATTCTTTATGCACTTATCGCCGGAGTTCCGACATGGCTTGCCTACCTGGTCTGTATCATAGGCAACATGTTGCCCGTGCCGATCATATTCTTCTTCGCTCGTAAGGTCCTCGAGTGGGGTAAGGATAAGAAGATAATAGGCAAGTTCTTTACCTTCTGTCTCGAGAAGGGACATAAGGGCGGTCAGAAGCTTCTGAAGGGTAAGAACGGCGTGTATATCGCATTACTGTTCTTCGTGGGAATTCCTCTTCCCGGGACGGGCGCTTGGACCGGCACGCTCGCCGCGAGCATACTTGATCTGGATTTTAAGAAGAGCTCGGCAGCAGTAATGGTCGGCGTTATCCTTGCCGGAGTTATTATCGGCGTATTATCGCTGTTCGGGATCAACATCCTTACATGAGAAGATTTAATGTCGACGGCTCCATGAACGGCGAGCACGTGGTTAAGGCTTGTACCACGGCTTTTCCCGCGCTTAGTAAAGCTGACCTTTATAAGGCGCTTAAGCATAAGGATATCAGAGTCGACGGCAAGCGCATTTCTTCCGACATTAAGGTAACGGGGGGACAAGAGATACAGGTGTGGCTGCCGGATGAGCTCTTTGAGAAGGAACTTCAAAGTAGACCTGTCGAGAATGCCTTCTCCATAGTCGCTCAGACCGACGGCATGCTTATAGTAAACAAGCGTCAGGGACTGGCTGTCCACAGCGGCAAAACCACTGAAGATAACCTTATAGATATAGTAAGAAAGCAGACCGGCAACAATAAGGCGGAGCTTGTTCACCGGATAGATATGAATACCGGCGGGGTCCTGATGATCGCCAAGGACAAGGATTACCTGGAGGATGCGGTCAAGCTGTTTAAGGGAGACCTTGTTACCAAGCGCTACAGATGTCTTGTAGTGGGAAGGATCCCCAAGGACTTGGGAACGCCGGTGGTGTGTTCCGATGAAGCCTTGATGTGTGAGGTCTCGGCTTATCTTGAGAAGACAAGATCAGGTGAGGTCTATATCCACGACGTAAAGCAGGAGGGAGATCTTCCCATTACCACCAGATACAGAGTATTAGGCTATCACGAGGGCTTCTCGGAGATCGAGTGCGAGCTTGTTACCGGCAGGACTCATCAGATCAGGGCGCAGTTCGCACACTTGGGGTATCCTATATTAGGAGACGGCAATTACGGGCGTAATCAGGTGAATCTTAACTTCTTAAGCAAGGACGGCGGAAGGATCAGGCATCAGCAGCTGTGGTCAACGACCCTGATGTTCGGTAAGATACCTGTAGAGAATAAACACCACGAGCTGTCGGGACGAAGATTCTCGATAGAGCCCAGATATGAGGTGGAGTTATAGTGGCAGACAACAGACCAATAGGAGTATTCGATTCAGGTATCGGCGGGCTCACCGTGCTTCGTGAGATAATCGCGGCTGTTCCGGGGGAGAGCACCATATACTTCGGAGATGACGGAAGATCTCCCTACGGCACCAAGTCCCACGAGACTATAATTAAATACTCCCTGCAGGATATGCTCTTTCTTAAGGAGCAGGACGTAAAGATGATCGTCATCGCGTGTAACACCGCCAGCACCCATGCCTATGAGACGCTGGCATCCGTGTGTGATGTGCCTGTGGTAGAGGTGGTGGTGCCGGGTGCCAGAGCAGCGGTGGAGGCAACCTCCAACGGCAGGATCGGCATTATTGCCACCCGTGCGACTATAAGCTCCGGCGTATACGAATCCGCTGTGCTTAAGGCAGGGGAGAATATCGACGGCCTCAAGGTGATATCTCAGGCCTGTCCGCTGTTCGTATCGCTTGCTGAAGAGGGTTGGTGGGACAATGAAGTCGCCTATCTTACTGCCTGCGATTACCTTAAGCCGCTGAAGGAGGCGGGGGTTGATACTGTGGTCCTCGCCTGTACGCACTATCCTTTGCTGGCTCCCGTGATCTCGAGGGTCATGGGACCCTCCGTGAAGCTTATTAATTCCGGCGTGGCGGTAGCTGGCGTCGTTAAGAGCATCCTGAGCGAAAACAAAATTGAGTCCGACGGCAAAGACGTTACCAGAAGCTTCTTTACGAGTGACGATCCGAAGCTTTTCGAGCAGGTGGCAGCACCCTTCCTGGGGCGCGGGCTTCCCTCGGGGACCCGCCGTGTTCAGGTAGACAACATAGATGTGAAGGGTTTCCTGTGATAAGGAACATGGAGATCACAACGAGGGCTTACGAGAAGCCTCTGGTTACGAAGGGGATATACGAGAGCTCGATGAGCTCCCTCACAATAAAGTGGAAACAGATCCACGAGGGAGACAAGGACTATTCCTTCTACGAGATCAAGATGGATAAGCAGACCGGGGTGGCGGTGGTGAAGCGCTCCGGAGAGTATACGAGCGAGCTTGTTTTCGACACGGGACGAAGGACTGAAGGTGCGGTGAATACGCCCTACGGCACTATCAAGACTGATATCAAGACCTCATATATAACGCTCCCGTCGGCACTGTCGCCCAAGTTCGAGATCGCTTATGAGATGGGCGCGGACGAGATCAAAAATGTATTCACGGTGAAGTTTATTTAAGGAGGGGAAAGGTATTATGGCGTACAGAAGACTAAGCAGATTAACGGTTACGGCAGGTGCGGCGGTGCTGGCATCGGCGATGCTTCTAAGCTCCTGCTCCACGGACAGAAGATCCTCAAGATCAGGTCGCCACAGAGATGACGACGAGGATGAGGAGACCTCGATAGAGACAGAAGAGACGGCGGACGAGACGGAGGAGACAGAGACGGTGCCGGAAGGGCCATCTTCAAGTCAGGTGGCTGCGGCTTATCTTCAGGTGCTGAATCAATACAGCCACGATATCAGGACCATGGAAGACAGATATGCAGAGTACATGGACTCCATCGCCGGGATCAACTACACGGATATTAACGGCGACGGTATAGAGGAGCTGATAATAAGATACTGTAGTGACGCGTATCAAACGGATATAGATACTTCGTATTTTGTTGATCCGACCTTCGCCAATGTGGCCATATTCACGTATAGCGAGGAGGCCGGCAGGGCGGTGAAGATCTTTGACGTATTAAGTGAGAGCTCTGTAGGAGCGTGGGACTTAAGCGGGGACCTCGTCATGATGGACGACGGAACGATCCTTCTTACCAATATGAACGGGAGAATGGGCTACTACACTCAGTCTATCGCGGAGTATGTTTATGACGGTTCGACCTATGTGGCTGGGGACAACTGGATGGTGAGTGAGTACATTCCGGAGGATCAGTATACTAGCTATACTGACGCTTATGCCCCGGAGGCAGACTACGGCTATCATAATGATACCGAGATAACACCGGAGGAATTCTATTCGACACAGGAGGACTACCTGAGCCGTGTAGTATGTCCGATAATGCCTTATTCGGGCAGGCAGTATAACGGGGATCTTAATACCTATGATCTGTTCGACAGACCGTGGTGCGGTATGGAAGGGGCGGTGTTCGCGACCGGGAATTATATAAGCTTCGATGAAGTATATGAGCAGCTGGCGAACGAGGCGGGAGCCGATGTGGTCTCGCAGCTTGAGGCGACGGCGGAGGGTGCCGGAAATGCCTATCTTGAGATATTGAATCAGTATTACCCTTACCTTCGTATGGTCGAGACGGCTGAGTATTCAGGTATGCCGTCCTGTTCGTATGTGGATATTACCGGTGATCTAATGCCGGAGCTGCTTATTCAGTATGCGTCGGACTTCGAGGACGGCTATGAGACGGACGGGTCCTACTTCATGACAGGTGACATAAGGATATTCACATACGATCAGGTGTCAGGCCAGGCGGTGGAGATGCTTCATGTCGAGAATACGATCCTTAATGCCGGAGGCGGCTCTAACAGCGATGTGGTCGTTCTTAATAACGGCAATATTCTGTTGACTCACGGCTGGGGTGATGAAGACTCCGAGTACTGGGTGGATGAATACGAGGTGCGCAGCAACAGCCTGATGCTTGTTAATTCACTTTATCACGGTGAGTTCCTGCAGGGAGAGGGGGATAATTATTACTATGAAAGCGACTATTCCCTTAATGACAGGACTATAACCGAAGACGAATATAATTCGCAGATCAGTACCTACAGGTCGACGTTCTCATCTGCTCTCGCCAGAGATCCTTTCTATATCTATGATTGGTACGGCGACAGCGAGTGGGTGACTGATGTGATGAACGTGCCCTATAATGCAATACATGCGGATGATCTTACAGATCTTCTTTCTAATTAAGGGTATCGAATATAAAGGAGCGACGTATGAGTGAACCGAGAGAGAAAACCTCCACCAAAGTCATAAGACAGCATATGTCTGTCCATTGGCATGATATCGTAAGGTCAGACAGCGATATCCCCGCGGTGGATTCGGAGCTTAAGGAGAAGACATCTCTCGTGGGGCGTATCGGCATCATGTACCTGTCGGTGGGCACCAGCGCCTGGCGTGTCCGCAACGCCATGAATCGCGTCTCCCGCGCACTCAACATCTCCTGCAATGCCAACATCGGTCTTCTTACGCTGACCTTCACCTGCTTCAGCGAGGGAAGCCACTACAGCCAGACCATCTCGCTTCCCAACACCGGAGTTAATACCGACAAGCTGATGGAGCTTAAGCTTTTCACCGCCGACTTCAGCGAAAAGGCAAAGCAGTACTCGGTGGAGCAGCTCCATCAGGTCCTGGACAAGATAGAGGCGAAGAAGCCCAACTACGTTCCGTGGCAGACAGCTCTTGCCGCAGCCTTTGCCTGCGGTGCTTTTACCTTCCTTCTGGGCGGAGGTATCGTGGAGATGATCTGCGCCTTCATAGGAGCGGGCGCCGGCTGCTTTGTCCGCACGCTTCTTATAAAGAATAAGATCAACCTCCTTGTCAATGTAGCCTCCGGAGTGGCGGTGGCCTGTGCCGCATATGTTGTGGCGGTGCTTCTGGGAGAGCTTATCTTCGGTATCCCGCCTACTCACCACGCAGGGTATATATGTGCGATGCTGTTTATTATTCCGGGCTTTCCTCTGATCACCGGAGGAATTGACCTCGCGAAGCTCGATATCAGATCCGGCGTCGAGAGGATAATCTATGCCGGGATGATAATAATGGTGGCGACCATGGTCGGCTGGGTAATGGCGACGGTATTCAGATTCAACCCTGCGGATTTCCCACCGCTTGATATATCTGTTCCGGTCAAGATACTGTGCCGCGCGCTGGCAAGCTTTGTCGGCGTATACGGCTTCTCGCTGATGTTTAACAGTACCCGTCAGATGGCGCTTGCCGCAGGCGTTATAGGAACGATCGCGAATGTTGTCCGCCTTGAGCTTATGGACGTGTTCGGCCTTCATATTGCAGTCGCGGCATTTTTAGGCGCTACGATCGCCGGCCTTCTGGCGTCGGTTCTTAATACCCGCGTAGGCGTTCCCCGAATCTCTTTGACGGTGCCGTCTATCGTTATCATGGTACCGGGTCTGTTCATGTATAAGGCGATCTATTATATAGGTCTTGATGACATAAGCGTCGGCGGCGCCTGGCTAACTAAGGCTCTGATGACAGTGATCGCATTGCCTATAGGCCTTGTATTCGCCAGATCTTTAACGGATAAAGACTTCAGGCATTGCAGCTAGGGAGCTAGAGGGCTTACCTGAATAGATCATCTATCATCTTGTCTACCACTTTGGCATCGAGAGGGTACATCCGTGTCTCAAAGGTGGCATAGAGTCTGGAGCCGAGCAGTATCCCTCCGGAGGCGTAAAATTTGAAACGCCACATAAGGTCATTCACGTACTTCTCGTCGTCCATTTTGCCGCAGTGTTCTAAGTAGATCTCCTCTCTGTCGCTCATTCGCAGAATAGTAAAGTCAGGATAAATGACCTCCCCGTTTATCACGAGAGGACATTCATATTTATAAGGAATACCCGCGACATATAATCTGTCTGCGATGATCTGCTCTGACTTAGACCTTACGCGTTCGCCTCTCATGGTTGTAAATTCCGGTGTCCCTTCCTTAAACCCTTTTGGCTTATATGGCTGGATCATCCATCTTTTTATCAACTCTTCATCGGGGTAGTAAATTGGATTGATGAGTTTTTTACGGTCGTTATTGAATTGCTCGTATGTATCCTCTGCTAACGTATCAGGATATTTTGAAAGAGTCTTTTCGATAAGGCTTAACTCGTCAGAGGCAGATTTAAGAACAGATTCACAGTAATTCTTCTGTGCGAGGGTGTGTATCAGCTTACTGTCTTCAGGCGCAATTCTATTGCCGTTATGATAGTTCTCGTTATTTGTGACTTTGTAATATTTTGTGGTTTTCTTAAGCCTCTGAATCCTTAATCTTCCGTCAGGCGCGTTTTCCATAAATTGATTGCAGGATTCGATCAGCTTGATCAGACGTTCACGTCTGGATAGCATAGCATCTTTGATTCTTATCGATTTCATAACTAACACCTTATTCCTACGGTATTAAATGTATGTATTATATATCATTTGAAGATGAGTTTGTATCCGTCAGATGAAAATTGGGAATATAGTACGGGTTTGAGACGCCAAAATGTACTAAATAAAGCGTTTGGAGCATCCGGATAAGAATTTAAGGCGGAAATCTGTATCCGACTTTAAGAAATACTGTTGTGGATACACGTACAGGTCGAAAACCTGTATCCAGGAGACATAAACGACTGACTGGATACAAACAGACGACAAACAAACCGGTCAACAATGATAAATATGATCAATTTCACTTGACTAATTAACAAGTTTTGAATAAAATGTTAACAAATTGTTAATACATCTATATTCCGGAGGTTGCCATGCATAAGTATTTCAGATCATTATTGACGGCGGTACTGTCTTTACTCATAGCCATTGCAGTCCCTTTGTCTTCGTTCGGACTTACAGCAAGAGCTGATGATAATGATATTTATAGCATCTATGGATATGCCAAGCAGGAGATAATTACCGCTCCCGACGGCAGCAAGATCCCCGGATACGGTTTCTGTCTTGACTTAAACAGAAGTGCTCCTTATGGCGTCAATTACAGAAGAACACTTCTGTCAGAAAGCTCTTTCAGCGATGACACAAAAATGATGCTTCTTTCCGTAATGTGCAATCTTGAGGGACTTTATTCTTATGCAAGAGAGCTTCAGGCTGAAGGCAACACGGTGGCAGGGAATTTTGCAAATTCCTACAGCACTACAAGTAATAACTTCTTCTATCAGCGTATTATCTGGGCCATAACTCATAACGAGGTTTACGGAAATGAGTTTGTCGGATCAAGCGAATATGAATACAGAGTAAGTCTTTACGGAGGTTATTCTGACGACCCGTTAAATGATCCTGCTTCTCTTTGGAATGTATTCTTTGTTCCGATATTTGATTATCTGAGGGCAAATGCTCCTTCCTCTGATTGGGACTGCTATCTTTATATTCCTGTTGATAATAACGATCAGAGAATTCTGAGCACTCCTTTCCGCACCATTCATCCGGAAGTAACAGTAGGTAAGATCGTTGTTGACGGAGAGGGCAATCCGGTTGCTTATAACGGCGAGAATGATGAGGGCTTTAATCTTAATATCGGAATATACGATACAGCGGCAGATATCTTCGTCTCAAATGAGACATTCTATGTAACACGGGCTGACGGCAGCATCCAGGATGTTCAGACGAATGACGAGGGAAGATTTGATCTTACTATTGCAGGCAGAGAGACTGTAACCATAAGCGGTTTTGACAGTGAGAATTATTCAGTATATATAAGTGAAGACACAACGGGACTTGGAGATTACTGTTCATATTTAAGAATTGATTCAACGACCTCCGTCACAGTGGAAGGAGAATACTCTGTAATTGATGTTACCGAACAGGGAAGTGCAATTACAGTGGTTAACAGCTTCGTTATTCCAACCCCGGAGCCGATTCCCGTGAGTGCTCCGGTTGAGACTGAGCCTACATTACCTGATCAGATCCCGGCCACTGTTGATTCAGTTGAGGCCACTCCCGCAGAGGTCGTCGAGGAACTGCCCGAGGAGCTTCCTGTCGAGCAGGCTGTCGACAGCGAGCAGATCGTCGACGAGGTTGTTGATACCGACGTGCTTGATGCCAACAGAGATGCCAACAATGCGCTTCCCGACACAGGCGAGGGAGTAAGTGTTCAGCTTATGACAGGACTTCTTATGATCGCTTTGTCCGGTGTGGTATTCACGTCCTCCGTCTACGTGAGACGTAAGAGCGAGAAGGGCGACTAAGCATGTCGAAAATAGTGCTTGCAATGTCAAACAAAGCAAGGTATAATCGCTAAGCACGTTTGAAATAATATACCTACATGAGATGGAGGTGGAGAATATATGGCACATCCGAAGAGAAAATGGTCGAAGGCAAGAACTTCACGTCACAGAAGCGCTTGGAAGCTTGCTGTTCCGGGTTTTGTAGAGTGCCCGCAGTGTCATCAGAAGATGCTTCGTCGCACGGTTTGCAAGAACTGCGGATATCTCGATGGTAAGGCTGTTGTTGCAGTAGGCGAAGAAGAGTAATCCTTCCCCAAGACAGATAAACCGGGCGGTGTTGATAAGATTGACACCGCCTTTATTATTGCCCTAGAAGTCCGGAAGCTGATAGATCAAGGAGAATCGGAATATGAGTAAACCTGCCGTTGCAATAGTCGGACGTCCGAATGTCGGTAAGTCTTCACTCTTTAACACTCTCTACGGAGAGCGTATATCCATCGTGCATGATACCCCGGGAGTTACCAGGGACCGTATCTATGCTACCGCAGTCTGGAGAGAGCGCGAATTCGTGATAATAGATACGGGCGGTATAGAGCCTGCCGGTGACGATGAGATATTAAAGGGTATGAGAGCCCAGGCGGAGGTGGCCATCGAGTCGGCAGACGTCATCGTATTCATGGTGGACCTTAAATCCGGAATGACGGCTACCGATAAGGAGATCGCCGCGATGCTTCGTAAGTCGGGAAAGCCCATAGTCATTGCCGTGAACAAATCCGATAAGATAGGTGACCCTCCCGCCGAGATGTATGAGTTCTATAATCTGGGACTCGGGGACAGCGATATTATTCCTATATCGGCTGCACACAGATTGGGCATCGGGGATTTGCTGGATAAGATTTTCGAGTACTTCCCCGAGGAGGATGAGGGGGAAGGCGATGACGGTAAGATCAGGGTCGCTCTTATAGGAAGGCCTAATGCCGGTAAGTCGTCTCTTACCAACAGGATGAGCGGAAGCGACAGAAGCATTGTCTCTGACGTGGCAGGTACCACGAGGGATGCCATAGACGTGGAGATCGAGAATAAGTACGGAAGCTTCGTGCTGGTCGATACCGCGGGTATGAGAAAGAAGAGCAGGATCGAGGACAACGTTGAGAAATACTCCATGGTGAGAGCCCTGACTGCAGTGGATAAGGCGGATGTGTGCGTCATCCTTATCGATGCGTCAGTCGGTATTACCGAGCAGGATACGAGAGTGGCGGGAGTTGCGCATGATAACGGTAAGGCCTCGATCATAGCCATCAATAAGTGGGACCTGATCGATAAGCAGACGGGGACTCTTGAGACCATGACAAAGATGGTAAGAGAGAGGTTCTCCTTCATGGATTATGCTCCCATTATCTTCATCTCGGCCAAGACAGGACAGAGGGTTGATAAGCTGTGGGAGACTATAGTTAAGGCCAACGAGCAGTCGCAGAAGCGTCTCACCACCGGTGTGTTTAATGACATGCTTACTGAGGCGGTTGCCATGGTGCCCACTCCTCAGGATAAGGGAAAGCATCTTAAGATATACTACGGAACTCAGGTGGCAATTAAGCCGCCGACCTTCGCGTTGTTCGTGAATGATACTGAGCTGTCGCATTTCTCGTACGAGCGTTATATCGAGAATCAGATAAGAAGGAACTTCGGCTTCGAGGGCACGCCCATTAAGATACTTATGCGTAATAAAAAGGGTGAACAGACCTAAAATATTGTGCATGTAGCCGTATATGTTATTGGCGCGTGAAGTAGTTAAATATTAAAGGCAAAAAATCGTATTTTATATTATTAACGGAGTGTCATCTATGAAGATCGAGAACATGAGAAATATAGCGATCATCGCCCACGTCGACCACGGTAAGACTACTATCGTGGATTCGATGCTTAAGCAGGCCGGTATCTACCGCGAGAACGAGCAGATCGTAGAGCAGGTAATGGACAGCAACGACCTCGAGAGAGAAAGAGGTATCACCATTCTTGCCAAGAATACGGCTATAGACTATAAGGGCATAAGGATCAACGTTGTTGACACTCCCGGACACGCAGACTTCGGAGGCGAAGTCGAGCGAGTTCTTAAGATGGTCGATGCTGTTCTTCTGGTCGTCGATGCATTCGACGGACCGATGCCCCAGACAAGATTCGTTCTTCATAAGGCACTCGAGCTTGGATTAAGACCTATCGTATGCATCAACAAGATCGACAGACCTGATGCCAGGCCTTTGCAGGTCGTGGATATGGTCCTTGATCTGTTTATCGAGCTTGGTGCCGACGAGGATCAGCTGGATTTCCCTATCGTTTATTCTTCAGGTAAGACCGGTGTCGCCTGCTTCGATCTTAAGGATTATGAATCCGGAGCGGCAAAGGATTTCTGCCCGGTCCTTGATACTATCGTTAAGTACACTCCCTGTCCCGAGGGTGACCCCGAGGCGCCCATGCAGCTTCTGGTTTCTAATATCGACTCCGATCCCTATATCGGAAGGATCGCCATCGGAAGAGTCGAGAGAGGTACGGTTAAGCAGGGTGAGGCCTGCGTAGTCGTCAACATGGAAGAGGAAGGCAAGAGATCCGCGAGGATAGTTAAGCTTCTAAGATTCAGCGGTCTCGGAAGACAGGAGGTCAAGGAGGCTTCCATCGGCGAGATCGTATGCGTGGCAGGTATCCCGGATATCAATATCGGCGATACGCTCTGCGACTCCAATACGCCGGAGCCTCTACCCTTTGTAAAGATTGACGAGCCTACTATCGCTATGACCTTCTCTGTGAATGATTCGCCTTTCGCAGGGCAGGAGGGAAAATTCGTTACCAGCCGTCACTTAAGAGACAGGCTCTTCAAGGAGATCGAGACTAACGTTTCCATGAGAGTCGAGGAGACCGATACTACGGAGGCCTTCATAGTAAAGGGAAGAGGCGAGCTTCACCTCTCTATCCTTATCGAGGAGATGAGAAGGCAGGGCTACGAGCTTCAGGTAAGTAAGCCTAAGGTCATCATGAAGGAGATCGACGGTGTACTGTGTGAGCCTTATGAGGATCTGGTTATCGACGTTCCCGAGGAGTTCGTGGGAGCCGTTATAGAGAAGCTCGGAAGCCGTAAGGCCGAGATGCGAAACATGCTTCCTCCGTCCAAGGGATACACAAGACTTGAGTTTAATATCCCCTCAAGAGGACTTATCGGATACCGTACCGAGTTTTTGACCGACACTAAGGGCAATGGTATAATGAACAGCATAATCAGCGGCTATGAACCTGTGGCGGGCGAGATCGCGACGCGTTCACACGGCGTACTTGTAGCATTCGAGAGCGGCACGGCTATGACCTACGGACTCTTCAATGCTCAGGACAGAGGAAACCTTCTTATAGGTGCCGGCACAGAGGTTTACGAGGGGATGATAGTCGGCATTAACCCTAAGCCTGATGATATCACCGTAAACGTCTGCAAGAAGAAACATGTAACCAACATGCGTGCGGCAGGTTCAGACGATGCAATGCGTCTTACACCCCCTCTTAATTTCAGCCTTGAACAGTGTCTCGAATTCGTTGAGGATGATGAGCTGTGCGAAGTAACGCCTAAGAGCATCAGACTTCGTAAGAAGATCCTCAATACCGACCAGCGTCTCAAGGCCGAAGCTAAGAAGAAAGATGCTGTCAAAGAAACTTAAAGTAGTTTTTAATATCTTCATAGTTCTCGTTCTTGTGGTGGCGTGTGCCATCATGGGAGTTTACGTCGGATATAATTACGTCATTTCTCAGGAGGAGAGATTTACCGCTTTGGAGTCCGGGATCGAAGACGGCTCCTTCAAGGTGGATATGAACACCGAGGGAGCGATCCCCTTTGTTATCAACACTGGTGACATGACATCGGATATAGCTGACAGTCTGTATGAGGTCGGGCTTATCGATAACACTTTCATGTTCTCGTTGTTAAGTAAGGTCAACGGCTTTGACGGTGCCTATCAGGCGGGAACGCATTTCCTACTGCCGGGGCTCGACTACGACGAGATAATGTTCCTTCTGACTCAGAAGTCAGAGAGCGTCACGGTTACCTTCCCTGAGGGTATCACCTACGAGGAGATCAAGGTCAAGCTTCACGAGGCGGGGCTTACCTTCTCCGATGAGGATCTTGACGAGTGCATGGACAGCCCTAATCTTTTTACCGACTACAGTTTCGTCTCCCAGATCGAGCTCACCGAAGGGCGCGATCACGTTCTGTCGGGCTATCTTTTCCCGGATACCTATGAATTCGATATCAATGCCAGTGCCGAGACGATAATCTCCACGATGCTTAACAATACCGAGCGTAAGCTCTACGACGAGTACTACGAGAGAGCCGCTTCGCTGGGTATGACCATGGATCAGATAATTACGCTGGCCTCGATCATTCAGGCAGAGTCCTCTAACATGACCGATATGATGTACATATCCTCGGTGTTCAGGAACAGGATGAATTCCTCTGACGAGAGTATGCATTACCTGGGCTCCGATGCTACCGTGAACTATATCAGGAGAATGAACGGACTTGATCCCGATATCATTCTCTCGGCTGACGATATATCCCTTGACAGTCCCTATAACACATATCTTTATCAGGGACTCCCTCCGGGACCTATATGTATGCCGGGAGTCGATGCTATACAGGCAGCGCTCTATCCTGAGCCTAATTCGAATTATCTTTATTTCTGTGCCGACGGTAACGGCGGTACGTTATTCGCGGTGACGCTTGCCGATCACGAGAATAATGTCGCCATCTTCCAGGCTAACTATCAGGCTGCACTGGAGGCCGCGGCTAACCCTCCCGAGGAGACAACTGAAGGGGAGCCGGCTTGATGAAGCGCCCCGAGGTATTGTCCCCCGCAGGGTCGCCGGAGAAGCTTAGGACCGCCATCGCTTACGGTGCCGATGCGGTCTATATGTCCGGCAAGAGGTTCGGCTTAAGGACCTTCTCCGATAACTTCGATCATGATGAGATGAAGACGTCTGTTACTTATGCACACGAGCGCGGGGTCAAGTGTTATGTCACCATGAATATCATGGGACTTGAAGCTGACCTTAAGGTTATTGACGATGAGATAGACTTCACGGCTCACGAGGCGAAGGCGGACGCCGTGCTTGTAAGTGACCCCGGGATATTTGCCCGCGTAAGGGCTGTGGCTCCCGATCTTGATATTCATATTTCCACTCAGGCCAGTGTGACCAACAGCGGTGCATGTAATTTCTGGCACTCTCAGGGTGCGACGAGGATCGTTCTGGCACGCGAGCTCTCGCTTAACGATATCAGGCAGATCAGGGCTAATATCTCTAAGGAGCTGGAGCTTGAGGCCTTCGTTCACGGGGCTATGTGCGTGTCCTATTCGGGACGCTGTATTCTTTCCAATTACTTTACCGGACGCCGATCCAACGGAGGAGCATGCGCTCAACCCTGTCGATGGGGTTATTCACTTATAGAGGAGAAGCGCCCGGATGAGGCCTTCCCGATAGAGCAGGACGAGAAGGGCACTTATATCCTGAGCTCCAAGGATCTTGCCATGATCGGGCACGTGCCGGACCTTATCGAGGCCGGTATCGACAGCCTTAAGATCGAGGGAAGGATCAAGGGCGATTACTACGCTGCGGTGACGGCGAAGGTCTACCGTGAGGCGGTGGATCTTTATATGCGCGACCCTTCGGGCTGGAGAGAGGACCCCAGGTGGCCGGAGTTACTCGAGAAGCTGGTGCACCGTGATTATGATACAGGCTTCTTCTATGGTTCGCCTTCCGAGGATGCGAAGATCGCTGAGGACAGGACATACGTCAAGCCGGCGTTCGTAGTGGCGCAGATCGCGGGGAAGCGCGAAGACGGCTCCTATATTGCAGTTCAGAAGAATAAGCTTTACAGAGGTGACGTTCTTAATGTGCTTAAGCCCGAGGGCTATGCGGAGCCTGTTAAGGTGACATCAATTACCGGTGAGGACGGAGTGGAGCTTGACAGCGTGCCTCACCCGGGAACAGTGTTCTATGTCAGATTTGATCGCGAAGAAGAGCTTCCGGAGCTTACGTTCCTGTCTCGTGACGGGGATAAGGACGGCGGCATCGCGCCTATGGCGAGGTGAGAGAGTAGCTTTTCGTGAGGTCTTTGTGACGGGGTCAGGCTTCTTCGGCAGTTGAAGTATCATCCGCAGGTCTCATGATCTTCTCCAGCATACGTGAGAAGAATACCATGAGCTTCTTGTCGAGGCCGAAGACCTTGAAGATATCCAGAATGATAATGAACACTACAGGTCCCATGAGGAAGCCGACGGCCCCCCAGATATAGACGCCCAGGGCCATCGATATCAGCATGAGAAGCGGGTGCAGATGCAGGGACTTGCCAACGATGGCGGGCTCGATCAGCCTTCTGATGACGGTCATTATCGCCATGGCGATGATAAGGATGATCACGGCCTTATAGTTATTGTTAACAGCGCAGTAGATCATGACCGGGATCATGGTGGCGGAGATGCCGAGCACCGGGAGGAAATCAAGGATCGCGGTGATAAGCGCCAGGACCAGAGCATATTCGACGCCTGCGAGATGGAAGGCGATCCATGACTCGGCCATGGTGATGATAAGAAGCAGCAGGTATCCGCCCAAGGCCCTGAACAGCGTAACGGACAGATCGTTAATAAGCGACAGAGAGCTTCTTCTGAAGGACTTGTTGGGAACGTTCTTCATGTACATCTTCATGACGTAAGGACCGTCGCTTATGAAGTAGTAGCCGCTTAACATGATGCTGATGATAACGAAGATCCAGTAGGGAATGCTTCCCACGATGCTCCAGATGGAGCTTACGGCCTTGCTGACGATGCCGGGGATTCGTGCCACCAAATCAGCCTGAATATCCTCGATATAGGTGCTGACGCTTCTTATGAAGGAGTCCTTGATGAAGCCTCCGTTGCTCTCGGAGAGCTTGCTGATGGCGTCCTCGAGGTCGTTGATGTCCGAGACGTTCACGGCGTAGTTCTGTATGGTGTTAAAGGCTCTGGCCACCTGTCCCCACAGGGCGAAGATCCCGTATATAGCCACAAGACAGATGAATACCAGAAGTATTACATAGATCACGATCTCGATTCTTTTACGTGCCTTTTGGAATGATCCGGGTTTTTTATAAAGCTTCGCGAAAGGCTTAGCCATGGCATGTGAGGTCTTAGCAAGAAGGAATCCTATGAGGAAGGGTACCAGGACGGACATCACCCTGGTGGCGAAGAATCCGATAAGAACGATGACCGCGGCGATCAGGAGGTATTTGATAATACCCATTACGGTGGCGCGATCTCTTATGTACCTCTCGTTGTCAGTCACAGGTGAACTCCTTTTATTATCAAGACCCAGACAGTAACGAAGACTGCTATTGTTAATAATAATGACAGGTTGATGCTTTTGTCAAAGGCCGGTATGTTCTCGTCGTTTTCGCTTCCCGATACCTCGAATCTTACCGCGATGGCGAAGGAGTCCAGAACTCTTATGAAGAACAGGAGCAGTACCATGCCCATGAAGAATGCCGGCAAAGATGCGTAGAAGTAGGTGGAGCCTATATCCGCGTAGGTCTGAACCTCGAAGATATTGATACGGGACAGGGTCTGGGGAAGCAGCAGCTCCGACAGCTTCATGGAGATCAGACACAGGAAGGGAGCCCACATATTATAGGTACGGGATCTTAGGTAGCAGCACCATATACCGGTGGCGACAAGAGCCAGGACGGATGTGAAGTCCATGGAGTAAAGTGCGTAAGCCGCGATGATTACTATGTAAGCTTTGAGCCTGTCGGTGCTCTTGAACCTCGACCACAGAAAGCCGAAGAAGAACAGTGCGATGCCGAAGGCGGGAATGACTGTGTCGCTTATGACGGCGAGGATACTTCCGACCGTGGTGGCCGGATCCTGATGGAAGAACACGGGATAGATCGAGCGGCCGGAGAGCCTTAAGGTCAGGTAGGCCATGAGATTATAAAGAGGGATCCTTATAAGCATCAGAGGGATACCCGACACGAGGGCCAGGATAAGAGTGCCGACGCCGGTATAATGTCCTATGACCTCATCGCCGAAGCCTCTCGAGAGCATGACCGAGGGAAGCACCTGAGCGCACAGAGTCATGAGTATCACGAGGAAGGAGCATCCCACGACGGATTCTGCGGGGTAAAGAAGCTCCGGATCCTTGAAGAAGCATCTTAAGGCGAGAAAAAGAGCTGTGGCGAGGGAAAGTATCATGACGGACCAGCCCCAGGTCATGATATGAGGCTTTCCGAAATTATGCTTAATTATTGCCAGTGCCGTGGGGGGTGTCTTGTTCTCGCTCATGCCTGTTGATTCACATCAGAAATAAAGTCCGAAGAGGTCTATATAAGGGAGCATCCTGGTCGCGAAGAAGGGCTCCATGGCAAGGTAGACTGCCGTGCCCAGAGCGAGGAATGGCCCAAAGGCCATATAATCAGGGTCCTCTGCGAAATGTATCTGTGCCTTACGCTTAGCTATCTCGCGTCTCTTGGCAGCGGGATCCTCGGCATTGGCGATTTCCTTTTTCTCCCGGGAGAGACGTACGTATTTCCTGATGGTCAGGGGGAGTGCGAAGAACAGCGCGGTGATAATGCCCACGTAGACCACGATGATAAGGCCGTAGCAGCCGGTGATGAGACCGCAGGCGGCAAGAAGCTTCATATCGCCCTGTCCCATACCCTCCTTACCGAGGAAGGTGAGGCATATGAAGTTGATAAGAAGAAGGAAGCCGCCGCCTACAGCAGCTGCGATTATGCGATTAAGGAAGGGGATGTACCACTTGACCTCCGGAGTGAACCAGACATCGTTCTCGAAGAAGTCACCGATAAGAAGAAGGACGCCGATAACTGCCAGGGCTATGGAGCACTCGTCGGGAACGATGCGATTGAGCCTATCAGACATCATGACGATCACGATAATGGGCGTCGCGAGAAGGATCGCTATAATATGGAAGAAGTGCGGAGGCACGATGAAGGTGTCGTAGCAGAAGACCACGAAGGCCGTATAGATCGCCGCGCAGAACAGCGCTGAAAGCACTCCGTGGGGTATAAGCTTCATTCTCTTGGATAGGCGGAAATCCGGGTCCGTCTCCTTCACGCCATAGTCCTGAAGCCATTTCTCCGGGATCTTGGCGAAGACAAAGGTCTGTGCATATCCAACTACCGCTCCGCATATCGCCGCTATGACTGCAGCCGCCCAAAAGTTCATCGATCATCAACCGCCTGATATTTTTAATAAAGTTTAATATAGGAGGGGGGAATTATCAACCGAGGTGCGCATTTTATGGGGAAAGACTGTTGATCTGTTATAATCTCAAAATTTGTTAAGATTATATAATTTACACTTTATACATTTGTTCAAATTGACCTAAGACGTAGTTTTAGATAAAATTATGGCAGTTTTGTTTAGGAGGGCTATTATGGCCAAGAATATTACTGCTAAGATGATTGAAGAGAAGATGCAGGCTCATATGAGGGCGAGCACGGGACTTCCTTTGGAAGAGGCTACTCCTGCCGATTACTGGGATGCATTATCTAAGACTGTTGTAGAGCTCATCTCGGATGATTTCCTTGAAACAAGAAGGGCATACCTGCCTGTAAGACAGGCTCATTACCTGTCAGCTGAGTTCCTTGAGGGAAGATCACTTCTTAATAACCTCGTTAACCTGGGGATCTACGATCAGGCCAAGGAAGCTATGAGCGACTTCGGTATGGATCTTACAGATATCCTTGAGGAGGAGACGGATCCGTCCCTCGGTAACGGCGGTCTCGGAAGACTTGCTGCCTGCTTCATGGATTCATGTGCTACACTGAACCTTCCTGTAAGTGGCTACGGTATCCTTTATCGTTACGGCCTGTTCCGTCAGCAGATCGAGAACGGCTTCCAGAAGGAATATCCGGATTCATGGATGGAGCACGGCT
Source organism: Clostridiales bacterium (assembly GCA_017480325.1). GTDB lineage: Bacteria > Bacillota > Clostridia > Saccharofermentanales > Saccharofermentanaceae > Saccharofermentans. The sequence continues at coordinate 106,603 of JAFVAY010000017.1, forward strand.
ATCCCTTCACTCTTCCCAGATATGACCGTAAAGTAAAGATCCATTATAACGACATGGATGTATGGGCAGTTCCTTACGATCTTCCTATCACAGGCTACGGTACTAAGAACATTAACCTTCTGAGACTTTGGAAGGCAGAGCCTGCTCAGGAGTTCGATTTTAACCTCTTTAATTCCCAGAGATTCGACGACGCCGTTATCGAGCGTAACAGAGTACAGGATATCTGGAGAGTTCTTTATCCGAACGATTCTTCCTACGACGGTAAGGTTCTCCGTGTAAGACAGCAGTACTTCTTCGTATCTGCTTCCTTGCAGGATATCATCAGAAAGTATAAGAAGGCTCATGGTGACGATCTCCACGATTTCGCTAAGTACAATGTAATTCAGCTTAACGATACACACCCTGTTATCGGTATTCCCGAGCTCATGAGACTTCTCGTTGACGAGAACGGCATCAGATGGGAAGATGCATGGGAGATCACAAGAGATACCTTCTGCTACACGAACCACACTGTAATGCAGGAGGCACTCGAGAGATGGGATATCTCCATCTTCAGATTCCTCTTCCCGAGAATTTACGAGATCATCGAGGGTATCAACAACCAGTTCAGAGCTCAGATGTACGAGTCCGGTCTCTATTCTGATGTGATCGACAGAATGAGTCCTCTGTCCGACGGTAAGATCCAGATGGCATGGCTTGCTGTTTACGGTTCCCATTCCGTTAACGGCGTTGCGGCGCTTCATACAGAGATCCTTAAGGCTGACACGCTCAAGGATTGGTATCAGATCTATCCTGAGAAGTTCAGTAACAAGACTAACGGCGTAACTCCCAGAAGATGGCTCAGGACATGTAACCCTGAGTTGGCAGCTCTTATCACGGAGCTTCTCGGCAGCGATCACTGGGTTACACACCTGGATGACCTTAAGAAGCTGGAGAAGTTCGCTGATGACGAGAAGGTCCTTAAGAGATTCCTCGAGGTCAAGAGAGCTCAGAAGGCTAAGCTTGCAGATTTCCTTGAGAAGAAGGAGGGCATCAAGCTCAATCCCGATTCCGTATACGATATCCAGATCAAGAGACTTCATGAGTACAAGAGACAGCTGCTTAATGCTCTCTATGCTCTTAACCTTTACGACAGGATCAAGGAGAATCCGAAGCTCGACATGCCTCCGGTAACTATTATTTTCGGTGCGAAGGCTGCTCCCGGATACTTCAAGGCAAAGGCTATCATCAAGTTCATAAACGAGATCGCACGCCTCATCGAGTCCGACCCTAAGGTCAGCAAGAAGCTTAAGGTCGTCTTCGTGGAGAACTATAACGTAAGCAACGGCGAGAAGCTCTTCCCGGCTGCGGATGTCTCTGAGCAGATCTCTACAGCGGGCCTCGAGGCTTCCGGTACAGGTAACATGAAGTTCATGATGAACGGTGCCGTAACTCTCGGTACCATGGACGGCGCTAACGTTGAGATCTCCGAGTCTGTCGGCATGGATAACATCTACATCTTCGGATGTCGCGCTCAGGATATGGCTGCTACCAAGGCTTATTACAACCCTCAGTGGCAGTACGAGAATATTCCGGGCATCAAGAAGGCCCTCGACAGACTTATCGACGGCACCTTCAACGATGAGGGCACAGGCATGTTCAGAGACCTTTATAACGGCCTCCTCTACGGTGATAACTGGCAGCCCGGCGATCCTTACTATGTATTGGGCGACTTCGACGACTACAGAAAGACCCGTGACCGTCTGTACAAGGATTACAAGGACGAGATGGGCTGGGCTAAGAAGTGCTGGCTCAACATCGCCAACTCCGGCAAGTTCTCTTCAGACCGCACGATCCAGCAGTACGCTGACGAGATCTGGAAGATCGAGCCGGTTAAGATCAAGTAAGACAATTGTTAACCGTAACAAGGATAAGGGCTTCACGTCGGTGAAGCCCTTTATCTGTGCCTGAATTTAGCCCCCAGGAACTGTGCGAAAAGCTTCAGTGTTCGCCTGAAGCTGATTATCCACGGGAATTTGTAGCCGTTCTCCTTCAAAGCTTTGTTGGCTTCCTTAAGGGAGCTCCAGTAACTGCCTGCCGTGGCGGTGCTTGTTCCTCCGTATGACATTTCCACGATAGTCTCGGGCAGGTAAGCTATATTATCTTCATTGTCCTTGAATATTCGAGCCATGAATTCATAGTCGGCGGCAATACGGTAATCTGTCTTATATAATCCGTACTTCTGATAGATCTCTCTTCTTAGGTACATAGTCGGGTGACCGACCATCCAGCCGTCCTTGATATGACCATTTCCCATTTTCCAGATCCTGACAGGAGTGCCGTTATTCGCGTAGATCAGATCTGCGTGAGCGCCGATACAGGTCTTTCCGGCCTCGTTAATAGTCTTAATTATGTGACTGACTGCATCAGACCTGATAAGCTTATCTGAGCAGAAGACGATAATATCGCCGGTGGAAAGCTCGTACCCCTGATTCATCGCATCATAGATACCGAGGTCCTTCTTCGACTCGATATTGACCTGATGCCGGCTTTCTGCTTTGAAGGTATTAATAATATCCAGGGTGCCGTCGGTGGACATTCCGTCCTTGATATTGATCTCGATATCAGGGTAGTCCTGCATCTCTATGGAATCCAAGATCTGCTGCAGTGGATCAGCGCAGTTAAATGTAGTGAGTATGAACGATACCTTCGGGGTGTGAGTGGTCATTTTTTTATTCTAACATATTTGGAGCTCAGTCTTTTACGGTACTCGGTAACTAAGCTTTCTTTGGTTACCAGTAGAAGCCCGAAGTAGGTTACGACTCCGATAAGGATCTGGGCTGCCAGACGGATATAGAGGTTATCTGATATCTGCGCAGTGAGAAGGACCACGGCTCCCATCACGACAGCTCCAATTAAGGCCTTAAGTATTTCCTTAGGGCTGACAGTCAGCCTGAAATACCTTGATCCGAGTATTATATAAACAGTTGCCACAAGGACTTCGCTTATGACTGATGCTGCCGCAGCGCCTATCTCGGCATAAAGCGGGATAAGAATAGCATTCCCGATTATGTTAACTGCTGCTCCCGCCCAGACACACACAGCCATCTTTTTCTCGTGCCCTGTGACCAGAAGGACTCTTGATCCGAGAAGATATCCCATCGGCGACACGACCAGGAGAACTATGAGAAGTCTCAAGACCGGTACAGAAGCCTCATACTCATTCCCGTAAAGCGCGGTAACAGCGGTGTAGGCTACGGCTTCGACCCCGGCGATCATCGGTAATGCGAGGATCAGGATCGAATTAAAGGTCTTCGAGATCAAAGAGTTGAACTCTTCCTTTTTGTTTTCCTTGAAGTAAAGAGCGAGTCTCGGTACTACTACGATAGTGAAGGTGTTGAGGACCTGCTGTAGGATCTTGTTGATGCCCTGAGCATAGGAGTAGAAGGCGACATGGGTCTCTCCCTTAATAAATCTGATCATGGTGACATCCACAAGAGAGTAAAGCTCGATAGCTATGTTGACCGACAGGAGCGCGAAGACCGGGCCCATGTGGCGGCGAAGATCAAGGCCTCTGAATGTGAATCTGACAATTGTCGGAGCATAGAATATGTTAAGAATATAGTTTCCGGCAGTCCCGATAACAAGGATCAGTGCGTAAACCAGGTAATCCGCGGGGCTTTTGACAAGCAGAAACAACAGTATAAGCGACACACTTTTGAATATGATGTTCCTTACGGAAATGAATCTGAAGTCCTCAAGCCCTTCGAAAAGCCAGGAATTATTGAAGAAGTTAAGTGCGACAGCCCCGCCTGTGATGAGGTAAAGGGGCAACTCGTTTCTGAAGTCTGGAACAGACAGGATAAGCGCCGTGTAAGCTATGCAGAAAAAAAGCGTTGATATGGCGTTGATTACAAAAAGCTCTGAGTATAGCTTTGATAGCTCGATGCTGTTATTTCTGGCTTTACTGATCTCGCGTCTTCCGTAGGTCGGGATTCCCAAGAATGCGAAGATCGCGAAGTAATTAGTGATATTCTGAGCAGACAGAACTGTTCCGACGCTCTCGGGGAGCAGGACCCGTGCTCCGTAAAGGGTTAGTACGAAGGGAAACAGGACATTAAAAACCTGATATATCAGATAATAAATACTGTTCGCGGCTATTGATCCGGGTTTGCTCATACAGTTGATTTTAGCACAGATAAAATCGATAATTTATATATGAGTCATCTCACCAGAAATATTAAAAGAGTAATGACATATATAAGGTCAGCCAGTAATCTGTCCGGGACGGATGCTTGCCTTGTATCGGAATTCGGGTTTGGGCCGGGTTCTGTCTGTCTGGTCTCCGGGAATATCAGTCCGAAGATCACGGATAATCTTATATCATCGGGAGTTTCTGTCAGGCAAGAAGATATTACCGTCGAAGGTATCAGGGCTTCGGCTGAAGCGCTGGAGCCGGGCTCGGCTGTAATAGTGCCGATCAGCGGGAAATCGCTGGAAGAACTGAGGGCCTTTAAAGACAGCGTCGGAATGAACGGGTATTTATATATTCCGTATCCTAATTCTTCTAGTGTAGTTCAGCTTTTCGAGATAGGGAGCATGCCATCGCATGACGAGCTTAGAAATCCGGTCCCCCATGAGAAGCAGCTGTCTGATAAGGACTGCAGACTTTTGGTGTTCTATAAAGAGGAGCCTGGCTATATTATTCGAAGTGTGAAGTTTAATATGCAAAGAGCGCCCGAATTCAGGGTGAACACTCTTATCATGACCTGTCCTGAGGGGGTCAAGGTCATTAAGAAGGCGGGTTGCGAGGAGGCGAAGGCTCATATCAACAGGATAATTGCCAATAAGGAGTTGATGTCGAATGCATATAGTACGGTCAATGTGGCCGAATGTATCCTTAATGACAAGGGAGCTTTGGATGTACAGTTTGTTGACGGAGACGGGCTTCTCGTCGGAACAGATCTCGTGAACGACACGCTGGAGAAGATAAGGGATGATATCGAGAGAGTATTTGACGTGATACTTGATTATAAGGGGGAGCCGTCAGACTTCATAGAGACGGAGCAGTTTAGAAGAAACTTCCCGGGTATTCATCCCGACCCTTCACAGAAATGCTTCCCTGCTGTCAATCTTGATTCCAATATCGATAACTTCAGAAGAGTGGGAGATAAGGTAATTTGTTATGATTATGAGTGGGCCGTGGATTTTCCCATTCCGATAAAATATGTAAAGTTCAGAGCGCTTCATTTCTTCTACCGGAATAACATTGAGGCGCTTTCCGGAAGGTTCGGGAGGATAGAGTTTATAAAGCTGTTCGGCTTTGACAATGATGAGATCAGGGTGTTCTGGGCGATGGAGCTTTGCTTTCAGCATTATGTGGAAGGCTTGGGAAGCAAGGGAAGCAGGTTTTGATTATATGATGGGTGAACTCGTTACGATAATAGTTCCGGTGTATAACGGCGCGGCATTTCTTCCGGACAGTGTCGGGAGTGTGTATGCGCAGGATTATTCTCCCATCGAGCTTATCCTTATTAATGACGGCTCCGAGGACGAGTCTCTTAGTGTTCTTCAGGATCTGGCGGGCAAGGCACCGGAGGGCGTCAGTGTCCGCATCATAGATCAGGAGAATGAGGGTATCTGCGCTGCGCGTAACAGAGGTCTTGAGGCTGCAACAGGGGCGTATATCGCTTTCCTGGATCAGGATGATTCACTCCCTAAGTCTTACGTATCGACGCTGGTTGGGCATATGGGAGAAGACGATCAGATCGTTATCGGGGGCACCGTCGATAACAGAGTTGATGAGAACAGAAGATCAGATCGTGACCTTGATCCCGATTCCGAGTGGTCGATGTACAGAAACACCGCCCCCTGGGGGAGAATCTATAGGAAAGATATCATCGATGATAACGGTATCAGGTTCGAGAAGGTTAAGATCAGTGAGGATCTGTATTTCAACTTCCTGTATCTGAGCTGTTGCCAAAAGGGAAAAGTGAAGATCATCCCCCAGTCAGGATACGAATGGGCGATAAGAGGTGAGTCGGAATCCCACGCGAATATGAGCCGTATACAGAAGGACAGAGATGTTACTTCGGTCCTGTCCAAGCTTATCAGGAATATGAAGAAGATAGATAACGAGAGTGCTCTGCGTGAAGATCTGTTCGAATATATGGTGATCAAGCATATCGTGTGGTATCTGCTGTTCGTCTCTAAGGGGGCGTCAGGATCGGAAATAGAACAGGTTTACAGGGATTGCATGGACTGGCTTAAGACAAGCTTCCCCGACTATCGAAGGAATTCTCAGCTTAAGCTCGGTAAGCCCGTCGGGGAGAAATGGAAGATACGTTTCATTGTCCGAAGTGCCGTAAGAATGGATAAAATGGGCATCCTTCTACCGTTCCTTAAGCTACGGGCTTAGAATGATTATCGAAGACAGAAGCCTGCCGGGAGGGATTTAGGTGTTTTTGCAATAAACGCACCTTAATGACAATGAAATTTGTTATTTATGACCAAAGGAGCGATTATTGTTAAAAACGAGGGCAATGGTATTATTGAATTGTGATAAGGGACGATTGTCGTTTTTGTCACTCTCATAAAAATTTTGCCCGAACTTTTTATGTTGTTGATTAGAACAAACCGCTTACCCGAGCGGTTTGTTTTTTACGCGTAAAGCTCGATTACGTTGACCTCGGGGCGAGCGCCGATCCTTAAGGGAAGCATAACGCAGCCGAGTCCTTTGGAGATAAACACCTTGATGCCGTTAAGCTCGTGAAGTCCCGCGATCACATTCATATGCGGAAGCTCGTCATGTCTGATGTCGAACTCGAGCCCGAAGGGCGTTCTGATCTGGCCTCCGTGGATGTGCCCCGATATCATGCAGTCGATCTTAAACGGCAGATCAGGGGGCAGATGCAGCACCAGATCCGGGTTATGCGACAGCAGTACATAGGCCTTGTAGTCGATCCCGGCCTGAGGCGTCGGCGGCACTGCCCATACACGCTCCTTGCGCCCCGAATCCGGCACACCGGCCACCGCGATATACCGGCCGTCGCGTCTTGACTTAAGATACTTGATACATCCGTCCATGTTATCGAAAACAAAGCACCCCAGCTCATCCGGGGGCACTGTCGCGTCATGATTCCCCGTGACGGCCATGTAGGGGATATGAAGTCTTCTGCATTCCTCTCCGATGGCGTTAAGGTAATCAAATCCCTTGACTGCGGTCTTCTTGCCGTTGCTTATGTCTCCGCCGAATACCACGGCGTCGAGTCCGCCATTCTCGTTCTCGGCACGGATGATCTTAAGTATGCGCCTTACGGGGATTGGACAGCATTCCTTATGAAGGTCGCAGAAGTAGAATATGCGAAGGTCAGGAGTATCAGGATCCGTCACATCTGAGCTGTCAGCATTTATGATCAGCCTGTCGCGGGCGACCTTAAGACAGCATGCTTCGATCAATCCCCACCAGAGGACGCCCAGGCCGATGCACATAATACACAAGATGATCGTAAGAAGGACAGTAGTCATTTTAAGCAGTCATTTTCTTCTTTATATTATAATAAGTTTATTATATAATACGTTTTAAATCGCAACAAAATTTGTCGATAAGGGAGGTTATATTATATGCCTAAGACAGAGATCAAGTATGAGATTATAAAGAACATCGGAACACTGGCTACCAATAAGTCAGGCTGGAAGAGAGAGGCTAATATCGTTAAGTGGAACGACGGTAAGGCTAAGCTTGACATCAGAGATTGGGGCCCTGACCACGAGAAGGTCGGCAAGGGTATTTCCCTTAACAGCGAAGAGGTAGCTATCCTTAAGGAGCTGCTCGAGGACTTCGATCCCGCTGATACAGAGGCTTGATAATTGAGAAGTGAGGAACGCGCCGGTATAGTGGCGGCGGTTCTTCTGCTGCTGTGGGGAACGATACTTACCTTTCCTCTCCATGAGTTTACTGTTTTTATTGAAGGCGCCGTGAGTGCCGCATCAGGCGGTGTTCTCAGATCGGCGCCTTTGATCGTTGTATCGATAATAAAGATAGCAGCTCTTGCGGCGTTAGAGGTACTGCTTCTGCTCCTGTCAAGGACAGGATTCGCCTATTATATCCCTGTATGTGCTCAGGTCTTGACCGCTTCGGCATTCATACTACACTGTATAAGGACCCGATCCTTCGACGGCAAGACAGGGATAGTGCTGGGACTGGTGCTGGCAGTTACGGCCGTAATTTATCTTCTCAGGGCTCAGAGGGTGCTTCTGTGGGCGGGTGATCTGTTTATATATGCCATCAGTCTGCACCTCATCACATCGCTTATCGCGGCACCTCTGGCAGCGACATACCCTACTATGAATAAGCTTCTTTACATCAACAGCTATCACGATACGGATCTCTCGGGGCCGTTCGCGGGTTTTCTGACTCTGCCCGCCTTCGTCTGGGGATTATTCTTCACGATCCTCCTGACGCTTCCCGTGATCTACTATTCCTTCTCCAGGAAAAAAGCTTGATCGGAGTGTGAATTATGGAACAGCTTAGCCTTTTCGATCAGGGGCTTGAGGCAGCCAAGACAGCCGAGGTGCCCTCTGAGATAACAGAAGAATACACCGGGCTTGTTAAGACGCTGAACTACCATGCAGAGCGCTACTATAACGAGGATGCGCCGGAGATCAGCGACTACGAGTACGACATGATGAATAACCGCCTGAAGGAGCTGGAAAGAAGCTACCCTTCTATCGTGAGTCCGGATTCACCCTCGCTTCGTGTGGGGTGGAAGGCCAATAAGGGCCAGAAGGTAAAGCACAATGTCCCCATGCTCTCCCTGCAGGACGTCTTCAGTAAGGAAGAGGTGGACGAATTTGTTCGTTCCATGCGTGAAGATCTCGGCGAGGATACCGAGTTTCTCGTGGAGACTAAGATCGACGGACTGTCTATGGCACTTCGTTACGATAACGGGCTCCTGGTAACGGCAATTACGCGAGGCGATGGGATAACCGAGGGCGAGGATGTGACAGCTAACGCCATCGAGATAAGCGATGTGGTTACAAAGCTTAGCGATCCTATCGAGTATCTGGAGATCAGAGGCGAGGTCTATATGACCCGAGAGGCCTTTGCCAAGGTGAATGAGGATGCCGTGGCAAGGGGTGAGAAGACCTTTGCCAATCCCCGTAACTGCGCTGCCGGCACCTTAAGACAGCTTGATACCGAGGTAACCCGCGACAGAAATCTCTCACTTTTTATCTTCAATATACAGCAGACCAGAGGACGGGAGTTTACGACTCACTCCGAAGGGTACGAGTACCTTAGAAGTAATGGGATCAAGACAATCGAGCTTTACTATAGGTGTAAGACCGAGGAAGAGGTCTGGGACGCCATACAGAAAATAGGGGACAAAAGGGGCGAGCTTCCCTACGACATAGACGGAGCTGTGGTAAAGCTTAATGATATTAAGGCCAGAGAGAGACTCGGCAATACCATTAAGTTCCCGAGGTGGTCCGTAGCCTATAAGTATCCGCCGGAGGAGAAGGAAACGAAGCTTCTTGATATCGAGGTCAATACCGGAAGGACAGGACGCGTTACTCCGGTGGCGATCTTCGAGCCAATAACTTTGTGTGGTACGACGGTATCGAGGGCGACCCTTCATAATCAGGATTTCATAGACGAGCTCGGTATCGGCATCGGCGATACGCTGATAGTATATAAATCCGGCGAGATCATCCCCAAGGTCAAGGGCGTCAATAAGGACAGAAGGCCTTCAGATTGGGAGCCGTATAAGCTCCCTCAGATCTGCCCAGTGTGCGGTCACAGGCTTGTAAGAGCCGAGGATGCGGCGGACCTTAAGTGTGTGAATCTGAACTGCCCCGGCACAGTTGTAAACGGAATTCTGAACTTCGTATCCCGGGATGCCATGAATATCAAGGGCATGGGCTATGAGCTCGTGAAGGCTCTGGTGGACGGAGGATACGTCCATGACTTCGCGGATATATTTACGCTTCATACGAAGCGCGACGAGCTTATCGAGAATAAGGTCCTGGGGCTCGCGAAGAATACGGACAAGCTGCTGGCTGCCATCGAGACCTCCGTCCGGGAGGCGTCAGCCGAGAATCTTCTGTCCGGCCTGGGTATCCCTAATGTCGGCAAAGCCACCTCAAGAGAGCTTCTTAAGCACTTTAAGACCATCGATGCCATTGCTGAGGCTTCCGTAGAAGAGCTGACCTTGGTAGGAGATATCGGCAAGGTGTCGGCAGAGGGGATAGCGGATTTCTTCGGTGATGAGGGCAACAGGGAACTTATCGCCAGACTTAAGGCGTCAGGGCTTAACTTCGAGACCTCCAATGTGGTTACGGGAGATGCCTTCTCGGGGCTTACCTTCGTAATAACAGGAACTCTTCCCACCATGACGCGGGAGGAGGCTGCGGCCTTCATAGAGAAGAACGGCGGTAAGGTGGCTTCGTCGGTATCTAAGAAAACCTCGTATCTTGTGATGGGCGAGAATGCCGGCTCGAAAGCCACCAAGGCAAGAGACTTAGGTATTCCTACATTAAGTGAGGATGACCTTATAAAACTGGTGGAGGGCTGATGGATCCGATAGCGGACAAGGCCGGGATCAGACAGATGATCCGCGCAAGAAGAGGTCAGATATCGTCGGATGAGTTAAGGCTTATGGACGAGGAGCTGGTGCTTTGCTTCAAGGAGAGGATGGAGCAGGAGAAGAAGCTTATGAATGTATTTAAGAAAGCCTCGGTAATAGCTGTTTATAAGGCCGTAGGAGGAGAATTGCCCTGCGATGCCCTGGCGTCCTTCTTCAGGCAGGAGGGCAAGAGGACTGTATATCCCAGAGTTAAGAAGAATAATATGAGCTTCTGCGAGATAAGCGATCCCGATTGGGAATTAATACCCGGAAGCTTTGGTATCCCCGAGCCTCGCACCGAGGCGACGGCGGTTGATGATGAAGAGATAGACATTGTCATAATGCCGGGGATAGCCTTCGATATGGATGGAGGAAGAGTAGGACAGGGGAAGGGCTTCTACGACAGGTGGCTCGCGAAGCTTCCTTCTGACAGCAGACCGCTTCTTATAGGTGTGTGCATGGATTTCCAGCTCTTCCCGAAGGTCCCCACTTGCACTACCGATATTCCTGTTGATATGATATTGTGCTTGTGAGGTAAGTAAGTGAGATATTATATCGCGAATCTGGCCGTACACGTCGTAGTGATGCTGGCTCTCATAGTGATTATAATCGTCTTCTCCGACAGGAATCGGAAGAGGAAGACTAAGCATGCCATAACTTACTTCGTTCCGACAGTAGCGGCTGTCATAGCAGCCTTCTATCTGTTCAAGATAACGGGCCCGAGACTTCTGGATCTGTCAGACGTGGCGACCCAGAATTACTATTCCTATACCGGACAGATCGAGGAGATATCGCCTCTTAATAATTCCTTCCTTATCGACGGGGACAGATACTACATCAATCCATTAAGAGATCTTCCGGAGGCGGGAGAGAAGGTAAGGATCCGTTACACCAGATACAGCAATTACGTTATCTCCGTTGAAGCCGTGGATGAGCTTGATATCAACGGCGTAATTAACGAGCAGATGGAGACTGCGGTAGATATTCCGGACTGATATTCCGGGTTAAGGGCTCAAACCCAGTAATTTCAGCAAATTTTTGTGTCAGACCCCCTCTATATTCCCAACTTTTCCGGAAGAGGGATTTTGCTCTTGCATTTTGGACCTCGGCGAGGGCAGAATATGTATGGGATTATTAACCTTACGGGGGATAGATATTATGGCAGATAACAGCAGCAGGCGCGGTGCCGAGACCGGCATCTATGTCGTGTGTAATGACAACGATCTTCTTAAGCGAATCAACAGGATGCTTCGGGGCAGAGGAGTCATAGGGGTATCGGATGCGGAAGGGAAGTTCCACTATCTTGTGGATGGAAGAGGGAATCTGGGGAATGCTTTGACTCAGGTCATCGGTCTGATGGAGGGCTCTGCCGACCATCTTGCCACCGAGGTTCCGAATAATCTTGTGGGCTCGATCCTAAGATCGGTGCTTATAGCCTACGACTTTGATATGAAGCTTATAGGAACAGGAGCGATCTTCGAGATCGTAAGGCGAATGGTGATCTACAGTGACGATTACTTCAGAGGGGTAAAGGATCTGTATTCCATCGCCGGGAATACCCTGCACATGTCCTATGCTCAGATCGAGAGGGACGTTCGCTACGCGGTCAAGAGAAGCAGCCTCGGCAGGCAGGGAGTCAAGACCTCTGTAATACTGAGGACCCTTGCCGATGAGGTGTTCGACAGACTGGAGCGTATCGAGCATATCAAAAGGCAGCCCGCTTAGGACTGCCTTCTTATAGATCATAATTGGATCAGGATAAGATTACTTCTTCTTGTTAACCTTGTCCTTGAGCTCCTTACCAGCCTTGAATGCGGGAGCCTTAGAAGCCTTGATCTTGATTGTCTCGCCTGTAGCAGGATTACGGCCCTCACGAGCAGCTCTCTTCTTAACCTCGAATGTACCGAAGCCGACGAGTGTAACCTTATCACCCTTAGCGAGTGCAGTCTCGATGGACTCGATAGTAGCCTTCAAAGCAGCCTCAGCGTCCTTCTTGGAAAGGTCAGCCTTCTTAGCAATAGCTTCAACCAATTCTGTCTTATTCATTGTGTATGCCTCCTGTAAGCCTATTTCTTAGGCAATTTGCAAATTAATTATCTACTGAAACCCCAATAAAGTCAAGCCTTTTTGCCATTTTTGAAACTGCTTCAAAGCACTTATTTTATTGATTGTAAAAACTATCCTACAGTAGTATTCTTTATGTCGGATTTAATTTGAAATGATTCTAAAAAGGAGGCCATAAAATGACCGTTACAAAGGACACTATAATCGGGGATCTGGTCATGGCCGATCAGAATATCGCACCCCTTCTCATGAGCATGGGGCTTCACTGCTTAGGCTGCGTCATGGCAACAGGTGAGACCATCGAAGAGGCATGCATGGTTCACGGCATCGACGCGGATGAATTCGTGAATGAGGTGAATAACTTCTTTAAGGAGAATCCCGTTCCGAAGGAGCCGGAAGCGGAGTTCTGAGAATATAACGCTATCTGTAGGTAGCCTTCATCGTCAGATGGAAGGTGGTTCCTTTGCCGATAGCACTCTCGACAGATATGGTGGCATCGTGTCGGTCAACTATCGTCTTAACGATAGACAGGCCGATACCGGTGCCTTTTATATTCTGACCTGAATTCTTAGCTCTGTAGAACCTGTCGAAAATCATAGGTATCTCGTTCTCGGGGATTCCGATTCCGTTGTCCTTGATGTCAACGTTGATGGTCTGCTGCGTGATGTCCTTATGTGCTCCTTCGCGCCATGCCTTCACGGTGATCACTGCTTCATCGTAGGTATAGTTGATGGCGTTGGAGATCAGATTCTCGAAGACGCGGCTCAGCTTCTTCGGGTCGGCCTTTACCATGAGAAGATCGTCATCGGGGATATCGAGGATCAGGCTTTTCGATGTGCCCTGAAGGTCGGCATCGTACATCATACACAGCTCGTCAAGAAGCTCGGCGAGGGAGATGTCTGTGAACTGGAATTCGTTGGCATTTGACTCGAGGCGTGTAAGCTCAACGATATCCGAGATGATGCGCTCCATCTGCGATGCACGTCTTATTATGTTCTGAAGGTAGTTCTGACGCTGAACGTCGGAGAGGTTATTAGATGACAGCATGATCTCTGCATAGCCTCTTATGGCGGTGATGGGGGTCCTCAGGTCGTGGGAGACGTTAGACAGGACGTTCTTTCTTGCCTGCTCGTTCTCCATCAGCTTCTTATTGGTGTTGAACAGATCCTTATTGATCTCGGAGATACGGAGAGTCTTCTCCTGGACCAGGAACTGCATGTGCTCCATCGTATCCTCCAGGGTCCTTGCCTGGATCATGTAGCGTGTGGTGAAGTAGAATTCCAGCGTCAGGTTCGCGATGACGAAGAACACCGAATAAGCCGGAATATTGTAAACTCCCTTAACATCGGAGAGAGCATTGAAGCAGAAGAATAGCTGACATATCTCGATGACGCTCGTGAGGAAGTAAAGGCCGTCGTCGAAGTGGCACATAATTAGATTAATGCTGAAGGTCACACCTACAATGATAGTGAACAGAAGCTCCGGACCCAAGGGGAACCAGGTGGTGAGCTCCGGTGTTGTAAGTACTGTGGCGATAATAAGTACGGCAGCCGATAATACTACGATGGACGGGGACAGCATGGAGAAGGCTGTCTTTTTCTTGCCGTTGGAGGCGGTAAAGAAGGTGTAGATAAACAGGTATGTTACCATGTTAATGAGAATAAACATGACGAACTTGATTATCTGCTTCGTATAAGAGTCGAAGATAATAAAATAGCAGTCTACAACAGTATAAGCCAGTACCAAAAATTCTATGATTATAAACCGGTAGAAGAAACGGCTGTTCTTAAAGGTCCTCGATATCAGGAAGCCTCCTATGAGGATGAACAAATAAAGGAGCATCTGAAATGCTATCCAGATAGAAGGGGCTACCGCGTATTTCATAGCGTTGCTCGAGAGGGACACCGCAGGGTAAGATAGTATTCCCGGATTATGGATCTTCTCATTGGTGCTGATGGCGATCATGATCCTTGCTTCGCCGTTATCGTCAGGGATAATGGGCACGAAGCCGTAGCCGAAGCCGTGAGAGGGGGTCCATTCGTCTGTTCTTCCCCAGGGAGAGCCCAATCTGTTGCCGTTGCAGTATATATATACCAGACCGTTAGAGTGCGGAATATTGATATGATAGGTGGTGTCAGGATCCTGGAACTTAAGAGTCATAAGGTAAACACCGCAGACCTTTTTCTTGCCGTCTCTCGGTATGATACGAGCCTGCGGCATTCCGTCGCTGTTATGCCAGATGGCATCCGGTCCCAGGTCGCTCCAGCCGTCGGTAATGGATATAGTGACTCCCGAAGCGTGGGGAAGCCTGCTGTAATCGTCGTAAACAAAGCTTCCGGCTTCAATGTCCGTATAGTCTACGTTGGGGACGAAGATCAGGTTGCTCCCTATATACACGCTCTCTGAGGACTCGGCACGGGTAAGAGGTACTATAAAAGCTTCATCCTCATAGGGCAGGTGTGAGTCCACTCTAAGGTTAGCGGCAGTAATGGCTCTGGACAGGAGCAAACACGCCAGAATAAAAAGCAGCACCAGGAGGAGCTGCTTCGAATTATTACTTGAGGTTGTTCTTCTAACCTTCACTCCCATAAAGGAAAGCTCATCAGAATTCGTTGTGGAGGCTGTTCTTTACCGGAGGGTTAGCGAAGGAGTAGCCGATGCCCCACTCTGTCTTCACGAAGGTGATATCCGGAGCGATCTTATCCATTTTCTTCCTTAAGTAGGAGATGTTGACCATCACGAGGTGGTTATCACAGGGAGTGTCGTCACCCCATACATGGGAGTAGATCCTGGCGAAGGGCACGATCACGTTAGGTGTCTCCGCGAGAAGTCTTAAGATATCAAACTCTCTGTTGGTAAGGTGAACAGGAACATCCTTCAAGGTGACCTCTCTTGTCTTAATATTGATCTTAAGAGGCGGGAATTCCATAAGGAAGCCCTCGGACTTCATGTTACGTCTGATGTGAGCGTTGATTCTTAAGGACAGCTCAGGGAGAGAGTATGGCTTGGTGATATAGTCGTCAGCGCCGGACTTGAAGCCCGTTACCTTGTCCTCAGCCTGCTCTCTTGCCGTCAGGAAAATGATAGGTGCGTTGGAATACACCTGGATCTTAGGCGGCAGCTCGAAAGCACTTCCGTCCGGAAGCATAACATCCAGAACGATGCAATCGAAGTTATAGGTCTGAACCTTTTCCATTGTCTGTGCTATTGTGGTAGCGGTAGATACCTCGTAGCCTTCTCCCTCAAGAAATGCCTTATTGATCTCGAGGATATCGGTATCGTCATCTACAAGTAGAACTCTATTCTGTTCCATGTCTTGCCTCCCCCTATTGATTATTGTCTCTTCCTATTTATAATTGTCCATTTCTTTTGACAAATACAATATTATTATAACCGCAGAATGGCAAACAAACAACACCTTTCACAGAAAGTTAATATATTATATATACATGATCACAGCGGACAAATACTATAAAGAGCGCTTCGGACATAAGATGTACAAGGCTGCGATAAGTCTTGACGTGACCTGTCCTAACAGAGACGGGACCTGCGGAGTCGGAGGCTGCGCTTTCTGTTCGGAGGGAGGATCCGGCGAGTTCGCGACCTCGGGAAGTATGTCTGTTACGAAGCAGATAGATGAGGCTATAGGAAGGCTCGCGTCCAAGGTCTCTGCCGATACCGGGTATATCGCGTATTTTCAAAGCTTCACAAGTACCTACTGTGCTGAGAATTATCTCAGAGCTTCTCTTCTTGAGGCCTGTGAGCATCCGGGCGTAGAGGCGATATCGGTAGCAACGAGACCGGATTGTCTGCCGGAAGGAACGCTCGACGTGCTGGAGCAGATCGCGCGTAAGATCCCTTTGTTCGTGGAGCTCGGGCTTCAGACTTCGTCTGATGAGGTGGCTGACGGCTTTGGCCGCGGGTATCCTACAATAGTTTACGATGAAGCAGTAGGAGCGCTTAAAGCACGAGGGATCAACGTCATAACCCATATTATCCTCGGGCTTCCCGGTGAATCTCCCGATATGATGCTTGGCAGTGTAAGACATGCGGTGGAGGCCGGAACCGACGGACTTAAGCTTACCTGTCTTTATATCCTTAAGGGAACAAGGTATGAGGCGCTTTATAAAGAGGGGGAGATTGCGGTGTTGGGGCGTGAGGAGTATTTTGATATTGTGGAGAGGATACTTATGGATGTCCCTTCGGATATGGTGATCCACAGACTAACCGGCGACGGGCCCAAGAGGCTTCTTATCGCACCTATGTGGACCTCCGATAAGAGACAGGTAGTAAATTACATCAACAGGAGATTCAGGGATATCTTATGAAGAAATACATCACGGCATACATGAATGAGATCAAGGCCTTTATCGCGAACGAGCTTGATTCCGCTGACGGGAACAGGATCAGGGAGGTGCTCTCTGAGTTCGAGACGAAGATAGCGTACTTTCAGCACGAGAGACTGATACATCTGATAGTTACGGTGCTTTTCGCCCTGCTGGAGATGATGTCGGTATACACCTTCGTTATAACCTTAAGCGGCTCGGTGGGGGTGTTCTGCGTAATGTTCCTGGTGCTTCTGGTGCCCTATGTCATGCATTATTATTTCCTCGAGAACAGCGTGCAGGAGATGTATAAGCTTAGAGATCGGATAGTGTCAAAGCTTAATAAGCAGTCATGAGCTATATCTATAACCTTCCTTCCCGAATCTGATCTTAGGAAGATTTGACCGGTGATACCGTCACCGTGGACGGCGCGAAAGGCATGGTTAAGATCGTCCGTCGCGAAGAAGAAATTGAGCAAAAATAAACGGGGTGAATTCACCCCGCAACATATCCATTATAACATGGCATATTATTGCTGCCTACCCGTAAATTCTAACAATATTTGAACACTTTATTGGTGGCTTTGTGACGTTGTTGCAGGGCGGGGGTAAGAGTATTATTAAAGTAGCTCCAGGGAATACTGAAGACTAGTATTCGAACACGGAGGCCGCCTTACCTTTACTTAAGCGGGCGCGGGGTTGAACCAAAGCTTACTGAGGCGAAGCCCGAGAAACGAATCAGATCTTCGTCATTGACGTTAGGTCTCGGGGATACGAAGCAGAGTCTTAGGAGAGGAAGGAGATACGAGCACAGCGATCGACGGAGCGGGTTTCCGCTTACAGGTCGCAGGTTGTAACAGATTAGTTGATTCGGATATTGATCCGCGAGCTTATGAGATGTCATAGCCGACAGGTAGATTCCGAGGTTCGACGGACGTTACATCGGTTCGTGCAAACCGAGTAGCCGGTATAGTGTACGGCAGCGGGTGACTTGACATAATCGGACCACCTGACGGTATACGTAGAAGAAAGCAATTTTGGATTATGCGGCGAATGGGAGATACGGGTAGCACGGTGTAGGGTTTAAGTTGAACAGTCAAGTTGGTCGTTGCGATGTCAGAAGCTCGGGAGGTTAGTCAAAGGGCGCCGTCGGTCGAGGATCAAGTTTAGGTTCGCTGGAGCTTTCATATGCTTATAAGCGGCGATCGTTAAGGCGATAGCCGCGTTTTTATATAATGGTGCTTTGTGTTAGAATACGGGACATCATTATGCAAAGGAATTGAAACGGTAGGATTATGAACCCGGAAGAAGCAAGAGAGTTTTTTAAGACTGACAGATATGCCAACGATACTACAGAGATAGAGATCCTCGAGATAAGCGAGGGCTATGCCAAGACAAGACTTCCCATCAAGGACAAGCACCTTAACGGCAACAACGTTGTCATGGGAGGCTGCATCTATACGTTGGCGGATTATACTTTCGGAATCGCCTCTAACTGCGGCCCGATGGCGTGCGTGACGTTAAGCTCGAATATAGTTTTTAATGCGCCGGGCAGAGGTGAGTACCTCTATGCTCAGACGGAGCAGATCAAGAACGGAAGGACTATAAGCAACTTCAGCGTCAAGGTAACTGACGATAACGGAAAGCTCGTTGCCAATGCCGACTTCGTGGGCTACAGAACTGATCGAGGGTGAATGCCTAAGGTCTCACACATTTAAGTGGGGGAAATAAGATAGAATTGTAACCGGACTGTAGCATTGCTCTGCTACAATCCAAAGTGGGTATATATATGGCAAATAACAGTAATTCCAAAAAGAGCATACTTGCTCTCATAGTATGTATCTCGGTGGCGATTCCGATAGTGTGCTTTCCCTTGGGACTTCGTGAGGGGCTGGCACCTGCACTGAGGGTGCGCGCCGCTTACGATGAGGCTTATCCTGAAGAGGAGTTCGATCCAGTTGTCCCTCCGGATGACGTTCAGGCTGCTATAGATTCCGGAGAATACGATTTCTGGCTTAACGGCGGAACCGTAAGCGCAGATTATAACGAGAATTTCCAGATCGGATATCTAGATACTGAGTACCAGGATGTTGCCGCGTATACGGTAGTTCAAGGCTTCGATGAGGCGGGACTTCCGGTAGAGCTTCTGGATCCCCAGTACTTCGCTCCTGACGAGACGACCTATTACATCGCGGCACAGAACTCGATCCTCAAGGAGTATCCTGACATGAGTTCTATTACTCTTCAGACGTTGGATTATGCCGAAGAGGTTACGAGAATAGGTATAGGCGACACCTGGTCTCTTATAAGGACCGAGGACGGTGTGGAGGGTTATGTTCTTACGAATACCCTTTCCTATGAGATGGTTTGGGTCGCTATAGATAGGACCGTATGGGTCGATACAGGATCTCTTATACTTCGTGCCGAGCCTTCGGTCGAATCAGAGCAGGTAACAACATTGTTCAGAGATACAAGACTTCGCTGTATAGGAGTGTCCGATAAGTGGTATCACGTTATAACCAATGACGGAACGGAAGGGTATGTATATATATCATATACAACTCAGACGGCACCTACGCCGACGCCTGTACCCAGAAGAAGCTCCGGTGGCGGAGGCGGCGGATCCTCCGGAAGCTCCGGTGGCGGAGGCGGCGGATGGGTATCCTACGGTAACAACGGATATACCATCGCAAGCATCGCGGAATCCATGGTCGGAACACCTTACGTATGGGGAGCTTCCTCGAGCAGCGCGGTAGACTGTTCCGGACTTGTCTGCTACTGTTACGCCCAGCTGGGATGGAATCTTCCTCACTATTCTCAGTCTCTGACCAGTGTCGGGGTGGCGGTACCAAGAGATCAGGTAATGCCCGGAGACATCGTCTGCTGGGGCTCCGGCGGCTACAGCGGCCACGTTGGTATCTACGTTGGTAACGGTCAGTGCGTTGATGCCAGAGGTCGTGCATATGGAACTGTTTACGGCTCCATCGACCGATCGAGTATAGTGACTATACGAAGGATATTTACTTCTTGATATATAATAGATATGCGCGGAGGTACCGCGCATATTTTTGCGAGGGGTGTTATGAGAAAGAGATTAATTACGGTAGTGACCTTGGGAGTCGCTATGATGTTCACTTCCTGCGGACTGCTGGATGGCGTTACCCTGCCGACTAACAGCGACACGGATGAGACCTCTCTTCTTATCGAGGGGCCGGATGAGCCCGAGGAGAGCGAGACCTCTTACGAGACTTCTGCTACTTCTACCTCGCAGACTACTGCTGCCGAGACCGTCGAGACGACTCGGATAACTGAAGAGACTATAGAGAGCGAAGAGACAGAGGAAACATCCGAGGAGACTGAGTTTATAGCTTTGACGCCCGAGGAGGAGTCGGTCTTCCTGGCGGAGAATTCAGACACGTATTATCTTACAAGCGGAGTGGGCGCATGGGGTGCATACCTGACTGTAAGGCCTGACGGAAGCTTCGACTATAACTATCATGACTTTGATGTAGGGACATACTATATCTGTCACGCTCAGGGGCAATTCGGTAATGTAATCATGCTTGACGAGTTTACCTATGGGGTGGAGGTAACGGAGCTTACCTACGAATATGACATCGACAGTGAATGGGTAGAGACGGATTACGACGGGGCCGAGATCAACTACCATGCGACGGATTCCTATGGTGTTCATCAGGGGGATGTGTTGACCTTTTATCACTCGGGGATTGCCACTTCGGAGCTTCCTTATGAATACCTCACCTGGTATACTATGCCTCGCCTGATCCAGGAGGATCAGTTGCCGGAGGTTTTCGCGCTGTCGGGGTATTATAATGCTTCTGACGACTTCGCGTTCATAGAGGATGACTACGAGTAGGAGAAGAGTATGGCTTTAAGCTTTCTTAGTAAGAGTAATAATCTGCTGGCGTGGTTCGGCTTCAAGCCCGACACCGTGTGCGTGGTGGACTGTCAGATCAGCAGAGACTTAAGAGATCACCTGGTGTCACGAGGGGTGTCTGTGGTTAACTCTGCCGAAGAGGGTTTCACCTATGCCATCACGAGAGCCGGCGCTTCCTCTAACATCGCGGCAGAAATCAAGAACTATTACGGGAAGATCGATGCAGACGGCGCGGTCTTTGTACTGGCGGATAACATGAATGATAGGCAGCTTGCCATGCTGAAGCAGTCAACGGGGCTTCCGTGTCATGTGTTTATTCCTTACCCGGATATGACGGATGTGTCGGCGATCTTCCGTGAGGGCTTCATGCCTTCCGAGGAGGCGCTTCGGATCATGATCCCCACCAGAAGTGCTTCCAGGCTTCGCTCCCCCAGACTTATCGTCTTCTATAAGACCGAGCCGAGAGAATCGGTCAGAATGGTGAAGTTTAATCCCCAGAGACGTAAGGCATATCGTGTCAATACCTTCATAATCGATGATGCTGTCTCGGGCAGGACCCGCGTGCTTAAGATGGCGGAAGACCAGGAGGCTGCCTCTCATGTCAACAATATAGTTAAGAACTACGAGGCCCTACGCCAGGCTTATAAGAGTGTCGAGCTGGCACCCTGTCAGTCCATGGGAGACGGTATAGTTGAGATGGAGTATATCGATGGAGTATCGATGCTGGCGTGGATCAATCCTGCCAAAGATCCAATTAACCAGATGAAGGATGACCTGGATAACGTTCTTTCCTGGGTCATGGATTATGATAATCGCGGCGGGGGGCCGGTGTATAATCTCGGATCCGATCTTCACAACTTCCGCGTGGTGGGAGACAGGATCATTTGCATTAATTACGAGTGGGTTACAAGAGACCCGATTGCCCGCGGATTTGTTAAGTTCCGTGCGTTGTGGTCCTTCTATACCGATAACAGAAGTGTCCTGTCCACCAGGATCTCATCCGGAGCTTTCCTTAAGCAATTCGGCTTCACCGGGGTTGAGATATTAAGGTATCGGATCAAGGAGATGCTTCTGAAGCTTAAGATCAACGGAGTGTAAGGCAGAGTAATATGTTTATTGATCATGCGAAGATATACGTTAAGGCCGGTGACGGCGGTCCGGGGATGGTTTCATTCCATACCGAGAAATACATAACCAACGGAGGTCCCGACGGCGGTGACGGCGGTAAGGGCGGTGACATAGTGTTCGTGGCTGTGCAGAAGCTGACAACGCTTCAGGCCTTCCGATTCAAGCATAAGTTCGTGGCTCCCGACGGCGGTAAGGGAATGAACCGTAAGATGTACGGAAGAGGTGGCGAGGACTTAAGGATCGCGGTACCCGTTGGTACTGTGGTAAAGGATGCCGACACCGGAAGGATACTGGCGGACTTTACCGAGGATAAGCAGGAGGAGATCATCTGCGTCGGAGGCAAGGGCGGTCTTGGCAATATGCACTTTGCCAATTCAGTAAGACAGGCTCCCCAGTTCGCACACTTGGGGTTGCCGGGCGAGGAGAAAAATCTTCAGGTAGAGCTTAAGCTTATCGCCGATGTGGGACTTGTAGGATTCCCGAATGCCGGTAAATCCACACTTCTTTCCGTCATGACCAGGGCTAAGCCTAAGATCGCAGACTATCCCTTTACGACTCTCGAGCCGGTGCTGGGAGTTGTTCAGAACTTCGATACGTCCTTTGTTATCGCGGATATTCCGGGACTTATTGAGGATGCTCATGAAGGTGCTGGCTTGGGACATGATTTCCTGAGGCATATCGAGAGGACCAGACTTCTTATACACGTAGTCGATATCTCCGCTCACGACGGCAGAGATCCTATAGACGACTTCAAGGCCATTAATAAAGAGCTCTCGGAGTTTAATGAGGAGCTGTCAAAGCGCCCTCAGGTGGTGGTGGCAAATAAGTGTGACGATGCTACTGATGAGGAGATCGAGCTTTTCGAAGAAGAGGTGAGGGCATTAGGCTATGAGGATATATTCGTCATAAGCGCTGCCGCAAGACAAGGCATCAAGGAGCTCACGGACAAGGTCACGGAGCTTGTGAGTAAGCTTCCTCCGCCGGTATTACACGATAAGATCGAGAACGACACCCGTAAGGTCTATAAGTATGAGCCCGAGGAGAAGTTCACCATCGAGAAGGAGGACGATATGTTCGTCATCAAGGGCTCATGGATCTCGAGGCTTCGCCAGACTACAGACTTTGATGTCTACGACTCCGCTTCATACTTCCAGCGCGCTCTTGTGAAGGAAGGAGTTATTGAGGCTCTTAAAGCTGCAGGCATCCAAGAGGGTGATTCTGTAAGGATCGATGACTTTGTGTTCGAGTATGTGGAGTAACGAGTTTACATTTTGTTCATAAATCTTCATACTGGCTTCGTAATGCACATGTATACTTAAGTCATAGAAAGAAATCTTCATTTGATGTAAGTAGAGTTTGTTAATAGCCTCCGACGTAAGCCGGAGGTTTTATTAAGTGTTAAAATCTACATATGAGAAGAATGAATACAATAGTATATACATTGTGTCTGGCGGCGGTACTGACTGGTTGTGTCAGTGCCCCGGCGGTCGAGACCTCTGAAGCTTCGCAGAGTATGGTCATCGAGACGACGGCGATAACAACAGAGATCCTCGAGCCTACTGAGACTACTATTGATATTCAGGCTCTTCATGAGAGTATGAGCGAGGCACTCGTTGGAAGGATATACGAGGATCTTATGGGAGAGCCGATGCCTTCCGAGGAGTGGGAGGAGCTTATAGTCTCTCTTTCTAATGATGAGATCACGGCTAATGACGTTGTGGATACCTTTATTCAGTCGGATATTATGTCAGACGAGAGTATGACGGATGAGGACTTCATACGAGGGTGCTACAGAGCCTTCAGAGGAGGTGAGCCCGACGGGAATGAGCTCAGGTTCTGTGAGGGGCTTCTGGCGGACGGCGTTACCAGGGAGGATGCGGCGCTTATTCTTATGCAAAGCGAGCAGTTCGGAGAGGAGTGCTCCGAGTACGGCTTCCTTGTGGAGTACACGCCCATGGCATCGGAGTACTTCGAGGATACGTACGGATATATAAATTCGATCCCTTCGACGGGGAATGTCTCTTCAATCGGAGGCTTCGTCCCTGACAGTAATTCATTATCGCTTCTTTATGATGCGATGGAGGAGCTTCACTATGAATTCTCGTTTATTCTTCTTGATGTTAATACCGGGCGCGGACTTTCCTATAATCAGGACGCGATCTACTATACGGCAAGCTCGATTAAGGGACCCTTCGCCGCCAGCTTCTGTTGTCAGGCTCCAGACATCGCCGCCGGCTGGGAGAATACGATAATCAGTATGCTGGAGACCTCGGATAACGATGCTTATGCGGCGTTGAACGATACCTACCACAGAGTTTATATTCAGCAGTGGTGTGAGCAGATCGGGCTCGATACTGTGCCCTTCGGGTGGAAGTATCCTCATATCGGCGTAAGACAGATGGCGGCGCTGTGGATGAGAAGCTATGAGTTTTTCGAAGAGGGGGAGTGGGGTGCCACGGTAGGCACGTGGTTCGAGAATCCCACGTACTCGGTGATCCGAAGTGAGCTCGGAGAGCTTTATACCACCAGGTCCAAGGCGGGGTGGCTTGTGGACGAGGAGCCGGATCACACGACCTCTATCGATGCAGGGATCGTGTATGCGGATAACGGGCCTTACGTGGTCGTTATCATGTCCCGGGTGCCCAGCAGTCTCGAGTACCTAAGACCGCTGCTACAGGCTTTGGAGGCGGCGCATCAGTGCATGTGATTTGACGTCGGTGCGCTTAAATGCTAGACTACAGCCATCTTAAGAGAGGACGCACATTATGTACTGGATTACACCTAACATTCAGCTCATAAACGGTTTCAAGAATACCCCTTTACGGGGGTAGTGCGCCTTTTTACAGGTAATTTCTAATAACAAGCTTATAATTTGCACTACTCCTTCCCGCTGTGATGAAAGGAGTTTTTTTATGTCTGCCAAGAAACAGATAAACAAATTATATACACTTAATTTCCTCGGTAATATATCTATCGCCGGGGCGGCGTGGGTGCTGCTTCTCGTGTCCCGCGGCTTCTCCTTGATAGAGGTGGGGTTCGCGGAGACAGTATTCCATCTCGTGAGTATCCTGTGCGAGATTCCCTCGGGAATGTTCGCGGATGTTGTGGGTCGTAAGAAGAGCCTGTTGCTGTCCTGCGTTACCGGTGCTCTGTCGGGTTTGTTCATGATCGTCCCCGATAATTATGCAGGCGTCCTGTTCTCTATCGCCTGCTCGGCCTTGACCTACAATCTTTGTACAGGCACAGATTCTGCGATGGCCTATGACACATTGCTTGAGAACGGGCTTCAGAGCAAGTACGACGGATATATATCCAATCAGACTATCATCTATCGAATAAGTAACGGTCTGGCGACCCTGGCAGCCGGCGTGGCGCTTATCATCGGCAACACTCTTGCACAGATGTTAGGTATATTCATTGAAGTCATAAGATTCCTGATCATACTTACGATGGAAGAGAACAAGGTCGTTACAAGTAATAACAAAACTCTCGGCGCGAGGATCAGGGAATGTGTGGTCGAGAGCCTCGGGTTCCTTAAAGGAAACAGGAGAGTCGCGAAGCTTATATTCCGTAACGCGTTGGTGGGTGCCATAGATATCCTGCTGCTGTTCTTCCTTCAGGCCAAGCTTCCGATGACCGGGATATCTGACTGGATACTCGGACCTTTACTGTTCATAATGTCTATGGGCGGTGTGCTGGGTGCTTATATCAGTAAAAGGCTGAAGGGCGTTCGATTCGGGAAGCTCTTCGCCGTCTGTCTTGTGATGGTTTCCGCGGGTTTCCTCGCCGAGTTTACGGGTGTCGCGTGGATAATGACTGTCGGCGGTTTCCTCGCGGCCTTCGCAGATGATCTCGTCCAGATCAGAGCGGATGTCGAGTTGAATCAGATGGTGCCTGCGGCTCAGCGCGCGACACTTATATCGGTCAGCTCCTGGGTGTTCTCATTGGTGATGATAGTGATGAGTCCGCTCGCAGGGTGGCTGTTCTCACTGTGATTTTCCTCGCAGAGAAATCCTCACAAATCGACTTGAATCGTGATTTGTGAGGATCAACTGTGAGGATTTCAGATGGTCCGATCCCTACAAAACTGTTTTAACAATGAATTGTGAGGACCGACTGTGAGGATCAAACGTCCTTTTCGTACTCCAATATATCTCCCGGCTGGCAATCCAGAGCCTCGCATATCGCCTCGAGCGTGGAGAAGCGGATGGCGGATATCTTACCGTTCTTCATCTTCGACAGGTTGACATTCGATACGCCTACCTTCTCCGACAGCTCGTTCAAGGATATCTTACGGTCGGCCATGACCCGGTCGAGTCTTAATATGATCTGTCCCATGGGTCACCTCCGTCAAAGCGTCTCGTCGGACTGGATCTGCAGGGTCTTGCCGTAATCGAGGATAGTATAGACAACCCATGTGATAAGTCCGCAGAGTATTCCGAATGCTGCGCCGGAGCTCATGAGCAGGATCACGCTGGTAATTCCGAGAACTATAGTAACTCTCTTTCTTACCTTATCCGAGAAGGGGGTATCTTCCTTCTCTATCAGAGCGAAAACAGTACTTACCAGCTTCATCATTACTGCTACTACTGCGATGAATAATCCCATTGTCAGTATATATGTGCCATAGGCTATGCTTAAGGGATGGTCGTCGATAGCTTCCTGAAGGGCGGGGATGTCAGACTCAATGGACTCGGGATCTCCAAGGTCGATATTAAACAAATTGGCGCTCCCGATCTTGGTGCTCATGGTTACTGTGCCCTGCTCCTGTGCGGCGCTGAGCGCCTCATCGAAGCGGCTGCCCATAGAGAGGATCGCTATTCCTGCTACTATCGCCAGAACGCAACCGACTATGGTTATGATGCATAATATGTTCGATACTATCTTTCCTGTATGGCTGCTTTTCTTGATCCTTGCAAGCTTTACATTCTCTTCATTCATTTTACGTTTCTCCTTAATTCCTGTTAGATTTGTCATTAATTCGTCTTCGAAGATGGTTACAGCATACTACGACGGTTAATGGTTGTTAATAAGAAATTAATGATAAACGATAAATTATTCTCGAGATATGTTAAATGCTCGCTCCGGCGACTGCGGCTTGCAGTCTGTCTATAAGCTCCTTTTCGAGGTCGCGCTCGGAGCCCATGGAGAAGCTTTCCACGGTGCCTCGTGCCAGGCTCACGTAGCTTCCTGCCTTCTCCTTATCCTTAAGGATATTAAGCGCGTAGTAGCCCAAGATCCTGTAGGCGTTGGCGTCCTTGTCCTTCTCGATCACTGGCTTGATCTGGTTATAGATGGCCTTAGCCTTCTCGGGATTGATATCGTGACAGGAATAGTAGTAGAGAAGGTCATATCGCGAGGGGATCAGATATCTGTTGTCGTTGGCGTTGATGAGCATGAGGTTGATGTCGTCGACTGCGGCAGGAAGCTTGTCGAACTGCCTCGAGGCGTCAAGGTAGGTGAAGTAAAGAGGCAGGTACAACATTTTCTCTGCGGGAATGGGGTCCTTATAGGGCAGTTGGCTTAGAGGCTTGAGGTCAAGAAGCTCCACAGGGATTCCGCTTCTTATCTTGTTGATGGCAATAGTTCTGTATCTGGAAAGGGAGTCCTTGGTGGACTTATAAAGCGAATAGAAGGTGATGCCGGTCTTAAACAATGCGTAGAAGATCATAGAGCCGCCGAAGGTCCTCGGGAAACTGCTCATGATACCTTCCGCGCTCCAAAGTTTGATACAGGCGATTCCGACGGCGGAGCTTAGAATGAGATTAATGATCCCGCACAACACCATCATCTGATTGCCTTTCTTCTCGATGGAGTCATAGGGGACACCGTCCAGTTTCTTAATGTCTAGGACGGGTTGACCCAAGATCATGAAGCTCTGCCTATGCTGCTCGTAATGCCACTTGTCGTCACTTCCTCTTGTGAAGACGAAGCCCAGAAGTTCGACGGAGCCGAGCTTACAGCAGTAAAAGGGAGCGAGGATGATCTCGAGAATAAGGTATAAAGTCTGCTCTGCGATAAGCGCTGCCCACACCGCGAGAAGTATTATCATCATATTAAATATCATGTGTGATCCGCCCTTCGGTTTATCTTCTAACATAATAGCGCACTGTTTGACAAAAAACACCGCTACTCCTATCATACGTTCCATGACAATACAACAGCTTAACTACGCTATCGCCATATCGGAAGCAGGCTCCATCAACAAGGCTTCAGAGATGCTCTACGTCTCACAGCCTTCACTTACGGAGTCCGTCAAGGAGCTCGAGAAGGAGCTGGGGATAACGATTTTCTTAAGAAGCGGTCGCGGAGTGACTCTGACAGCTGAGGGCGCGGACTTTATCCTATACGCGAGACAAGTGATCAACGATTATAACGAGCTTACCGAGCGCTACGGTAACTCCAAGAGCATCAGGAAAAGGTTTGGTGTATCCTCACAGCATTATTCATTCGCAGTTAAGGCCTTCGTAGAGCTTGTGAAGGAATTCGACATGTCGCGATATGAGTTCGCCATAAGGGAGGCAAGGACGCGCGACGTGATCTCGGATGTTGCCACATTAAGAAGCGAGATCGGGATCATCTACTTAAGTGAATTTAATAAGTCGGCGATAGGAAAGCTTCTTCGTGCCTCAGACCTGGAGTTTCATCCTCTGATCAACTGTGATGCGTATGTGTATCTTTGGAAGGGGCACCCTCTGGCGGGGAAAAAGAAGATCACCTTCGAGGAGCTTAAGGATTATCCGTGTCTGTCCTTCGAGCAGGGCGATCAGGCTTCCTTCTACTATGCCGAGGAGATCCTGAGCACGAAGGAATATGTGAAGACCATCAAGGCCAACGACCGCGCCACCATGCTTAATCTCATGGTAGGACTTAACGGCTATACACTCTGCTCGGGAATCATCTGCGAGGAGCTTAACGGCTCCGATTATCTCGCGGTCCCTTTTGACGCTGAAGGCGAGGAAGAGGCAAGCCGCATGCAGATCGGCTACATCACGCGCAAGAACACGATCTTAAGCAAGACCGGCGAGCTTTACATCGAGAAGATCAACGAATATCTGGGGTTGTGATGTAGCCGGGCGGGCTTGTCCTTAACTGAATCCCGTCGAAAATGATGATTTCGCAAGGAGATATTGTACGTAAAATGTTGTTAGGAAAAACAGTACAATGATAGAGCGTATATATTCGATAATGGAATTAATTACGACTGATTTGTCGAATATAGTGCTATATAATTACAGATAGATTCGTAATTCGAGGGGATAATCGTTGGAACAGGAAATGCAGGATATCTGGCAGGTGTTGGGCATAGAGCCTACCGAGGATATAATCGCCATCAAGAGGGCGTATACCGCTAAGGCTCATACCATGAATCCGGAGGATGAGCCCGATAGGTTCCGGGAGCTTCATGATGCCTATAGGACGGCGTTGTCCGTCGCCAAAGGAGAGATATCTATCCAGACGGCTCCGATAGGTCAAGATTCGGAAGCGAAAACCCGCCCGGTATCAGCTGAAGAACAAACAGAGCCGAAGAAGGATGAATATGACTTCGGAGATGTCGAGAATCTTGCTTCATCAAAGGATGTTACAGCGAACGCAATCATAGATGAGATACTGGAGCTTCGGCAGACTAATAAACTTAATTCCAAGCAGGAGCTGGTTGCTATCCCCGATAAAATGAAGTTCGATCTCGCGACTGTGATGTTCGGAAAATACAGAGAGCTCGTATATGTTACCGGCAATATAGGCATGTGGTATGCTTTCTTCGATGAACCGTTGATTACTTACTGCAGTAAAGGAAGAGGCTTCAGATCCTTTATCCTCGGGGCTTTCCCGCCCGGCTCCAAGGATCGTAATAAGATCGAGGAGATAATGGAGGAGAGGGGCTTCAAATCCAACGAGGCACATTACGTAGAGAGTGTTCCCGATGACCCGGCGCGTAAGAAACGCGACAGGATAGTCATTATCGTTCTGGTGTTGTTTATCCTTGTTATAATAGCAGCAATAGTGGTGTTTATAGTTTTCTCGGGTATGAGCAGAAATGAGATCATATTATCATTATCCGCTGTGGGAGCAGGGTTCCTATTGAGCATATTAATGATCCCGCTTAACATATCATTCTACGGCATGAGAGGAGGCGATCAAAATGGCTATCATCGGAATAGATCTGGGAACGACAAACAGTCTGGCATGCGTATGGAAAGATAGTAAGCCTCTGATAATTCGTAACTCTCTCGATTCCTTCATGACCCCTTCTGTGGTCGGTATTGATGACGATAACGAGATAATCGTGGGAGAGGTTGCCAAAGAGCGCCTGATAACTCATCCCGGCAAGACAGCCGCTGAATTTAAAAGGACCATCGGCACCCCGAAGACATATAACCTTGGCGCCAATCTTCTGTCATCCGAGCAGCTTTCCTCGTTGGTGCTTAAGAAAATCAAAGAGGATGCCGAGAGATTCATAGGCGAAGAGGTTACCGAGGCAGTAATAAGTGTACCGGCTTACTTTGACGATACCAGAAGAAGTGCCACGAAGCAGGCTGCTGAGATGTCGGGACTTAAGGTGGAAAGACTAATAAATGAACCCTCTGCAGCTGCACTTGCCTATATGCAGAAGCACGGCTTCGAGGATGGGACATATCTCGTTATAGACTTCGGAGGCGGAACTCTTGATGTATCTATGATTGACTCCTTCGATCAGGTCATGGAAATACTTGCCGTGGCTGGCGATAATCAGCTGGGCGGCAAGGACTTCAACGAGGCGATCTACAGAAGATTTCTGGAGCAAAATGAGCTTTCCGACGACAGGCTTACTCCTGAGCAGAAGGCGTCGATATATAAGACCGCCGAAGCCTGTAAGATCGCGCTCACCGATATGCCGCTGAGCGTTATGTCAGTAAATATCGGCGACAGAAATTACACGCTGACTCTTGATAACAACACTTTGGTGGAGGCTGCTCGTAATGTGTTCGACAGGATCGGCGATCCCGTTAAGAGAGTTCTTCGCGACAGCCACATGAACATAAACGAGGTCAAGGAGATAATCTTGGTGGGAGGTTCTTGCAGGATGCCTACGGTTTCTTCATATATCGAGAAGCTTACCGGGCGTAAGCCGTGCACAGACATCGATCCTGATCTGGCGATCTCGATAGGAGCGGGGATTTTCGCAGGGATGAAGGGGAGAGAAGAGGACTTCAAGGAAGTGATCCTCACGGATATATGCCCCTTCTCCTTGGGTGTGGCGGTGCAGGACAGAAGGACGCGAGAGCTTGTCATGGATTTTATTATCCAGCGTAATTCGATGCTTCCTACCAGCAAGAAACACGATTACTATGCGACCACGGACAATCAGATGGGACTTATCGTATCCATATATCAGGGTGAGAGCGTCATCCCGAAGAACAATATTAAGATCGGTGAGCTTAACCTGTCGTGTCCCCCTACCGGTATTCACGAGTTTATAGCATCTACGACTCTTACCTATGATATCAACGGAATTCTTATTGTGGACGTTACTACAGCTGACGGTAAGACCTACTCCAAATTCATTCTGAGTGAGAGTAACAGGATGGATGACACAGAGCTTGAGAAACGTAAGGAACAGCTTCAGAAGCTTCGTATGGCGCCTCACGATGATGAGAAGCAGCAGCTTCTTATTGCAAGAGCGGAGCGTGTGATAGAGGAGACCTTAAGCTTCGAGAGAACTGTTCTGATAGATCTTCTTATGAATTATAAGGCCTGCCTTAATATGGGAAATGACAGGGATATAAGGCTCAGTGCCGAGAGGCTTACGGAGTATCTGGACCGGGTAGACGGAAACGACGTCGGCCTTAACGGATGAGCCTTAATATGCAGGCAGTATCACGGTACTGAAGTCTCATAAAAGCCGTAAAGTTGTAGCTTTTCACATATTCTCTTAAAGGATTTAAAGGCCGCCGGGTATTATAATCTAGGCGGTTTATAAAGGTTAGATAAAAAAGGAATAGGAAAGAAAATGGCAACTGCACAAGAAGATTATATTAAAGCAAGAAAAATGGGTACCAAGGAGTACCAGAAGGCCTTGAGTGAAGGCCGATATCCTTATCTTCCGGCGCTTGATCACATGCTGGAGACGAGGACCACTCTTAAGGAGGAATCCATAGGCACCATCGAGATCCCGCTTCCTCTCGTAGTAGGTACGGTGACCAAGGGAAGGCAGGAGTCCTTCGCGCGTAATTTTATGCCTCTGCTGCCTCCCGATACGGAGTTCGGAGCCAAGTGGATAAGTCTTATGAACTATCAGACGGAGAAGGGTATCGCCGATGCCATAACCGTTATCGAGTTTCTGGGCAAGTTCTATGTCATGGAGGGGAACAAGAGAGTCTCCGTCATGAAGTACTTAGAGCAGCCCACGATACTTGCTTCCGTGACGAGAGTTCTGCCTCCGCCTTCTGACGAAGAGGATAAAGAAGTCACGATCTATAACGAGTTCCTGAAGTTCTTCAAGTGTACATCGATCTATAACATTACCTTCACCGAAGAGGGCTCATATCAGGCATTGGCAACCGCTGCAGGGCAGACCTTAGACGAGCCTTGGAGCGAGGAGGCCATAATGGATCTGAAGTCCGCATTCCTGGCGTTCTCCAAGGTCTATCAGGCTAACGGTGGTAAGGCGTATACAACCATCACGATCGGGGACGCTTTCCTCGTATATCTTGATATGTACAAGTACGAGAGCCTTAAGGTTCCGGTGGCGGAGGAGATCAAGAAGAATCTGAGCCTTATCTGGAAGGAGATAAGGATCAGAGCGAACGGCAATCAGATCGTTTTCTCTGAGGAGCCTCAGCTTCAGAAGAAGAATGCGATCCCGATCATCGACAACATAATGAAGAAGACCTATACGGAGCAGAGCCCCCTTAAGGTGCTGTTCCTCTACGACGGCGATGCCAAGAAGTCAAGATGGATAAACGGTCACGAGAAGGGCCGTAAGGAATTAGAGGAGATATTCCCGGGAATTGTTAAGACTCTGGCCTGCGACTGTAAGGACACAGAGGAAGAATTCGAGGAGTCTGTGGATGCTGCGGCCTCTGACGGTGCGGATCTTATCATCACCACTTCTCCCGTTCAGATGGCCTACGCTCTTAAGGCGGCGGTTAAGTATCCTAAGATCAAGTTCCTGAACTGCTCGGTACATCTGTCCCACGAGGCGGTAAGAACCTATTACGGTCGTATGTACGAAGCGAAGTTCCTGCTCGGCATGATAGCTGCGACGATATCCAAGGATCACAGGATCGGTTATGTATCCACCTATCCTATCTGCGGTAACATCGCCAATATCAATGCTTTCGCCATAGGCGCGTCCCTTGTGGATCCGGAGGCAAAGATATATCTTACCTGGTCCTGCCTTAAGGAGGAGTACTGGAGAGAGTTCGTAAGAGAAAATAACTTCAGCGTGGTATCGGGGCCTGACCTTATTAAGCCTAAGAATGCGGATAACGAGTACGGACTTTACACCATAGGTGAGAACGGCGAGATAACCAATATCGCGTTCCCTGTATGGAACTGGGGAAAATACTATGAGCTTATCGTCCAGACTATCCTTAACGATGCATGGGATGCAGAGGCCTCCGGTATCAAGGACAGTGCCATCAACTACTGGTGGGGAATGTCCTCGGGAGTTATAGATATATATCAATGTGACACCTTGCCCTACAGTACCGTAAAGCTTGTGTCCATAATGCGTAAGGCCATAACTGCGGATGTGCTTAATCCATTTGACGGGGAGCTTCGATCCCAGGACGGTACGGTGAAGGAAGCCTTGAGTCCGAAGCTTAGTACAGAGGATATAATAAATATGAACTGGCTGTGCGATAATGTAGTAGGCTCCATCCCGTCCTTCGATGAGTTGACGGAGACCGCCCAGAAGACGGTACAGGCCAACGGCATGCCGATAATAAAGACAGATAAGACAAGCGAGAAGCCTACGGAGAAGACCGAAGATAACGACTGACCATGAAGATCCTAGCGGTAGCTGATGTCGAGGACAAGATCCTCTATGATCATTTCACCAAAGAGCGCGTAAAGGGCGTCGAGCTGATAGTTGCCTGCGGGGATCTTCGAACTGATTATCTGGATTTTCTCATGACCATGGTGAACGTTCCCATGATCTACGTTAGAGGCAATCACGACGACAGCTATTTCACTGATCCTCCGCTCGGCGCTGTCTGCATCGAGGATAAGATCTATAAGTTTAACGGCGTGACCTTCATGGGGCTCGGCGGTTCCAACCGTTACCGTAACGACGGCAAGAATATGTACACAGAGAAGGAGATGAAGCTTCGCGCTCTGAAGCTCGCACCTGTTGCCAAGCTTAAGGGCGGGGTGGATGTTCTGGTGACTCACTCTCCCGCCAGGGGCTATGGAGATATGACAGATCTTCCTCACAGGGGCTTTGACACCTTCAACGACGTTATGAATAAGTATCATCCCAAGGTCATGCTCCACGGTCACGTGCACATGAATTACGGCATAGTTAAGAGGGAGTACGAGCACCCCTCCGGAACCAGGATCGTCAATGCCTGCGGATTTCAGATCATAGATATCTGAATTGTTAATCTTAATTATTAATTAGATCGTGCCGTTTCTGTAGGCCTTGAGAAGCTCCTTCAGATCGTCTATCTCCTTCTGAAGCTCCTTGCCTTTATCGGTATCCTCCACATACATTCTTCTGTCGAAGTTCTCCACCGTAAGAGTATCGGATACGATGTCGGTCTCCCTGATGATCGCGTCATTCTTGCTCTCGAACTGTTCGTGCTCTACGAGCCACATTCCGTGGGAGTCGATGGCGAGAGTGTAACCTGCGATGCCGGTCTTGGCGTGATAAGCCTTGGAGAAACCGCCGTCGATCATGAGGACCTTACCTCCGGCCTTGATAGGGGTCTGTCCCTTCTTAGTCTCTACAGGCACATGGCCGTTAATGATGTGGGCATGTCTGCCGTCGAGTCCGAACTCCTTCAGGATGCTGTCGGCAACATATTCATCGTTCTCGATATATCGGTAGTAGGGGTCCTTTACCTCCTCGTGAGTCTCCTTCTCGCTTACGAAAAGCCTCTCAAAGGTCGTCATCTTGCTCCTGCCATAGGAGGGTGACTTAGGGCCACACCACAGGTACCAGAGGATGTCTCCGCCCTTACGCTGATCATCGGAGCCCGCAGGGGCATAGAAGGCTTTACGGGCGTAATCCTCCAGAAGGTCGTACATCGCCCGTCCGCAGGTGTCCTTGCCGCCTACACTCGAATGAGAGAAGGTGGCATCGTCATTTAAAGGAACGCAGCCATGGTAAAGAAGATTGCCGTTATAGATCTTATAGAGTGACCCTTTCTCGTAGAGAAGGCGGATGTGACGGCGAAGCTTCTCGCTGTTGGTAA
This sequence comes from Clostridiales bacterium, assembly GCA_017480325.1. Lineage (GTDB taxonomy): Bacteria > Bacillota > Clostridia > Saccharofermentanales > Saccharofermentanaceae > Saccharofermentans. Next base: position 142,024 of record JAFVAY010000017.1, read on the forward strand.
AGCCGTAGATGAGCTGACTTAATACCTGCTCCTCTTCGGCCGTAAACTCGTAAGGATGCTCAGGGTCGACAGTGGGGAAGTCGCAGTCAAGAAGCTTATATTCGCTGTCACCGCGCCTGACTGTTCCAGACTCCCAATTGATCTTATCGAGAAGCAGCTGGTCATCCATTCCAAAGTCGGGATTATTTCTTATGATCTGTCCCTCGGCCTTAAACTGCATTATGGTTATAGCCTTATACATAAGGCTCTCGATCCGCTCCAGATCGAAGAATTCGCCCCGGTTATTCTCCTTCAGATGGAAGCGTGACAGATCGGAATTCTCGTAGTGCTTCATGGCGAAGGCGGCAAGAGGGAGGAGGTTGATCCCATAGCCGTCCTCTATGACGCTCAGGTTGCCGTAGCGTACACTCATTCTGATCACATTGGTTATGCAGGCAGGGTTACCACATGCGGCGCCCATCCACACTACATCGTGATTGCCCCACACGATGTCGACCGAGTGATGCTCACAGAGCTTATCCATGATAAGGTGAGGACCGGGACCTCTGTCGTAGATATCTCCTACGATGTGAAGGTGATCCACCACCAGTCTCTGTATGAGATTACAAAGAGTAATAATAACCGGATCGGCAGTGCCGATATCGATTACGGAGCGAAGGATCTGCCCGTAGTAGCGTTCCTTATCGTAGATCTCTTCCTTCTCGGTGATGAGCTCCTCTATAACGAAACGATATTCCTCCGGGATGGCGCGTCTTACCTTAGATCTCGTGTACTTGCTCGAGACTCTCTTAACGACGTCTATGAGGTCTCTTAAGGTCTCCATGTACCAGTCATCGAGCTGATCCTCGGGAATGTCGTTCTTAATAAGCTCCAGCTTCTCCTTCGGATAGTAGATCAGGGTGGTAAGACGCTTTTTGTATGCGGCGTCCTTACGGTCGCCTATTACTGCTTCGACCTTACGCTTAACGGTACCCGAGCCGTTCTTAAGAACGTGAAGGAATTGCTCGTCTTCGCCGTGAATGTCTGTAAGGAAATGCTCCGTGCCCTTTGGGAGGGAGAGGATGGATTGAAGGTTAATTATCTCAGTCGCGGCTGATGTCTCTGTTGGGAACTGTCTTGACAGTATTCGTAATACTCTGTTGTCCATTATGTTTAGCACTCCGTTTTTATATATTTTATTATAAAGTCGGCTTATAATTAAGCTGTCTAATGGAATTCGCGAAAATGGAAGAGCTGTATATAAAATTTCTGTCATGGTATATCGATGCCGCTCCTTCGGAGGATTACGTTAACCTCCTGGACGAGATTTACTTAAGACCCGAGAATGCAGATTCTCAGCTTCTAATGGATCTGGAGCTTTGTACAAGCAGTAAGGAAAAGACCTATAAGACCTTCTGGCAGAGCATAGACTTCGAGCCTTCTGCTTGGGATAAGGAACGTATTGTGAGGCTTATTGTTGATCTTCTTAAGCAGATATACAACAGATCCTCTGACGTGCCCGGGACGCTTCTTCAGGGTAGAAAAATATACGATATCATTCCTCTGAGCCTTAAAGAGTTCGAGCCTATGAAGTACCTTGCCCACGCTGTGGTATATATGGGAGTCAAGAGCATCGGACCGAATTCCAATATCACACGGGATAAGTTCTTCGACTGTATCTATTATTACTCAATGGATGCCGACACCATAGATGTAAGAAGACTTCGTAAAGAGCAGATCATTCACCTGACCGTCACATTTCTCATCACTGCTTTGCTTATTGTGAGCGGGATGCTGCTTCTTAAGGTGAGTAGGTATTTCTCTCTTCTGATCGTTAACGGAGTTTTTCTGGGTGTCGGGTGGCTATGGGCGTTAATATGGTCTTTGGTGTATATTCGGCATCCTCTCATAAAGGTGGAGCTTGATCACGCCTCCTCTACCGTAAAGATTAATGATGACGTTTATGACGTGTATAATGACAGATACTTTTTCGTACCGGATGAAGGTGTGCACAGATTCCTGCCCTTCTTCGGGAGGAACCTGTGGGTGACGGATGATGAAGGAAGGCCTCTTAGAAAATACTATGTCGGGCCCGTCGGGAGCAGGCATGCCTCGCGGATCCGCAAGCGTGTGGTGTATATGCTCGAGCTATTCGACCATAGAGTGCTCGAACGCAGTGCAGAGGATTACGTGACAGAGGAGCTGGAGCAAGGCTTGGGTGTTGTGAGGATCAGCTTCCCGGGAAGGAGCATAAGTGAACATTTCTATAAGATCTCCGCTATCGGTCTGACGGCGGGAACGATAGGCTACATACTGACGCTGCTGCCGGCATCCTTCTATGAGAGGGAGGGGCTCACGGAGGCTATCCTGCTTCTTAAGATCGTTGCACCCATAGAGATTCTGCTGTGCCTGTTAATGACGGCGACCTTCTGGCTTAGTTACCGCCTGCTCGCACACACCATCGAGATCAGGAACGGCATGATCAACATCAACGGCAGGACTTATTACCGGCAGGAGGTGAAGAGCCTTTATACCGTGAACGCCAACACCTCGCCGCTTTATCAGGACGAGATGGATTCGTGGCTTATAATTAAGGGGCGAGGGAAGTTGTATCGATATTACCTCGGACAAGCAAATAACAAGAAGTGCATCGAGCCCCGCCGCCGGCTTCATGCTGCTACCAGAGTCTTTTGGAACGGGGAGTACGAGGAATAATTATTATTCTAAATTGAATTGACAGACTGTCGTACTGGTGTATAATGTGTATTACTAGCACTAATACAAAGCATACAGAAAGGCGGCGGTGTTATGGATAAGAGGAAGATAATAAAGTTTGTAGGTATTACGCTCGCGATAGCGTGGACGATACAGATTATCGTCTCGATCTATATGGTTAACAATCCGGGGAGTACCGGAACTTTAGTATTCCGGGCAGGTCTGGCAGTCTGCATGTATGTACCGATGTTCGCGGTACTTATAGTCAACAGGAATCTTAAGGGCATGGGATGGAAACCGAAGTTTAAGGGCAATATTGGGTGGCTAATATTCGCAGCGTATATTGCGCTCCCTCTGACAATAATGGGTGCGGCGGTCTTCTTCCTAATCTTTCCTGACCTCTTTGATACAACCGGCTCTTACCTTATCGCACAGGGCGAAGCCGCCGGAGTAGATCTCGTAAGCCAGCTTGGTGAGGCAGGACTTACGATTCAACAGTATATGCTGATCTCTTCGATCTCTCTGATATATGTTCCGTTTATAAATATCGTTACGGCTATCGGTGAGGAAGCCGGCTGGAGAGGTTTCCTGTACCCCGAGCTTAACAAAAGTTTTGGCAAGATCGGAACTTGGATTATCGGCGGAACTATATGGGGCGCATTCCACTTTCCCGCAATAATCCTCGGAGGATACGAGTACGGAGTGGATTATCCGGGAAAACCGGTATCGGGACTTATAGTGTTTACGATCATCTGCATCGCGATCGGTGTTATCGAGGAGATTATTTACAGCAGGACAAAGTGCATCTGGTACGCGGCTTTATTCCACGGATCATTCAACGGGATGGCAACTATTCCGCAGCTGGTTATTAACGCCAATAATCCGGACCTCAACAAATACCTTATATTAGGTCCCATGCCCAACGGTCTGATCGCGGGGATCCCGCTCGTAGCACTTGCAGTGATCATGGGTGTCATTGCGGTTCGCAAGGATAAGAACAAGGAGGTATCCGCATGATCATAAGAATCGATGAATACTCTGATGTGCCTATCTATTTGCAGATAAGAAACCAGATAGTAATGGGCATCTCCTCAGGAGAGCTTAAGGCAGGAGAGCAGCTCCCGACGGTGCGTGCGCTGGCACTCGAGATAGGCATCAATACCATGACGGTCAGTAAAACGTACCAGCTTCTCAAAAGTGAAGGCTACATCATGACGGATCGTAAGAACGGCGCGCGTGTACGTAAGAACATAGCGCAGAGCGGTGTAATAAGTGAGGAGAACAAGACCGAGCTTCGCCGCATAGTATCGGAGTGCAGGCTCGCAGGCGTCGCGAAAAGTGAACTCAACAAACTCATAGATGAGTTCTATAAGGGATAGGAGATTAGTATGAATTGGCTCATTAAACTTGTATTATTTATCTGCATCGTACCAACGGTAGTGCTGGTTTATCTGATAGGATTTCCAAAGAATCTTAATAGGAAGAAAATGATTTTCGGTGTGAGAGACAACTCGAAGTTTCACGAAGGAGATGCCGAGACTAAGCTCGAGGCTATCGTCTCGAATCATCGCCGGGAGGCTCTGATAATAAGCGCGATTGTTATAGCGGCTTCTGTAGTGATGCTCTTCCTTCCAGTTACATCGGTGACAGAGCTTTTATGGGTGCTTCTGGTATTTGCAACGTTATTGATCGCTGTTCCCTTCGGCAAGGGCAACACGGAGCTCAAGAGCCTCAAGAAGGAGCTGGGGATTACCCGTAAAGGCGTGGTCTATACAGATCTTACAAGCACCTCGGTTGTGCACGCACTGAATCTCCCCTGGGTGGTGCTTCCTAATGCGATTTGCCTTCTTGTGACTGTCGTCGCAGTACTAATCGACTTTGGTTTTATAAAAGTGGTGGACGAGCTTCCTGTCGAGAAATATGCGCTGACAACAATGAGTCTTTCTTTGCAGTTTGTTGCAATAATTATCATCCCTCTGGCGATCATGATGGACAACGCCCGTAATACGGTGATCTCTAAGGACAGCAACATTAATGCGAACTATAGCAGAAGCAAGAAAAAGGTCTGGGCTGATATATTCGTCGCCATGTCTTGGGCGAACACGTTGTTTCTGATCGCGAGCCTTATCGCGTTGATGCTTGTTAACAGTGAGACAATGATTATGGTCGGAACTCTTGTTTATATAGCGATAATAATGCTTGTCATAGGAATAGGCGTAGCGAATTATAAGAAGATAGAGACAAGGTACGAGCGCGATACCGATCTCGAGCTTCTCGACGATGACGATTACTGGATCCTCGGCATGTTCTACTACAATCCGAGCGACACACGTCTTAATGTGGAGAAAAGATTCGGCTACGGCGGAACGATCAATATCGCTCACCCTGCCGGCATGGTGATTACGGTTCTGTCGATCATTCTTCTCGTGGGCTCGATCGCATTCCTGATCTGGAGTGCTTTTACAGGTAATCTTAACGTGTGATTGTTCCCATTCCTTTGAATTTGTCGATTTTTGTCGATTTTTGTCGAAAATTAGTAGGTGTTTCAGGTTGATTCCGGCTCTATACTGTTAGTGGAATGACTAATAGATATAGGAGTGAATTGCTATGAGAACGAAACCGATAGAAGACTACAGGATCATCGACGATCTGTTCATGAATCTTTTCTTTGATGGCGATAATGTGGTGACGGCATTTGTGCTGAGGATCATTCTCGCCGAGCCTGAACTTAATGTATCTTATGTACGTAAGCAGGAGCAATTAGAGAATCCCGGTCACAGGAGCGTTACTTTGGATGTTCGAGCAGACGGAACCGAAGGAAGCAGACATAATATAG
>JAFVAY010000018.1 GCA_017480325.1 Clostridiales bacterium
CTTTCCGCAGCCTCTTGCTGCAGAAAGTAATATATCATCCAAGATGATGTGTACCGATTGAGCGGAAAGCCTTACCGTTCGCACCGGAATGACCTTACCTCCTGAAGCGGAATGAGGTTACCGATTGAACGGAATTTCCACCGTTTGCTTAAAGCAATCGCCATCATTAACAGAGATTGAAATCTAAAAAACAAAGGAGAATGTAAATTAAATGAACGCCGAAATCGGTTGCCCTATTATCATAACGAACAAATAGTGAACGTCGTGTCAATCAGGGTTATATTCTTTGCCGATAATCCACTTGCCACCTTTTGCAGGGCCTTCGTGAATTATATGACCATTCTTTTTTAGATAATCTATATCACTTCTTGCTTGTTTATCAGTGATTTCTAATCTTTGAGCAACCTGAGGAATAGATATATCAGCTGTTGCTGCAATCATCTTATATATTGCCATTCTTCTTAAATTGAGTTCGCCAGTCTTTGATTTAACCTGTTTTTCATGCCCTTTTTCATGCCCTTTTTCATGCCCTTCGGTTAAAAGGGCATGATCAACTCCTACTAATGGCAACGTAACCATGGTTCTATCCGGTCCGCCATCGCGGCCTGAACGTTCTTCTATAACGGGTTCTGCGAATTTCTCTGATGCCCACACATCAAAAATATCCGGAACCCCACTTCCTGCATGTTCTCCGATTCCAATAAGATTGAACATCTTCAGAAGATTTTTGTTGCGCGGCTGAGATATTCCACCTTTGAGCATTTGGTTTCTTCCGATACGAATAGAACCAGGATTTGCAAAAACAATCTTATCGTTATATTTTTCAATAACAACGCTCCAAGGCTGAAAATAGTCTGTGTTTACAAGACAATTAACCAAGGCCTCTCTTACAGATTCATGCACGGACGTTTCTTCGATACGATACAGACCATCTGTCTTAAATGGTCTTTTAAGATCCAAGACCAATTTGGCTGATACACGTGTGAAGAAATCATATACATTACCTGTCCAGTCACCGGACTGACTTTGTATTCTATCTGTCCATCTAATATTGGGATCGAGCATCTCCCTGTAGTCCAAGAAAAACTCAGGAAATTCACGTGTAATCCTATATTCTTCGCCAAACATAAGAAGCCCTGCAGCAGTCGGATGAACACTCCCGTCTTCCGTATCATCAGAAGCGGCGCCTATCATAATAAGAAATTCTTCATCTGTAAGTTTTGTCCATGAAGCGTTCTCGTGATTTACATCATATCTACGTCTATATGAAGCAATGGAATCAGAATTAAGATCTTGTATTTTCCTGTTAATAAGCACTTTCTGATCCGGAGTATCTTCGGTCTGATCGCGAAGCATTGCAAGAACCGCACTCTTTGTGCAGTGGTAATCACCCTCCCAATCTCGTCTGAAAGTGCCGTTCCACATATTATTACTAATATATACCGGCTTATCCTCTCTGCGGGCTTTAGGAACCTTAATCACTAGGATAACGTCATCGTTAACCAGATAATCAGTCACATCTTTATCAGTTAACAAAGATATGCTTACTTTTTGTTTGTTGTGAATAGTATCCCAAAAATCTTTCTTCAGATTTGAGGCATCCTTAAGCCCAGTCGTGAACCATGATTTATCTTCCTTTTCCTGAACTCCTAGAATAATGCATCCGCCATTTGTATTAGCAAACGAAGAGTAAGTTTCCCAAAGGCTGGAAGGAAGTCCTCCCTTGGCTTTCTTTACTTCAAGACAGTTGTTTTCTCGATATCTATCAAAATCTTTAATATCAAATTCCATATTCTTATTTACAAACTTTCTATATCTTAATACCTATACATACAATTATACCATTTGATTTTTATATCGCCGTGTTATATCTATTCAATAATAAAATAGAGCAGACTCAATGCCTACTCTATTTGTTTCCAGTCTAATAGTTCGTTCTGGTTGTAACAAGAACGAACGCGGAACTAATGATATAGATATCATAGTTCCGAAGTTCGACTTGTCGCGTTTTGGCGGAGAAGGAGGGATTCGAACCCTCGAAACCCTTTTGGGGTTTACACGATTTCCAGTCGTGCGCCCTCGACCAGGCTAGGCGACTTCTCCAGCTTGCCGTATCGGCTTAAAGCCTGATAATTTTACTTGCTTTAGGTTTCTTTGTCAATCTGCTTGGCAAGATGTATAATCTCTCGCGTATAACGACAGCGACAGGTAGGGTCAATACGATAACATGAATATAAGAAAGCATATTGCATCCTTGGCGGCTTTGATAATAACGGCAATCCTTATGGCGGCCTGCGGTTTCACTCCGGCAGTTCAGGAGACCGAGCCCGTTGCACTTGATTACGCGGGATTAACTCAGACCATCAAGACCTATGAGGATGCCTATAGAGACTACGTCAACAACGGCGAGGGACAGGTATCCATAGTTACCGCCAGTGGCTGGACTCCGCTCGGCTCGGAGTGCTCCTCCAGATATCTGTGCACCGATGACGGTGTCTACGAATCCTGCTCGCTAACTGTCCAGAGAGATATCGAGGAGCATGACGAATACTTCAATCTCGGCAACGGACTTATGATGTTCGTCAGATCCTACATCACCTCCGACAGTCAGATCGTGATTAATAAATACATCTCTACTGGAAATACCGTATTCTTCATCAACGACGAGACACAGAGCCTTGATCCCATAGACGACTTAGAAGCCCTCGACTGCTTCGTTACCTTCGATCAGGTAAGACGCGTCTACGGTAATGACGTTTCGACCCCTGAGACATCGCTCGCAGCATGACATTCCGCCAAGGCTTTAAAGACGGCCTCGCCATCGGCTTAGGCTATTTATCGGTGTCCTTCTCCTTCGGGATTATGGCAGTCAGCAGCGGTCTTACCTGGTGGCAGGCACTGCTCATCTCCATAACTAATCTGACCTCCGCTGGTCAGGTGGCGGGCGTCGGTATCATGTCGGCCTCCGGTGGGCTTATCGAGATGGCCATATCCCAGCTTATCATCAACATGAGATATTCTCTTATGGCGATCTCGCTATCCCAGAAGACTGACAAGACCATGACTGTTCCGGCGAGACTTTTTGATTCGTACTTCATCACGGACGAGATCTTCGGCGTGGCCTGCTCGCAGGATCAGGTCGGCTTCAGATACATGACCGGCCTAAGCGTCCTTCCCGTGCTCGGATGGACCTTGGGAACCTTCCTCGGGGCGTTGTCAGGCAACCTTCTTCCGCAGGTGGTTACGGCATCTCTTGCCATAGGTATCTACGGTATGTTTATCGCCATCGTTCTTCCCGTATGTAAGAAGTCCCGCACCATCAGCATCATCTGTGTTATCTCGGTAGTGATGTCGGTGATCTTCCGCTATGTGCCGTTCCTTCATGCGCATGTGTCCTCGGGCTTCGCGATAATTATCTGCGCCGTGACCGCTGCCTTGATCGGGGTGTTTATTATGCCGCAGGATGAGGAGGCTCAGGATGGATAACAAAGTTTTTCTGCCTCTTCTTCTGGTGATGGCTGTGACCACCTACCTCATCCGCATGATCCCCTTTACGGTATTCAGGAGGAAGATCCGGAGCAGGCGTGTCAAGGCGTTCTTCGATTACATCCCGTACACCGTACTGTCCGCCATGACCTTCCCTGCGATCCTGTACTCCACGGATTCCGTCATCTCCGCTGCCGCCGGCACCGTCACCGCGATCATCCTCGCATACAGGGGCAAGAGCCTTCTTACTGTTGCTATCGGCACATGTGTTGCGACCTTCCTTGTAAGTCTCCTGCTTCTCCTTCTGCTCTAAAAGAAACGGCCGATGTCACCATCGGCCGCTCGTGAATAATTCCTAGTTTTATAATCTTACTTTGTCTTCGGCATGTACTTATATAGTATAGCGGCTGTTGACGAAACAGGCATAGTCTGGAGCATGATGTGTCCGGGACCTGTGAGTGTGGTATTGAACAGACCCTCTCCGCCGAACAGAACGTTCTTGACGCCCTTGACCATCTCGACCTCGAGGTTAACGGTGCTGTCCATCATTACCGTGTAGCCCGTGTCAACTATCATCTTCTCGCCGGGGTTAAGATCGTACTCGATCGCCGAGCCGTCTACCTCGAGGAAAACGATTCCGTTACCGGTGAACTTCTGCATAAGGAAGCCCTCGCCGCCGAAGAAGCCACCTCCGACATTCTTCTGGATGCCGACAGACTGCTCGACGTTGCCGAAGGAAGCCAGGAAAGCGCCCTTCTGTGCCAGGAAGGAGTTGCCGTTGATCTCGACTGCCTTGATGGAGCCCGGGAAGGAAGATGCGAAAGCAATCTCTCCGGCCTGCTCGGCTGTATAGGTATTGACCATGAGGCCCTCACCGGTAACCATTCTACCGAACATCTTGCCGATTCCGCCGCCTGTTGATGTGGACATCTTGATGCCTGCCGTCATCCAGCTCATGGCACCTGACTCGCATTGAACCGACTCTCCGGGATTAAGACTGATGATAACTACGGGTAAATTACCGCCTTCAATTCTATAGTTCATATGTTTCCTCCTTAAGTGGAATATTCAAGAACTATTTTATTACAAAAACAATTATATTGTCATGGCTAATTGATAAATTGCTTGAATTTTGTAAAAACATACTTTATTGTAGGTTTTAATTGAGGTGAATCTATAGGAGGGGTATATGTTAGCTTCAACAAAGGGTCGTTATGCTTTGCGTGTTATGGCAGATATGGCAGAGAACTGCAAGGACGACGAATTCATTCCGCTTAAGGATGTTGCTCAAAGACAGGAGATATCCGAGAAGTATCTCGAGGCGATAGTTAAGCTTCTGGTATCTAAGGATCTTCTTACCGGTCACCGTGGAAAGGGCGGCGGATATAAGCTGTCTAAGGCTCCTGAAGAGTATACGGTGGGGGAGATACTGAGAGCCGCAGAGGGAGATATTGCTCCTGTAGCCTGCCTTGTTGAGGGGGCCGAGAAGTGTCATCGCTACGACAGCTGCAAGACCATAGGTATGTGGACTAAGCTTGATAACATCATAAGTGACTATCTTGACGGAATTAAGCTCACGGATATTTACGAGGAGTAGCATTCCCTATAATTCAAAGGTTATTCAAATTTAGACTGTATCCCTGATGATATAATCAAGCATATACATATATAGGGAGGACTTCACATGAAATTCTACAAATGCGATACCTGCGGAAAGATTATAGTTATAGTTAATGAGACAGCCGTACCTACTATGTGCTGTGGCAAGGCTATGAGAGAGCTGGTTCCCGGCGAGGTGGATGCCGCGCAGGAGAAGCATGTTCCCGTAGTAGTTGTTGAAGGGAACCTCCTTAAGGTCAGTGTAGGCTCTGTTGCACATCCGATGCTCGACGAGCACTATATCACCTTTATCGCTGTTGAGACTGATAAGGGTTATCAGATCAAGAACCTGAAGCCCGGTGAGACTCCTGCGGCTACCTTCGCTCTTACTGAGGGTGAGACACCCATTGCGGCCTATGAATACTGCAATCTCCACGGACTTTGGAAGAAGCAGATCTGATTATCTTGCAAAATGGAAGAGACTGATCTTCAGAAGCTCGGATATAAGTTAATTTGGCAGGATGAATTTGACGGCTCGGATGTGAGCCGCGATGATTGGAATATCGAAGTTCACCCCGATTCCTGGATCAACGGAGAGCTGCAAAGCTATGTTGATGACGGACAGCATGTCGTTGTCGAAGACGGGCACCTTGCCATTAAGCCTGAGAGAGTAATAGCCCCTGACAGCTCCCTGTCGTACAAATCCGCGAGAGTTAATACCAAGGGTAAGCACGATTTTACCTACGGTTATGTGGAGGTACGAGCTAAGGTTGCCAAGGGTAAGGGCTTCCTATCCGGCATGAGGCTTCTTCCCGCGAGTGAAGGCTATGGCGAATGGCCCAGATCCGGAGAAGTAGACTTTGTCAATGTGGACGGTCAATATCCCTTCAGAGGCTTCTCGATAATGCACTTCGGCGTTCCTGTTACTCAGAGGAACAAGAGCTTTGAGGATGAGGAGAGGGACTTCTCGGAGGATTATCATGTCTTCGGATGCGAGTGGCTTCCGGGGAAGATGACCTTCTATGTAGACGGCAAGGAGCATTATACTAATTCATATTGGTTCTCAAGTCTCGAGGAGGACGGAACAAGAAGCTTTCCTGCTCCTTTTGACCGGTCCTTCTATATCGAATTTGATGTTGCAATCGGAGGCAAATGGGTAGGCACACCTGACAGGACTACTCTTTTCGATGAGTCCGCGGAGCTTTGTGTGGATTATGTCCGCCTTTACAGAAAGGATGAATATAAGCTTGATATAGAAGCTCCCAATGCGGAGCGTAATTTCCGAGAGCCTGACGGTGAAGGGAATTACATAAGCCATGATGAGAAGGACTGGGAGTTCATGATTGCCTGTTCGGGTGAGGCGTCATGTTCCTATGAGGATGGCTGTCATACTATCGACACCATTAACTCAGGTGATGCGGAGTACTCGGTTCAGCTCGTTCAGGAGGGACTTCCGCTTATTAAAGGCAAAAAATACCGGATATCCTTCGAAGCAGAGGCATCTTCCAGGCGTACCTTAATGTTCGCCGTAACCGCGCCGGATATTCACTGGTTCAGGTATCTTGAGGATACGAAGGTCGAGGTAGGGGATAACTGGCAAACACACATCTTTACCTTCGAGATGAAGGATGAGGATGACGATAATGGCAGGATAGAATTCAACCTTGGGAATAATCCCTCCACCGCTACGGTTAAGATCAGGAATGTCAGGCTTGAACAGGTGGACACTGTCCCCTCGAGAAGACGTGCTATTGCCGTATGCGGTGCATGGGAGGACGCAGAGAACTACAATCTCTTCATAGAGTCTCTCAGTACTCCTGCAGTAAAAGAGAAATACGTGGTAATGAGCTTCACCTTTGGTCTTTCTGCCAATGACGGTAGCGAGACCGAGACAGAGCTTCAGTTCGCGGATTTTATCAGCGGGTTTGATATGGTGGCGATGTTTGTCTTCGCCGAGATGATAAAGAACGAGACCATCCTTATACGGCTTCGTCAGATCGCTTACGAGAAGAACATCCCTGTTATATTCCTGGAGAAGGAGTTTGACGGGGTGATCAATGCGGTGCTGAATTATTCAGGCGGATTCGAGAGCATGGTAAACCACATTCTCGATCATCACGGATGTAAGAAGGTCAAGATGTTTGCCGGCTTCAAGGGGAATCAGTTCTCCATAGAACGCGAGAATATCTTCAAGAGACTGATGTTGTCTCATAAGCTTAAGGTCTCACCCGATGATATATTGTATGGCAACTTCTGGGATGCTCCCACCATAAGAGAGCTTAACAAGAGACTTGATGAGGGAATGAAGCTTCCGGATGCATTCGTATGTGCCAATGACTCTATGGCAGTAGGTGTATGTGATTGCCTTAAGAAGCGGGGGATAAGGGTGCCGGAGGATGTGCTGGTCACGGGCTTTGACGGAGCCTGGCACGGAAGATACCACAATCCTGTAATCACCACGACCTCTCCCGACTACAGCGGTCTCGAGAAATATGTGCTTGATGTGCTCGACGGTAAGATACCCTGGGAGAACGGCAAGACAGTCAAGATTGAGGTCAACTTCAAGGATCACATAGAAGGATCCTGCGGATGTCATATCAGGAAGACCGAAGATTGGGAAGAGATCGTTAATACGGTCTCTGACGATAATCAGGATTATTTCCGCCATATGCTGGAGATGGGCAAGTTCGTTACCCGTACCATAAGCATGAGCGATATTGACGAAGCATCCATGGATATGGAGCACTATCTGTGGCTCTGGACCAATCAGTATTACTTTGTAGGACTTACAGCCGGACTCGAGGGTAACTGTGTACATTCCATCCTTCACGGACAAGGAGGCAATTACCTGTTCAAGGAGAAGTTCTATAATCTGGCGGAGCCGCTTCCTGATTATGATGATCTGGTTAAGCCCGACAGCGGTTATAACATCCTGCTGTTCAGGCAGATACGGTCTGTCTCTACGGACTACGGTTATATCTGTAGCGGCTTCTCCCACGTGAGTATGAGAGATCAGCAAAGATTCGAGGAGTTCGGACTTCATGTCTCGGCTATGGTCAGCTCGGTCCTTGATAAGATACAGCTGCTTGAAGCCAATAAGGCCATAAGCAGATTAAGTGAGAGAGATTATCTTACTAATCTATACAACAGAAGAGGCTTCTTCAGATGCGTCAACGACATGCTCAAGGATCCTAATAACAGGGGCAGGATATTCTCTCTGTTCTCTATTGATATGGACGGACTTAAGTATATTAACGATCATTACGGTCACCAGGAAGGTGATAATGCCATTATCATACTGGCCCGTTCTCTTGCTTCCTATGCAGGAGAGAGAGGAGTCTGTGCACGGTATGGCGGCGATGAATTTGCCATGGCCATAGTCGGAGATATTAATATCGCCGATGACTATATCAATATCCGTGAGAGGATAAGGGGTCATGCCATGGCCGACCCCATCGTGCGGGATCTAGGCTATAGTGTTAATGCCAGTATCGGAATCGCAGAGTGCGTGATAACCGGTAATGATGATATAGAAGAGCTTATACGTAATGCGGATCTTCGCATGTACGAGGACAAGCAGGCTCGTAAAGGGAGTAATGAGATAAGGTGAGTAACGTCAGCGATCCGCCCCGGGACGGGAAGATACTAAGACTTACTAAGCCTCACCTTAAGGGTATCCTCCGTCTGGTGTTCAGTAGATTTATGGTGATCCTGCTGATGATCATCCTGCAGGTGGTCATTCTGGTTCTGCTGTATCTGAGGTTCGCAGAGTACGTCGCGAATATCAACGCCTTCATGAGTATATTCTCCATTCTTATGGTTATATACCTTTATAACTCGAATATGGATTCCACATCTAAGCTCACCTGGATGATGCTAATAGGATTGTTTCCTATCCCCGGGTCACTGTTTCTCGGGTTTACCAGACTCGACTTCGGAAGCAGAACTCTTAAGAGAGCCGTCATAGATATGAAAGAGAGGACCCGCGATAAGCTTCCTCAGGATCCTGAGATCATCAGAAGGCTTGAGGAAGACGGCGGCAATATGGAGGATATCTATAGGTACATGTCGAAGACGGGAAACTTCCCCGTGTTCGAGAATACTGATATTAAGTATTTTCCTGACGGGAGCGACTTTCTGGACAGCGTTCTCGAGGATCTGGAGAATGCGAAGGAGTATATCTACATGGAGTACTTCATTATCTCCGAAGGCTATATGTGGGGACGTGTGCTTGATATTCTCGCCCGTAAGGCTTCGCAGGGTGTAGACGTCCGGGTCATGTACGACGGAATGTGCGAGATTAAGCTTCTCCCTCCGGACTACCCCGCTCGCATGAAGAAGATAGGTATTCAGTGCAGGGAGTTCGCCAAGATATATCCGTTTCTTTCAACCTACTATAACTACAGAGACCACAGGAAGATACTTGTGGTGGACGGCCGCGTGGCTTATACCGGAGGACTTAATTTCTCAGATGAGTACATCAATCTGGAGCCCCGCTTCGGTCACTGGAAGGACACCGCCGTAAGGCTTAAGGGTGATGCTGTAATAAGCTTCACTCAGATGTTCCTTCAGCTTTGGAATATCACTAATCCCGATCCGAGCTTCGAGGCAGTAGAGCTTTATAAGCCTACCGAGGTTAAGGGCGCCACCGGCTATGTGCTCCCCTTCTCCGATTCTCCTCTTGATTCCTACAGGGCAGGGGAGGCAGTATTCCTGGATGTTCTCGGCAGGTCCACTAAATACGTTCACATAATGACCCCGTATCTTATTATCGATGACACCATGAAGAACTCCCTGATGCTGGCGGCCATGCGCGATATTGATGTCGTTCTGATCCTTCCCGGTATCCCCGATAAGAAAGCTGCCTACGCCATCGCGAAGTCTCACTACAGTGAGCTCATCGATGCAGGAGTAAAGATCTATGAATACACTCCGGGCTTCGTTCACGCGAAGGTCATGACATCTGATGATGAGAAGGCTATGGTCGGATCCATTAACCTCGATTACAGAAGCCTTTATCATCACTTCGAGTGCGCCGCTTACATGTACAAGTGTGATGTCATAAGCGATATCGAGGCGGACTTTCAGAAGACCCTGAAGAAGTGCAAGCGCGTTACCCGTGAGACCATCAAGCATGAGAATATAGGCTACAAGCTTGCTGCGAAGCTTCTGAAGTTTGTGGCACCGTTGATGTAAGGCAGGCGTGATATGGCTCGAAAAGCATTTTCGATACTCATCATATTCATATTAGTTATTTTGATCCCGTTAAGGACTCTGACTCTAAGGGCGGATACCGCGATGACCGCCCAGGAGCAGGTTAATGCCATGTCTGTCGGCTGGAATCTCGGGAACACATTGGATTCCTACGGTACATGGATAAGTAATGTAACTCCTCAGGCTGTCGAGACCGCTTGGGGCAATCCTGTTACAACAAGACTTATGATCGCTTCCGTCAAAGCTCAGGGCTTTAATACTATTAGGATCCCTGTGACCTGGGCGCAGTTTACCGACTCGCAGGGGAATGTCGATCCCCAGTGGATGGCAAGGGTCAGGGAGGTCGTCGACTGGTCGCTTGAAGAGGGCTTGTACGTAATTCTTAACGTACACCACGATACCGGCGAACACGGTCAGGATAAGGTGTGCTGGATGATCGCCGATATGGGGACCTACAATTCCGTGGAGAGTCGTTACGCAGGACTTTGGACCTCGATTGCCAATGAGTTTAAGGATTATGATGATCGACTTATGTTCGAGGGGTATAACGAGCTTCTTGACATGAATAACTCCTGGAATGCGGCCACCTCCGGCAGTGGTGCTTACGATGCGGTTAATTCCTACGCTCAGGCCTTTGTGGATACCGTTCGCGCTACAGGAGGCAATAACGCTACCCGTAACCTTATAGTCAACACCTATGTCGCATCCACGGATCAGGCAGTAAGGTCCGCCTTCGTTCTGCCTCAGGATACGGTGGAGGATCATCTTATATGTGAGGTTCATGCCTATACGCCCTGGCAGTTCTGCTCGTCCGAAGGGGACAGCTCCTACACGAGCTTCGATTCCAATTGTCAGAATGCCATAGACGAGCTTATGTCAACTGTTGACTCCTTCTCCGATTCTCTCGGAGTTCCGGTAATAATCGGTGAGTTCGGAGTAGAGAATCAGAACAATGATTCCGACAGAGTCGCATATACCTCATACTACGTTCAGAAGGCTGCAGAGTACGGCATCAGATGTATATGGTGGGATAATGGTATAAGCGGGTACGGAGGTTACGGTATTCTCGACAGGAATGCGCTTACATGGAATCAGGATATGGTATCGGCTCTCGCGGATAATGCGCCCTCGGGAACACCGGCATCCGCTGACCCGATACAGGAGATATCTGAGACGGAGGCAGAGGAGACTGAGCAGACCGTAGCCGTGATAATTGAGACCTCTCAGCAGCAGGATAACGTCGTGGAAGCGACGGCCGAGTCTTCCGAAGCTGTCATTGCCTCTGAGACCCAGGAGCCCTCTAATTCACAGAATATTAATGGAAATAAAGATTATTTTACTATATTATTGATAGTGGGTATTCCTATTGTTCTTGCATCCTATGTAGGACTGTTTTTCTTAGGAAGAAGGAGCGGAAGGAAGACTCGATAAAAATTTCATTAATGTCTTTAAGGGGGATGACAATGAGTGAAGCTAAGCGTCTTAATATCGGTTTATTGATCGATGATCTTGATAATAATTTCTCCGCTCAGGCCTGCAAGGGTGCGGAGTTCGCGGCCAAGGTGCTTGATGCAAATCTGTTTATATTCCCTGGTCACTACATAGGTAAGTCCGATGCCAGATATCAGGACAAGCAGTATGAGTACCAGTATAATTCCGTATTCAAGCTCGTAAACGAGAAGCATATAGATATCCTCTATATTCTCTTCGGTATTATCTGCTCCCGTGCGGATGTCGAGCAGCAGGAGGCCTTCCTTAAGAGCCTTCCCAAGGTCCCTACAGTACTTCTTTTTACACAGTACCCGGGTTACGCATCTGTTATGTACGATAACCACACAGGTCTCGGCCAGGCGATACGTCACCTTATCACGAAGCACGACTGCAGAAGAATAGGCTTCGTAAGCGGCCCTATGACTAACCAGGATGCCAGAGAGCGTCTTGATGTCTATAAGGAGGTCCTGGAGCTCGAGGGCATCACCTATGAGGACAGACATGTAACCTACGGCGACTTTACCGAGGACTGCGGAGACAATGTTGAGGAGCTCCTCAAGAAGGATCCCGAGCTTCAGGCTATCGTATTCGCGAATGATGTTATGGCTATGGGAGGCTATAAGAAGCTTAAGGAGCTTGGCAAGGTTCCCGGCAAGGATATTATGGTCACAGGATTTGACGACGATATCTTCTCGGTGTCCATGAATCCGCCGCTTACCACCGTTGATGCCAGCTCTGCTGATCTTACCTATAAGTCAGTCCTTAATGCCAGAAAGTTTATCGACGGCAAGAAGATCGAGCATATGAGTATCCGTACTTATCTTGTTCAGAGATCCTCCTGCGGTTGTAACGGACTCGATGTGGAGAGCCAGCGTGAGAGATTAAGACTCGACTGCCTCGAGACCGGCAGTAAGAGATTTATTGATGAGTGTATCAAGTATCTGTTCGGTATGTTTGATGATGATGATTCTGTTATCAGAATTAAGCAGACCTTAAGCAGCTTCCTCGAGGAGTACTCGGAATTCCTGCTGTCGAACGCCGATCTTGATAAGAAGGAGGCTGTGGATTACGCCTTCGATACAATCCTCGAGACGAATATCCTGTCCTATACAACTCCCGAGAAGGTATTCAATCTTCTCCAGACTCTTCTTTACGAAGGAACTCTTATCATTAAGGAGCAGTCAAGTCAGGTGCTTCTTAACGAGATGTTTGCCGATTACTACCGTCATCTGTCCTTCGCGGGCGTATCCTTGACTAGAGAGAACCTGTCCAAGACTGAGCGCATATCCAGACTTATCAACAAGCAGACAGGCGATATCTTCCTCATGTCCAATACTACGGAGATCCCCTACGATCACCTTCTGGACGGTCTTACCTCAGTAGGCTTCAGACGCTCTTACATCTACCTGTTCCAGGGTAATACCAAGACGTCTCCCAACACAGAGTGGAAATGCCCGGGCGCCGTGCTTCTTAAGGCGATCAATGATGAGGACGGCATCAGGATGCTTCCCGAGGAACAGCAGCTCCTAAGAACCGAGGATATGTTTGCCAATGAGTTTATCCCGGATTACAGAAGACAGACCGTCGTAGTATTCCCGTTGTTCGTAGGCGAGGATATGTACGGTATGCTCGTGACCGAGATGGACAGCTCTAATCTTACGAATGTATCACCGGTATCCTATCAGTTGGCCGTTACGCTTAAGTCGCTATTCATGATCGACGAGCAGAATAAGGCCAAGGCTAACCTGCAGTCCTCTCTTGATCAGTTCATGAAGGACAACACTATCCTCGATGCCATGGCCAAGTCGGATGAGCTTACCGGTCTTTACAACAGACGAGGCTTCCTTGATTATGCGCAGACGGAGATCGGCAAGCCCGAGAACAAGGGTAAGAGAGCTCTCATCTGCTACGCTGATATGGACAACCTTAAGTACGTTAACGATAAGTTCGGTCACGACGAGGGTGACTTCTCCCTGCGTGAGATCGCGGCTATACTTAATGACGCCTTCCGTGAGAACGACATCATCGGACGTATGGGCGGTGACGAGTTTATTGTTTTCGCCATGATACAGATCACTGACTACGAGAAGCAGATCAAGGATCGTATCGCGCGCATCACACAGAAGCACAACGAGGAAGCAAATAAACCATATCCTATCGAGATGAGTATCGGTATCTGCGAGTTCAACTGCGGTAACGACATCGACATCCACGAGATCATCGACAGAGCCGACGAGAAGCTTTATAAGGAGAAGGCCGAGAAGAAGGCGAAAAACGGTTCCTACAGGTGATTTGAAAATCATTTAACAGATCGTTTATAAATAACGCCGTTATATTTTAACCATTTCAGAGAACGGGCCCGAGGTAACGCCAAAGGCCCGTTTTTATGCGATTTATGGATTTTTGAAATTATGTTACATTCTAAGTTAGCTGATTATGTGTAATTCACACATGGTTCCAAATTCATAAGAAAGAGGATGGCGGGAAGTATTATGAAATACAGTTATTACCCCGGATGTACCTTGAAGAACAAGGCACAGGATCTGGATCGTTATGCCAGAGCATCTGCGTTGGCCTTGGGCTTCGAGCTGGAAGAGATTCCCGAGTGGCAGTGCTGCGGCGGAGTATATCCGTTAGGCTCAGACGAGATAGCTACCAAGCTGGCGTCCGTAAGAGCCCTGAATTATGCGAAGGAGCAGGGTCAGGATCTGATCACTCTCTGTTCTGCATGTCACCATGTTCTGAAGCGCGTCAACGACGATATGAAGAATGTCGAAGACATAAGAACGCGCGCCAATAACTACAGCGACTTCGCTGAGCCTTATGCAGGCGAGACAAAGGTGCTTCATTTCCTTGAGGTCATAAGGGATGTGATCGGCTTCGAGGAGCTCGCCAGCAAGGTCGTTAATCCTTTGACTGACAGAAAGATCGGCGCATATTATGGATGCCTCACTCTTCGTCCCGGGAAGATCCTCGATTTTGATGATCCCGAGAATCCGAAGATCATGGAGGACTTCATCAAAGCTCTCGGAGGAACTCCCATTATCTATTCTATGAGGAATGAGTGCTGCGGCGGTTACACGGCGCTTAAGGATCCTGAATTTACAAAGCAGAGAACGGCACAGATATTCGAGGATAGCACAGGCTTCGGCGCTGACTGTCTCATCACGGCTTGTCCTCTTTGTATGTATAACCTCAATAAGTCCGATGCTAAGGCTAAGGTTCCTGTTTACTACTTCACGGAGCTTCTCGCCGAGGCACTGGGAGTAAAGGAGGAAGCATAAGATGAGTTTTACTAATGTAGAGAATCAGGTAGAACTGATCAAGGAGATCAGCGGCAGCGATCCTTACAAGTGCATGAAGTGCGGTAAGTGTTCTGCTTCCTGCCCTTCCTATAACGAGATGGATATCAAGCCTCATCAGTTCGCTTCTTATATCATAAGAGGTGATGTGGATGAGCTCCTCTCCTCCAAGTCGGCATGGAAGTGTCTGTCGTGCTTCGCTTGTATTGAGAGATGCCCCAGAGACGTTCAGCCGGGTAAGCTGGTTGATGCAGCCCGCCAGCTCGCAGAGCGTCAGAGAGGCGGAGATCATCTCCAGGCCGATGAGATCCCGGAGCTCCTTGCGGAGGATCTTCCTCAGCAGCTCCTCGTAAGCGCATTCCGCAGGTACAGGAGGTAAGATATGCAGAGAATCGGTGTATTTGTCTGTCACTGCGGTACCAATATCGCTGCGACGGTTGATGTTAAGAAGGTAGTGGAGATGGTCCGCTACGAGCAGGGTGTAGTATTTGCCGACGATTACATGTATATGTGCTCCGAGGCAGGTCAGGAGAAGATCATCGAGGCCATCAAGGAGTATAAGCTCACAGGTCTTGTAATCTGTTCCTGTTCACCTCGTATGCATGAGAAGACCTTCAGAGCATGTGCGGAGAAGGCCGGTCTTAACCCTTACATGGTTGAGGTTGCCAATATCCGTGAGCAGTGCTCCTGGATTCATAAGGACAAGGAAGAGGCTACCAAGAAGGCTGTTATCCTTGCCAGAGCTGCTATCGCCAAGGTCAATCTTAATACTCCCTTGAAGGAGGGCGAGAGTCCGGTTACCAAGAGAGCTCTTGTCATCGGCGGCGGTATCGCCGGTATTCAGACGGCTCTCGATATTGCCGATGCTGGCTATGAGGTTGACATCGTAGAGAAGGAGCCTTCCATCGGAGGAAGAATGTCTCAGTTCGATAAGACATTCCCGACCCTGGACTGCGCTTCCTGTATCCTCACACCTAAGATGGTTGAGGTTAATCAGCATCCGAATATCACCCTCTATACCTATAGTGAGGTGGAGAAGGTATCAGGCTACGTAGGTAACTTCGACGTTGGTATCAGGAAGAAGGCAAGATCAGTTGACTTCGATAAGTGTACCGGCTGCGGAGAGTGCATGACTAAGTGTCCTCTCGGCAAGATCGGCCACATCCCTTCAGAGTTCGACAGAGGCCTCAAGAACAGACCTGCTATCTATATGCCTTTTGCGCAGGCCGTTCCTGCTGTACCTGTTATCGACCGTGAGAACTGCACCTACTTCAAGACAGGTAAGTGCGGTGTCTGCGCCAAGATCTGTCCTTCCAAGGCAGTTGACTACGAGCAGCAGGATGAGATCGTAACGGTTAAGTACGGTGCTATCGTAGTTGCTACGGGCTTTGACATCATTAATCTTGATAAGTTCGGCGAGTACGCTTATAACGAGTCTCCCGATGTTATCACATCCATTGAGCTGGAGCGTCTGATGAACGCTGCAGGCCCTACGGGCGGACACTTAGAGAGAATGAGCGATCACAAGCAGCCTAAGGATATCGTATTCATTCAGTGCGTAGGCAGTAGATGCGACAACGAGGAGAAGGGCAAGCCCTACTGCTCCAAGGTATGCTGTATGTATACCGCTAAGCATGCTATGCTCATTAAGGATCACTGGCCGGATACTAATATCACGGTATTCTATATCGATGTAAGAACTCCGGGTAAGAACTTCGATGAGTTCTATAGAAGAGCAGTCGAGCAGTATCACGTTAATTACATCAAGGGCCAGGTAGGTAAGGTCATGCCTCAGCCTGACGGATCCCTGCTTGTTCAGGCCGCTGATCTTCTCGACGGTAAGCAGATCAAGATGAAGGCTGATATGGTTGTTCTTGCTGCAGCTATTGAGCCTAATCCCGGCGTTCGTAAGATCGCTACGATGCTTACTGCAAGTATCGATAACAACAACTTCCTTACAGAAGCTCATGCCAAGCTAAGACCTGTAGAGTCACCTACGGCAGGTATCTTCCTGTCAGGTATGGCTCAGGGTCCTAAGGATATCCCCGAGACTGTATCTCAGGCGGGAGCTGCTGCCGTTAAGGTAGTCGGACTTCTTGCCAAGGATAAGCTTAAGACCAATCCCTGCACGGCACAGTGCGATACGCTCCTTTGTAACGGATGCTCCACCTGTGCCAATGTATGTCCTTACGGTGCTATTACCTATGAGGATATTCAGGTCAATGACCATGGCTTAAGAGAGACCAGAAGAGTAGCTCAGGTCAATCTCGCTCTGTGTCAGGGCTGCGGTGCTTGTACATCCGCTTGTCCTTCCGGTGCGATGGATCTCCAGGGCTTCTCCAACAGACAGATTACAACGGAGGTGGATGCTATATGCCGATGAACGAAGAGAATACGGAATTCCGTCCGTTGATCGTAGCTTTCTGCTGCAACTGGTGCTCCTATGCCGGAGCAGATCTTGCCGGATCCTCAAGACTTTCATATCCGGCTGATGTAAAGATCATAAGAGTCCCCTGTTCCGGGCGCGTTAACCCTATGTTTATACTCAGGGCTTTCGAGCGCGGAGCTGACGGAGTCATTATCTGCGGATGCCACCCGGGAGACTGCCATTACTCCACGGGCAACTACTATGCCAGAAGAAGAATGGCACTGCTTTTCTCCATGCTGGAGTACATCGGCGTAGAGAACGGAAGGACCAGAGTAGAGTGGTGTTCGGCCGCTGAGGGCGCCAAGTTCTCCAAGACCATGAATGAGTTCTGCGAGAAGATCAAGTCCTTGGGCGAGAACGTCAGATTGGGGGATCTACGATGCAAGAATTAATTAACCGCTTAAAAGAGCTGCTGGCCGACGGTACCGTCGTAAGAGCCATCGGCTGGAAGAAGGGCGATATGCCCTATAACCCCGAGCCCGCTTACTTCGAGAAGCCCGAGGACTTTGACGACTTCGTCTATGACGGCTTCTGCGGCGCTAATCTCTCCAAGATGATGATCGAAGCCACCAAGCTCGAGGGCAAGACTGCAGTATGTCTTAAGCCCTGCGATACCTACAGCTTCAATCAGCTCATAAGAGAGCACAGAGTTAATCGCGATAATGCCTATATAATCGGTGTCGGCTGCAGAGGCAAGCTCGATATCGAGAAGGCCAGGAAGGCCGGCATCAAGGGTATCAAGTCCATTTCCGGCGTTGATATCGAGGGTAGTGGCGATGTAGTATTCGACACTATCTATGGGCAGAAGACTATGGATTATAAGGATCTGATGCTTGACAGATGTCACGTATGTAAGGGCAAGGAGCACGTAATCTTCGATGAGGTGATCGGTGAGTCTCAGGAGACCGGCGATGCCGACAGATTCGAGGAAGTAAGAGCTATCGAGAAGATGACTCCAGAGGAAAGATTTGAGTTCTTCAGAAGCGAGCTTAGTAAGTGTATCCGCTGTAACGCATGTCGTAACGTATGTCCTGCATGCTCCTGCCGTAAGTGCGTATTCGATAACACCAAGTTCGATTCACAGCAGAAGGCTAACGTTGACTCCTTCGAGGAGAAGATGTTCCACATCATCAGAGCCTTCCATGTGGCCGGCAGATGTACAGACTGCGGCGAGTGTAGCAGAGTTTGTCCTCAGGGCATCCCGCTTCACCTGTTTAACAGAAAGTTCATTAAGGATATCGACGACTTCTACGGAGAGTTCCAGGCAGGTAAGGATCCGGAGGCCCAGAGTCCTCTTACTGATTTTACCTTCGGAGATCTCGAGCCGAAGGATGCTGTAGGAAGGGGTGATAAGTAATGTATAGTATCGCGAAGGATAAACTGAATTCACTCTATTCTGCTATCGCAGCCGAGTTTGACCTCTTTATGCCCATCAAGGCAGCAGGTCAGACGAACTACGGTTTTTGGTCCGAGGGGGCCGAGGGCGATATCGACACGTTGAAGACGATCAAGTCCGGTAAGGATGCATTCTTCCCTCAGGTAGAGCAGCTCTACAGCGTAGATCGTGAGATTATTCCTGCTGATGTTGCTTCCGGTGATGATGCCGAGAAGGCTGCCGATACACCTATCAGGACCAAGCTCAACGTTACACCCGGTAAGCTGGTCGACCATGACTTCGTTATCTTCGGTATGCGTCCCTGTGACGTTCGAGCTATCGAGGTTATGGATAATGTATTCCTGACAGATCCTGTAGACTCCTACTATCAGTCAAGAAGAGAGCACGGTATAGTTGTAGCTCTTGCCTGTCACGAGCCTGAGGAGTCCTGCTTCTGCTCCGTATTCGGGATCGATCCTGCCGATCCTTCCAAGGCTAAGGCGGATGTAGCCACATGGGTCATCGGCGATAAGCTTTACTGGAAGGCTTTGACACAGAAGGGCGAGGACTTGACATCTAAGGTTGCTTCCCTGTTCGAGGAAGATGATGCAGATTCCCAGATCGAAGAGGAGAAGGCTTATATCGAGAATATCGTAAAGCAGCTTCCCAATACCGATCTCTCCCTTGAAGGCTGGGGTGCCGGTAAGACTGACGAGAAGTTCAAGTCAGAGGTCTGGGATAAGGTCTATAAGGGGTGCCTCGGATGCGGAACCTGTACCTTCGTATGTCCTACCTGTCAGTGCTATGACATCAAGGACTACACCACCAAGAATGGTATCCAGAGATACAGATGCTGGGATTCCTGTATGTATTCCGACTTTACTCTTATGGCCGGTGGTCAGAACAGACAGACACAGCTTCAGAGATTCCGACAGAGATTCATGCATAAGCTTGTGTATTATCCCACCAACAACGACGGTATGTTCATGTGCGTAGGCTGTGGCCGCTGCGTAGAGAAGTGCCCGCAGTCACTGAATATCGTGAAAGTCATTAAGGCTTTCGAAGAAAATAAGTAAGGAGGGGATCTGATATGTGTGATTGTAGTAACAGTAATAACAATGACATCCTGGTCCCGCACGTCGGAATAATAACCGACATTACAGCCGAGACTCCTGATGTTAAGACCTTCAGAGTCAATGCTCCGGGCGGAGGAAAGCTATTCGAGCATATGCCGGGTCAGTGTGCCATGGTGTGTGTACCGGGTATAGGCGAGGGAATGTTCTCTATCACTTCCTCTCCCACCAACAAGGAGTATATGGAGTTCTCCATCAAGCGCTGCGGACTTCTGACTGAGTATCTCCACGGACTCTCCGTGGGTGATGAGATCACTGTCAGAGGACCCTACGGTAACAACTTCCCGGTGGATACCGAGCTCAAGGGTAAGAACCTTCTGTTCATCGCCGGTGGTATCGGTCTTGCTCCTTTAAGATCCGTTATTAACTACTGTATCGATAACAGACAGGATTACGGATCGATCGACATCCTTTACGGTTCAAGATCTGCCGACGATCTCGTTAAGCTAAAGGAGATCAAAGAGAAGTGGATGAACACGGAAGGCGTTAACGTTTACCTTACTATCGACAGAGAGCAGGAGGGCTGGGACGGTCACGTAGGCTTCGTTCCTGCTTACCTCAAGGAAATCGATTTCTCTACAGATAAGATCGGTCTTATCTGCGGACCGCCGATCATGATCAAGTTCGTTCTTCAGGGAATGAAGGAGCTGGGCTTTACTGATGATCAGGTCTATACCACACTCGAGCTCCGCATGAAGTGCGGAGTCGGAAAATGCGGAAGATGTAATATCGGCTCCAAGTACGTCTGTAAGGACGGCCCGGTATTCCGCTTTGACCAGATAGAAGAAATGCCCGATGAATACTGATGTGAAAGGAACATGATTATGGAACAGATGGTAAATGTCTATTTTTACGGTAAGAAATACCAGGTGCCCGCAGATCTCACGATCATGACGGCTCTTGAGTATGCCGGCTATACACTTGTCAGAGGCGTAGGCTGCCGTCACGGCTTCTGCGGTGCCTGCACAACGATCTACAGAATTAAGGGTAAGAACGAGCTTCATACCTGCCTTGCCTGCCAGACTCAGGTTCAGGAGGGCATGTATATCGCAAGGATCCCTTACTTCCCTACAGACAAGAGAACCTACAATATCGAGGATCTGAAGGCTAACCAGGAAGTAATGATGTCCCTGTACCCTGAGATCTATGCATGTATCGGCTGTAATGCTTGTACCAAGGCATGTACACAGAGCCTCAACGTAATGCAGTACATCGCATATGCTCAGAGAGGCGACTTCAAGAGATGTGCAGAGGAGTCCTTCGACTGTGTAAGCTGCGGATGCTGCTCGGTAAGATGTCCTGCTGGCATCTCCCATCCTATGGTCGGAATGCTTGCCAGAAGACTTAACGGTAAGTATCTGACACCTGAGGCTCAGCACCTTAATAACAGAGTCGAAGAGATCCATGAAGGAAAGTTCGACGAGGCAATGAAGGATATGATGAATAAGCCTCTCGATGAGATCAAGGAACTCTACAATACAAGAGAGATCGAGAAGTAAGGAGGCTAAGATAATGTACGCACCATATCCTGATAATATGATGGAATCCATCAAGAAGGTGGAAGCAACACGTGAAGCCCGTATGAAGACGGAGCCCAGAAGACTTACCGCTGACGAGAAGGACGCACTCCTTGAGAAGTTCCATCCGGACTATAATCCCGATTCATTTGCCGAGATCAAGGTAGGTCCCAACAAGGGACAGAAGGCTCCTGTAGAGCTTGCACAGATGCTTCACTCCACAAGCCGTCTCATGACGGATAAGGTAGATATCAGTAAGATCGATTACGATGTCGATGTCCTCGTTATCGGCGGTGGCGGAGCAGGCTCATCCTGTGCTATCGAGGCTCACAACGCCGGAGCTAACGTAATGATCGTTACCAAGCTTCGTATCGGCGACGCCAACACCATGATGGCTGAGGGCGGTATCCAGGCTGCAGATAAGGAGAACGATTCTCCCGTTCAGCACTACCTAGATGCTTTCGGCGGCGGACACTTCAAGGCTAAGCCCGAGCTCGTTAAGAGACTTACATCCGAGGCTCCTGACGCCATTCAGTGGCTGAACAGACTGGGCGTAGAGTTTGATAAGGAAGATGACGGCCGTATGGTAACAACGCACGGCGGTGGTACCTCCAGAAAGAGGATGCATGCCGCTAAGGACTATTCCGGTTCCGAGATCATGAGAACTCTCCGTGATGAGGTCATTAACCTCGGCATCCCGGTTATCGAGTTCACATCTGCCGTAGAGCTTATCAAGGATGATAAGGGTCAGGTAGCAGGCGCTGTTCTTCTTAACATGGAGACCGGTGACTACTCCGTAGCTAGAGCCAAGACTGTTGTTGTCGCTACAGGCGGTGCCGGAAGAATGCACTATAACGGCTTCCCGACATCTAACCACTACGGCGCTACGGCTGACGGACTTATCCTCGCTTATCGTGCCGGCGCACCCCTACTGTATCAGGATTCTATCCAGTATCACCCTACAGGCGCTGTATATCCCTCACAGATCCTCGGTGCTCTCGTTACCGAGAAGGTAAGATCCGTAGGTGCTCAGCTCGTTAATGCTAACGGTGAGGCTTATATCCATCCTCTCGAGACCCGTGACGTTAACGCTTCCGGCGTTATCAGAGAGTGCAGAGAGGGAAGAGGCGTTGATATCCCCGGCGGACTTCAGGGCGTATGGCTCGACACACCTATGATCGAGATCTTAGGCGGTGAGGGAACCATCGAGAAGAGAATCCCCGCCATGTTCCGTATGTACATGAACTACGGCATTGATATGAGAAAGGTTCCGATCCTGATCTATCCTACACTCCACTATCAGAACGGCGGTGTTGAGATCAACGGTGACGGCTTCACAGAGGCTATCCCTAATCTCCTCGTAGCAGGTGAGGCTGCAGGCGGTATCCACGGTACTAACAGACTTATGGGTAACTCACTCCTCGACGTTATCGTATTCGGCCGTAATGCAGGTAAGAAGGCAGCTGCTAAGTATGCTTCAGTCGAGCTTGGCAATCTTAACCTCGATCACGTAGCAGCTTACGATAAGGAATTGAAGGATGCAGGCCTTGATACAGGCGAAGTATCTCCTAAGCTTCTTCCTAAGTACGCCAGACACGAGAGAACAGCTGAGTAATTTTTAATCTACGAATTAATTTCAAGGGGACTGTGAAATCTCGACTAATGATCGAGTTTCACAGTCCTTTTTGATTCATCGTTTTCTAGTGGCCTTAGCATACAGTGGAATGATAACGTTTAAGTAGAGTCGTTAAACTCACAACGAGATTATATAATGATAACGAGGTGAGAAAATGAATTACGACAATGAATTCAGACAACAGGCAGTAGCTTTATCCGATGAGATTGGACCCAAGAAAGC
>JAFVAY010000004.1 GCA_017480325.1 Clostridiales bacterium
AGCAAAATACTTAAGTAAAGAGGTGGCAGCGTGATGGCCGCCAAGCCAGAACTCCTCTCTGCGCTACGCTCCGTTCGGAGTTCTGGCTTTTTGAGGATAGTTAGTGAGTTTTATGACTCTACAAAAGTTGACATTTCCAGACGAACCGTATTGGAATCCTGAGAAGAAACGCGGTGAACATAAGCGCACTTATATAGGCAAGAATGTAGATGGTGTCTTCGTTCCTAATAACACTTATCTTCTTCAACAGGAACGCAAGAAGAAAGGATCTTCTGTTAAACCGGGTCCCATCCCTACCGATATCTGCCTCAGACAATTCTATGGAGCTACATATCTTCTTAACGAGATATGGGAGGAGCGATCTATATTATGTCATATCTTCCATTAGAGGAATGGTTATTGTTCATCCTTCAAATATTTACTGGGGGCATTGTATATTTACTGTTTGCTTATCTATTTAAAATAGATAGCCTTTTAACTTGTTATAATATAATCGTATCTTTTACTAAGAAAAAGCAGGTACAAAACAATGAAAGACA
Source organism: Clostridiales bacterium (assembly GCA_017480325.1). GTDB lineage: Bacteria > Bacillota > Clostridia > Saccharofermentanales > Saccharofermentanaceae > Saccharofermentans. Next base: position 540 of record JAFVAY010000004.1, read on the forward strand.
ATAATTCTCCTGAAAAAAGAACAAAAATGCAACTTAGCAGTAAGGTTTGTAGTATACCGGAAGCGCTCTCAGTCTATATAAATAATATTGTGTATGAAATGAAGAGAAATTGTTATCAAGCCAATTGACAGTAATGCTAGCCATGGTGTTTTTAAAATAAATCAATCCACGACAAATATGTATGAAAATTACAAAGAATTGTATTCATGTGTATTGATTCCTCTATACAATTCTATATATCCATACATTGACAATTCCTTTGTAAATTTCTCTTTTGCCTTTTGCACACAATCACCATGCATTTTTCCCTTATCACAACTAATAGCCGTCTTTAACAACTGTTCCCAATCTCCTTTAGTGATTACAAAGCCGGTTGCATCCGAAACGACTTCGCCACATCCACCCGTATCAAATGTAACACATGGCGTACCACATGCTATGGCTTCCATATTTACTGTAGGAAATGTATCTTCTAATGTTGGGTTAATAAACACATCCGCAGCCGAATATAACTCAACCATCTCATCCAAATTATTCGTATGGGGTATCCACACGACACTATTTTGATTTTTTAATCTTCTATCTTTTAAATTCCCTACTACAACTAGTTTCCAATCTGTTCTATTGATTGTATCAGCAATCTTAATCAAATACTGTAGCCCTTTGCTTTCATCCCATACCGAAGCAACAGCAAGCATCATTTTGCCAATCCCGTTTTTCTCCTTAAAATGAGAGTATATAGGGGTGAACTTAGTCAAATCTATGCCATTAGCAATTACCCGCACTTCATGCTTATATAAATAAGACTGTTGTACTTCTTGTTTTAACCACTGACAAGGGGTCACAATATTCAGATTATCAACACTATTGAATATTTTGCTTTTCTTGATGTAATTACTTGAACTTCTATCAACAAAGTAAGTGTGAGGATATTTGTATAAATATTGGCAATTGCAGCATCTTGTCTTCCACTTATCACAATATGGAAAACTATAATGTGCACAATAGCCTGTAAAGGTCCAACAATCATGAAGCGTCATAACCACAGGCTTACAAAGTTCTTTTAAGAATGCAAACAGAATCTCTATGTTTATATAGCTTCCATGTAAATTATGAATATGAATAATGTCTGGATTTATCCTCGCTATCCATTTACACAACATTTTTGTTGCCCAAGAATTGTGAAATCCATGATCGCCAAATAGACGAGCTTCAAATCCGCCTATTTTCTTAGTAAATAACCTCTCGAATCTAAAGATATGCTCTTTATCATCTATTACCTCTCCCCGATTTAAACCATATGCAATATAGGCCTCATCACCATTGGCATTAATGGCATCGTATAAGTCTTTGACTATTCTCCCAGTGCTTCCACCGTTATAATAGAACGAATTAATCAACAGTATCTTCATACTTAAAGACTCCCAATAATGATTATTTCATCCTTTTTTTAACGCCACATACAGTTTGTATAACGTACCATTTCCTTTTACAATAACCACAGCAATATACAGAAGATACCTCTTAAACCAATCTTTTTTTGCAATACCATTTTTTCTTCTTATTGTTTCGAACTCTCTGACAGCCACATTATTATTCTTTTGAGACCTTCCCTCTAAAGAAAATTTGCATACAGGTACACTTACATGTTTAAAACTTTTTTTATCATTGTATAAACGCACTGCCTGATCAAAATCAGCTGCATATGTATATATGGTATTAAATTTATAATTACGTATAATATCCTTCCTACAAAACAAAGCTTGATGAACATATGGGTTCCTATATGTTAAAACATCTATTTCAAAGGATTTTCGGTAAAATGATTCTCCCTTTAATACATTGATAGTGTCACCATATATACAATCATTTTTATCATCCATATTATCTACAATTGTCTGTAAAACGTTTTCATCAACATATTGATCGTCTGAGTTAAGAAAATTAATCCAATCACCTGATGAGTATATAATACCTTTATTCATTGCATCATATATGCCGTTATCACGTTCAGATATATGTATATAATCTATGCCTTTAGCCTCAAAATCATGTCTATACTCTTCAATTATATTATTAGTACTGTCAGTAGAATCACCATCAATAAAGACATACTCTATATTGTTATAGGTCTGCCTTAAAACTGAAACTATTGTATTACGAATAGTTTTCTCGGAATTATAACAAACGGTTACTACTGTTATCTTGTCCATTATTACCTTACCAGTACCTCTTGAATAATCATTGCAGTCTCCTTGATAGTATTATCAAGATCATACTTTCGATTAACTAAAGCCTGTGCATGATTTCCTATTTCTAGGACTTCATCACTATTTTTATCTACTCTCATCAAAACATTGACTAGTGAATTTACATCACCACTCCTAAATATAAACCCAGCATTCTTATTCACTACATCTGCATTCTCAGGTATGTCACTAACAATACATGGCAATCCATAACTCATCGCCTCCAACAGCCCAATACTTTGCCCTTCAATGGTTGAAGGAAGTATATACGCATAAGCATTGCTATATAATTCACTTTTTATTTCACCATCAACCATTCCCGTAAAAATAATGTTTTTGTTACCTGAGGATAACTGTCTTATTCTTTTCTCATAATCACTCGTGTGAACACCTTTGCCAGCGATGACTAACTTTTTATTGGTGTCTAACTTGTTATATGCTTCAATAAGAGTATGTAATCCCTTCTCAGGAACAATTCTTGACATAAACAGAAAGTACTCTCCCTTACTGATCCCATACTTCGAAGTAATTAAATCCGCTGCTCTGAGCTCCGCTGCTCTTACTCCGTTGGGAATTAAATCTGTTTCCCTTCCCCATTTCTCTTTGAAGTACTGCTGATCATACCGTTGAAGTGTTATGATTCTATCGGCACATTTTGCAATACATTTCTCACCATACTTAAGAACAGCGGAAGCCAACTTACCGAATTTATCTCTCTTCCAGTCCAGACCGTGTACTGTACTGATAATTTTTTTTCGAAAAAGCTTAACAAGAGGCATGGTAACAGCAGGGCCTAAAGCATGGTACCAAAAGACATCGTATCCTCTTACCAATGCTACGATTGTAGCAAAAAAGGTATAAGTAATGGCATCAAGATGCTTCGTGTTAATTGAAGGGATATGTACGACCTTAACGCCCTTATATTCTTTGTCAACTTGAGAACAATATCTTTTGCGAGCAAACACGGTTATATCGAATTCATCCGCTAGTGCAACAGTAATATTTTGAACATAGACTTCCAGTCCACTGGCATTTGACGGTAAGCCCTTGGAACCTATTACTGCTATTTGGGGTCTTTGACAATTACCCGATGAAATAACCTTTTACCCCCACAATATATGTACTCTCATCAATATGTCTCATTCACACCAACAACATCCTCTATATACCACATTATACCCCCGTTCCGACGCCATAGTTACAAATTATTCTTTTGTTTTCTGGCGAATTATAACGTGTATAATAGTCAAATGTCGCCAAAACTATATATCGTATTTATCATTTTAGCAATTTATGGATTGGAAATACATTTATGAAATAACTAAGGACCTTGCAACTTTTGATGTTATTAATATCAGCATATTTCGCAAAGATCTTGACTATTCATCATGCATTAAATAAAATTACAAGGAAACAAGGAAACTTTACTCGTTAGCGGAGGTGCTTTATAATGTCTGCTTTAGTTACAATTCCCGAACAGAAAAGGATTACCATATCATCAAAGCGGCAGTTTACTATTCCACAGAAATTCTTTACAGAGCTGGGGTTTGAACGTGAAGCCGTATGCACTCTTGGCGATGGTATGCTTATCATTGAACCGGTGAGATCCGAGAACGGAGATAAATTTGCTGAACAGATCCTAGCCGATCTTATTACCGAAGGCTACAGTGGTCAGGAACTACTTTCTGAATTCAAAGCGAGACGGTCTAAGGTTCGCCCTGCTGTTGAGAAAATGCTCAAAGCCGCAAAAGATGCGGTTAATGGTGTCGGAGAATATTATTCATATGATGATGTTTTTGGAGATAAGAAGTAATGGCTGATCTTATTATTCTCCCTCCGGCTGCAAAGTATCTAAAGAAACTCAAGGATAAGCAACTCAAGAAATTATACGATGATGCAATAAAGGAAATACGCAATGATCCTTCTATCGGCATGCCGAAGCATGGAGATCTTAAGGGCGTTATCGGATACGACATCTACTACAACAAGATTAACTACGAGCTCGCTTATACGGTTGAGTATCGTATCAATAGTAATTCTGGTGAGACTGAGGTTGTAGTCGTTATCATGGCTGGAACTCGAGAGAATTTCTATGACGAGCTGAAGCGATATTGGAGATAAAACAACAAACCGTTAATCTTAACCTATTTCACCTTGACCCATCCTGAGCAATAACAACCGAGAATGTCTTCCATATAAGCTTAAGATCAAGCCACACGTTCATCTGTTCGATGTAATCCAGATCCATCTCGACCCATTCGTCCCACGGAACCATTCTCCCGCTTATCTGCCAGATACATGTAAGCCCCGGACGAACAACATAACGCTGCATATCATAAGGATCCTCTTCCATATCCGTGGTGCCGATAGGCCTCGGGCCCACGATACTCATCTCGCCTTTAAGAACGTTAAGAAGCTGAGGCAACTCGTCTATAGAAGTACGACGTAGAAAGTTACCGATCTTGGTAATACGAGGATCGTTATCGATCTTATACGCCATGCCGTTCTTGTCCTCATCCTTCAAGACCTCCTTCAGCTTCTCCTCGGCATTGACGCACATGCTTCTGAATTTATGCATAGGGAAACGCTTCATATCCTTGCCATAGCGGTTAGCGGTAAAAAATACTGGCCCTCTATCTTCCTTCTTAATAAGTATCGCTACAACAGCAAATAACGGACTTAACAAGATCAACGCCACCGCCGACACCACGATATCGAACGTACGCTTAATGAATTTATAGATAAGAGGCTTCTTACGGTAAACCTCTTTCATATCCTGCCCGATATGCTTCCTTTCCACAGTTCGTCCTTCGCTACTCACTTACTGCTTTCCCCTCGACTCTTTTCTTCGAAGATTTATTCTCTGTTAAATCCGAGAACAACATGAGCCAAAATATATTATAACTTATATAAAACATTCTGTGTTCCATTGTGCAAAGAAATGCAAAAAAGGATATCAGAAAAAGTACATATCCCTGCTTATATTGATACAATCTGTGAGGAAAGTACCACAGCCCGGCCATAAAGATAGGAGTTCCCAGCACTCCGAAGAATATGGGAATTAGTATATAAGACGAATCTATAGAGAAATAATTCTCAACCTTGGTGGTACCGATCCACGTTCTGAAAGGGAAGGATCTGCCTAGCATGGTAGGGAAATACTCCAGAAGTCCGACTCTACCGTACTCGAACCTCGAGAAGAACGTGGATAAGGGGGTTATGCCAGACAAATATGTGCTAATTGGAGGTACAAATAGCAGTGCCCCCACGATCATAAAGAGCATAAGAATAAGAAAGATATTTTTGAATATAAACATACCCTTTTCGCGCATCCGAATTACTGCGAGACCGGGCTTCTCCTGCCTCTTTCTAAGAACATAATAGTAAAGCTGCCTCACAAGAGTTCCTACAGTTAACAGAACCAGAAGCACCGTAGTTGTCTGTGCCTTACACATATACCCGCTGAGTGCGCAGATCATGCCCAGCCCCAAGTAATCCCAAGGCTTAAGAAAGCCCTTCTTGAGGTAACAGAACAGTATCGCTATCGTCAGCCAATGCGCAATATAATGCAAAGGATACGAGAACCCGAGGGAATGCCTCCCGGCCCTTCCCGCCTCTTCGAAAATCAGATCAGGTATAACCCCTGTAGTCGCGAGCACCGTGGTAAGCAGCATCAGCAGGGTCTCCACAACCAGATAGGACTGCGCCATCGTCTTGAAGCTTCTTCCCTTCGCTGCTATTACAAAGCAGGCGATCCTGTATGCACTGTGATAGGTAAAGGTAGTAAGCAATCGGTAATGCTCAAGAGTCCTGCTGTAGAAGAAGAAAACAAAAAGAAAAGAAACAAGTATCTGAAGCTTTTTATCCTTGTAGTCGAATAGTATGGTCAAGATGGCCAGAAGGGGCAATATCCAGTTATCAAGGGCAACAATAAAGTTGTTGAACACAGGATATACCCCTATAATCCCCCAAATCGCAGTATCGCCCAATAACTCCAAGCCGGAATACAATACGAGACACACATAGAACAACAGATCGAAGACTCCATGATACTTCACATAAAGTGCGTCTGTTTTGTTGTATAAAGACTTCTTATTCATATAACCCCGGCTTTCCCTCTTCTGACGTTAATATCTGCGAATGTCATTAACCAGAAGATATTAAAGGACAGATCCGTAAGATGATGCTCCATGGCACAGATACAGGCAAAGAGCGCTAGGATGCATAGTCCGTATCCCGTACCGAACTTATATACTCGTCGGGGGAAAACTATAAGAGAAGTGATAATAATCGAATACAAAAGAACTCCGCAGTGTAGAAGAGCAAATATATAAGAGCTGTCTATAAAGAAATAGTTTTCAACCTGATGAGTTCCATCCCATGTTCTGACAGGATAATTAACGCCCAATAAGGTCGGGAAATAAACAATAAGCCCGGCACGCCCGAACTTAAAACGGGAGGTAAATGTAGATAGTCGGCGGAATCCGTCTAGGAATGTACTGATAGGCGGTACATAAAGCAAGGATGCAATTATCATAAACGCGGCAAAGAAGATAAAGGAATACTGCAGGCCCCTCTTCGTCATGTCATTCGCCTTCTTAAGTCTGAGAGAGAGTTGCTTTTCGGCTCTTCGACAGTAAAACAGATATACCTGTCTGATTAAAGTTCCGATAATCAGAACAAAGAACAACACCGAGCTGGTCTGAGCCTTACAGACAAATACACTGACTGTTAGCAATCCGAATAGGCACAGATACTCCCACGCCTTCAAGAAACCGTTTCTTAAGTAGCAGTATACAAGCGATATCGAGAACCAGTGGGCAATATAATTAAGAGGATACTGCATGCCCAGAGAGTGGCGGTTCGGCCTCCCGACCTCATTGAATACCAAGTCAGGTATAATCCCCGACAACGATAACAAAGTAACCAAACCCATTAATACTACGGAAGTAACAAAATAAACCCAAGCTATTTTATTAAAGTCTTTTCCTTTAGAAGAGAAAACCAGGCACGCGAGAACCGGCACACTTAAATTGATAAAAAGAAGTGTATATCCCCCGACCAGCTGAAAAACAAGAGCAATTCCCAATACCAGAATTGAAACAACGCGAATAGGTATCCCCTTGTATTCGAACAATATTGTTAAGATCGTTATTATCGGCAGAATAAACGATTCGGTTATAAACACGATTACAACGAATATCGGATTTGTAACTACACTCATCATAAACTCTCTTTCCACATCATGGAAGAAAGCATCTGCCACGGACACAGAGAGGCAAAAAAAGAATAACAAATTAATAGTACTGTGATATTTGTTATATAAATCCCGAAGATTATCTGATATCACGTCATGATCGACCTCTTTACCCAAACTGTGTTCATTATATCAAAAAGAGGACGACCTCAGCCGTCCTCTTAACTATCAAATTACAATTCTAAGCCTTACGCTCTCTTTACGAGACCGGAACGAAGGCAACGTGTGCAAACATTCATGGTCTTAGGGGTGCCGTCAACAACTACCTTGACGCTGTGAACGTTGGGCTGCTGCTGTGAAAGAGCACGACGGGAAATCTGAGAACGTGTGATTCTTATCTTTCTACCAAAAAATGTATCCTTCTGACAAACATCGCACTTAGCCATTCGGAAACACCTCCTATCTTTTCTTCTTAAAACGCAAGTGAAAGTTTACCACACACCACGCGGGTTTGCAACAACAATTTTAATCCGAGAACACCCTTCTTACGGACACGATCCGGGAGGCTATATCGCTGTCCGCCGTGAACTCTCGAAGCCTTATGGTAGTCCTCGCATTAGACCTCATAAGAAGGGTCCCCGTATTCGTGCACAGAGCCGGCTCATAGGCCTCTCCTCCGATATCGGTCGACAGGAACACGATGTCCCCCGGGATGATCGACTCGATAAGAAGATCTCCCGTTACCGCATCATACTCCAAAGGCACGGGCACCCCCGCTTCCATCTGTCCCTCGATAGTCCTCGGCATTGCTATACCGTTGACGCATGAGCACACATAGACCAGACCGTTCATAGATATACCCTGCTTCGTTATGCCGTTCTCCATGTACGTGGCGTTGACCAGCGACAGCGCCGAGCTTACGAAATACCGGCTCGATACCTCCTCTATCGTCCCCCTGGGCTCGATCTCGATAACACCCGAGGATCCGATCCACCCTGTCCCGCCGCCCGGCAGCGACACCTGATACACGCCATCACGCTTGACATCAGCGTAGAGCACGGTATTCATCATGACCTGCGTTATAAGGGTACCCTGACTCGCGTGAGTCATAACATTCTTGCTCGTCTCCGAGATCACCAGCATATACTCATGAAGATCCGGCTCCACTGAGCTCGTGTCCTCGATAAGGTCCTCGCTTCTTACGTACCCCTCTATACCGTCCGCGGTCCTGATATGTGTGAAGCTGTCATTAGCCACGTCCAGCACCCTCACGGGCTCGTTATAAAGCGCCTGCGTGATCCTGGCCGAGGTTCCGTCCGGCAGCGAGAAGACATTCGTCACGCACGTATCCACCACAGCATACGTGTCATCGTACATGAGATTTACTTCCTTCTGTACGAAAAGCTCGATATTCGTTCCCCTGAACAGATCCGGCAAAGTCCTCGGCAGTATAAAGAATACCGATGCAATGACCAAGGCCGTGACCAGCACCGCAGCCACGAGCCTTAGGAGCATATGCCTACCCTTGGAGGCTACTGTGGCGTCCCTCTTGCCGAGACCCCACATATCATACATATCCTCAGTCTGACCGTACTCCCCTGTAAGATCCGCAGCCTCATTAAGGAACGAAGCCGCAGCCTCCACATGCCTTATGCCCTTATCCGAGCCGTTCTCAGCCTTATTAGTATTCTTCTTATCGGACTTCTTCATCGCACAGAAGCACACAGATCGCTGTGGCGTAATCCTTCTCGTGAGTAATACTTACCGATGACGATATAACATTAAGTAAGGATGCCATATTATGAGCCTCTCCCGACAGAGTCAGCACAGGTGCGCCGGACTCATTCGGGAGCACCTCGATATCGCTTAATACTATCCCCTCCGACATAATCCCAGTACCGAGAGCCTTGGATACTGCTTCCTTTGACGCGAATCTTCCGGCCACGAACTCGGCCCTACGGCCTTCCGACTTATATGAGAGCGCCAGCTTTTTCTCCGAGGGGGACAAACACTTGTCCATGAATGTATCCCCGTGCTGCTGAAGACTTTTTAATATCCTTGGGATATAAACGGTATCGACCCCGCTTCTTATGTTCATATCAAAGGATCCCGGCGGACTTAAGCTTACCCGCGATCCTCTCGTCTGAATCAGATACCAGCACCTCCAGAGCGGATGCGGACACAATAACAGTTCCCTTTGAAGCAGCCTGTCTTGCCTCGAGAAGTGTGTGAAGTGCCATGGCCGTCTTATAGTAGGAAGTCACCTCGGCGGCATAATCGTCAATTACTATAAGATCGTAGGTCTTAAGTTCATCAAGCTCATCTGCCTTCAGCTCAGCGACACGATCCGACTTAATATAGTAAGCTGACATACCCTGCATTATCGCATACTTACAAGCAGCTACCGCCAGATAAGTCTTGCCCGTGCCGGAGCCTCCCTGAAGAAGCATAAGGCTCTTATCGGTCTTCCCCTCCATAAGCTTACGGAGGTTATCGAACATCCTTCTTCTTACGCCCTTATCCTTGAAGCGGTCCAGATCAAAGCCCTTCAGAGTATAGGAATTAAAATCCTTCATACCGGACTCGTTATAGACCTCGATAAGGGCATCCTTCATGCAAGAGGTGCAGACGATCCGGCGCCCGTCAGAAGCCTTGGTAAACCCTGTGTCGCCGCACTTGCCGCACTCCGCTTCCGGCACATCAAAGTTAGGCCTTATATTATTATCCTTAAGATACTGTTCACGCTCCTTGAGGATGTCCTCTTCTCTTTTGGAAAGGGCCGGGAGAGGCTCATTGTCGCCCTCGATGGAGCAAATAAGACGCGAGGTCCTGACGTCGATCATGGCCTCGTCTATCTGCCGAAGCTTAGAGTGCTTCCTGTAAACAGCATCTACCGTACGCTGAACTTCCACCTGCTTCTCATTGCGCGTTCTGGCGAGGCGCTCGTTAATAGCTTCAGTTATCGTCTTCATCATCATCCCCCGAGAACATATCGAGTATCGAGTCGTGGATAGGTACAGAAGATTCTTCCTCCGAAGGCTCTGCGGACTTAGTCTCACCTACGGTGATACCGGCTTCCTTGCCGCTTCTTCGGACATTGGTCCTGCCCTTCCCCCGGGAGGCCTTCACCTTGTTCTCCTTATGGCGCTCGGCCTCGTAGACGGCCGCCTTATCTATCGTCATCCCCCCTGCGTCGAACCACTCCTTGAGCTTGTTCTCCACGTCTACAGTCCTGATGGAATCTCTCCATTCATTCACTCTTATAGCATACTCCACGAGTTCCGCGTCAGCTCCGTAAACCTCGGCCCATCTGTTGAAACGCTCATAATCAAGCTCAGTAAGATGCTTACGAAGAAGCCTTCCCGTCACCTTCGCGATGTCGGTTCTTCTGCCTCTAAGCTCGTAGTAATCCGTAAGTGCCGCCGTAGTCACATAGCCCTTCTCATACCATTTCTTGGCAAGCTCGTACATCTTGGGCACGATATAGTGAACACGAAGCTCCTTCCCCTCTTCGAAAAGCGCATACACCACCTGATTATCGAAGTGATACTCATACAGGCACTTATCAATAAGACGATAGAAGGTATAGGCCATATGCCCCTGATAGAAGGTCTTCTGTATGGAGGTCGCCAGAACGTTACGCTCCTTCTCTTCGCTCTTCATAACGGGTACGCCGTCATGATCCGTCTTCGCCTGAAGATATTCGTCTACCTCCAGCTTCTTAAGATCGACAGGGTCGAATCTGTCCTTAGAGGATCTTACCAGTATCCCGCAGGTCACAAGCTCGGCCAGCGCGGTATTGATGTCTGCTTCGGGGATAGCCGAGTATGCCAGCGCATCCTTAAGGGTGAAGGATCCGCCCTTATATGCCATGCGTGTCCATAGGTAAAGGCTTACCGCATCCTTCCCGAGCTGAGGCATGTACCGGGCTATGAAGATATCCGGAATTAAGGTATCAGATATGAGAAGTTCTGAATAAAGCTCCGCCTCTGCCATTACTCATGTAAGGCTTAAGCCGCCGGAGCTTCGGGTGCAGGTTCTGCGGGCTGATCAACAGGAGCCGGATCAACAGGTACGGCATTAGGATCTACAGGTGCAACCTCTGTCTCTTCTACCGGAGCTTCTACAACTCCTGTCAGAGCACCTGTAGCAGTATCAAGCACTGCCTGTGAACCGTCGGGGTTCAATGTTCCGACCTCGATCTGGGCCGAGATAGTCGAATACCAAGAATTCTGGAGCTCTACGCGTCTGATCTCGTTGCCGTCAGCATCCATCCAGATCTGATAGGAAGCTGCCGTTACACCGTCGTGAGCAGCTCTTAAGCTGTTGGTCTGACCGACTGGAAGCTGAGGATTAGCGATATACTGAACGCCGGCAGGATGCGTGGAAAGCACCTCTCCGTCGAATACGATATACTGTCCGTCAGGGAACTGATGACCGTAGATGCAGACTGTGATCTTGGATGTCGAAGGATCCCAATAAGCCGTAAGCGCGATAGGATAATCGGAGCTGTTTCTGAATTTGAAATCCTGATTGGGCCAGTCAACAGCCGCATCAGTACCTGCTTCTGCATAGGTAGAAGGCCACATGTGAGGATTTCTCTCGATAACCTCGAGGTCGGACTTAATCACGGACTGGTAGATCATGGAGCTTACCTGACAGATACCGCCGCCATAGGCCTGAGCAGACTGTCCGTTCTCGATAACACCTGCGATCTCATAGCCGTTGGCGGCAGTTCTCTCCTGAACAAAATCATTAAAGGACCACGACTCACCGGGCTGCAGAACAAGACCGTTGATCTTGTCGCAGGTTATGGAGATATTGTGATTACGATTGCTGTTAGATGTAGTGGTTGATGTGGATGAAGCGATAAGACCAAACTCATTCTGAATCATCTCTGTGGTGAGCGAAGGCTCCGTAACCTGAGCTGTTACGGGGATAACGCCCTCATAGACACCTCTCTCCAGCATATCAGTCACATCGTTAACGGCTGTATCGAGATCGATCTCATAGCCTCTTACAGAGTTAGTGTACTCGAATACGCATGCCTCAGGGTCGAAGCCTGTGATCACGGCATCCTGTGCAACAGAGGTCGCTCCGGATAAGGTCTCGGTAACGATCTGTCCCACAGAGTCAGTCGAGAGAGTATATGCAGACTGATACTCGATAGGGCTGTTGCTCAATGCCAATCTCTGATTATAGATGCTGAGAAGAGTATTAACGTCCTCATCTCCTGTGATCTTTAAGTAGCTATATGCCTGATCCACCACACTATCCAGAGTAGAGGTCAGAGGAAGCGTGCTTAGATCAAGGGGATAAACAACGCCGTCAAGATCCAGACTTACATCAAGAGTGGGAACTGCCGGCTGATTAGGTCTTAATACCTCAAGAGCCTGATCCTTGCTCATTCCGCTTACATTAGTTCCATTAATAATAATACCGTCGACAAAGCTGTCAGTCGTGAGCATATCGCGAAGCTCCTTGGCAGATACCTTATCGAGAGTGCCGTCGGCAAGCGTGATCTCGTACTTCTGATCAAAGAAGCCTGTGGAATACAGGTAATACCCCGCTCCTCCTATGATCGCCAACACGAGAACGAATACAAGAGCCTTAGCACCTGCGGAGCTCTTCTTTTTCTTGGAGCTTTTTGCCTTAGAAGTCTTAGCCTTAGAGGATTTCTTAGAGGAAGCTTTACCTGAAGAACCGACCCTTACAGGTGCATTTCCTCCCTGAGTGTAAGAAGGTCTTACATTTCCCTTATTTCCGGACTTTCCGTTGTTACCGGCATTAGTCTTCATTAATTACCTCATCCCAAAATTGTATTCAACTTAATATACTTAACCCCTCGCCAAGTTTCAAGAAGATATTTATAAATATATTTGCTTTTTCCGCGCGTAATTTTGTCACTTTAGACGATATGGTATACTTATCACAATCAGTGGATCGAGTCACTGGTAATTTTGGTGAGGAAAAATGAGCAAAGACAAGGTTACATTTACTCATATTCTTAAGATCATTTTTCTGTGCGGACTGGTGGTAATGGTGAATTTCGCCTACGTCACGAGCTTCTTCGTGATATTTGGTTCCCAGATGGAGAACGTGGAGTCCGGAGCCAACAACTACGATGCTTATATTGCCCTCATGCCTATCATCTCCCTGTCAGGCTTCGTCCTGGCGGACTTCATGCAGATGGCCCGCTTCTTCCGTAAAAAGAATGTTGAGGTAGTTGCCGATTCCTTGAAGTTCAGCTTCGTCCAGACCCTTATTACTCTTTCTGCGAAGGACCTTACCGAGCAACGTGCCTTCCCACGAAGCGTTATCGTATTAAGCTTTATTATCCTGATCATCTATATCTTCATGTGGCAGATGATATGTATGGCCATAAGCCGTAAGGTTTTCGAGACGGGGAGCCTTGTTATTATAGGCTCTAACGTAGCTACCATGAACCAGGTCAAGGCCAAGATAACGCCCTCCCTTAAGAGCGTGGATCTCGATTTCTCGAGGCTTGTCAGGTACTCTGACAAACGTGCCGTGCGGGCCGTGATACGAAGTAACGTGGAGATCTTCCTGTGCCCGGACGTACCCGAGGACGTTAAATCCGATATAATCCTCGCCTGCGCCAAGTACGATACCGTAGTCTACGTCGTCCCTCAGTTCTACGAGATAAGTCTTTATAAGTCCAAGATCATCTACCTTAATGACCTCATGGTCATGACTATCGACAGGATGGGACTAACCTTCGAGCAGAGACTCTTCAAGCGCATTCTGGACATCGTGGTGGCAACGGTGGCCTTGATCGTCTCTTCCCCCATCATTCTCATATGCGCATTTCTTATCAAGCTTGAGGACGGCGGGCCTGTCTTCTATAAGCAGGAGCGACTTACCATCAACAACAAGCCTTACTTCATATATAAGCTTCGCACCATGAGAGTTGATGCCGAGACCATGACCGGCGCCGTTATCTCAGGCAAGAACGACCCTCGTGTCACCAGGATCGGCCGCTTCCTGAGACGAAGCAAGATCGACGAGATCCCTCAGTTTATGAACGTTCTCATGGGCGAGATGAGCGTAGTCGGCCCAAGATCCGAGCGTCCCGAATTCGTTGCCACCTTCGAGAAGAAGATCCCCGGCTATTCCCAGCGATTTGCAGTTAAGGCGGGAATCACGGGTCTCGCGCAGATTGCAGGCAACTACGACACTACGGCTCAGGACAAGCTCCGTTACGATCTTCTGTACATCAAGAATTATTCGATCCTTCAGGATATTAAAATTATTTTCCTAACGGTAAGAGCTATCTTCACTCCTCATCTTTATAATCAGAGCTTCGAGGAGAATCGCGAGACCGTAATATCTACTGACTCCTCACTTATTCACCCCGAGGGTCTGGAAGAGTAATATGGCTTACCCCTATTCGGTGCTGATGTCCGTCTATGCGGGGGAGAACGCCGTAAACTTACGAGCCGCCATCGACAGCGTGTTAGCTTCTGACTTCCCTGCATCTGAATTTGTACTGGTTATTGACGGACCGGTCGACTCGGCACTTCAGGAAGTCATCAATTCATACCCGTCGATTAAGAAGGTCCCCCTTCCCGTCAATCAGGGCCTCGGTGCCGCTCTTAACGAAGGACTTAAGCATACAAGCTACGATATTGTTGCCCGCATGGACAGCGATGACATATGCACTCCCTCCAGAATGGGACACGAATACTCCAAGATATCCGAAGGGCTTGATATCGTAAGCTCTGCCATCCTTGAATTCGAGGGGGATATCGGTAATATTACGGGAAGACGTGACCTGCCGCTTACACAGGATGAGATCGTTGCTTTCTCTAAGAAGCGAAATCCCTTCAACCACCCGAGCGTCATGTTCAGGAAAAGCGCAGTTATCGCCGCCGGAGGATACACGTCGGAGTTCCCCCTCTTCGAAGACTACGACCTGTGGATAAGGATGCTGATGAAGGGCGCCCGAGTGGCGAATCTTCCCGAGCCGCTTCTATATATGAGAACAGATGAAGGAATGTTCCTTAGGCGCGGCGGACGCGAATACGGCCGCATTATGCTGTCCTTCCACAGAAGTCTTCGTGACCGCGGATGGACAAGCCGTAAGGATTATCTCACGGGGGCAGTCCCTCATTATCTTGTATGCGTGATGCCCGAGTTTATCAGGCGTGGCGTCTATCGTAGGCTTCACCGAAGGCTTTGATCGTCCCTTCGGCACAGGTTCTCCAGGAGAATAACCTGGCATGCTCCTGAGCTCTTCTCACTCTGTCGAAGGTCTTTCCGGCTGTAAGTGCCTCCAGTAGTTGATCCCTTATGCTCTCAGCACTGTCAGGGTCTGCCAGGAATCCATAGCCGTCGGCGATCTCCTTCATTGAAGATCTGTCCGAGGTCACTGTCGGCACTCCCGCTGCCATCGCCTCCGCTACAGGTATTCCGAAGCCCTCATAAAGCGATACGTATGCGAAGGCGCTAGCTCTCTTCATAAGGGGAATCATATCCTCATCATCCACGAAGCCTGTGAACACTACGTTCTCTCGAAGCTTAGGGTCGGCATTGACGGTATTGAAGAGCTCATCGTAGAACCACCCCTTCTTACCGGTAATGACAAGTTTATACTTAGCTCTCACTTCATCGGGAAGGATCCTGTAGCCATTGACAAGGCCCGCCACATTCTTACGGGGCTCCAGGGTACCGACATAGTAGATATACTCGCCGTCGATATGATATTTACCTAAGATCTCATCCGTCGCAGGAGCTCCGTCGAAGAACTCCTCCTTGACCCCCATATAGGTAACGTCGATATTTTTATTCTTAGGGCGGCAGAACTTTGGGATATCCTCCTTAGAGTTCTCCGAGATGGTTATTATCTTATCCGTGGATCTCGCGGAACGCTTGATATACCACTTGAAGATCTCTCTTTTCCAGCCGATATAAAGCTCCGGGAACGAGAAATATGCCATGTCGTGAAAGGCGTTAACCACCGCTGTCTTGGGGCTTACGAGCCTTATGGGATACGGCATGGAGTAATTAGGGCAGTGAAGCACATCCGCCTTTATCTTCTTTAACCGCCAGGGGAATACCACCTGCTCCCATATTATCCTGACCCACTGCTTTCGAAGCTTCTTCGAGTTAACGGGAACCATATGGAAATTATCTTTGTATACGCCAAAGCCATCCAGATCGTCGTCCTGGGCGAAGAGGTAATACTCATTCTCGCTGTCGACCTCCTGAAGTCCCTTAATAAGCCCGAGCATATAACGTCCGATGCCGGTCTTCGACTTCGGAGTAGAAGTCAGGTCGAGGGCGATCCTCAAAGCAGCTCCTGCCTTCCCTGCTCGTTAAGCCTATCTACGATCTTCTTAACGTCCTGAGCCTTGTCCTTCGCCAGTACCAGGACCGCATCCTTCGTGTTGACGATTACGGTATCCTTAAGTCCTACGGCTGCTATGAACTTATCCGCCGCCGCATCGAATACAACACTGTCACTGCAGCCCTCCAGGATAAATCCATCCTCACTGATACTTGCCCCTGCGGCGATATTACCGTTCTCATCCTTCTCGAAGACATTATCCAGGCTGTCCCAAGAACCCACATCATTCCAGCCGAAGTCCGCGGGTATAACGTATACGCCATCGGCCTTCTCCATAATGCCGTAATCCACGGATATCTTCTGAAGCTCGGGGTAGGTCTTACCGATAGCCTCCGCCTCACCGGGAGTT
Organism: Clostridiales bacterium; assembly: GCA_017480325.1. Classification (GTDB taxonomy): domain Bacteria; phylum Bacillota; class Clostridia; order Saccharofermentanales; family Saccharofermentanaceae; genus Saccharofermentans. Next base: position 17,705 of record JAFVAY010000004.1, read on the forward strand.
CTCAGCACATCGAAGATACTCTCCATAGATGCATACATCTCAGGCAGAAGCTTACTATAATAATCCAGAATAACCGAGACCTTCCAGATGAACATCCCCGAATTCCACAGATATCTTCCGGACTCCACATACTCCGTAGCCTTAGGAAGATCGGGCTTCTCCACGAACTTAAGAAGATCGTAGACCTCGTTGCCATTCGAAGGCGTCTCACCGAAGTTGATATAGCCGTAGCCGGTAGAGGGGAAGGTCGGCTTGATGCCGATCGTAACGATCCTGTCAGTCTGTTCTGCCGTAGTGAGCGCCAGCTCCAACACGCGCTCGTATTCCTTTATATTGCCGATATGATGATCTGCCGGAAGCACTGCCATCACAGCATCGCCGTAAAGCTTCTTCAGTGTCATGGCCGCGTAGATTATGCATGGCGCAGTATTCCTCTGCACAGGCTCGATCAGTATCTGACTCCTGTCGACCTCATCGAAAAGCACCTTATCCATCAGCTGAGCCTGCTTCTCATTAGTAACGATAAAGGTATTCTCTCTTCCGATTATGTGATCATAGTGCTTGATAGTCTCATTGATCATTACGTCATCGCCGGTAAGCTTAACAAGCTGCTTGGGCGCTGACATTCTTGATACCGGCCAGAATCTTGTTCCTCCGCCGCCTGCCATAATGACTGCCGCTCTTTGCATATCAGTACTCCTTGTTATTATTAATTCCAGTAAATATAATACCACAGTATGAATAATTACAGATTTCTCGTGGCAACCGATATGGACTATACGCTTCTTATGCCGGGTCACCCAGTGTCAGAAGCCAACAAGCGCGCGATTACTGCCATCTATGATGCAGGAGGCTGCGTTACTCTTGCTACCGGAAGGTCATATCATTTTGTTTGTTCATATGCTCGTGAGCTTGAGATTACCATCCCTCTTATTACCAGTAACGGGGCGGCTCTTTCAGACCCGATTAAGTTCTGCGACGTCGAGTCCGTTAATATTCCACATAGCACAGTTGAGGAATTACTGTATCTTCTATGCGAAGAGCACGTTGATGCCACGGGTTACAGTTCAGACGGTCTATATTTCTTTCCCGAGAGCTCCCGAGAAGGATTTATTCTTAACTATAACCAGTCGATTTCCGAGGATATCAAAGCTCGGTTTATTTATGATATCGACCATGAGTTTAATAAATTTCTGCTGATCGACCCTTCGTCTGAGGTTATCGATACGATTAAGGCTTTCCCGGATCTTCAGATCGTAAAATCAGCTCGTAACTTCTACGACATCATGATGAAGGGAACATCTAAGGGGCTTGCATTGAAGAAACTGGCGTCTTCGCTTGATGTTCCTATAACCTTCGCTCTCGGCGATTCTGAGAATGATATATCAATGCTGGAAGCTGCCGATTATGCAGTCGCTATGGGAGGTTCTTCAATCACTGAATACGCAGATTACATAACCTCCGACTGCGAATCCGACGGCTTCGCGAAGGCCGTATTCGACTATATCCTCCCTAAGTCTGCCAACGGTTCTGCCAAATCTTAAGAAAAGCCACACTCATTGGCAAAAAACGACCTTATTTGCCAAATAGTCTGCCAAATCTTTAGTTTTTCCACACTCAGTGGCAGAAGATAATCAACGGCTCTTCTTAATCACATATCTTCGGCCCAAAGCATCCAGCATAACGCCAAGTATTTTCTTGATCGTATCGTGATCCGGTCGATAAATGTAATCGCCACAGATCAATCCTAAATCAATATTCGGATACAACCCGACATTAAAGTAACTATTAAGCTTCTCGGCATTTCTGGTCTGATTTCTGAAATTATCCATACCGCCCATCGTTTCAATAAAGCTGCAACGATTGTATTCCGGCAGATCCAATGCAAAGTCCGGAAACATTGCCTTGTTAGGAAAGATCAGTTTCACATCATACTTATATCTTATCCCGAGTTCATCAATCACCTGAGCAACATCGGCTTCAAATTGAGATCTCATTAATATACCGTTATGAAAAACCGGTGTAGTATTCTGATAATTACAATCTCCCGTGCTAAGGCGATTCCAGTAATCAGTGTTAAAAACACTTTGCGTATCCGGAACAAGCTCATATTCTCTTGCTAATGACTTAAGATCCCCTTTGTATTCGGATTTCCAATTCGATAACAGGATTCTCAGTTGCTCCTCTATCAACTGCCTTTCTTGAGCGTACCACTTGTACTTCTCGTAATCCTTATTTCTCGATGCGATCCTCTTACGGACCTTAGTCCCTGTCTTTGTATCGATGCCTGTTATCGATATTACTTGATACTCACCGTTCGTACTGAATCTGATTGTAGGTAAAGAATCAAGCTTACGGGTAAGGTACAGGTACCTCCCGATGTAAAATACCTTAGGTATAAACCCAAATTCCATACACAGACAATACAGCCTGTAGACAATTATTTCAAGACAGTTTTTATAAGTCTATCGTAGCCTTCGCAGATCTTATCCCAGGAATAGTCATTATCGACATAGGATACCCCGTTATCACCCATCGCGGAGACTACCTCAGGATGAGACAGATAATAATCGATACACCCCTCAAACTCCAGGAACCCCGAGTAGTACAATCCTGCATTCGACCTTAATGCGTGACCCTTGAGAACCGGACAATCTGCGGAAACGAGCACCGGCTTTCCCATCTTCATCGCTTCCAACACGACGATCGACAGACTCTCGAACTTCGAAGGAAGAACGAGGAAACGGCACGCCGCCAGACCGGAGAACTTATCCTCCTCGGACACGAAGCCTAAGGATACGATATCATCGCGCTTTGGAATCTCTATAACCGGTTTCCCCATCAGCACAAGCTTCAAGTCAGAATTCGGATGACGCTTCTTATACTCGATAAAGTATTTAAACATCTCCGGGCAGCACTTGTTCTCGTCAATTCGCCCCATATAAAGCATAAAATCGGACAACCCGTACTTCTCTATGAATGCATCCTTATCAATTCCCGAAGGAAGTTCTACGCCAACTCCGCCTTTGCCGCCGTTATCGGGCTTGCTCAAGGACACCGGGAACAAAGTATTTGTAAGCTCTTTCTCTTCCACCGTGTTGTAGTAGAATGCAGCCGGCAAGGTGAACATCTTCTCGAATATTCCGAGATGAATCGGCGTCTCCTCATGAGCAGTGGGGATAAAAATTGCTTTGTCAGCTACCACCGGTAACCCGAAGTAAGTTGTGTAGTATAGATAACAGACAAACACGAACACATCGTACTCGTCCCGAATCTCCTTCAAACGAACGGGCAGGTCAGGACAATACGGGCCCTGCTTCTCCATCCACTCCTCTTCTTTCTCGTAAGATAGGGGCTGTCTGGCTGCAGCAGCCCCCAGGACCTTCTCCGAGAGCTTATTGAACATTGTTACATCGCGCTCGCGAAGATTGGCTATTCTCTCGACTTTCACGCCGTTTAACACTGTTACACCGGGCTCGTATTCATTTTCCCAGGTCTGGTAATCAACTGCGCATGTGGTTAAGCACGACACCTCATATCCGGGAAGCAAAGCAAGGTGTTCTGCCACCTCTCTGGCGTACGCCTCAGCCCCGCCGTTAACCTCAAGACCGTATCTTTGTACTACGAAACAAACCTTCATTTTATCGCTCCCATGGATTTTAACTGCCGTATGAGGAGTTCTGAGACATTCTGATAAGAAAAATACTTCAATCTCTCGTCCTGCTCTGCGATTATCCGCTCACGAAGCTCCATATTAAAGAGTGCTTCATGAAGCGCGTACCCCATTAAAGCCGGGTCCTTCTCGTGAAGAAGAAGTCCCGTTCCGCCTAAGGTCTCAGGCATAGCGCAAGAATTATAAGCGATTATAGGCGTGCGGAAATACATCGCCTCCAGTAAAGGCACGCAGAATCCTTCGTGCTCACTTAACTGGACAAATACATCCGCAGAAGCATAGTAGGCAAGTATCTGAGGAAATGTGATATGTCCGGTAAAGATAATATCTTCGAGCCCCAGCTTCTTCGCATAGAGGCGAAGTCGGGCGGTATATTTCTCCATGCCCTGGGTATTCCCTGCCAGTATAAGACGCACCGGTTCCTTATACATCTGCCGGTATGCGTAGAGCATAGTCATTATGTCCTCAGGCTTCTTGTTAGGAACGATACGTCCCACGAAGAGTATATTCTTAACCTCGTGGTCATTAGATGCCGCAGGCCCGCCCATCTTCTCAAGTAAATCAGCATCAGGGGCCTTCCCGTAATCCTCGAAAGGAACAAGTATGGGACAGACCTCAAGCGGACACTTATATCCATAGGAACGAAGCTGGTCGAGATTAAACTGAGAATCGCATATCCCGGCCTCAAAGGTATCCTTCAAAGACTTGGCTTCCTCTATTCCCTGCGCACACAGCTTTGCCGTGGCACCGCTATAGGGCACAAAGAAATCCGGGGGCGTCATATTGTGATATACCACGATCTTACGGCATGGAAGATCTTTGATCTTCTCGTTAAGCATAGTGCCGGTCGAGAGGTGATAAATCATCACATCGTTCTTCTTAACTTTGGGAAGAACATGGTAAGGCTTTATAGTCTTGCTTATGAACTTCGGATCCAGATGCTCGGCATAGACGACGGACTTACGAATGCCGTTAGCCATAAGAAGCTTCTGAATAGCAAGGGTGTCGTTACTGACGGCATCCCCTCTTGAAAGCGTTGTCAGGACCTGAAATACTCTCATTTACTTAGCTCGTCTATCCTGTCCTGAAGGACGTTAATTCTGGAGAACAGATCCTGTTTTATCTTCTCCTGCACGCAGAATTCTTTGAACACCATAAGAATCTTATCGTTGATATCGTTCTGAGCATAGACGCAGGGGTTATAGTAGAAGCCGTAGAACATGCCTCCGAGCTTCTCCGGAAGCGAATGGTACTGTGGAACAACCTTCTTATTCTCCTCGATATACTTGATCATTCGGGAGACAGAATCCTCCATGGATATTCCCATAAGAACAGAGATGTCATCGAAGCTTACGGAAAGTGTAACGCTACCCGTAACACCGTCAGAATCGACCTTCTGCTCCCACATTTCCCGGGCTGTCAAAGTATTCTCACTCACTTTAGACCCTCTTCAAGAGATGCGACCTTAGCCTCGAGCTCCTTTAGAGTACGCTCCAGATCCTCAATCTCCCCCTTCTGATTCTTAACAGCCTCGCACACCATGTAGTAGTGGTAATTAAGCTTATTCTGCTGTGCCACGATAGGCAGAACGAAGAAAGAACCGGCCTTACGGATACACTTCTTGAAGAACCTCTTTATGCGTCCGCCCTCTAAGGTCTTATACGCCGTAACCTCGTAGTTATATGCGAGATATCTGACCGCCTCGTCTAAGGTCGAGACGGACTTGCCAAAGGTCTCATCTGCGAAGGACAGCGGTATCTTATCTGCTCCGCTCTCCTTGATATTCGCGCGGATCTCTTCCATTATCTTCGTAACATCTATCTCAGCCATCGTTCTCTTCCTTCTTCGCCTCGTAATCCCAGTTGTGCTCCATAAAGAAGCCTCCCACATCAGGGGTCTGTCTGTAAGTATCTATCTTGAGCGCATCCTTCCAGTAATCCACCGGAACGCCGTCGCCGTACTCTATCGAGAAGCTGACGGTATATTGATCCGGCATGAGAGGGATCTTACGCATTATTATCGTGAACTCTCCATCCTCGGTGATGTCAAACTTCGGGTGCCCGTCGATCCTCGTGTTGGTGCCGTAGAGATTCTCTCCACTGTTCCTGAAGAATCCTATCCCGAACACCGCATCCTTAATAGGCTTCTCCACATGGTAGTGCACCTTGAAGTACACATCACTTCCCACCTCGAAAAGCCTCTTCCCCACACCATCAGGTCCTGAGGCGGTGATGCTTGTAATCTTGACCTCGCCTGAACCCCAGCGATACTGTCCGCCGTTAGCTTCAACCGCAGCCTGCTGCTCAGGGATCATGGACAGCTTAAGATTCTCCTTATATCGTCTCTCCTGCATATAGGCAACATACTCGGGAGGAATATCCAGAGCCTTCCCGCCCGCTGCCTGACGCTGCTCATTCATAAAATCAAGATACTCACTGTGAACTGCCAGCGGAGTACCGTCTGCCCTTATCTTTCCCTCGTTTATCCAGATGGACCTGTCACAGATATTCTCTATCTGAGAAAGAGAGTGAGAAACGATAACGATAGTAGTTCCCTTCTCCTTTATCTCCTGAAGCTTCGAGAAGCACTTAGCCTGGAAGTTGGCATCACCAACTGCGAGGATCTCATCAATGAGAAGTACATCCGCATCTACGTTAATAGCGACAGAGAACGCGAGTCTCATGTACATACCTGAAGAATAAGTTCTTACAGGATTATCAATAAATCCCGCGAGCTCCGAGAAATCAATAATAGTCTGAAGACGGGATTCTATCTCCTCCTTGGTAAGGCCGAAGATTGAGGCGTTGATGTAAATATTTTCTCGTCCGCTCATGTCAGGATGGAAGCCCGCACCGAGCTCGAGGAGGCTCGAGACACGCCCCTCGATATCCACGGAACCGCCGTCGGGATAGAGGATACCGGAGATCAGCTTAAGAAGGGTGCTCTTCCCGCAGCCGTTGTGGCCGATAAGACCCACCGCTTCTCCCTTCTTTATATCAAAGGAGACGTCATCAAGGACTGTTCTTACCTCGTGCTTATTCCGGTTACGGAATAAGATTACTTCCTTAAGAGAGCGCCCCTTGTCGTAATATACCTTGAACCTTTTGGTAAGATTGGAGACCTTAATCGCGATATTATCTGCCATATCAAAGCTCCTCCGCGAATCTTCTTTGAAGCTTACCGAAGATGATAATACCCAGAATTACTGTCACAATACCAATACACACGGCAAGAATAAGAGTTCTAAGGTCCGGTGTCCTGCCCCAGTAAAGAACATCCCGGTAAGCGTTAACGATAGGCGTCACCGGATTAAGATTATAGATAGACAGGTACTTTTCCGGCACCATCTCCACCGGATAGCAGATAGGTGTCGCATAAAGCCACGCCATAGCAACGATAGCAAGAATATGCTCCAGGTCCCTGAAGTAAACTGTCAAAGACGAACTTATTAAAGCGATACCCAGAGCCATAAGGTACTCGACTATCATAATTACCGGAAGGCACAGTATGCCTCCTATAGTAAGCCTTACACCGGATACAACCGACACAATAATGACAACGATGAAGGACAGAAGCATATTAACAAACTGCGAGGTAACAAAGGATATCGGTATTATCTCGCGGGGAAATCTAATCTTCTTTATAAGGTCCTTCTGGGCGATAATGCAGGTAGATCCTCCTGTAATCGCAGCAGAGAAAAACAACCACGGAATGAGACCTACAAAGAGATAAAGATAGAACTTCTCGACTCCGGCCTTCATTATGATAGAGAAGACCATGTTATACACAAGAAGCTGAAGAAGAGGATTTACGAAGGTCCACATGAAGCCCAGGACCGAGCCTTTATATTTACCCCTGAGGTCTCTTTTGACCAGGCTTCGGATCATGAGCCTGTATTCGTATATATCTTTAAGCCTGCTCATTCTTAAGATAGTACTCGTACATTTCCTTCAATGTATCGAAGATGGAATACTCCGGCTCCCATCCGAGCTTCTGCCTGATAAGACTGTTATCACACAGAACTATGGGCGTATCGATGGGTCTGAAGCGGTCCTGATCGATGACGATCTTAACCTCTACTGTACAGAGACTTACGATATACTGAAGCATCTCATCAAGACCGTAAGCCTTGCCGCTACCCACGTTATAGACAATTCTGTCATCCTCGCTCTCGAGGATCATGCAGTAAGCCCTGGCGATATCTCTTACATCGGAGAAATCTCTCTTGGCAGACAGATTGCCGACGTGGATCTCTCCCGGAACACCTGCCGCCTCCAGATCAGCCGCCTGCTTACAGAAGCTCGGAAGAACAAAGGAATCTCTTTGCCCGATACCCGTGTGGTTAAAGGGTCTGACATAGTAGATCTTAAGACCATATCTTGATCGGTAGCACTCTACGAACTGCTCCTGAGCCATCTTCGAGATACCGTAAGGATTGTTGGCACTAAGAGGGTCTGACTCATTGATCATGCCCTCCTTGATGCAGTATTCCTCACTGGACCCTATGAAAAGGATCTTCGCGTCCCTTGCATATTTGCCGGCAGCCTCCAGAATATTAAGAGCGCCAACGACATTGACCTGAATGGTAGTCTGGGGGATCTTCCATGAAGCGCCTACACTTGATATAGCCGCGAGATTAATGATCGCATCCGGCCTTACCTTCTCCACAAGACTTGCTACGAAGTCAGCGTTGAGAAGGTCGCCGTTATAGTATTCCACCTGAGGAAGATCGCAGGACAGCATGATGTCACTTCCCGCGACCTCATAGCCTCTTGATATAAGTTCATCGGTTACGTATCGACCGACAAATCCTCCGATTCCGAATATCAGTGCCTTCATCAGGAGATTCCGGCTTCCTTCTTGGCAAGCTTCAGATCGTGCTCGGCCATGATGCGGCAAAGCTCCTCGTATGAGGTCTTCTGAGGATTCCAGCCAAGCTTCGTCTTAGCCTTCGTAGGATCACCCCAGAGATTAACAACGTCTGTAGGTCTGAACCACTGAGGATTGACGCATACCAGCATCTTTCCGGTCTTTTTATCGTAGCCCTTCTCCTCAAGGCCTTCACCCTTCCACTCAAGCTCGATGCCGTCGTTAGCGAATGCCAAGGTCGTGAACTCACGAACCGTGTGCTGGACGCCTGTAGCGATTACATAATCGTCAGGCTCATCCTGCTGCAGAATAAGCCACATGCACTCTACATAATCCTTGGCGTAGCCCCAGTCACGAAGCGAATCGAGATTGCCGAGCTCCAGGTGATCCTGAAGTCCGCATGCGATACGACCCGCGGCTCTTGTGATCTTTCTTGTAACGAAGGTCTCACCGCGTCTCTCGGACTCGTGGTTAAAAAGAATTCCGTTAGCGCAGAACATTCCATATGCTTCTCTGTATTCCTTCATCATCCAGAAGCCATACTGCTTGGCAACCGCATAGGGTGAGAAAGGATGGAAGGGCGTATTCTCATTCTGAGGACACTCCTCGACCTTGCCGTAGAGCTCGGAGGTGGATGCCTGATATATCCTGGTCTTTTTCTCAAAGCCCATGATGTGAACGGCCTCGAGGATACGAAGCACGCCGATGGCATCAACCTCTCCTGTGTACTCTGCCGCTTCGAATGAGACACCTACGTGTGACTGAGCTGCGAGATTATAGATCTCATCAGGCTCAACCTCCTTGACAGCCCTTAATATACTTGATGAATCCGAGAGATCTCCCTCATGAAGAATGATCTTATTCGCATCGATAAGATGCTGTATTCTCTCAGTAGTTACAACTGATGCTCTTCTGATGATACCGTGGACCTCATATCCCTTCTCCAGCAGAAACTCTGCCAAGTAAGAACCGTCCTGACCTGTGATACCTGTAATTAAAGCTTTCTTCATCATTTGAACCTCTCGCGATTAGTAATCATTTAATTATACCATAATTGGCGAATTCTATAGCATTATGTGCGGCAGCCGCTGCCTGCTCCCATGTATAGGTCTCGGCTTTGGCCCGAAGAGCCTTGGCACGATCCTCTGACATAGGCGACGAGAGCTTAGCCTGAAGTGCCTGAGCCCATCCGTCAACATCCCCCGGATCAATCTTATAAAGCAGATCCCCTGCTATCTCAGTAAGACTGGAGCTGTCGGACACGATACAATCCGTGCCGCAGGCCATAGCCTCCGTTACAGGCATGCCGAAGCCCTCGTAGATACTGGGGAAGCAGAATACCCGGGCATTACGAAGAAGATCCCTTTTCTCTTCGTTGCTTACGTAGCCGCACCTCACTATCCTGTCAGAGTACGGACTGTTCTCGATGGCACTTAGAGTCTCCCCGGGCTGCCACCCGAGCCCGCCTGCCAGAACCAGCTTGATGTCGGGAAACTTATCGGCAATCAGTCCGTAAGCCTCCACCAAGGTCTTTATATTCTTACGGGGCTCCAGTGTACCGACATAAAGAATGTAACTTTCCAGACCGAATTTCTTATCGATGCCTGTGGTAAAACCCTTACCGGGCGTGTAGTACTCCGTGTCGACTCCGCAGTAACCGACGAATATCTTCTCCTCCGGCACCCCCAGAACATCAATTATCTCCCTCTTGGAGAACTCGGATATCGTAAGGACTGCTGAGGCTCTGGACGCCGAATCCTTAAGATGCCCCTGAAGAAGCCGTCTGTTTCTGGCCTGCATGGTCTCGGGAAACCGTTCGCTCACCAGGTCGTAGATGGTGATGATATTCTTGCCCGTAAGCCCACCCGGAGTCAGGTAATTAAAGAACACCGTAAGGTCTGCCCCGGAGTGCGTCAGAGTCTTATAAGGAATGACCTTCCCGGCCGACCCCATTCTTATATAAACAGAAAGCGGAAGCGACCTTACTATATGAAGGTCGTTCCCGCTTAAGTCCATCTGTAAATTCTCTTCAAGTATTCCCCAGGCCCCGTTACGCCCCAGGAAATCGAAGGCATGAAGCTCGGAATCCTTATCTATCAGCCTTCGCGCCACCTGCGCGGTATAGTTTCCTATGCCGGTAAGGCCTCTTACCGCGATGGGCTGAAGATTATAGGCGATCATTATCCCAGCTTATTCTCCACGAACTCGCTCATCTGTGTCTTAACAGACTCCAGTCTGTCCTTAGCCGTAGCCTCGTCGGAATCATATACACCGAAGTAAATCTTAAGCTTAGGCTCGGTACCGGAAGGTCTCGCGCAGGCCCAGTCAAGACCCTTGTCGCCGCCCAGCTCGTAAAGAAGAACGTTGGACTTGGGAAGTGTAAGAGCCGAAGTTGTTACCTCACCGTTCGAGAAATCATATCTGACACCTGCCTGGTAATCTCTTACCGCCACAGGCTTAGGTCCGCCGATAAGGTTCGCGGCATCCTCAGCCGTCTTACATGCCTCAAGCTCGGCTCTCATGGAAGCCATGCCGTTTCTTATCTTATCAAGACCCTCCTTGCCCTCACGGGTGAAGGAGACTGCCTGCTCGAAGCCATAGCCGTACTTGCTGTAGATCCTATTCAATCTGTCGAAGAGAGTCTCGCCCTTATCGAAGGACTGAGCCGCCATACCGCATACGAGCATGGCCGCTACTACGGCATCCTTATCTCTTACGTCAGTTCCGGAGAGATAGCCGTAGCTCTCCTCGAAGCCGAACTGGAAGTGCTTATCGCCGAATTCGTCATCGATCTTGATCCTCTCACCGATATACTTGAAGCCTGTGAGTGTCTCCTGAAGCTCAACTCCGTAAGCATCGCATACAGCCTTACAAAGCTTAGTGGAAACAATAGTTGTGCAGGCAAAGGAATTATCCTCCAGAGTTCCGAGAGTCTTCTTGGAATCAAGTATATAGTCGAGAAGCATCAAACCTACCTGGTTACCTGTGAAGCACTTGTATGTAACCTCGCCGTTCTCCTCACATCTTGCGGCAATACCGAGTCTGTCGGAATCGGGGTCAGTACCGAATACCAGGGATGCGTTGACCTTCTTCGCGAGCTCGATACCCATGGTAAGAGCTGCCGGATCCTCCGGGTTAGGAGTCTTAACCGTAGGGAATGCACCGTCAGGAAGCTCCTGCTCCGGAACGACGTGAACGTTATTGAAGCCTACTGCCTTCAGGATTCTTCTAACGGGCTTGTTACCTGAGCCGTGAAGAGGCGTATACACGATAGACATATCAGCCTGTCTCTTAATAACTTCCTCGTCAACAACCAGCTTCTTAAGCATATCTACATAAGCGATATCAAGCTCGGGTCCGAATCTCTCGATGATGCCGGAGGAGATATCCTGATCGAAGTCTGAAGTCTTGATCGTTCTTACGTCGGAGAACTTCCCGATATTCGCAAGAATGGCTGCAGCCGCTTCCTCTGTAACCTGTCCGCCGTCCTCACCGTAGACCTTGTAGCCGTTGTACTTGGGAGGGTTGTGGGACGCTGTTACCATAACACCTGCGTAAGCGTTGTAGTATCTGACAGAGAAGGAACACATAGGGACCGGACGAAGCTCGTCTGTAAGTCTAACCTTGATTCCGTAAGCCGCGAAGGTCTGGGCTGCGATCTTGGAGAATTCGGGTGAGAAATGTCTTGAGTCGTGGCAGATGACCACTCCGCGCTTCATTGCCTCTTCGCCCTGGTCGATAATATACTGTGCAAGACCTGCGGAAGCCTTGGCGACGGTATAGACGTTCATTCTGTTGGTTCCCGCACCGAGGATGCCTCTTAATCCTCCGGTACCGAATTCCAGATCCTTATAGAATCTGTCCTCGATCTCCTTGCTGTCGTCTGCAATGGCAAGAAGCTCATTTCTAGTTGTCTCGTCAAAGTAAGGGTCTGTGCTCCAGATCTTATATGTGTCAATAGCACTCATTACGTTGTTACCTCCGTGTTATCTGATTTTGCCGTTGCTATTTTATCCTTTTTCGCCTCGAAAAGCGATACCGCCACCAATCCGACGATGCCGACTACGCTTAAGATCGCACCGTATTTAAGTCCGGGGGGAGTGAAGCGAAGCACCACGTCGTGGGTACCGGGCTCAGCATCTATAGATATCAGGGCGCCCTCGTAGGGGATAATCTTCCCCTCCTTCCCGTCAACGGTAACAGTCCATCCGTCCTCGTACGGGATAGAGGTCAGAATCATCTCACCTGATCTGACGTCAGCCGTAAAGGCGACATATCCGTCATCCGCCTCGGTCATGTTCACGGCAGTCGTGTCTATGCCATCGAATTGGGACTCGAAGGCCTCCATATCGAAGTAAGCGAAGTTGATTTCAAGATATGTCCAGGTGTCGTAATCAGCCATAATGGTGAATCTCACCGTATCACCGGGCTCGAAGGTACCAAGCCTCAGGATAGACGAGTAATAGGTTCCGGGAGAATAGAACTTCAGGAAGCTTCCGTTCACCAGAGCACTGCAGCCGCTGTTAGTACGGGGGACACTGATGTTAGCGTAGAGCTCATCCTCCCTCTCAATAGTGATGTCGTAGCTTAGTATCAGGGACATCTGACTGTTGGTTCTGAACAGATCGATCTGAGTTCCGTTATAGGATGACAGGACCTCAAGACCCAGATCATCGGGGTCGAATTCCTTAGAGAAAGAAGCATCAGCCACATCCTCGACCTCGGCATCCGACGTCTGGTAATCGTCTATATCGATAACTGAACAATTAACAATCTCCTGCTCAATGAGATCATCACTAACAGAAATAAAGAAGTCATCATTGAAGCTTCCGAACAGAGAACGGTACCAGTCATTCTGAAGTGTGAAGTAATTCTTCTCTGAAGTGGCAGTCTCAAGCGAATAGAAGTTAAAGTCACGAGCCGAGCTCATGGCTGTAAAAGCCAACGGAAGGACGGTTCTCGACTGGTAGAGAGTCAGAGTATCGTCAGAGGACACAGATGTCGCACCGCTATAGTCGGGATCAGTAGAGAATATCGTTCCAACAGAGAAGAAAGCATCCGCAGACGGAGCCGAATAAGCGTGATTGGAAGCGAAATAGTTATAGTTGACCTGATATCCCAGCTGCTTCAGGAATCGCCCGAAGTTCTTATTGGAATTGGAGTTGAATAAGGAAACTCCTCGTATATCCGCGTATTGAGAATAACCTTCTATCCCGAGATCAGCCGCTCCGGTGAGTGTATCATATTCGCTTCTGAAGCCTGCACCCAGCTCCTCCGACATCTCTGCGACACTCTCGAAGGCTCTAATCGAATTAATGTATTTATCAGCTTTACCGGAATGCGCCGATAGAGTGGACGTACCCGAAGACAATATCGGAGCAACGAATACTCCTTCATACATTGTCAATACCACAAGGAATACGGGAAGTATCTTCCCCATATCCTTAAACTGACCTGACCAATCCGTCTTCTTCATACCGACAAGGATCAGTGATAAAAGTGCTATTATCACCGCGTTATAAAGGAATACCTTCCCGTTATTTCTCATCTCCCCAAAGCTTTGGGCGAACAGAAGAAGCACAACAATGATTCCTGTTCCCTTAAGTATCTCGTTGACGGTAATATCCTTAAGCCTCTCGATCACCTTGTAGGAAACTGTCAGGAAGAAGGTAATGAACACGAAGGCCTCTCTGTGCCAGAACCAGTTGGGACTGTCGAAGACCTGCCATGCCACATCGACATAGTTGACGCATAGGCTTGCATATATCAGGATGAATGCTATGGCATAAACCTTCTTAAGCTTGGAGGAGAATGCTTTACTTACAAAGAATACGGCACAGAGAAGTGTGACCAGTAAACTTACAAAGATTAGAGGCATATTCGCGATAAGCACCTTGCTGAAGTCCCCCGGATAGCCCAGGAATATCCTGTCCAGAAAGCCCGTGAAGGTGAAGCCCACATAAGTCTCCTCAGAGGATGAATGAGTCGGATCTCCGTTTCTTATGGTATCAAGTCCCACCGGGAGAAGAATGATACATAAGGTCAATCCGCACAGCACGGCTCTGAGAACAAACCTGCCTATTACCTTCAGGAATTTATTTGATTCATCAAAGCCTCCGATAAGATACATCCTGACAAGAAGATAGATAAAGGAATAAATACCCGCCATGTAAGCGATGTAATAGTTCGACAGGAACAAGAAGAACAGGACCACCGTCACCCCGGTAAGCTTGCCGTTATGAAGATAACGCTCGATCATGAGAAGCAGCAGTGGCAACAGCGCATATCCGTCAAGCCATATAATGTGGAACAGGAACAGCGAGGTGTATGAGGTAAATGCATACATAACTCCCCAGAGTATGGGCCACCTGGAGCTCTTATCCTCTGCTCTCTCCTGAACAAAGGCACACATGAAGGCAGAAGCCAGAGACAGCTTCAGTCCCATAAGAAGCATTATAAACTCGTTGACCTGCGTCGCGTCGAAGAACAGCACCAGAAGATTAAGAGGGCTCGCGAGATAATAGCCGAAGGTCCCCGCGAAGTTCTTACCCGCTCCAAGCAGGAAGGAATAACCGAAGTCAGAGAAAAACCTTGAGAAGTTAAGGTCCGTAAGCTTTGACTTAAGCATGAACATATACGGCGCATATTGGGCCTCCAGATCGGAGACTACAGTAGTAAACTCCCCGAAGGGATATTTCTTACTTATAAGCAGCAGCATGAAGTAACACACCGCAGTGATCAATGCGGAAACGATCGGCAGTATCTTCCTGTTATCCGCTCTATTAGCCTTAAGTGCCGGCTTTGTCAATGTCTGTTCTACTTTCATTTGTTAATCCGTCCGTGCAAGGTATTTGAAAAATATAACGTCCTCGTAATCGTTTACGAAGAACTGTGACTGTACCACATCAAGATTCTGCTCGTCTCTTATATTACCGAAGGATACAATATCATAAGCAACATAATTCTCGGTATCGCCCTTGACTACTATCTGATACGACAGAAGAGATGACAACAGTAAAAGGTTGATAGTCGAATATGCAGACGCTATAAGCAGGAGGACCATGATCCTCGGTTTGACCTTTCTGCAGTCTTTCTTCATCATCTCATGGAAGTTATCGGTCACAAGCATTACAGCGTATAAAGAAATCAGGAACATCGGAGCCATAGAGCCTCTCATGAGAAGATCGTTCGCGTAGCTTATCTTATATATCGGGAATACCAACAGGGTAACAAGCGCCGTTATCAGCATAGGGTCCTTCCTGTGAGACTTACGTATCAGCAAGTACCATGCCCCGAACTCGAAGAAGGCATACAGAATATAATCCTCGATAAACTTAAGCGGCGAAGCATAGAACGTCCAGATAAACCCGCTATCATTTCTGGCATTAGGATTCGAGGTATAGAACGGAGCAAAGCAGATAAAGAACACTATCGGCGTTATGATATTGCCTATAGTGAACAGCTCCCTCGCCCATCGGGACTTCTTATTATTAATAAGCTCCACTGCGATCTTACATACACACATGGGCAGTATTCCTATAGCAGCCCACGGTGAATAACAGAACATCAGCGCTCCCAGATACCCCACCGACCGGCTGTTCACGAGAAGAAGCAACATTATGGTGATAAGCCATCCCGGTACACTTTGATGAAAGACATTCATTATCTGGTAGAAATTTCCTACGATCCTGAGATTAGACGTCCAGTCCTCCCACATAGAGCCCACGCCCTGAAGCTGCCTCATGAAGTATGGGATCACGTCAAACCCGGCGAAAAGCATAAGTCCCAGAAAAAGCGCCTTCGAGGCTTTCCCGTACATCAACGAGGCTCCGATCGCTATAAGGAAAAGACCAATGCCGGTCCAGATAAACAATACCAGCCTTGCCACAGTCATGCCGAACAGCTTGCCTGCAACAGCAGGTATCATCCAGAACACGAAGTAATATGCGAAGGCCACATGTCCCTCGCCCAAAGCATTAGCCACGACCGGATTCTGCTGAGTGCTTAAGTCATAGATAACCGGCCATCTATAGTCGATCAGATCATTAAGGATCGCATATCTGATACGGTGATCGATAGTACACCATCCGTATTCGCTGACGCCTCCGAAGTACATCACGATAAGTATCAGAGGTATTACCGTCAGAAGATAGGACGGTTTAATAGTGACAGACTTCTGAGCTTCTCCGATGGCTGTTCCGTCCGTTCTCCTGCCGATATCCCGCATGACCCAGATAGTCGCGACGACGGTAAGCCCTGTAAATACAACAGCCCATAGGGGTCTTAAGTATCCCAGAAAGAATATAATCACAGGAAGGATAAGATACAATATCGAAGCGCGGAAAAACGCCGTGTAAGTGATGGTGATGTCACCGTGCCTTCTTATGTCAAGTGTTTCCGCGGTCCTCATACCAGACAATTATAATACAATTCCCATTCGTTTTATATTATAATTAGGCGGATTGGAGGCCGTTATGCTCATAAGTCTGATCATTCCCTGCTACAACGAAGAGGAGGCTCTGCCCTTCCTTTACAATGCTCTGTGTGATGTTCGCAAGGAAGTAACAGGTCACAAATTCGAGTTTATATTCGTAAATGACGGAAGCCGTGATAAGACCTCCGATGTCATCAGGGGCTTTGCCGACAACGATGCTGATGTAAAATATGTTTTCTTCTCAAGGAATTTCGGCAAAGAGGCTGCCATGTACGCGGGACTCGAGAAATCCAAGGGCGATCTCGTGGCCATAATGGACGCGGACATGCAGGACCCTCCGTCCCTCATCCCTAAGATGATCGAGATGATCGAGAATGACGAGGCTGATATAGTTGCTTCAAGAAGAGTGAGCCGCGAAGGCGAGCCCAAGATCAGATCCTTCTTCGCCAGGATGTTCTATAAGCTTATTAACCGAATGGTAGAGGTAGAGATCGCGGACGGAGCAAGAGATTTTCGCTTAATGAAGAGACAGGTCGTAGATGCTATCCTCGATCTTCAGGAGCGACAGAGGTTCTCGAAGGGTATCTTCGCCTGGGTCGGCTTCCGCACGAAGTGGCTTGAGTTCGTCAACACCGAGAGAGTCGCAGGCGAGACTAAATGGAGCTTCTTTAAGCTCTTCAAGTACGCCATAGACGGCATAGTGGCATTCACCACGGCACCCCTAAGGTTAGCAACATATGTAGGATTCGGGACCGCCTTCCTCGGCTTCGTATACCTCGTGTACTACTTCATCCGTGCGATCATACTGAGGATATATAACGAGGTTCCCGGATACCCGTCACTTCTGTGCTTCATACTGTTTATCGGCGGCATGATACTGATGGCTCTGGGCATACTCGGCGAATATATGGGCAGGACCTTCATAGAGGTCAAAAGACGCCCTCTTTATATCAAGTCTGAAGAAACAAAAGAATAAGAGGTAATCACATGGCAACTGATATCACTAACGGCATAAGCTCCGCAGATCTTAAAGCGATGAGCAAGTCCTTTAACGGCAAGAGAGTAAATCAGATAGCAGCCAACGCTTCCATAAGAAGCGGAGTCGCGGAAGCAGCCGCCGACTTCAAGGCGATAAACGACCTTCCCTTCACCTTCTCAGTCGATCTTAAGCAGGGCAAGATCACTGATCAGCAGAACTCCGGAAGATGCTGGATCTTTGCCGCTATGAACACCTTCCGCTACGAGATAATGAAGAAGTATAACCTCGAGACCTTCGAGCTGTCCCAGAGCTACATCTTCTTCTACGATAAGCTCGAGAAGGCAAATTTCTTTCTTAACAACGCCATAAAAACTGTAGACGAGCCTGTCGACGGACGTCTCTACGCCTTCCTTGCCACCGATCCCATATGCGACGGAGGCCAGTGGGACATGATCGCCAACATCGTCTCCAAGTACGGTGTCGTTCCCTCCTACGTCTATCCGGATTCCAAGAATGCCAGCAGCTCCACCTGGATCAATGAATATCTGACCTCACTTCTTCGAGAGGATGCCGCGAAGCTACGTCGTATGGCCAATGGCTCTAAGAAGACCTCTTCGGCAAAAGCTCTTAACTCCGCCAGACTCGAGATGATGAACGAGGTCTACCGCATGCTTTGTATCGCTCTCGGAGAGCCGCCTGCGAAGTTCGATCTTACGCTAACGGACAAAGACGACAAGGTCACTCAGGAGTTTGGCATCACACCGCTTAAGTTCTTCGAGAAGTACGTGGGCTTAGATCTTCAGTCCCGTGTGAGCCTTATTAACGCCCCCTCCAACGACAAGCCTCTTAATAAGACCTTTACCGTAAAGTTCTTAGGCAACGTAGAGGACGGAAATCCTGTTAAGTATCTTAATCTGTCGATGGAAGAAATCAAGGCTGCCGTAGTAGCCCAGCTTAAGGACGGGCATCCTGTATGGTTCGGCTCCGACTGTATGAAGTTCTCACTTCGTAAGGAAGGCGTCTTCGACCGCAAGGCAGCAGGCTTCGAGAAGCTTTTTGATATTCAGTATGAGTTCAACAAAGGAGATCGTCTTACCTGGTACGATTCGGCCATGAACCACGCCATGGTGATCCTGGGTGTTAATCTTGATAAGAACGGCGCTCCCGACCGCTGGAGGATCGAGAATTCATGGGGCAAGGATGCCGGCGTCGACGGTTATTATGTTGCCTCCGATTCCTGGTTCGACGAATTCGTCTATCAGGTAGTCGTGGATAAGAAGTATCTTCCCGCGAAGACCGTTAAACTTCTGGATAAGGAACCTATCGCGCTGGAGCCCTGGGATCCGATGGGCACGCTGGCGGATTGACCCTTAGGGAAATAAACACTCCGGGGACCGACACGCGGTTATACCGACTGAGTTTTAATCGCCTGCGAGAGCTGATCTGCACAGGAGGTGGATCTGAAGCCGCAGATATTACCTTCCAGAATATCGGCTACTTCATCAGCATCCTTGCCCTCGGTAAGAAGTCCGATGGCCTTCAGATTGCCGTTACAGCCCCCGATGAAAGCCACGTTGTGGAGCTTGTTCTCATCGTCGATATCAAAGTCTATCTGCATCGCGCACACCCCGCTGGGCTTAAAGGTCACGTGTCTCATAATAAGTCCTCCGAATAATTATCTCTTCAGTACGGTCCGCCAACCGGCCTCATAGAACTCCCATAAGGTGTTCATGGCATTCCCCGCCTGACAGCGCCCCGCATCGTGTATAACAAGCTCGCAGTACGATGCGAAAAGCCCGCTAATAAGAGAATGAATAAACTCATCGTTAAGTCCGCTCATATAGGGCTTAAGCCCGTCTGCCATAAGTGAGGTCAGTTCGTGGAAAAACTCTCCATAGGATGTCCCCTCACTTCCCGCCACCAGAAGTCTTACACCGTCAATGTTATCAAAGGTATAAACTATCAGCCTTGTAAACCGGGACTTGCCAAAGTCCTCATAGCTGTCGCAGGTTCCGGTCTTTGAATCGGAAGAGAACAGGTTTCTTATGTACTCCGCATGCTCTCCTACGATAGATGAGAACAGCACTTCCTTACTCTTATAGTACCCGTAGAAGGCCCCGGTCGTAACTCCGGCCTCCTTGGCGATAGAGCGAAGTGAGGCGTTCTTATAGCCCTTGGCTATGAACTCCTTCAGGGAAGCGGCATTGATATTCTTTATGGTCTGAGGATCTGCGTGATTCATTTACTGCATTCCTTTATGTAAAGTCAAACAACTCATTCATTCTGTCGTGGCTTAAGTGCCTCGAATCCCAGTAATCCGCCTCGGTCACGCCGACCACATAAGGATTATAGGATCCGATAACCCCGAAGCCATACTCCTCAGCAAGCTCATTAAGATACTGCTCTATCTCTCCGACTATAGGACAATGCTCGCCTTGAAGCTGAATAAGCTCCCAGATCGTGGGACAGAACGGGGAGATATAAAAATCCACCTCCACGCCTCTTGCCGTAAGATAATCCATAAGAAGTCTTATCTGCTGCGCATATGTCGGATCGATATGCCGATCCGGCGCCACTACATCGTACTCGAAGAACTTGGCCTGATTGGTTACATACTCCTCGTCATTCGCCCTGTAGCCAGCGCTGTAGACATAGCTTCCGTCACTCATATAGTAAGCCATATCCTGAGTGGATTCATCCACGATACCCCATCTGTCAGTGGGTATCTTTAAGGACTCGTTGCTTCTTATGAACCACACGCAGGACTGGAAATAAGATACAGACATTATTTCTCTCACCTGATCCTTGAACCTCTCGTAGTTCACGTAAGCATTGGGATATGCCATCTCTCTTCCCTCGAGCTTACCCAGCATATAGGTAGCGTAGGGTTCCATCTCGGGGCTTGTGTACTCTGCATTAAGCTCCGGATCGAACATGAATACGTCAAGACAGAGTATCACCCTGTCGTACTCGACTCCGTTAAGCTCCAAAAGCCCGAACTCGGCCATCATGTCAGTGAAGCAAAGATTCGACATCGACAGATTATAGTAGCTGTCCGTGCCCACATTTCCTCTTCTAATACCCATGGTAAGACTCGGTCCTATCGTGAGACAATCGACATGCTTGGGCATCCCCTCGATAAGACTTGTTACCAGCATTCTGTCATTACAGTTAGAGCTTCCGAGGTACACATTCTGCCCGGCAAGCATAGCATCCGCGATCTCCTGACTCGCCTCGTGGAAAACATTCCCGGGGTCCTCGTAGTAATTGATTCCGAACAGAACTCCCAGAAGAGGAATAAAAGTTAATAACCTGAGCCAACCCTTACGCACCTTGCCCCCTCCTAGAACTGAAAGTAGATAAACGAAGAGGAGCCCACCAGACCGTACATCATGATGGTAATGATCTCTGCGTAAACTACTCCGACCTTAATAAGATAATTCTGCTCGTCCAGGACCTTATGAATACTCTTACCCTTGAAGGCACAGACCTCCGCCAGGAACAGGACAACGACTCCCACCGCCATCAGCAGTATATCCATATTCGACAGCTTTATAAGCTCGATAATATCGTTGAAAGACGCATAATTAATAGGCATGCTGAGGGAATGCTTCACAATGTCGATGTAATTACGTGTGCCGTTGGAGCAGAGGACCATCCAGCACATACTTATAAGGAAGATCGTTCTTACTCTTCTGAACCACCTCCAGCTTGCACGCCCGGTATCAATGTGAAGGCCTTTCGTAAGCTTCGCGAGGAGGGGCTGACACAGATCACTCAAGATGAGGATCGATCCCGGAAGCACACCGGAGCCTATAAAGTAATATAAGGTTCCTCCGTGCCACAGTCCGATGAGACACCACAGCACAGCCAATGACAGGTAGAAAGGGATCTTTTTCGCCGGCTTCTTACCGAAGACCTTCTTGGCGCGCTTGCCGATGCTCTGCATAAGCTTAGACTTCTGAAGAGGATACATGACGTAGTCCTTGAACCAGGTACCGAGGGTGATATGCCACCTCTGCCAGAATTCCTGCACGCTCTCCGAGAAGAAGGGCGCGTTGAAGTTATCGGGAAGCTCTATCCCCAGAAGCATCGCAGCACCCATGATAATATCCATGCAGCCCGAGAAGTCCGTGTAAAGCTGTACCGAATAGCATAGGGCAGCAACGATCACGTTAGTCAGGCTGAAGTCAGTATAGTATGTGAAGACCGTATCCACGACCATTCCGAAACGCTCGGAGATCACCAGCTTCTTGAAGTAGCCCCATGCCATCCTTCTTACTCCGAACATGAAGCGGTCCATATCAAAGCTATGGCGGGCGGCAAACTGCTCCCTCATCTCACCGAAGCGCGTGATAGGCCCCGAGATAAGCTGCGGGAAGAAGAAGATAAAAAGGAACACCTCTGCGATATTACGCGAAGCCTTGACCGTGCCCCAGTAAACATCGACGATGTAGCCTATGGCCGTCAGCGTATAGTAGGACAGGCCCACGACCGCGCCGAATTGAAGCCACGAGAAATCAGAGTTCAGGTGTAATATTGGCGTGAAGGCGTTGACCACGTTATATGCCAGCTTAAACATGAACAGCGACACGATAAGCGACGCGATACTTAAGAAAGCAACGGTTCCCTTAAGCTTCCCCTGAAGTCTCTCCATAAGATTCGTGGAGATATAGGTCACAAGGCCGATAAGCGCGATTATGATGCACAGGCTGGCCTTGCTTCCCGGGCTGATCGCGAGATAGAAGAACAGGCTCGCGGCAAGAAGCACATACTTCTGCACGGGCTTAAGGATATAAAACAGTATTACGGTAACAAGAAGAAAAAGGAAAAACCTGGAAGAGGTAAGACTCATCTTTTACTTGCCAAGCTCCATGATGATATCTACCATCTCGCCTACATTCTTCATGGTGACGACCTTACCCATAGGGATCTTGAAGCCGAACTCCTCTTCGACACCCACGATAATGTTGATATGCTCGAAGGAATCCCAGCCCTCTACGTCATCCGCGACAGTCTCGTCGTGCAGCTCGATATCCTCGTCATCAAGAACGTCTCTGAAAACCTTATTCAATCTCTCATAAACTTCGTCTCTTGTCATACTGACCCCCTGTTAAGCTTCGGTATTATTAACATCAATGACATGCTGTTTATTCTCATAATGATCGTCAACGACAAACTCCCACACAGTATTGCCGTCACCATCTTCAGATATCTTATCAAAGCCCTGAAGCGCATAAAAGTCCTTGACCATGGCATTCTTGGCTGTGGGATAGTAGTAGCCTAATATCCTCCTGATACCCTTCTCCCTTGCCCGTCTTACGAGCTCGTCCATCATGGCGAACTCCATGTTCCTTTTAAGGACTCTGCAGCTCATAAGCCACAGCTCCATGTGAAGCTCGTCACGATCAGGTCCGTCGATCCTTCCTATGAGGATGCTTACCACGCCGTTGTCTCCGAACCTATCCTGAAGCTTGCCGTATAAAGTGATGCGGTCGGGATCTGTCGCCACGGCTTCGATCTCGGCCTGACTGTAGCGCTTCGTCGTTAGGTTGAACTGATTACTCTTATTCGTAAGCTGAGCGATCCTGGACATATACACCGGCGCGAAGCCTTGGATCTCCGCCTTCATCTCCAGGGACTTAAGATAGTCCTCATAATCGGCAAAGGAAGCTTGTAGAGCCTGCCTCTTGGCGTTCTCCTGATACATCTCGTTACGCTTCAGGTCATCCGAGGATATCGTCGTCACCTCGAAAAACCCTGATTTATCAATGGCCCTTATATAGTTCTCTACACTGCCTATGGAGGGCACCGCGACTCCCTTCACCTGAGCCTCGATGATGGCTCTCTCTGCAGGGTTGTCGTCAACGAATACAAAGCTCTCGGGAAGCAGCGTAAGCTCTGAAGCGGTCTTCACAAGATTCATGCTCTTAGGATCCCAATTGGCCTTGAAGCTTACAAAGTCATCCTTCTTAAGCACGCTGTCGGGACGCTCGAAGCCGCTTACGGCGTTGGCCTCATCATTCTTGGAATTGACCGTGAGAATGACCCCCAACTGCTTATGAAGCCTTATGTACTCCTGGAACTCACTGTAGGTCTGCGCCAGAGAGGTCTCCTGGCCGATTTCTATGTTATCTGCTCCGTCGTCACCTACGATGCCGCCCCAGAGGGTGTTATCAAGATCGAGGTTAAAGGCCTTCTTATTCTTGCCGTAAACGGACTTAATGATATTGGCTATATTAAAGGAAAGGTACGGAATCGCCGGAACTGCCACGGAATACTTGTACATGTGCCAGTAGTAAGGATCCGCCCACTTGTCGAGACCGTAGGATGCGGAGATATAATTCACATCGCATATATAGAAATTCTCGTGAGTCTGAGCGTAATCGTAGAATGCCATGTTAAGAGAAGTGACAAAGTTAACTCTTCCGTGATAATCGGAAGCATCCTTATTCCCCATCAGTCTGAAGAACGGATACTCGAAGTTATTCTGCACTATCGGGCAGTGATATCTGTTCGCGAGAGCATCCCACAGTCCGGTGAACTTATCTATGACAGTCTGCCTCTTCCCGTCTACCACATCCTTACTGTCGGACACGAGGGGAAAATCGGTAATATCTCTTATGCATGTGCAGACATATATAAGATCCGGTCCGAAGCTTTGAAGCTCCTCGTTCGGAAACATTCCGTCCTCGTAGAACTGATTATACTCCGACTCGTAGAACAGAGGCTTGATCCCGTAATTAAGAAGGAAAAGCTCCATCGCGAGCATAATATCCCGCGTTGTCTGACCGCCCAGAATGGCGATCTTCTTCTCGATGAGATCGTCTCCTCTCTCCTCGAGAAGTTGCTTCTTAATCTTTTTCTTACGCTTCTGGATATCCTCGGCGTCGAACGGGTATTCAAGCTCTTTCATTCTATATCCCTTCTTATGCAGGCTTCATTATCTTACGCATTACAAACAGCGTTCCGATCATGAGCACGATAGCGATGGGCAGTGCAATAACGGCATTGGGGACGAAGCCTGCAACGATGTAAGCCACGAAGCTGACGCCTGCCACCGTAAGTGCGTAGGGAAGCTGTGTTGATACGTGTGTTACGTGATCACACTGAGCGCCTGCACTGGCCATGATAGTTGTATCGGAGATCGGCGAGCAGTGATCGCCGCAGACAGCACCTGCCATACAAGCGCTGACGCATACGACTCCGAGAGGATCCGTAAGAGGGAAAACTCCAAGGGTGATAGGGATAAGGATACCGAAGGTTCCCCAGCTCGTTCCGGTGGAGAAGGAAAGTCCTACTGCGATAAGGAAAACTATAGCCGGCAGGAAGGACTTGAAACCGCTTGCAGAGTTAGTTACAAGCATCTCGACGTATTCCTTGGCACCGAGGCTGTCGGTCATTGCCTTAAGGCTCCATGCGAAGGTTAAGATCAGGATAGCAGGTACCATGGACTTGAAGCCCTCGGGAATGCTCTCGGTGATCTCTTTGAAGGTAAGCACGCGACGGATAAGATAGTAAACAACTGTGATAACAAGTGTAACTGCAGAGCCCAGCATGAGGCCTACAGACGCGTCGGAATTGGAGAATGCATCAATGAAGCTCTCTCCGTCGAAGAATCCGCCGGAGTAGATCATTCCGATGACGCAGGCTGTAATGAGAATAATGATAGGAACAACCAGGTCGGCTACGATACCCTTTGGGTTTGCCTTGTCGTTGGCAGAATCGGAAAGTCCCTTCATACCTGAGAAGATGTCGCCCTTCTCGCGGGCATTCTTCTCGTGCTTTGCCATAGGACCGTAGTCCATATTGGTAAGTGCCAGAAAGACCATCATGATGATGGTAAGAAGTGCGTAGAAATTAAAGGGGATCGCACGAATGAAGAGTGCGAGACCGTTGCCGTCCTCGACGTAGGAGGATACCGCTGCTGCCCAAGAGGATACCGGAGCGATGATACATACGGGAGCCGCCGTGGCGTCGATGAGGTAGGCAAGCTTCGCGCGGGATATCTTACTCTTATCGCTTACGGGGCGCATAACGGAGCCCACGGTAAGGCAGTTAAAGTAATCGTCAATGAAGATGAGAACGCCCAATGCGATGGTAGCGATCTGTGCTCCGGCTCTAGTCTTGATGTGAGAGGAAGCCCAACGTCCGAAGGCCGCAGAGCCGCCGGCCTTATTCATTAGCATGACCATAACGCCCAGAATTACCAGGAATACCAGAATTCCTACGTTGTAAGGATCTGCGACGGAGGCCACGATACCGTCGTTAAAGGCATGTGTAATAGTTCCCTCGAAGCTGAAATTCGAGTACAGAAGACCTCCGGCGATAATGCCGACGAACAATGATGTGTAAACTTCTTTGGTGATGAGCGCCAGCGCGATAGCGATGATCGGCGGCAGTAATGACCAGAAGGTCATGTAAAACATTGATTGATCCACTTCTCGGGTCCCCCGTATATTATAATACTTTGATATTGTAGCATATTATGGGCGATATTGGTGGACACAAAGCTTTGACTACTTTTCTACGCTCCTGGTGGCGATAATGTCTACGCCTGTATTAAGAATATCGGGAATTATGACCTGCCCGAGGCTTATAGGTGCGCTGACCTTAACCTCGGACAGTTCCTTCATTATTTCTTTAATCAGTCTCTTCGGCACAGGAGATGCTGTCTTGACCGACAAAGGCATGTCGCTTCCGTCCACCGGGATGACCGCAGTGATCATCCTCAGGGGCAGGGTACATTCTTGCTTGGCGTAATCGGCACCTCGCTTGCAGGTATTGCCGGTAACGCTTATAAATTCGCCGTCTTCCGTCAAGGTCACGGTCATGCGGCAGCCTACAGGACAATTGATACAGGTAATAAGCTTCTCCATCACATGCCCTCCTGCTCAATACTTACCGTGATATCGCCGTCGACCTCTTGAACAGCTTCAAGCTCCGATGCCTTAAGGGTCAGAGTAGCCATCTCTCCGGGGGTGAAGATCATTGCCTTTTTACGCTTGATGACATTATTACCGCAGGTGACGACAGCAGTGCTGTTCCTGTAAACAGAGGCCGGTCGGAACATGAAGGTCACGTCCTCCCTACATCCTCCGTGGATCCTCTGAGGAACTACGCCCCTGACGCCAAAGCCGTCTTTAACATGGATGATTCTACCTTCTCTCTTAATTCCTTTAACGTATTCTGCTGCGGCCTTGCCTGCCCTGAAGCTCTCACTCGACACATGATCCACAAGGTCATGGACGTGAAGAACGTTGCCACAGGCATATATTCCCGTGATCGATGTCTCCAGATCCTCATCAACTACCGCACCTGAGGTGACGGGAGACAGCTCGACTCCCGCGCCGAGGCTTAATTCGTTCTCGGGGATCAAGCCGCAGGACAGAAGGAGGGTATCACATCTGAAATCTATCTCGGTGCCCGGGATCGGCTTACGGTTCTCATCGACCCGAGCTACAGTTACTCCCTCGACCCGCTCACGTCCTTTGATATCTGTGACCGTGTGACTTAAGTAAAGAGGTATATCGTAGTCCTCGAGGCACTGGACGATATTACGGTTAAGTCCGGATGAATAGGGCATGATCTCGACACAGGCCAGGACTTTCGCGCCCTGTAGGGTCATACGTCGGGCCATGATAAGCCCGATATCTCCGGAGCCTAGGATAACCACTCTCCTACCCGGCATGTAGCCTTCGAGGTTAACGAAGCGCTGAGCAGTGCCTGCTGAATATATTCCCGCACATCTGGTTCCGGGAGTGCAAAGTGCTCCGCGGGGTCTCTCACGGCAGCCCATGGCGAGAATTATCGCTTTCGCTTTTATTGTTCTGAAGCCTTCTTCGGAAGACACACAGGTAACAAGCTTATCCTCGGATACAGAGAGCACCGTAGTTCCGCACCGGATCTTTATACCGAGCTCGTTCACCCTGTCTATATCCCGCTGAGCGTACTCGGGGCCCGTCAGCTCCTCGTTGAAGCGGTGAAGGCCGAAGCCGTTATGAATGCATTGCCTCAGGATACCACCGGGCATATCCTCGCGCTCAAGTATCAGGATGGAATCTATCCCCTGCTCCTTCGCGGCAATGGCTGCGGCAAGGCCTGCGGGGCCGGCACCGATGATCAATATGTCAACGTTAAGATCGATCATCGGACTCTCCTCCCTTGAGATACTCCTCTACTGTTCCTGTGAGAAGATAGCTTCGTCCCCCGTTCTTGGTGACCTCAGTAAGAGGAATTCCCGTCTCCTCAGAGATTATGGCAGCGACCCGGGGAGAGCAGAAGCCGCCCTGACAGCGTCCCATTCCTGCTCTGGTCCTTCTCTTGACCGCGTCGATGGAGCGTGCACCCACGGGGCGTCTGATAGCATCCCTGATCTCCGCCTCGGTTACGGTCTCGCAGCGACAGATGATGTTGCCGTATCGGGGATCTCTTTTCACTGCTTCCGCGCGCTCTTCGGCACTCATATCATGGAATGATTTGCCCTGACGGGTATATTTCTTTATATCTTTTTTCTCGGTAAGCGCCGCGTCCTTTAGCACCAGCTGACATATCTCCTTCGCGATCGATGGCGCTGCCGACAGTCCGGGGCTCTCGATGCCGATAGCCTCGTAGGCCTTGGGAGCATCGGATGCTTCACGGACATCATCCAGACGACCTATAACAAAATCACCTGTCGTAAGATGCGCTCTTATACCGCTGAAGTTAGTGATATTAGTCCTTACAGAGAGCTGCGGCCAGGTCCGGCGGGCCTTGGCAATGATGTCCGCGAGCCCGTCCGCCGTGGTAGCTGTATCCTCAGGATCGTCTATATCCTCAGCCGTGGGACCTATTATCAGATTACCGTGAAGAGTCGGGCTTATAAGAACACCCTTACCCATCTTGGACGGACATTGGAAGATCGTCCTGCCGAACTGAAGCTTCTCCGCCCTGTCCAGGAGATAATACTGACCTCTCCTATGTACCATGGAGAGCTTGTTATCTGATATCTGGTTGTGAATGTCTGCACCGAATGAGCCGGCACAGTTTATAAGTATCTTACATGTATACTCGCTGTCGGTTGTGGTCACTGTGTAATGATCTGTATCCCTCTTTACCGACACGACCCTTTGATCCGTGAGGAACTGCACTCCGTTATATGCAGCATCATCTGCGAGAGCAAACGCCACCTCATACGGGCTGACGATGGCACTGGTGGTAGCATGAAGCGCGCAGACCACCTCCGGGTTGATGCCGGGCTCGAGCTTCAGGATCTCATCGCGCTCGATAATTCGCATCCCTTCAACGCCGTTAGCGATACCGCGCTCGTAAAGCTCCTCTATAGTCCTACGCTCATCCTCGGAAAGTGCGATAACAAGTGCACCGCAGCGTCTGTAGCCGACACCTAAGTCTTCGCACAGTTTCGGGTAAAGAGCGGCACCTCTGACATTGTGATATGCTTTACGCGATCCCGGGAGGGCATCAAAGCCCGCGTGAATAATACCGCTGTTGGCCTTCGTGGCACCCTCGGCAACATCTGAGCCTGCTTCAAGAACGGTCACAGACGCATCATAGCGAGACAACTCTCTAGCGACTGCGCATCCGGTGATCCCGGCTCCGATAATGATGATGTCAGAGGTCAGATCGTTCATCTTACAGAGTCTTCAGATACTCCATGAAATTCTCTTTGTTCTCCAACGCTGTAGTAGTCGGACGACCCAGATCGTCTCTAGCGCCGATGGAACAGGCGACTTCAATGAGGCTAAGCTCGTTTCTAGCCTTCGCGGCTTCAAGCTCCCTGTCTAAGTCTTCAAAGGTCTCAACTCTTATGGCATAAGGATAGCCGCAGGCCTTGGCGACTCCCACCAGATCGATAGATCCCGCCACTGTAGGCATTCCGCCCACTGTCTCGTGAGCTGCGTTATTGATCACCACGTGGATCAGATTCTTAGGCTTATTCGCACCCATAACCGCCATAGATCCCATGTGCATCAGCACGGCACCGTCGCCGTCGACACACCATATCTTCGTGTCGGGCTTGTTGATGGCAACACCAAGAGCGATGGAGGAAGAGTGTCCCATGGAGCCCACCGTCAGGAAGTCGTACTTATGGCTCTGGTCGTTAGCAACGCGCGTCTCGAAAAGCTCACGACTCGCCTTCCCGGTGGTACTGACGATAGGGTCCTCTCCACTAGCCTTAACTATGTGCTGAATAATCTCCTCGCGGACCATCTTGTTATCGTTCTTATATTCAACCTTAGGAGCATCGGTAAGGGCGCCCTTACGGATAACAAAGGCAACGTCCTTACCTGTCTTAAGTATCTCGCGGAAGTCTGCCATGGCAGCCTCAACCTCTTCGTCTGTAGTCTCCTTGCCGATCACGAAGGACTTGATATCCATATCCTCGAGAAGCTTTAACGTGACCTCGCCCTGATAGATGTGCTGAGGCTCGTCGCGAATTCCGGGCTCGCCTCTCCACCCAACGATAAACACCATGGGGATGGCGTAGACCTTGTCGTTAAGTAACGATGCGACCGGGTTAATGATATTTCCCTCTCCCGAGTTCTGCATATAGACCACGGGGACCTTGCCTGTAGCCAAGTGATAGCCTGCAGCAAGAGCGGTACAGTTGCCCTCATTAGCTGCAATCACATGGTGCTTGGGGTCGATACCGTATGTATCCATCAGATAATTACACAGCGCCTTTAACTGTGAATCCGGAACCCCGGAGTAAAAATCCGAGCCTATTATCTCAACCAGCTTCTGAACCTTCATGTTAATACCTCGTGGTAAAGTTTATTAATCGTTTCTTCATCAAGTGCGATCGGGTGATTCTTAAGTCTCACGGGATTGACACTTGTCTTTAATTCTTCGTACTGCTCCTCGTCGGCAGCGGGGATTTCTAACTGAAGCTTATCGAATATATCCTGAAGCTTCCTCGTGCCGGATTTGGCGTCTTCGGCACCGAGAGCGAGGCCGATGTCGTTAAGTGTTTGTGTTAGGTAGTCTTCCCCTCTTGGGTCAATGCACTTATCGGTGTTGTCGATCATCCATGGGTACAGGATGCGATCGCATAGTATTGCCGCATGGCCGTGAGCACAGCCGAAGAGGCTCGTGATCTTATAGCACATGGCGTGGCCTGCCGTAGTCTGGGTGATATTGATCGCTTTGCCCGCCGTATTGGCTGCGCGGAGCATATTGATGCGTCCCTCTTCGGTGTTGTTAAGGTATCCGTCCATGTTATCCACAACCAGACGGATCGCCTCTTTACTGTATTCCTTACTCTCATCAGTACTGTTGACTGACCAGTAGGATTCGATGGCATGACATAGCGCATCGCACATTGTGGCCTTCTTCTGATAGAGGGGAAGCGTCTTCAGCGCATCGGGATCCATAAGGACTGTATCAGGGATAAAGCTCTCCGAGGTGATACTCTGCTTCGCGCCTTCGTAGTAGATGACCGCATATCGTGTTGCCTCTGACCCGGTGCCTGCCGTGGTGGGCATCGCGAGGAATGGGATCGTATTAGGAATAACGTCTGCCTTGAGCCAGGAGCCATCCTCTCCATTGCCGGGGAGATTGGAGTAGAGCTTGATGGTTTTCGCCACGTCGATGGCGGAGCCTCCGCCTACTGCCATTATGCTGTCGCAGCCCTCGTCGAGGTAGAGGCGGACACCCTTGACAACGCTGTCGTAGATCGGGTTGGGCTTGAAGTCGGAGAAGCGCACCAAGGTGGTGTCGACAGTCTTAAGCTTCGCAGTGAATTTATCCAGGAACTTTAGGGAGTCGTCGCAGACGAGAAGGACCTTCTTCTTATCGGAGAGCCATGTATCCAGGCCTTCGTAGTTATTGGCGGAGGTGATGATCATGTCAAAGCTCCTCGGGGATCAGGCGGATGATGTCCTTGAAGGGCATCAACATGCTGTCGCATTCTTCCGCTCTGTGGTTCTCCAGGATGAGCTCCGCGGCCTTCTGCATAGCCGGGACCTGGGCGCGCATGAGCTGATTCGCGTAGATAATGATATTCGCGCCTCTTTGCTTCCACTCCTCTTCCTTGACGGAATTGAAGCTGGTGGGAACGAGAACGATTGGTGTCGTCTTATCCTTGGCACGGAACCTCTCGATAAACTCCTGTATCTCGGACGGATCCTTCTTACGGCTGTGGATCATGATGGCATCGGCACCTGCCTCCACGAATGCGAAGGCACGTGTCAGAGCATCCTCCATACCCTGCTCCAGGATAAGGCTCTCGATGCGGGCGCAGATCATGAATTCTTTTGTTCGCTGAGCTTTCTTGCCCGCGCTGATCTTCGCACAGAAATTTTCTATGCTGTCCTGAGTCTGCTGTACTTCAGTCCCGAAGAGGCTGTTTTTCTTAAGTCCCGTCTTGTCCTCGATGATCACCATAGACACTCCGAGACGCTCGAGGGATCTTACGGTGTAGACGAAGTGCTCCGTCTTGCCTCCCGTATCCCCATCGAAAATAATAGGCTTCGTAGTTACCTCGGTGATATCCTCTATAGTTCTAAAGCGGGATGTCATGTCAACTAATTCAATATCAGGTTTACCCTTGGCAGTAGAGTCGCAAAGGGAGCTGACCCACATGGCGTCGAACTGATGAGCGCCGCCGTCCTGATGAACTACGGTGTTCTCGACGATAAGTCCTGTCAGACCGTCGTGAGCCTCCATGGCGGTGATGAGGCCCTTGGCGTCAAGAACTCTTCTTAAGCGTCCTCTTCTGATGTCAGGCATCGCGAGGTCGGCGCGGGTCCTTGCCTGGATGTCCTTGTATTTCTGGTCGTTGGAATAGGGGTACTCGACCAGCGTGCCACCGTATTCCTTCAGGATATCGACGACCTCGTCTCTTATTGGTTTCTGGAAGCCCGCACACCAGTCGTCGCCGTGAACAACGTAAGTAGGCTTATATCTATCAAGATTCTCGCGGTAACTTAAGGTCTTCTGCTCCACCACTTTATAGACGCCGGCGACGTTCTCGAACATCACCTTACGCTCGGATGCAGGAACCAGAGGGAATCTTTTGTAGGAGGCGACGGCTTCGTCCGAGAGAACGCCGATGATGAGCTTACCTAGCTTCTGTGCTTTCCTGATTATTGCCACGTGACCGCCGTGAATGATGTCTGTGGAGAAGCACATGTAGACGGTTCGCGATTCTATTTCCTTAAGCTTGGCGCTCACTGTCGCCAGATCCTCAGGATTATCGATCTCGGAGCAGAGCATATCTTTGACATCCAGCGCATTGATATTCGCCGCGCCGGTAAGCTCATTGAGGGCGTTCTCCGCGTAGACCTTGGTGTTACCCGCCTCGCAGAACTCGATGATCTTGTTAAGCCATACGTGCCAATCTTCGCGATTAAGCTTATAAAGGGCCTGAGCCTCCATGGCGTTCTCGAAGATTTCCACGCCCACCTTCAAGACCTTGCCGTCACTGATCTGCGCCTTGAAATCCTTCTCGGGAAGGGGCAGAGCAGAGGAAACGGTCATGCAGGAGTCCTGCTGCTCCAGAAGCAGATCGAAGACCGCGTTCTCAAATACCAGGTCACCGTGCATGAGGATAATATCGTCGTCAAGATATTCTCGAGCACAGTAGATAGAGTAGATATAGTTGGTCTTGTCGTAAACGGGATTATTAACGAAAGTAAACTTCAAAGGGAGCTCAAGGCTCTCACAGTAATTGATAAGAACTTTGTCGTAGTAGCCGGTGGTCATGACTACCTCTTCGATGCCGGCATCGGCGATGATCTTCAGCTGACGAGACAATATAGTCTGTGTCGTAGATATCTCGGTCATGCACTTGGGATGCTCTGAGGTCAGAACGCCCATGCGCGACCCAAGTCCGGAATTAAGAATCAGTGCTTTCATCAGGTCCTCCAAATTATGGTATGATGCCTATTATAATACAAATCTAAGCATCATTCTCTATAAGTTGGATCTAATTGCTGAAGCTCATAGTAGTTATCTATCTCCATGATATCCTGTTTATCGCATGGTCTTACTTCGACCTTATACTTTTCTTTCCTATAGACGAAGGCGGGAAATTCCCAGAACAGGTCTTTTCCGTCAGCACCATTGTGCAACTCGACCCAATCCTGCTTCAGCTTACTGCTGTCCTCGTCAGTCCAATACGAGATACCGTAGTAATTGTAGCAATAAGTTCCGCCTTTCTTATAGTCATCGAGATATCCGTCAACACATTTGTAACACCAATCATCGGTTTCCAACGACCATGAACCGAGAATATTAGTAGAATACTGATATTTCCTGATTATATCCGGGTTGGTAATATACAGATCCGCTTCACAGAAGTAACAACCGCCGTAAAAATGATCCATTGAGAGCAGTGCCGAGGATATATTATTCTCTACCTCGTATCGAGTGTTATTGATCAACCTTACGAACGGATACTTGTCCAGGAGCTCTTCCATAATCTCGAATTTATACCCTCCGACAACGGTGATATCCTCTATACCCACTGCCACCAATGCATCAAGAAGTGTGTCTATTATACGCACACCGTTTACCTTAACCATGGGCTTAGGTCTATCTTCTGTTGCAGGCATCATACGAGATCCGAAGCCTGCCCCCACAACAATTGCTCTTTTAACTTTGTACGGTTCAAGTGCATCCAACCCCTTTTTGGTAATTGTCATCGTATTCTCGTTCAGAGCTATCAGCCCTTTGGATGACATCTCGTTGATCGAGTTAGTTATGGCAGTCCCGGATATGCAAAGTTTATCGCTAAGATTCCGTATAGAATACTCACCTTCACCGTTATGCTCCAGAAAAGCCAATATTTCAAATTCGCACCTGTTTAAACTCATCTTCGTCTCACGTTGTCCTTTGATCCTTACAGATTGTAATTGGTTACAAGATAGTTCGAGTATCTTCTTGCCATAACATTCCAATTATAAAGGCTCTCCCCCATTACGGCTCCACAAGACTCACGATAAAGTGCCCAAACATACCAATAGTACGAGAGGATCGCGGTATAAGCCAGGTAATGAAACAATTCTTCCTCCGTCATGGTTTCTCCACAGTATTCCTTAATAAACCGCTCAGCGGCCGGAATCTCCCACATGGAATCCATAATATAAGTGCCGATATCACACCCCGGATCTGCATTACCTGCGTATTCCCAGTCGATTAAGATAGTCTCACTTTCTGTCAGCATCCAGTTCGGTGCGTAGGTATCACAGTGACAGAAGCACATTTCTATACCATCTCCGGCACACTTCTTATAACATTTAAACACATTATCCTTCAGTTGATCAAACTGTGAGTCAGCAATATCTCCGCTCTCGGACCTGAGCATCATCTCTATCTTGCACGCTTCATCCCAGGGAAGAAATGACCAATCTACAGACAGCTTCCTGTCATGGAGGGCTTTAAGCACTGCAATTACCCTTCTAGAATCATCAAAACTCCCATAATCAGGAATTCTTATCCCCTCAACATATCTACTGATCTTCCACCCCTCCTCGGCATTCATGCAGATATAAGTCGGATCTACCTCTATGGATTTGGCAAGCTCCAATGCTTTCTTCTCATGAGTTCTGGAGATAATCGCTTCCGTTCCGTCACCGGGATGCCGATAAACATATTTCCTGCCGTTAACTTCAAAGCTGAAGCTTGTATTTGTAAGTCCTTCTTTAATGGCTTGGAAATTCAAGATGTCGCTTTCCTTGCAATCCAGCTCTCTGGCAATATTCCGCATTATCTTCGTATGCGTATGGTTAACATAGTTCGAGTCAAATTTACGAAGATCATCCAAGGTATCAAATTCGAATATGATATCAGAAGGATAGACTTTAAGCTCGATGGAAGGCAGATCCTTGACGTTCTCAAGAAGTATCTGCTCCCAGATTACATGATCATAATTTCCGACTTCATGATCCTCATTAAGAATGTCTGTCATAGCTCGACTGAAGCTTCGATCCCAGTATGAATGACCAAGCATGATATAGCCCTCTGTACCGGTCTTCTTCACCTGTGAGATAAACATTCTCTTATCCGGGATCATATACCATTCATTCGCCCGCTGATCGACATGGACTCCTGCATAATAGCTTCTGTAAACATATTCTTCAAAGGGATTCTCTTCAAAGTAATCATCCGAAGAGCATATAAAGCTATTACCAATATGCTTCTGAGCCAGATACAAAGTATGCGTATTGTTCTTAGTATTATATTCAGGATTAATAACGATTTTAAGTCCCTTGTACTTATTCTCCAGATAGAAAAAAGCTTCTTTCTTATAACCGAGGACGATTATAATTTCCTTTATTCCGGCCTCCTGTAGCTGTTCGATCTGACGCTCTATAAGCACCTCGTTCTTTACAACTAACAGACCCTTAGGCTTTTCCAAAGTAAGAGGCACAAAGTGTGTCCCCATACCCGCAGCCATAATTACGGCATTATCCACATGATAAGGAAGCAGCGCCTCAATCCCTTGAGGCGTAATACCGTCATCATCCACCCAACCTCTATCACAGAAGACTTTAAGAGTCTGGGAAATATATCCCGTTGACAGATCGGTTATCTCCTTAATTCTACGGTGTCGTTGCAACCCGTATTTACGAATTGCATTAAGTAACGTGAATTCATTTCCGGTCATACTATCTCAAGCTCACCGCGATCCTTAAGCATGTAGTTACGAAGCGGAGTAAGACTTGCTATCCAGTAAAGAAGTCCTCCACACACAGCAGTGTATCCACTTCCGGTAAGGATCATAAAGATAGTGCTCTTGATCTCCGCCGTCAACGGATTATATACGAACAGAATATT
The DNA here is from genome assembly GCA_017480325.1 of Clostridiales bacterium. Taxonomy (GTDB): domain Bacteria; phylum Bacillota; class Clostridia; order Saccharofermentanales; family Saccharofermentanaceae; genus Saccharofermentans. The sequence goes on from JAFVAY010000004.1 coordinate 54,440, forward strand.
TGTCACGAAAGCAATCAACATGCACCCAAGACCGACTAGATTGAATCCTCCGGTAAACTCATAGGCCTTATGACCATCAATATTATATAAGGATTTGAGACTGACTTTTCTTCTCTTTACTATCAGATAGTCTACAACAGTCATTCCGATGATTGGGCCCTGGATCTGAGCGGCCATAGATATAAAGGAACCGAAGTTATCCATAACCCATCCCCATACGGTAAGTGCAGCAACATAGATCGCTGTAAGTATTACCAACAGCTTATAGCTCACCTTAGGAAGTCCGCTCTTAATGATCATACAGTTAACATAGGATCCGGTTCCCTGTGTACCGATATTGGCAAAGGCAACCATAAGAAGGCTCAAAAGCGCAAATCCGGGACCTGCCAAAGTCGAAAGCATAACAGTAGGATCAGATTCATAGTATCCGGCACGTACAAACATCGCGATAGCCATAACTCCACCTGCGGCCACAAAGAATGGAGCTACGATGCCATATGCTCCAGCTGTAGCCCAGTAGCCGCTCTTCTCGCTGCGGGCAAGACGCGGCATAACAAGGGCTTGTGTTGACCACGAGAATGCAAACGCTACATTCCCCTCCGCACTTAGCATGAATCGCCCTAAGGCAGAACCGTAGAGGCTCGTATCGGGTTGAACCTCAAGCATGTCTCTGATCGGAACGGAGGTGAAGCAAATTATCACGACAACCGCTCCTACAATTAACAGTGCCGTTACAAGAAATCTGTTCACCCACTTTATGACATCAGGACCTCCAAGGGCGATTATTGTACCAAGGACAACACATAGAACTCCGAGAACCGGCTTCCAAATATCCGGATCAAGTGTCACTCCGAATCCGCCGAAGAGATTGATCATCGAGGAAGCGAACAGCTGAGAGTCAACCGCATACCATCCGAAGTTAGCCAGACTGATTATCGTGGCAAAGATCGCTACTCCCTTCTTACCGAGAACCGATCTTAACCACACCCACAGATCAATGCCATACCGAGTCGCGAAAAACACAGGTATACACTCGATCAAAATCCAGACAATATTGAAGCAGAAGATATTAATAAGCATCTGCTTGAACGAAAGATACTGTGCTACGTATGCTCCCTGAGTGTAGCACCATGTCGCGATCGAGAATCCGCTTGTAGCAAGGAACAGATCCCAGAAAGAATACTGTCTCTCATTGGACAACATAGGAACTGTGCCTGTAACGGTTTCCTGACGGATATACTCATCATGACTCATCTTAGACATCAGACGATCACCCCCGTTATACACAGAATAATCAGGAACAAACTGATGCCGATACCTGTTACGATAGCAATAGCATCTCTCTTATCCGCACTCTGCGGCCACGGATAATCAGGCTCCGTCATCTTTTTGAGACGCTGATCAGTCTCCTCATAGATTAGTTCTTCAATCGACTTCTCCATGTTAGTTCTCCCCTTTGTATAATGAATGAGTTTGTGTTGATTTTGCTCATTTTATCGATTATAGAACTAGAAATGAGCAAACGCAATGTTATATTATGGAAATTCCGTTCAATCGGTAACCTCATTCCGCTTCAGGAGGTAAGGTCATTCCGGTGCGAACGGTAAGGCTTTCCGCTCAATCGGTACACATCATCTTGGATGATATATTACTTTCTGCAGCAAGAGGCTGCGG
>JAFVAY010000005.1 GCA_017480325.1 Clostridiales bacterium
AGGCAATACCAGGAAGTTCACGGCAAGACTTAATATCACAATAGCAAATCCGGGATGTCCTACGATCCTGTTTGCTATCGCGAACACTACTTCAAAGAGCAGCTCCAGGGGGTATATCAATATCGTGTATAATGCACTCATCTTGTCTCTACAAACTCCCACGAAGCTCTGTCAAATATGTGCTCACCGCTGAAAGAATACCAGTCCCCCTCCGAGAATGCGTATGCATCTGCACCGGCGATAGCATCACCGTTTACGTTCCAATCCTCCGAATCATATATCAGCATCGGATAATCGGTCTTCCCGTTCATTGTCAGCGCGTTACCGGTAAATGGATTGACCACGTTATCAATAATTCCGTTCGTAGCTAGATAAGGTACATCAGCATTAGTCATAAAGTCCTCACACACATTAAAGCCGGAGGAACCGAAGTCCTTCACCATAAGAAGGCAGTTATAGCTTTCCATATTAATGTCTCTTACTATTGTATGTCCTCCGAACATATCCGCAGTCGGTCCGTGGTCAGAAACGACAATTATTCTGGTATTATCCCATACCCCCATCTGCCTTAAATAATCAAAATAATATCCCAGCTGTATATATGTAGCAGCATTACACTGATAATGTGCCATAGCTGGAGCGGAATTCATATACAGACTGTAACCGTTAACCGTGGGGGCGAAACGATCCTGATGGACAAGATCATACTCTCTGTTATCCACTATCTCAGATGGCTCATAAGACGGTTCATCCAGAAGCATGGTATTATGCGCGGTCATATTGTTGATGTACATGAAGGTATCATCGTCATTGTGGCGGATCTCTGTTATATAATCCAGATTAAGCAATGCTGTATATGCATTCATAAATATCTGCGTAACACCCGTGGCCTGAGACTTGTTGTCGACAGTCTGCGGCATCGTGAACTCCTCTTCCGTATCACCCGAAGCTGCGAATCCCACGTCTGCTTGATTATAATTACCCTGGTTATAGATACTTCTTGCCAGGAACAGCGGGCACGTCTTAAACACACTGTAGCAGAAGAAATTTCTCTCCCACAGAGCATTCTGCTGAGCGGAGAAATCGGCATCAAAATTAACAAATCTGCCCTTCGTTATATAAGCATTTATATCCTCGTAGCCTTCATCTGTAAATATCTCGAGATTCGGGGTCCACTCGTATCCGGCAAAAGGAGGATCACAAACAGTGATCTCGTAACCGTTATCCCCGAAGAGTACAGGAAGAACAGAAAGAGCCTCATCATGCTTTTCGACCAGAGTCCTGTCAGTATCGGCACACAGCATGGAAGGCATATACTCGTAACCCCCGAACAGAGCCGGAGAAGCGAACTTGGTATGTGAACCGAAGGATAGTGTATGGGGGTAGTACGTAAAGCCGTCAAACTGCTCCCGAAGCTGCGGAAGCTCTTCGAAAATATAGGGTACAAGATATCCCGGAGCGCGATCGATCATGATAACCATAACATTGTGCCCCTCCGTTGAAAGGGGAATACTCGCCATCTCGCTGTCGCTCCCCATTGAGACCTTATTGAAGGCCCTCTCGGAAAGAGTCATGTTATATACCCCTATCCCGATCGTTGTAGCAAGGAGTGCGAAGGCCAAAGCCTCTGACACTCTCTTAAACATCGTGGCAAGAAGCACCGCAACAGCGACTGCTATAAACACAGCCAGTCCGTTAAAAATCTGCTGCTTCGCCGTAAAGGTAAAGGGCTCGTCGTAAATCAGATCTGTCGACAGATTCCCAAGCTTTTTACCGAAGAACAGATATGTTACGGCACACGCCGGGCAGGCACTCCAATACACAAGGCTTTCCACTGTTCTTACATGAGGCCTCGACAAAGAGAAGAATATCCCGCCCCAGCCGAGAAAGAATCCCGCAGCCGTAAACATCGCAACCATCACGTAATAGTTCGGCGTTCTGTAGCTTATTACATCAATAAACTCAAAAGGAGAAGCCTTGATCACCGTAGACGGAATAAGCAGTCCCAGGAACATGGTAAGAAAGAAGCCGCTTAATACAAACAGGTTTCTGTTATCATTCGAGTAGTCAAGCGTCTTAAAAAGCTTGGCTAGATACGATGGTCTTCTTCCTTTAATAATTACCGCGATGAGGGGGATAACCAGTACAGCGCCGAAGACCGTCAGCCTTAGCGCTCTGGCATGATAGGGCGCATCATATATAGTGTTTACGAAGAGCATTATTATCCCTCCCGCAGCGGCCACTATACAAGCAAGAACGAATCCGGGACGCTTAAAACCATTAAATATATTCTTTAATAACGAGAAAAGGTTGTTAAGAGTCCAGTAGAACCCCAATCCGGAAGGGGAATTATAAAGCAGAACGAAGAAAATCAGCGTGATCCCATACATCTGAAGCTTTGTCTTAAGGGGCAAGCCCTTCGCGTATATGTACCCTGAGATAAGGTTTATCAACGTCATAACAATCGGGAGAATATTGATCCCGAAGCCTGCGATCTCCAGCATTCTGTCAGGAGTCCCAAGGTCGTGAATGGGGCCGAAGGAAACTCCTCTAAGGAGCATCAGATGAGACAGGAATCTGTACGCCGCCATAAAGAACGGGATCTGCAACAGTATCGAGACCGACCCTCTGAAGACAGACAATGGAGAATAACCGTTCTGATCATAGAAGGCCTGAAGCATCATCATGCGCTCATCGCCCTTAAAGGATTTCTTTATATGGGCGATACCGTCGGCAAGCTTTGCTTCGAGATCTCTTTGCTGTCTTTGAACCTCATCCGCTCTTCTGCAAAGCGGTAATACCAGGAAGTTTACCGCCAGACTTAGGATCACAATAGCCCATCCGGGATGCCCTACTATTCTGTTAGCTATGGAAAAAACGACCTCGAACAGCAATTCCAGAGGCTTAACCAACAGGAGGAAAAAGATTGTAGTAAAAGACGGTATCAATTAGATTCCTCTTTACTTAATTCATTGAGTTTATTTATGAGGTAATCACATACCGAAGGTGCCGCATTCCCTATGTTAGCCCAGGTTGCCTTTCTTGCATCGCTTCTTGCCTTCTCATACTTGGGATCGTTAATGCACTCATCGATCATATCCTTAAGATTGCCCTTATACTCATCTGTGATCTCCTTGCCGAGGGATGGCAATACCTGGAAGGTCCAAGGCTCTTCATCAAGCCACCACCAGTCATAAAGATCCTTGGAGAAACCTGCATTCGCATATAATATAGGCTTATCGAACACCAGCAGGAAGTCGAAGATTACACCCGAGAAATCCGATATCATTATATCTGCTCTCGCCAGCACATCGAAATTATCATTATCGCTGTTCCACTCGAAGCTCTCATTATTCGGGAACTGCTTCATAAGCTTCTCGAGCATGTCCGCTTCAGAGGAGAAGGACTGAGGATGTGGCCTTACCACGATGTGATAGCCGGTCTTGATCAATTCCTCTATAAACGGAGCTCCGTACTTAGAAAGGATTCCAGAAGGACCCCATGAGGGTGCGAGAATAACCACTGGCTTGCCGGATGTATTCTTCGATACCGGGTGACTGTCAAGACGTTTCTTCATCTCATCAAGATATGTAAGTCCTACAAGCTGAATGTCCTTCGCAGGGAGCTTACGTAACTCCTCCAGCTTTCTGATTTCCTGACGCTGATGCTCTGCAGAAAGCAGAAGGGCGTCAAAGTAATCTACGCCGAACATTCTGTAGAATATACTCGCGGGAGCATGTAATGTATGAACATAATAGTTTACCGTCTTAGACCTCTTCCACTGATAGACCTGAAGTCCGGGAGTAGTCGACAGTACAACATAGGCGTTAAGGATATTAAGTCTGGAAAAAGCCTTATTACCCTCACCTATGAATTCGCATACTACGTTTTTGTAGCTCTTGCCTGCCTCGAGTGCGGGATCATCGGGAGAGGCAGTGTAGTAATAGGCCTGCTGGCCGCGCTTTTCGAGTTCATCGCAGACAGGACCGAAGACATTCCAATAACGCTTGTGATCCGAGAATATAACTATGGGAAGCTTATTCTTATCTATCTTCGCCTTCTTACCGCCGGATAAAACAAACTTGATCTTAACCAGAGCCGATCTCAGGAAAAATACCACCACTCCGATGATACCTATAAGTATCGAGAACAGCATACTCCCGGTACCGGGATCAATATAAAGAACCATCATAATCATTCCTCCCGAGAAGACATTATATAGTGTATCAGGTCAAAAATCACCTGAAGCCCATTCCGAAGTTATGCCAGATATTCTGATACTCCGGAGTTATACTGATCTCGTGTATCACCTCTCCCAGATCAGCACCCGCATTCAGAGCATCAATCCACTCCCTAAGCTCCCCCCGGCTGCCGTTACGTAACAACAGCGTTCTATAAAGCGCCTCTATATTCGAAGCATTACTCCCTGTAAAGGAATCAGAGATATAGAAATCTATAACTACCGTATCAGGCGTCCTTATTCCTCCCGCTATAGACTGCATCCATGCCCTCATCTCGCTCATATCGGGAAGCCTCTGACATATCAGCCTATACGCCCTCACCATATAATCTGCAACCTCGGTATAGAACGGATCATCACACATCTCATCGTCATATATGACCCGGAAATCGGTGCCGCATACACCCTGATAATCCCCGATGCCTTTAATCTCAATATACGCGGTCCCCGGAAGCAGATTATTCCAGCAGGAAACCTTATAGTCCACATCCTCTACCAGCGTGACACCATTAAGCTCTACCGTTACGGTCGACGGGCTTACGGGAACGCCTTCATAGGATACGGTTGGATCACAGCTTACTGTAGCTTCACGAAAGTCATTATCGGAAGCTTCAATAAGATCGTCGTAATAATCAATATTCTCTGAACCTATTCTCAGATATGCGTTACCCTCACCGGGATCGGCAACCTTAACCTGTCCCTCATCCGTAGTTACGATCTGTAATCCGGTTTCGACATTAGACAAAGTAAAATACGGCGTGCCCGTTACTGCATTAATATCCCATAGGTGAGCCGGCTCTGACTGTTCATAATTACCGAGCATAAGCTGTCCTTCAAGAACACATAAGGTGCGCGTGACGCCGTAAGAATCCATGGTAATAAGATAGTAGTCACCCTCCGGTGTGATCTCGAAGCTTGTAGGGGCAAGGTCTCCAAGCTCCAATCTGAAATCCTCGAAGCCAACCATCTTGGCCTCGACTCCGAAGCCTGACTCTTCGGCGTAAAGCTCATAGGAGCCAGCCTCTACTGCGGCAGATAAGTTAAGAGCCTTTAACGCTATAAGTGTTATTACTCCCGATACAGCAAAGCAATAGATTAATAACAATACTGTTCTTTTTATATCCCTTTGCTTAATGTAAATAAATATCATTATAGCCAAGGCTACAACAATAACCGCAACAACTATATAAAGATACACCAAAGTCCTGAACCCTAATGCATCACGGCCATAGAAGCTGTAGTCTCTTATGTACCCCTTGCGAGCGCAGATCACGGTCGCTGCGAGCACACAGGAAAGTATCGAGAGAAACGATACATCCGGAAGCATAAAGTCAGAGGATCTGATTACCAGCAAAACCAAGGCTATATCCAGCACATAGGTCATACCGGTCTGCAGAAGAACAAAGAGTCCCAAAGTCATAAGAAGCAAAGTTATCACATCATATACATGTGCTTTTTTATTCTTGGTAACAAACGCCCCGATAATACCGACTATCAGAATAATAAGCCTGGATACAGCATCAAACTCGGAAGGTAGCGAATCAAGGACCGGAGTAAACGGCTTCAGGAGATCTGTCAGTAATAATCCCAGTGAAGGAACAATGAATAACTGACACAATTTATCTGATGATAATACTTTTTTAATATCGCCGGTACTCATTGAAGCCTCATATGCATACTCTCATTCGAGGGGTCTGCCGGAGCCAACATAGCCCTGGTGCTGTCAGCCATATAGATCGCATAACCGTCTGTATGATTAACGATCATGTAATACATAGTATTTCCTACCCTATCTACATCCCAGTATCCGCCGGAAGCATCAGGGGCATAGTCCACGATTAGGTCATGCTCCGTGGTCTCATTAAGATACATAACATTTCCGTGGATCGTCTTATATATAAAATATGCATCTTCATCCTCGTCATATTCAAACACGAAGGAATCATTATAGTGAGCACTGTCAGTGAACGCGAGCAGCTGTCCGTCGTCATTTACAGCTACACTTAATAGCTTAAATATGGAATTGGCAAATATATGAGATTCGTAACGATCCCCCAGTAGCTTAGGGCTGAAGCTCCACCTTATGGATAAAACCGTCACGATGATAATAAAGACCGAGAGCAATATCCCTCCGCCTGTAACAATACCTCGTTTACCGTAAGACCTTTTCTTACCCATTAGTAAACAAAGCGCCTCTGAATGTAGTAACTTGCTAGAAACAGTACCACATCAACAGGGATCTTAAACACCAATTCAGGAGCAGCAGGGAAAAGGAATACGAACAGGGTAACCAATCCTGCTGACAGGCTCATCTGAACAACGGCCAGAGCTATATAGCGCGGAAGCGATGTAGAATGTCCTTTACCGCTTTTGAATACAAATCTATAGTTAGCAAGATAATTATATGTAGCAGAAATAATTCTGGCCAACACGGTCGCCACAGCTGCATAATACGCTGCACCTATGATATTCCCGAAGATCTTACAGAATATATGGAACAGCAGAAGATCTATTACACATGAGGACAGAGATGTAAAAAGAAACCTCGCGAAGATCTTACCGAATATCTTATAGATCCTTATGGAATCCTTAACGGGATTAAAGTGAGTCTGATGATTCTCCTTGGAATCGTAGATCGTCTCTATGGGCACCTCAAATATAGGATATCTGTCACGAGTCTCGATAAGCATCTGGGTCTCGAACTCGAATCTTTCTCCCTCGACATTAAGCAGATCCTTCATGAAGGCCTCGGGGATTCCCCTGAGTCCGGTCTGAGTATCAGATACCCTGACTCCGCACAAGTAACTGCACACCTTGATGGTTATAGTGTTACCTGCACGGGACTTGAAGGGAACATCCTTACAGCTGAAATCTCTTACCCCCAGAACCAGACTGTCAGGATGCTCAGTCAACGCATCCATACATTTCTTTATGCATTTTACGGAGTGCTGTCCATCCGAGTCCGCCGTAACACAGCCGATCGCATCCGGCATATTCTCCAGAATATAAGAAAACGCCGTCTTAAGAGCCCTTCCCTTTCCCTTATTGACCTCATGATGAAGTACAACACCGCCAAGGGGCGCAACGAGCTCCTGTGCCCTATCGAAAAATGCCTGGTACTCATCACCGCTTCCGTCGTCAACCACAACAACGGGCCCCAGCCCGGCTGTTTTTATCTCCTCAAGGATAGCGGGAAATCGTTCATCCGGTTCGTAGGATGGAATTACAATCGGGATCATACGCTATCCTCAGAATTTAAATGCATCTTTAAGTCCGGGAAAATTCCTATCGCGGTCATTAATATTAAGAGGAGTGCCGTCAGAGAATTTGTCCCCGATCACATCAGGCCATTTGATCCCGATATCAGGATCGTCCCAACGAAGTCCACCCTCATCTCCGGGATGCCAGAAGTCAGTTACCTTATAACAAAATTCTGCTGTCTCACTTAACACAAGAAAACCATGGGCAAATCCTTCGGATATGAGAAACTGTCTCTTATTCTCTTCGGAAAGTATCTCTCCGTACCACTGTCCGTATGTACTGCTGTCCTTGCGAAGATCGACAGCAACATCGAAGACCTCGCCCTTAATGACTCTCACAAGCTTAGCCTGCGGAAACTGCTTCTGATAATGAAGCCCCCTCAATACGCCTCTTGTGGACATAGACTGATTATCCTGAACGAAGACCTGATTAAGTCCGGCCTCGGCCATATCCTTTTGATTATATGTTTCCATGAAGTAACCGCGCTCGTCACCGTGAACCGCAGGTTCTATAACATAAAGACCTTCAATAGGTGCCTTTGTGACTTTAATCTGCCCCATTTAATTTTGCTCCAATTCCTTGAGATACCTTGAAAGTGCGTCCTGCCATGTAGGTAAGGGCTCGAATCCGTTCTCGATCAATTTACTCTTATCAAGGCGCGAATTGAAGGGCCTGGCGGCCTTGGATAAACCGTACTCCGCCGTAGATACGGGAATTACCCTGGTGGAAAGACCCGCCTGACGATATATCTCGCAGGTAAAGTCATACCAGGAGATGTATCCACCCTCATTAGTTGCGTGATAGTAACCGTATTTTTCAGTCTCGGCCATATCTACAAGAAGCCTCGCAAGATCATATGTATAAGTAGGTGTTCCGACCTGATCATTAACAAGTCTTACCTCATCATGGGTCTTTCCCACATTGAGCATTGTCTTGATGAAGTTTTTGCCGTTCTTACCGAATACCCATGCGATCCTTACGATAAAGTAATTATCAAGAAGTCCTGAAACCGCCAGCTCCCCATCAAGCTTTGTCTGACCGTAAACGTTAAGCGGAGCATAATTCCTGTCATCGGGCTCCCATGGCCTCGTTCCGGTTCCGTCGAAGATATAATCTGTGCTGATGTAGATCATCTTTGCCCCGAAGGTCCTCGCAGCCATGGCAATAAACCTTGTTCCGTCACTGTTGATAGCTCTTACCTTGGGAATATTCTCTTCCTCTTCAGCAGCATCAACAGCAGTCCAGGCAGCGCAATGAACGATAACATCAGGTTTAATTAGACCTATCGCCTTGGATACTTCGGCCTCATTTGTTATATCGAGCTTTACATAAGGAAAGGGTGCTTCAACACTATCAAGTATGTCAGAGCCTACAGCCTCATAGCCTCTCTTGTCAAGCTCGTTCAGGACATCATGGCCCAACTGACCGCCTACGCCGGTAACAAAGAATCTCATGTATTACTTATCTCCGTACATCTTCTCGTAGTAATTCTGATACTCTCCGCTTATAATGGGCTGCCACCATGCCTCGTTATCGAGATACCACTTAATTGTCTTGACAATACCGTCGGCAAACTTGGTCTCCGGCAACCACCCCAGATCATTATGGATCTTAGTAGGATCGATGGCATACCTTCTGTCGTGCCCCTTGCGGTCCGTTACATAAGTGATAAGGCTCTCAGGCTTATTAAGCTCCTTCAGAATGAGCCTGACTATATCTATATTAGCCATCTCATTGTGGCCGCCAACGTTATAGACCTCGCCTACCTTACCCTCGTGGATAATGAGGTCGATCGCCTTGCAGTGATCCTCTACATAAAGCCAGTCTCTTACATTCATTCCGTCACCGTAGACCGGCAGTGACTCGTCGTGAAGAGCGCGTATGATCATAAGGGGGATCAGCTTCTCCGGGAAGTGGTAAGGTCCGTAGTTATTGGAGCATCTCGAAAGCGACACGGGCAGTCCGTAAGTTCTGTGATAAGCAAGAACGAGAAGATCCGCTCCCGCCTTCGAAGAAGAATACGGAGAACTCGTGTGGATCGGTGTCTCCTCGGTAAAGAAAAGATCGGGGCGGTCTAAGGGCAAGTCCCCGTAGACCTCATCCGTTGACACCTGATGATATCTTTTTATCCCGTACTTCCTGCAGGCATCCATAAGAACCGAAGTCCCGATTATATTAGTCTCAAGGAAGATCTGTGGATTCTCGATAGATCTGTCAACGTGGGACTCTGCGGCGAAGTTAACAACGATATCTGGCTTCTCCTCTTCGAAAAGCTTATCCACAGCCTCCTTGTCGCAGATATCAGCCTTGACGAACCTGAAGTTCGGATTATCCATAACAGGCTCCAAGGTAGAAAGATTACCTGCATATGTAAGCTTATCGAGGCAAATGATCCTATAATCAGGATGAGCCTTCAGCATATGGAATACAAAGTTGCTTCCGATAAATCCGGCACCGCCGGTAACTATAATATTCATACTGTTCTCCTTGATTCTCAGCTGTTGATATATTTACCTTCCAGTACGTCCTTAAGATACTGACCGTATTGGCTCTTGCCCATAATCTCAATTGTTTCCTTCATCTGCGCTTCGGTTATCCATCCGTTAGCGTATGCGATATCCTCCAAACAGCCTATTTTCCTGTGCTGATGCTGCTCAACCGTCTTAATGAAGTTTCCCGCATCAAACAGACTCTCGTGAGTCCCGGTATCAAGCCAGGTAAAGCCTCTGCCCAAGATCTCAACATTAAGATTGCCCTGCTCCAGGTAAATCCGGTTAAGGTCCGTTATCTCGAGTTCTCCTCTTGCCGAGGGCTTGAGGTTTTTCGCATATTCAACTACTTTGTTATCGTAGAAATATAGGCCTGTTACACAGTAATTGCTCTTGGGCTGCTGTGGCTTCTCCTCGATAGAGATTGCATGCCAGTTCTCATCGAACTCAACTATACCGAATCTCTCTGGATCGTCGACATAATAACCGAATACCGTGGCGCCTCTTCCCTCCTCGGCATTGGCGACCGCAGCCTTTAATTTAAGGCTGATACCGTGTCCGGTGAAGATATTATCTCCCAGGACCATGGCTACTGTATCATCTCCTATAAATTCCGCTCCCAGAATGAAAGCCTGTGCCAGTCCGTCCGGAGAAGGCTGAACCTTATACTGAAGATTGATCCCGAAGGCAGATCCGTCTCCCAGGAGAGCCTCGAATCTCGGTGTATCGGTAGGTGTTGAGATAATAAGTATGTCTCTGATCCCCGCACTCATGAGAACGGACAGAGGATAGTAGATCATAGGTTTATCGTAAACCGGCAACAGCTGCTTACTCGTTACCCTTGTAAGCGGATAAAGTCGTGTACCTGATCCCCCCGCCAGAACAATGCCCTTCATATCGTTTCTCCTTGTTAATAAAGTTGAGGATATACCCCTAACCTCATATAATTATACTATATACTTTTAAAAGACGCTTTTATTGAAAAAATATATACTGGAACATATAATTGCTACACAACATGGGCATAATAGAAAAGAAGAAAATCATAAATCGAATAAACCTCGTCACTATCCTGATGGGAGTTATAGTTGCGATATTCGCTCTTCTGTTTTTTTACTCTGATTCTCTCAGCTTCCGGACAGAGAACCTTCCTGCCTATGATACGGTACCTCCCATAACTCGTGATGACTTTTATACACAGGAGCTTCATTGTACAAGGGACGGACTTAAGGAGATTGATCTTCTCTGTGCCACATATGCCAGAAACAACGCCGGAACTATTGTACTGTCCTTCTGTGACTCTTCCGGGAATACGATTCAGGAATGGGCAGTTGATGCCTCTACCCTGCCGGACAACGGTTACCTGCAGCTTATATTGGACAACTATATTCCGGACAGTCATGACAAGACATATTACCTCAACGTGGTATCAGACTCAGAAGAGGACACGGCCGCCACGATGTATACAACTACTTATAAGGATGCATCCGGTCTGTCATCATCGGGGTCAGATCTTAATATATCCCTCTGCTACTCACTTTTGTACTCGCTTCCTGTAAGCTATCTTGCCAATGTGAAGGTAGTTACGATCTCATTATTCTTCCTGATCCTTTTCCCTGCGCTGCTAAGACTCGCTGTATTATTTTTCCCCATAAGGAAGCTCTATCTTCTTATACTTCCTATGTTGGCTGCGATCTTCGGATGCCACAGACTTCTTCGACACTCCATTTTGTCACTTTTAAGTCCATCCTCTGTCGCGATCCTTTATGTGATATTGTGTTCACTGTGGGTCGTCGCCGCTATAGCGATCTACAGACTTGTATTCGTTAATAATATTTCCATACAAAGGCTTGCTGTTATTCTTCTTTCTGTATTTTGTTTGTTTACGATGCTCCTTCTTCCCCCGGGAAGCGGTCATGACGAAGCTCACCATTACGCCTTCTCTTATAAGTATGCGAATATGATCACTTTTAAGGGCATCTCCGATACCGTAGACGAAGAAGGTCACAAGCTCCTTCTTATGAGAGATGAGGATGCACAGCTTCTGAAAAATTTCCGTATTGGAATATCGGAAAGAAGATATAATGACACCCTTAACGACTTCAGCCTTTTAAGTAAGGATAATTCTCTTCACGAGTACAGATTATCCGAGCTTGGTACGTCTATATCCTTCTCATCCGTTAACTGTCCATTAGGCTACATTCTGCCGGGCCTTGGCATCGCAGTCGGAAGGCTTTTACATCTTGGAGCAGTACCGACCTTTTATCTGGGAAGAGTATTTAACGCTGTTCTTTATATAGTTCTCGTCTGCTTCGCTATCAGGATCATCAGCATTGGAAAGGAAACTCTGTTTGTACTTTCTATGTTCCCTATGGTCTGGCAACAGGCAAGCTGTTACTCCTATGACAGTCTGATAATAGGCATCGCTTTCATTTTTATAGCAATTACGGTCAACATATTCCGCTCGAAGGAGAAGCTTGGGCGTAAAGAATACATTATGCTCCTTGTGTTGACATTGATAATAGCATCCTGTAAGTATGTTTACACACCTATGGTCCTTATCCTTCTGGCGCTCCCTTACGAGAAGTTTAACGTTAAGGATCCTAAGAGGTTTAAGAGGATCATCATCGTAGCGATAGCCGTTCTCGGAGCATTGGCATTTTTAGTACTCGATAAAGCCATCTCGATATCAAGGTATTTCCTCCCCTCTAATATTACCAGGAGCATAGAATTGGGACATTCTCTTTTCCAGGGGATCGTAAACTTCTATGAGATGCTTCAGCTCACTGTTGTACAGCTTACCGACTATTATCTTACCGGACTTGTGGCCTATCCCGGTTGGTATCAGATCGCTCCTCCCATGGTCGTAATAATGATCTACTACATACTTCTTCTCATAACCCTGATAAGAAGAAGAGATGAGGTCAGTGTGATTTCCTACGGAACCAAAGCCTGGGGAGCGATAATTGCATTTACCGTAAGCATCCTGATCGCTTTACCGATGGCTGCCTCCTTTACTGAGCCGGATTCAGTAATTATTGACGGAATACAGGGAAGATATTTCCTTCCTCTTATGCCTATGCTATGTATGGGACTTCGAACCAATCTTATTACTGCTCAAGACTCTGTGTATAAGAAGGTCCTGTTCGGTTCGGGCTATATAGGATTTCTGTTCTTTGCTTACTGCTTCCTGACCGTCTTCGGTGTTATCTGATTCTTATCGAACGTAGTAAAACGATACCTTATCAGATCCGGGCAATATGGTGAAGGTCAGCGTCGGCAGCATGACAGTGTAGAAGATTATCACGAACACAGCGACCAGAAATAATGCAGCGATCACAGGGATCAGCTTCCCAAGCTTAGAAGCCCATATAATTCCGGTAAATTTCTCCGTAACAGCCTTCGACAGCTCATCGATCCCCATCGCGGCCAGAACACAGAGCGAAGGCAGGATCGATATCACGTATCTTCCCTGTGGAGAAAAGTCCCTTGTATAAGAGCTGTAAATGGAGAAAAATATCGGGAAAACGATCTCGAACAGAAGCATAGTCAGAAGGACCGGTTCAAGCTTCCTTCTGGTCTTATGTCTGTAAAGAACAAAGAAGAATACAGATCCGAGGAAAGCGAGACAATAAAGATCATAGAACTTCCCGTCCAAACAGATCACCATGCCTCCGAACATTCCGATGAAGCTTTGAAGTGTCAGTTCGATCCACCCGCCACGATACAGCATGTCTCTCAGATGCATGGTGTTTCTTCCGGGGTTATTAACTATCATTGTTCCATGCTTGAGTGAATAAGCTTCTGCGCACAGCTTCTGAGCGGTATAACCAAGAAAATCTCCCTTGTAGATGATCGCATTACGGATAAAATACCACCCGGCAAGTATGAAGACCAAGAGAACTATCATTCCGGCCTTTTTGAATATAGTCTTCCTGTCGCCGGAGGACTTAAACGAAGTGTAGAAATAGCCCACAATCGCGAATAGTATCCATCCGTAACCAAAGTAATACGTCAACATACACAGCGCTATTCCGACTGAGAGGTAAACCATGTTCTTATTATTCCACTTGTCACGGGCCCCTTCTAATACGGCATCTAATATCATAAAGCCCGTAAGAAGCGACATCGCATCATTGTTAAGATACCCCGCCAGGAAAATAAACTGAGGAAGACAGGCAACCAAAGATACGAAGAAATACACCGAGTATTTATTGTCCATCAGCTTATCCGCTACTCTGAATGCTACAAATACCGTTCCCATACCGACCAGGACATTGACCAGTCTCGCGGCAAACAGAAGCGTATGTACACTTAAGGTAAACCATGATGCCACCTTTACGATCAGCGAAGCAAACATCAAAGGAAGATACGGTGTAAAAGCATAGGAGAATCCCCAGATCGGGTCGATGAGCTCCTCCTCAAAGCCGGTAGGAAGTCTGTTGTTCTCCACGATCCAATTAACGACCTTTATTCTCAAGATCTCGTCCGGTCCGGCATTCTCATCCATCATATATGCGAGCACAGTGATCAGAATACCTACCAGCACGATAATAGGTATCGCAAGCTTGTATTTAACCAGAACGCTCTTCTTTTCCATATTACCTTCTTATCTTACTTACAGCCCACTTGAAGACTCTTCTGTGCTCACCAACAGGAATAAACACCAATCCGACGATCAATACCGATATTATCTCACATGCAAAGCCCCGCAGAACAAAGGTCAGCAGAAGCCAATCGGTGTTGATCAGACCGCATATATAATAACAGGCAAATACACATGCGATAAATACAATCAAATAATAAAGCATTCTGAGCCAATAGGATCCTAGCTTTGTCATTGACTTAAAGCACTTCCTATATACAAGAATACTACGGGCACTCCAGTACCAAATCTGAGCGATCACCGTACCCGCCAGGATACCGGGAAGTCCTATCTTTAACGCCAGAATAATAGATGCTCCAAGGTTAATGACCGCACCTATAAAGCTTATGTACTTCTCATATCTGAACAGCCCGGCTCCATTCGCGTAATCAACCAGAGAGCTGTGAACAAGGCTGATATAAAGGTCTGCACATATCAGAAGCACTATCACACTGCTCATCAGGTAGTCCTCACCCAGCCAGATCACTATGAAGGTGTCTATACATATAATCGTCGGAACCAGGAGAACTACCGCTACCAGGAACCTGACATATGTATACATCTGAAACACGCTCTCCTGATGCTCCGGATCCTTATTCTCCACAAGATGGTTACCGATAAACGGTGCCACGGGTCCCATAATATTTACCGAGAGCTGCTTTATTATGGTAATAACAGTAAAATAATTCGAGTAGAAGCCTACCGTAACCGTACTTATAAGCTTTGAGATAAGAAGACTGTCCGTACAGCCATAGACATATCCGGATATCTTCCCGAGAGCGATATCCTTAATGCTGTCGATAAGCTCCTTGACCAGGGTTTTATCTGTCTTAGATTTACTGTCAAGATACGGGTATACCTTATAACACTTAAAGTAAATATAGATGTTAGTGGCAAAGGCCTGTAGTACTGCACATGCCAGATAGATAATATAGCTTTTTGTAAGTACCAGAAGAACTATCTTAAGTACGCTGAATATGATATTCCCGACCGCATCTACAGTCTTGGTAACGTACTCCTTTTTATCGGCATAAAGAAGTGTCCTTCTGTAGGCGAAGAAATATGTGGATGCACTCGCGAAGGCCTGCATCAGGAAGTAAAGGTAGTATATGGGTTTGAACTCCATATCCGTGATAATTAATCTAAGGAATGGAAGTGCGACAAAGGATAAAACTATAAATGCGATCCCGATAACATTGTAGATGGACTTAAGAGCGCGCATTATAGCATTAATCTTAGTCTCATCATTATCGTGCAGAGGCTTATAAAGCGCATATGTTACGGCGATATCAAAGCCCAGATCAGCCAGCGCCAGCGTCGACAGAACCGAGTTATAGGTGCTACTCAGACCTAATATCTCTACTCCGATGTATATAAGAAAAAGCTTTCTGGATACAAATCCCAGAACGGCAAATATGATCTGATTGATAACGCCTATAAGGCCGATCTTCGCGATGGTGCGCTTCTCGTTCATTTTACTATCCGATCAAAGAACCAATAATACCCGTCAGCTTTGTCATGAATGCATCCTTACCGAAGCGTCCGGCGACAGTCTCATGTATATGATCACCATCAAAGCTGATCTCACCTTCAAGGAACATGTTAAGGTACGAGGCAAGACCCTCATGGTCAAGTATCCCGACGATTCTCCCTAAGCTTCCATCAACATAATCCTCGACGCCCCCACATCTGGTCGAGAAGACGGGGAGTCCGCTACATGAAGCCTCCAGAGGTGCCACAGGCTGCCCCTCCTGAATAGAAGTCATTACAAAAGCATCCGCTCTGTTGTATAAAGCCGGGATCTCTTCTCTCGACACCGAGGGGATCATCTCAACCTTATCGCTGAACTTAGACCCTTCTATCTGCTTTACAAATTCATCGACATTCTGGGAATATCCCTTATTGGCACCATACCCCGCGATGATGACCCTGAAGGGCTTACGGGAGATCTCAGACAGTCTGTTCATGGTTTTAATAAAAAGATCGTAATTCTTATAGAAGGAATGTGCTGCAACGATAAGGAAGGTCTTATCCTCATGAGGCACGGGGTCAAATCTGAATTTATCATCATCCACCATATTACCGATATACTCGATAGATTTAAGATGTATATTCTGCATCAGGACCTGACGGATCTTGTCATTACTTATGGCAAGGAAGACATCGGCCCTCTCCATCGCCATCTTGAAGGTATCGTTTAAGGCCGTTCCGGGTATCATAAAAGGCGAATGCTCGGACAGAATATAAGGAACACCGAAGGTCTCGGCAAGAAGCATCGCATACACGGCCGTTCCCTGAGCGGACAGACCGTAAACGAGGTCAAACTTCTTTTCCAGAAGCTTCCCGAGTCTCTCCATATGCTTACGCCAGAATTTCTTGTCACCCTCTGTATCGACGGAACCGATACCTGCGATACCGTTCCTCTTAATAGCAACTCTGCTGTGAATATTATTGGCGACCGCGAGCTCCACCGGACGATATACCACACACTCGTACTCATGTAAGCTCTCTGACTCTCCGATATTGACAAGAGAAATATCCTTCCCGCCTATTCGCTTAAGAAGGTACTTCACTCCAAGAACAGTTCCGGGATTAAGCTTCACGACAGTTATATCATAATCACGCGCAAGAAGCTGGCACTGCTCCTTGAAGAAGGATCCGGCTATGGGATTCTCCTTAGTGGGATACCAGGATACGGTAACAAGAATGCTCTTACGGGAAGAGGGCATTGAGTCTCCTTATCTCTCGGCTCTCATAGGATTCTCGAGGAAATCCTTATAGGTGAGTCTGATGCCGTCCTCAAGCTCAGTCTTATAGTTCCACCCGAGCCCTGCGGCCTTTGACACGTCAAGAAGCTTCCGGGGCGTGCCGTTAGGCTTAGACGGATCCCATAAGATCTCCCCCTCGTAGCCTACCACCTTAGCCACAAGCTCGGTGAGTTCTTTAATAGTAAGTTCCTTACCGGTACCGGCGTTAACGGTCTCGCTGCCACTGTAGTTATTCATGAGGAATACGCAAAGATCCGCCAAATCATCCACATACATAAACTCTCGGAGCGGAGAGCCGTCACCCCAACAGGTCACGCTCTTAACCCCCGCTTCCTTCGCCTCATGGAATCTTCTTATAAGAGCCGGCAACACATGTGAATGTTCCGGATGATAGTTATCGTTAGGCCCATAGAGATTCGTAGGCATAACGCTGATATAGTCCGTACCATACTGAGTATTTAAGTACTCGCAGTACTTAAGGCCTGATATCTTCGCGAGGGCATAGGCCTCGTTAGTCTCCTCGAGACTGCTTGTAAGGAGACAATCCTCCTTCATGGGCTGAGGCGCAAACTTAGGGTAAATGCAGCTTGAGCCCAGGAACTCCAGCTTTTTACAGCCGTTCTTCCACGCAGCATGAATAACATTCATCTCGAGGATCATGTTATCGTACATGAAGTCGGCCTTGGCCGTGGCATTACCCATGATGCCTCCTACCTTTGCTGCGGCAAGGAACACGTACTCAGGCTTTTCCTGCTCGAAAAAGGCTTCAACCTGATCCTGTCTCGTCAGATCCAGCTCCTTATGAGTTCTGGTAATTATATTGTTATAGCCCTGTCTTTGAAGCTCCCTTACTATGGCGCTTCCCACCATTCCCTTATGTCCTGCGACATATATCTTCGCGTTCTTATCCATCATATTATTGCCTTCTTCCGATACTTAACCGATAGAATATCCGGTGCTGCCGTCACTATAGTAATCCTGCCTCAGGTCATAAACAGTCTTGTCAGTTGCTGATGTATCTCCGATCTGAACCTCTATAAGCTTAAGCTCACTGGAGGCAATTACGGTGTGACGTACCTCTCTTGGGATCTGAACCACATCTCCGGTCCTGATGAGACGCTCCTCCTCGTTCATTATGACTCTTCCGGTACCGCTCGCGACTACCCACAGCTCACGTCTTCCGCTATGGCTGTGATACTTCATCCTGCTACCCTCTGTAAGAGTTACGAGGATAGTAAGGTTATCCTTCTCCTCGTGAAGAACGGTATAGCTTCCCCAGTCCTTCTTAATGGTCAGGGGCTGAGGGTTCTCTGATACTGATTTTATGATCGTTTTATTTTCCATATTAAGTAACCTCTCTAAAAGATTATTTTACCATGTTATCTCTCTGATAGTCATATACAGATCGGATCCCGTCTACGATGTTCTCAAGAGGCTTACTATAAATACCTAGTATTCTGGAGTTATCAAGTATGATCCTTCTAACATCCACGCTTCTTGCGGGCTTGTATTCATACCTGACTCTGTCATCAATGGCCTTAACTATCTCAAGTATACGGTTCTGCGAGGTCCCGACTCCCGAGCTTAGATTGAAGATGGTCTCCTCCCCCTCGTACTCAGCTAAGGCGATGAGCATACCGCATACATCATCGATATGGATATAATCACGAACTATCTCTCCGTCACCCCAGACCTCCACGATCTCATCTGCCAGAGTCTTCCGGATAACGGCATCAATAAAGCCTACACCCTTGTTATGATCCTGTCCGGGGCCGTAGGGATTGGATATCCTTGCTATCATCATCTTCGACTTCGCCTGAATATCGAAGATCCTGAGGGCATTCTCTATACAGAGCTTAACATTACCATAATGATTGATAGGCCTTGCCGTAGCATTCTCATTAATCGGCATGTGCTCCTGATTGCCGTACACGGTCCCCCCGGAGGATAGGAATATCAGCTTCTTATCCGTATCCTTAAGCATGTCAAAGAGCTTTACCGTCTGAATAAAATCTCTTCCATAGCCCATCATGTACTTCTGATTCGAGTTGCCGGGGTTGATGGTCGAGAGCGCATGGTATATGATGTCCTGCCCCTTGATAACACCGGCCAGAACATTATCATCGAAGAAATCCCCCATGACATATCTGACCCTGGCATCCGGCCTCGGTGGCTGCGCGATATCAAAACTCGTGACATTATATCCGCTATCCGCCAGCGCCCTGCAAAGATTCGATCCGATAAAACCGTTCCCGCCTATGATCAATACATTACTTGGCATATTATTCTGCTCCCCACACCACTCTATTATAATTATATCTCTTGAATACTGATATCATAAAGAAGCAATGGCTCTTCTGACCAATCAAACACTCTTGTTTCAATATTTTGAGTCAACTCCGTAATAGTAATTTGGTAAGTAATTATTTGCTCGTTAGAAGATATTAGCTCTATCGGTATTTCATGGATCTCACCATTTAAACTATATATACAATCATATGATGCCTGCTCCAGGTTCTGTCCGTGCAATGTTATCTGATATGTTCCGGGATATAGCTTTATATAAGGTCCAAACGAAGCCCCCCCATTAGGGAACAAATATCTGACTTCATTCTTGTCTTCACCTCCCTGAAGACAGATATTATCTTCATAAACAATATGCGTCGGAAAAGTATAAATATGTGAATTTTCGGTATAACGAGTTTCATCGAATTCATTAATATATTGCTGAACACTTCTTGAACCAAATAAAACTTTTTTACTATATATGTTTGCATTGAAGAACATATATGCAAAACCAACCAATACTATCGGAGCAACCAGCCCAGTTAAGAATACTAAAGCGTCTTTTCTTAGATTAATTGTCTCGTATTGCTTTGCTTGTTGATTCTCTGTATTTATGTACAATAAAGCAAACGCCAATGTCAGGCACGCAGCAGTAATTAAACCGTAGTTGTTGAGTATCGGTATTTTTTCTCCCCAAAAGCTGCTAAGAGTTATTGTGTTATTTTTATCCAGCATCATCCTCGTGTAATCATTATCAAGATTTAAGTAGCTTAATGACATGTTTTGGGGATATCCGACTCCAATACATAACCAGCTTCTGAAGCACGTATACAAACCATATAAAAGTAAGTTGGTCTTTATGTTTTGTTTTGATGAAACAATAAGAATTGCCAGAAACGGAACATAAAGAAAGCTTCTGTAGAAATAATTGATATAGCCACCAGAAGATAAAAGCGTCATGCTTATCATAATAGTAGCCATTACCCAAACCAAGAATTGATATGATCCCATTATTCTTAACATAGCATAATTCCCCAAGCTCCTCTTCGTTATAAGCTATGTTATTGCTCCCAAATTTAATCAATCTTTCATATTTATCCGATCTAACTATCATCCATCCGAATGCCGCTAATACAACCAAGACAAACAAACCTGAAACAAACACGATAATATCTTTGTTAAGCATCATATCAATACGCTTCTTCTGATTATCACCATAGTTGATAAAAAACAGTACTATCGCTAACGACAAACAAACTACACTCAATACGCCTTGATCTGCAATAATGGGATACTTGTCCCCATAGTATTGCCCAAGGATCAACACTCCGGATTTATCAAGAATTCTCTGAGTAAAATCATTATTGTACGTGATGTACCAGGTTGACATATTCTGAGGAATATTGGTACATATACATAACCAGCTTCTACACCAGGAATACAGAAGATACAAAACGAGGTTTATGTTTATATTCTGGTTTGAAATAAGAATCAGAATGATAATGAAAGGAACATACATTATGCTTCTGTAGAAATAGTTAATATATCCACCTGTCGATAAAAGTGTCATGCTTATCATTACCAGAGCTATAATCCATATCAAATCTTCACTTTTGGATTTTTCCTTCTTAGCGGAGAATGCGTAAAATAACAACAGACACACGACAACAAGGAAAAGAGAAACAGTATTCTCCCCCATCTTAAGCCCGATATCTGCACTGAACAATGATTTTACCAAGTTATCGCCAACAACTCTTACTTCATTATATGCATCATTATTACGGTATATGATATTAAACATCTCCATTGGCGCTACTGATACGAGCAATTCCAACATTATTATCAATAATCTATTCTCTTGAAAAAGGATCATAAGAAGGATCGGTATCACCATCTCCGGATTAAGAGCTACAGTAATAGCAGAGAAAACAAGAAACCATTTTACCTTGTTATTAATAATGTGCCTCATAGCAACTATAAGAGTCAAAATGTAAACGATCTCATCCTGAGATGCATACATGGTTGAACAAATAACGTCAAAGGATCCGAATAACAAAGGGTAGACCAGAGACGTATCTGCATCAGGTCTTATAATTCTTACTATCTTCGCACTCTCAACGGCTGTTATGACTATGCACAACAGAAATCCAAATTTCATCCATACGATATCCCATATACCGGTAACTATCATCTCACCTGTAATCTGGTGTACGATCCAAACAGGAATATTCCATATGGCAAGAGGTAGAATCATGAGTATAGATTTATCACAGCCGTAATGGAAAGCGTCATTAGTGTGAAGATTAAGAGCAGAATACTCGTAGAACTCCATTTCTGTCTTACCGAATATTCTATCTAATAATTCTATCGACCAGGAAATATATGAATTACCGTCCACATAGTTAAATGAGATCATCATGACAAACAGACACGTCAATGACACTCCCATAGACACCAACAACCATGGTCTACGCAGTATAGAATCTCGCCTTAGTTGAAGCTTCATTTTATCCGACATTCTATGAACCGATCCTCACCCAATCATTGCAATAAACGCTGCCGTTATCGTAGCCGTTAAGCAGTGTAGTCGGGCAGATAACGATCCTGCCCTCCTTATTATTAAGCCATGCTCCCCACCAGCTGAAGGTGCTGTTGGCAATAATATTATGCCTGCACCTGCTCATAAGATACATATCAAGATAGGACCTGTCCCCGGTATTACCCTCCACAGGCACTACTCCTTCTATCCCGAGAAGCTCGGAAGCCGCCTTTACGTCATTAGAGAACAGGAAGAACGTCGCATCAGGCACATTGCTCCTGATATGCTCCACCGCCCTCCTGTAATACTCAGGGGTACATATATTCCCGTAAAGGCTGTTATTATTAAGATAATCTCCAAGCCTCATGTGTATCGACACTGAATCAGTCTCACTTATTCTCCTCTCCATCTCTTTTATATAAGGTGCATCGGTACCTTTAAAGCTGATACTGCTTCTAAGCTCGTCGGCACAATTCGTTATATATTCCTCTCCTATGAAGCTTCCCCCCATGACATACCCCCGATCCACATCAAGAAGAGCGGGAGTAAATTTGTATCCCTCCTCCATATATGTGTGACCGACACAAAGTCTCCTGATATATCTGTGAAGTCCGCCTTGCTTGCCGTAATACTCGTAAAGCTTCGGACACTCCTTGACCGACAGCCCGAGCAGACTTAATTCCATGCTCCTGATGTCGACCTTGCCGTCAGTCGACTGCCCGTTTCTGTACCAGCTCAGATCGGCGTAGGTCTTAAAGCCCCTCGCCTCATACTCAAGGTACAGCCCGTACTGCCCTAATTGATTGCCGAGACCTCCGGAGAACTGAACTATTATCATACCTCGTCCCCGCCTTTACGCCTTCTGTAAATACTCTTCATAAGTCCCGGAAACAGCTTGGCCGCGAATACCGTAACAGAATAAACACATCTGTCATTGAGCCTCGAGCCTACTGCCTCCCGAAGCAGCTTCTCGTCGGCAATATGCTTCTCTCGCGAGCCCTTACCTCTTACCACCAGACTCGCCAAAGCCCTTGAGAAATCCTTGTACTTCTCAAGACCCCACTGCTTCTTCTCCGACAGCATCGGACCGTAATAGCTGTCATTATGAAGGTAAGAATAGAGCTCGATATGCATGGGGAAATAATTCATGGTGCTGTCCTGCCCGCTGTGGCGGCGCGTCTGCATAAGGCACTTACCGAGAGAGCCCACTCCGTCCCCGTACCTCTCTATATCAAAGAGAAGCTTTATATCACAGCAAGGCCCTACCGCCGGATCGAAAAAAAGATCATGCGCATCAAGGACCTTTTTCCTATACATAATTGAAGGACAAACCGTATGAGATGTACCGGCAAAATACGCATCGAAGAGCTCTCTTCCCGAATAGATATTATACTCACCCTCGAAGGCCGGTCTGTCATCCTCCACATGTCCGTCCTCGAAGAAATTGCTCGTAAGACAGGATACACATCCCGCCTCGGGATGACGCTCGAGAAACTCATACTCTTCCTTAAGCATGTCGGGCTTCATCTTATCGTCATCATGGAAAAGAACAATATAATCAGCCGTCGCCATCCTGATCGCAGAATTGATATTATTTATCCCGCCTATATTCTCCGGGTGTCTGACATATGAAAGCCTGCTGTCATCAAAGCCTTCCACTACCTCTTTGGTATTGTCCGTAGAGCAGTTATCCACTACGGTCAAAGTAAAATCCTTAAACGAAGAAGCGAGTACACTCCCGATGCTCTCACGAAGATAATCTGCGCGATTATATGTAAGTATGTAGACCTCAAGAGTGCTGCTCATATATCAGTTAAACTCGTTGATCCTATCGATCACATAATCTATCTGATCGTCTGTCATACCATAGAACAACGGCAATGACAGCTCCGTTCTTGATATCTCCTCGGCTATCGGGAAATCCCCTTCCCTGAAGCCCAAGTCGGCATAGGCCCCCTGAAGATGCATAGGAATAGGATAATGCTGGTTGGTTCTGATTCCGGCTTCATCAAGGAAAGCTTTAAGCTCATCTCTTCTGTCACATCTTACGGCAAAGATATGCCAGACCGGATCCGCATAGTCCGCAACGTAAGGCAGAGTAATCAGAGGGTTATTAAGCCCGTCAAGATACCTTCCGGCGATCTTCTTTCTCTCCTCATTCATCCTATCCAGATGAGGAAGCTTAGCCGAGAGAAATGCAGCCTGAAGCTCATCAAGCCTGCTGTTATTGCCTTTATAGATGTGATGGTATTTATAGTCCGAGCCGTAATTCCCGTAGGCCCTTACCTTATCTGCTATATCCTTATCATTGGTAACGGTAGCACCTGCGTCACCCAAGGCCCCGAGGTTCTTTCCGGGATAGAAGGAGAATCCAGACGCAGCTCCGAAGGTACCGATCTTCCTCCCCTTATAGGTCGCACCATGAGCCTGGGCGCAGTCCTCAACAACATAAAGCTCATGTCTTGATGCTATATCCATGATCGGATCCATATCGCAGGGCTGTCCGTACAGATGTACCGGCATTATAGCCTTGGTCCTGTCGGTAATTACCGCCTCTATCCGTGAAGGATCGATATTATAGGTCCTTATATCAGGCTCTGCGAATACCACCTTAGCCCCCGCGTAGGTAACGGCAAGTGCAGTTGCTATATATGTATTAGAGGGAACTATAACCTCATCATCAGGTCCGATCCCGAGTGCTTTCAGCGCCAGGACAAGTGCGTCCAGGCCGTTTCCGCAGCCGACACAGTAATCCGTCCCGATATAAGAGGCAAAGGCCTTCTCGAATTTCTCGTCCTCCTTACCCTCTATGTACCAGGAATTCGTATAAACAGTCTCGAAGGAAGCTCGAAGCTCCTTATCAAGCTCCTTTTCCATAGGGCGGAAGGTTACAAAAGGAACCTCCATCAGTTCTCACCCTCCTTCTCCGCTACGAACTTCAGAAAAGCATCGTAGTCCCTGATATAATCCGATTCATCATAAAGCTCAGACGCCAGAACCAGAAGAACGGCATCGGGAGAAAAATCATACATCTCCCTCCACATATCGTTCTCGATATAAAGACCCTTCGTAGGCTCATCAAGCAACACCTCGGCGGTCTCGTGTCCGTCATCAAGATGTATCCTGCAGCTTCCGTGAACACATACGAGAATCTGCTTTAAGCATTTATGTGCATGGTGTCCTCTGACAACGTCCGTCAAAGTATCGTAAATGTAGTAAACACGCTTAACAGCGAAGGGAAAATCCTTATATTCCTCTAACGCTATCAATTGCCCCCTGTCATCGCCGTGAGGCGTAAACGTATATTGCTTGATCTCCATATGAAGCCCTTCAGTTATTAAGATTCTCTTTCTTTACTATCTTGTTGTAAGCCTTCTTTACAAACAGGTCGGGGAAATCCGGTATCAGTGTCTTCTTATTCCCTGAAGCAATCACCCTTCTGAATGTCTTATCACTAAATCTTACCATATACTGCTTTCTAAATTCAGCCGTATCCGTATCCTTTATCTGAACCTCGTACCTTGTCCTATGCTTGGTAAGTGCATTCTGAAGCTCAGACGCGAAGTCCTCAGGTGAGATAAGATCAGCCTTAAGCTTCTCCCCTCTTATCGTCCTGTATTCTTCGTCTGTCAGGAGTCTGTCTGCTTCCTCAACAAGAGAATCAACATCATCGTATTCAATACTGTCCTGATCAAGAAGTATCTCCTTATTCTCATCCCTTGCCTCATCAGACTTAAGAGTGAGAGGAACCTTCTTGGCATCAGAGGCAAACTGCATCATGAGACCTCCGATAAAAGGGAAGGTATTAAGATATATGGTACAGTGCTCCATCAGTTCGAACAGATCCGTTCTCTCGTCGATGCGGTATACCCTGCCCGGGAATAATGTCTTAAGCTTATCTATCTCGCCTTCGTCTCCGGTACCCGCGTAGAGAAATATCAGATCCTCGTGCTTCTCGAGAAGCTTTTGCACTATCACATAGAACCTGTTCTGCGGATCTCCCAGAGTCTTGTAAAGAGACCCTCCGCTGAATACTATCTTCTTTCCTTCCGCATCAAAGGGAAGCCCTTGGAATTTCTGAGGTCTGTGATATGGATAGAAGGGCATTATGATCTCTTTGCTCTCGGGAACCCCCCTGTACTTAACTGACACGCACGCACCGTAGTTTCTGAACTCGAGATTATAGTCGAACACGTCGTGCCCGAGCCAGAAGGCGTGATCCGTAAGATTTATCTTAAATCTCTCCACAATCCCCTCATAGGCATAGAACACTGCCATAGCAGTGGCGTCATCCGGAGTGGAATACAGAAATGCTTTTTCCGGCTGATACTGCTCGAACAGAGCCGCGATATCCTTTACCTCCTGCTCCCTGTTCTCATAGGAAACGTAGTGCCATACTACATTCCCGCCCTTAACCGCCTCGTGAAGCTCAGGCTGACTGTCCTTTGATTCTATCTTCGTAACATATATGACTCGATACCCCAACTCCGATAATGCATGCATATACACGAGCGCCAATGCTCTTACATCGAAGCCGAAGCTGTCATAGAAAAGGATCGTTGACGGGTCCCCTTCATTCGGTCCGTAAGTAGGTACCACGAGAGCTTTGGCTATAGTCTTAACGTACTCCTCAAGCTTCTCGTCAACATAATACTGATTATATTCCTCGAGTATGAAGGCTGCCGCGGTAATGGCATCGAGAGCCTTGCGGTAGTTCTCCTTCCTGATTGAGGTCTCGGTGATCCTCTTAAGCTTTCCTACTACGTCTTCGACCTTTTTTGTCTTATCCTGCTCTGTCATTTACACCTCAAGCTTTCCAAACTTGCCTCTTCTGGCATCCGCCCTGCCTCTTATCATGAATCTTATCTTATTCCACTTGTCATCCTCGGCAAGTATCGTCTTAACGAACTGAGTAAAGAGGAAATATCTGTAGGGCTTTCTCGTCTGCGGATATTCCTTCATGACATAGGTGCAGTTCCTGAAGATATAGTATTTACGCACCTTGCTGTGCCCCATGGCTTCATAGCTTCTGCCTAAAAACTTTCCTCTAATGGGAGTCCCGAGATTATGCTGCATGGTGTATTTAAGAACTCTTCTCATGAGGTACCCCTTAGAAGCCGCCCTATAGCAGAATTCCCTGTCCACCTCATCTATAAAAAGCTTCTCCAGGAAGCCTCCTACCGCGATCGAGCTTTCCACATCCATAACGGAGCCCGAGGTTATGAGCCACTCCGGATCCTCCCTGTTGACCACCTTGTCATCATCCTTGTCCCCGGAGTTATGAATCCCCACCTGTATCACCTTCGGATCCTTCTCGAAAAGCTTTTGTGCCTCGACCAGATAATCCTGAAGCGTAGTTCCGGTAAAGTACGAATCATCATCCATAGTAAGAAGATACTTATAGCCTACCAAGGATGCCTCACGAAGCCCGACATTAAGACCGGCGGCTATTCCCTTGTTACCGTTCATGGGTATGACTCTGACATTATCGCCGACAGCTTCTATCATTCTTATTAAGTCCTCATCAGGCTCATCGGAATTATCTACCGCGAACACCTCGCCTACATAAGGCGCGTAGGTCTTAATGTTCTCCACAGCCTTCGCATCAGGATTATAAAGTACAACACAACACGCGAGCTTCATAAACAGTCTTAACCAAGCCTTGAGGCTGCATTTCTTACAGCCTCAAGATATTTTGTACCGTTGACCGTATCAGGCTCGAGGTACGCTCCCTCACTCCACTCGTTCCATGCGGTAATGAACAGAAGTTCCCTTCCCTGTTCCTTGGATATCTTAAGAAGCTCATAAAGATACTTCTCGAATTTCTCTGGAGTCTGACCCTTTATTATTCGGGCTTTTTTACCTCTTCTCGGAGTGTCATCGAAGCCCACGATACCGCTATAGAAGGTATTCTCCAGGTGGCAGTGCCTCGCAGAATAAAGAATGCTCTTCCATTCCTTGTCGTAATCGGCAAAGCGAAGTCTCGGCTTCTTATTTATCTTCCTTAAGTAAATCTCTTCGGGACCTTTACGAAGAAGCTCATGTCTGTCGTTAAACTGGAAGGGCTCGTAGTAGAACCTATAGTCAAGTCCCACGCCCTTATAGGTACACTTACTCATACAGCAGATTCCGGGGAACCCCGCTTCCCTGCCAAGCTCGTCCCAGTAGGCTGCCATAGCGGTAATGATCTCCGGATCCGCATTCATTCTCATGAAGGAGAACACGGGCTTCCCGTCAATCTTTATATAACGCTCGTCCTTGAAGAACGGCAAAAGCCAATCGAAATGCTTTCTCCATTCCTCCCTGTCCCCGTACTTAAGCTCAGCCAGTATCTCCGGTCCGGTCTTCTTCTCTCCCTCGAAGGAGGGTGCCCAGTTATTTCCTTTGACGGCACTCCAGGAACGGATCCAGGACGTATTATCCCATATGAACATGTAGTGGATATCAAGCTCCTTATGTTCGTGGAGGATATTGGCGGGAGTCTCCATAAAGTGCTGCTGCGATGAGAACCAGTAGTGATATATGCCGAAGCCGTATATGCCGTATTCGTTGGCAAGCTCCACCTGCCTTCTTATATCCTCATATTTATCGAGGCTGTAATAGTACTCGTCAGCAGGGACTCTGGGCTGAATATGCCCTTCGTACTGCGGGACCGCTTTCTTGACTGCTACCCAGTCTGTAAAGCCCTCTCCCCACCACTTGTCATTCTCGGGCATGCGGTGATACTGAGGAAGATAATTCGCTATGATCTTGGTAGCCGCCATATGTTATGCCTCCTGAAGCTCGGTCTTATAGTTCTTATGAGACTCACGAAGATAGATCTGAAGTACCGTAGACACCAGAGCAATATGTACCCAGAAGGGAGGTCGTAATACATTCTGATTAAGCTGAAGGATCACAAACTCGAAGAAAAGAGCAATGAGCATCGCATATACTGGCTCACGGTCCTGCTTATCCCCGGGCCTCTTCTTCGCCTTAAGATATCCGCCGACCGTAAGGTCATACATATACTTGAAGAAGAAGTACGCGCCGAATATACCGTAGGCCGCCAGAGCCTCGAGAGATATACACATACTGGCACCGCCGTTATTGGCGACCGTGTAATTTCTCGCCTTATATTCGATGATACCCGCATCGATTCCGCCAAGACTGCAGCCAAGGAAGGGACTGTCAAGAAACAGCTTCCACGTGTCTATAAAGCCTGCAGATCTGGCATCGGTCGAGTGGGATGCCGTGCCTCCGATACCGAGACCGCTTAAGTAATGAAGTACAAAGTCCACCTGGAATTCCACCGCCAGTATAAAGAGGATCGCTGCTATACCTACCATGATAGGCATTAAGGTGAAGAGTATCCTGATCACGGAGGCCTTCATATGAATATATATTCTTAAGCACATAACACCTCTGTATACCACGTAGATCAGAAGGATCAGAAGTCCCATTCTGGAGGTGGATATAACGACAGCCCCTACATTGAGGATCGTGGATAGGATAAGATACTTCTTCCTCATACATCTGTAATTACGTCTCTCCACAAGATAGAGACAGATGATGGAGCCCATTATCATGTAAGTAGCATAGAAGGAGGGCTCGAAGGAGAATCCGTTGCTTCTGTGAAGATCGTTATACTGGGTCACGTAGAAATTGATACCTACGAACTGCAGAGCAAACTGCATGAATCCCACAACCGCAAGAGCATCAAAGCACAGGATATATTTTCTTACGATGGAATGGATCGATTCCTGTTTGCTCAGGAAGTACGTGAAAGTTAAGACCAGAACACAGTCGAATATCAGCCATAGGTCATATCCCACGGCATTGAATATGGTCTTGGAGTTAACGATACATATGGTATTAAAAACGATAACTATAAGAAGGTTATAGTAAGCCGTCAATATCTTAACGTTACCGTACTTGATGAGCCTCAGAAGAAAGAAGAACATAACGACCATTGCGACAAGCTGAGACACCCTTACCGTCAGACCTGCCACCTCGAAGGCCAGCACGATATCACAGGATGCTGTCAGAATACTGAACCATATGAGGGCATTTAATATAGCAGAGCCCTTGTTGAAACGTGTCAGTGTAAGATTCATATTTATAGCTTGACCACCAGGTCCTGAATGTTTTTCTTGAAGGTTGCAAAGGTGAAGTTATCTATTACTCTCGCCTTGGCTGCAGCCCCCATGGATGTCCTTTTCGCGCTGTCTGAAGCCAGGAGCCTGATAGCCTCGGCATACGCCTTACTGTCAGAGTTAGGGCACTCAAGTCCTGTTACTCCGTTAAGGTTTACGTAGTTGACGCCGGAGCCTTCGATAGTGAATGTAACAGCAGGCTTCCCGAAGTACATACCCTCTGCCAGAGCCAGACCGAAGGCTTCATTCTTGGTTACGGACGGGAAACAGAAGATATCGCAAGCCATAAGCTTGGCACGAAGCTCCACATCACTCACCAGTCCTAAGAAATGAACCTTATCATCTCCCTTGGCAAGCTCCTTAAGCTCATCCGTAAGCGGACCCTTGCCCGTGATGTCGATAACGTAATCATCTCCCAGAAGTCCGGATGCCTCTATTAGATACTTAAAGCCCTTATACTCGACGTGACGACCGACAGCAAGACAGGCCGTCTTGCCATTGTATTCTGTCTTAAGCTCCTCGGCTCTTTTTACGACCTCATCATTGATCTCAAGTCTGTTCTCATTAATACAGTTGGGGATCACCACGCATTTATCCGGAACAGATGATAGCCACTCGCTGCCCTTAACATAATTGGGGCTTGTGGCAATAAGCCTCGAGGATCTTGCTATAAGCCTTCTGTTTTGCCCCTTGAAGAACACCTTAAGGAATTTCTGCTTAACTATATCAAGGTGCCAATAGGTTATTAGCTTAGTATCAGGATGGGTCTTAAGCGCCTTAAGAAGATATCTGGTACCGAAGGGATTAGGATAATGAAGTATCACGATATCAGGCTTAAAATCATCCATCGCTTCGCGTAGGCGTCTTCCATAGGACGCTGAGATAGACTGCGAGGATATCTTGGCGAAGCATCTGCAGCGTATGACCTTGATATCGTCCACGACATCCTCGGAATCCTTGGACTCCTTGGGACTTCCGTGATCGAAGGCAAACACCAGCTGGTCACACTCGGGCACTTCCTTCAAGGACAGCACTATGTCGCGAGCTATCTGTTCCGTCCCTCCGGAGAAGGGATAGTAATATTTGGAGATATGTAAGACCTTAAGTCCCATGCTATCAGTCAGCGATATATCCTGCTACGGGCTTACCGGCAAGCATTATAAGCTTGAGCTCTTCTCTAATATCCTCGAACTTACTCTCGCCGTATCTTACCTCGAGAACAACACCGTCTACCTCGAGAAGAAGCTTTCTTGCAAGAGGATCGTCGATCAGACTGTCGGCGTTATATACCTTTCTGTCCTTGATCTTATCCTTCAGGCCCTTAACCGTCTCTCCCTTACCGATAACGAGAATGGACTTGATATCAGATCCGTAAACTGCCAGATTAGCTGCAGCTGCGGCGCCGGCATCCGAATTGCCCTCACCGAGTCTGCCCTTTCTTCTGAGCCACTTGTCTAACCTGCTGTGATGCTTATAAAGCTCTTCCTGTCCGTCTCTTACAGAGCCTAAGTCAAAGAGAGTAAATCTGTTGACCAGCTGAGACTTGGTAAGTGCGATAGTGCTGACGATATATTTGATTATGAGTATCAGAGCATAGAACAGGAAAGCGGCAAAAAGACCGACAGATCCGAACTTGACACCCGTCTTAGCCGTCTCAAGAGGAACATTGGGGAGCTTATGCATGGTATTAACAATAAGGTCACCGTGCTGCTTCTGAAGATTCTTAAGGCTCTTGATATAGATCTCAAGATTCTCCTGAAGATCAACAAGCTGTTCGGAGGTCTCTGTCTGAAGGACCTGGATCCTATCGTCCTTTACCATGTTGAAGAAGTAGTTTACGGTCGTTGTCTCATGAGGATTTACGGTCTCGCTTGTTGCCTCCCTATAGACCTCAACCTCATCAACAATGTACTGAAGAAGGTCAAGTGCAGATTCGGCAGAGGTACCGACCGTCTTTATTACGATAAGTCCGACTCTCGAGCCTTCAACATCAGTCGAGAGAGAGAAGTTAACATCCACATCCGTACTGACATTGGTGTTGGCACCTGAGCCGGAGGCTGTAGTGGAGCCGTTACCGCTGTCTATATTACCGAAGGTGATATCGGAGACCGTAATTGCCTCCTTGAGATACTTAACATCGATACCGTTCTCCTCGGCATATTCGTCAAGATAGTTACCGTTCTTAAGATAATCGACATATGCAGACAGAAGCACATTTACCGCATTGGCAGGAGCTCCCTCGGACACAGTGATCATGATGTCAGCCTCGGCAGTAGGAACATACTGCGGAACAACATTCATGAGGATCGAATCATTGTAGTAATCCGTCATCGCCATGAGGTCTCTTCTGGAGGTATAGATGATGTCGTTCATATTGTTGATACTGTCAAGAGTAGCAACCTCCTCCAGTATCTGCTGCTCCTCATCGGTGAGCATCTCGCTCTCGGGAAGCTCGATACCGTTCTTCTGAGCATAATTCGTGTTGCTCTGCTTCGCTACCAGTGCATCAGGATCATTAAGGTAGGTCTGATAAGCAGCTGCGAGCTTAGAGGTCTTGATCCCCTTCATGGCTCCCATAACACCGCCAAGGCCGATCCCGACGATCAGCATAACAGCCAGAAGTTTTCTCCAGTGAAGGAAAAGATAAGTCAACAGATCCTTAATGTTAATCTCGGTCTCGTCTTCGTTAATTATGTAATTCATGTTTGTCCTCCGAAGGGGGTGTAAGTAATCTACGTAATTATACCATTCTTACTATATTTATTTATTAAAGGCTCTGTCTGTAAAATAGTTGAAATATCGGCCGTCAGAAGCACCAAAGTTATGTTATATGATAGTTCCAGCATATGATGCTCGATAATAAACGACAATGCCAGTATAGAAATGAACACCATTCCGTAAAGCATCCTCTCCCTTATAAGCCTTATTCCTATGAGTGCATAGATAACAAAAAGCACCAGCAGAAGCACTACTCCGTACTTAAAAAGATACTTGATATACGCCGAATCATAGAACACATAAGAATAATTACGGATTCCGCCGTTAGCGTTTCCGTTCTCGGCGAAGCTGCTGTTTCCCATAAGCTTGAAGCCGTAAAGAGACATACCTGTCTTCCCCAGGCTTAACCTGTAGGACAGCTTGGAATCAAGCACATACATCAGAGAATTCTCGGGATCGTAAAAATATGTCACTACGGTAATAAATACGGCAAAAAGAGGCATCATAAGCGAGACCACAGGCTTTGTTATCCTGTCGGAAATATTAAGAGGCTTAAACCCGCGAGTCTTTAAGATAAGCACTATAATAAGCATAAGTACGGCTCCGGCCATATCCACTCTCGCATGAGTAAAGTAGAACGCCACTGCCAGAAGGATCGCCGTTAAGGACAGCTCGATATAGGTTATCCTTTTCCATCTTACGATCAGATAAGTGATCACCAGGTAGAAAACATGAGCGAAGCAGTCCGTCGGATAGATGATTCCGAAGGAGTGCCTCAGATGATCATTCTCTCCGTAGTTTGTCTGGAAAACATAATCGGGTATAACGCCGGTCTGCGAGCATATGAGTGCAAGTATGCTGATCAGCACTCCGATGTAGATGTAAATGATTCCTATCTTACGTAATGAGACCCTGCACGCGCCCACCGTTATAAGTGAAGCATCAAGCACAAGAGTATCCCCCCCAGCGATAAGATAAAACAACCCGAGCCCCATAAACGAAGCCAAAGCAGTCACTTCAAGGAGGCTATAGTCCTTACGATAAAGATACAGACGATAAAGGCCACAGAAGAACAAAGCTCCTCTGACGATACTGTAAATAACCCCCGGCACTCTCATGGCGAAGGTCGTAGTCTGAAGATAGAAGAAGATAACATAGCAGGAGAAGGCAAGAAGGTACAGCGCCTCCGTCATTGCCCCTTCATCCTTGATATATCTTCTAAGATCTGTCACTTGGAGCCCTTCATACCCAGCACGGTACCTATGGTCTTGAAGAAGATCTTTATATCAAGACCGATACTGAAATTTCTGATATATTCGTTATCCAGTCTGACTATCTCTTCAAAGTCCTTGATATCCGATCTTCCGGACACCTGCCACATACCGGTAAGGCCCGGCTTCATGGCCAGTCTGCTCATGTGATGCCGCTTGTAATTCTCATACTCGTCAAGCGTAGGCGGTCTTGTCCCTATAAGCGACATATCTCCCTTAAATATATTCCAGAACTGTGGGAACTCATCGATACTCGCCTTACGCATGAAGTTGCCGGCAGGAAATATCCTTGGGTCATTCTCCATCTTGAACATAAGGCCGTTCATCTCGTTCTGACTCATAAGCTCCTTCTTACGCTCCTCCGCGTCGATGTACATGGAGCGGAACTTATACATAGTAAATATCTTACCGTTCTTTCCGACCCGCTTCTGCTTGAAGAAGACGGGACCCGGGGCCTGAAGCTTGATTATCGGGGTAAGGATAATGGTCAGAATTCCGGTGAACACAAGCCCTATTGCCGATATCAAAATATCGAATATCCTCTTGATAAGAAGCTCTCCCAGCGTCGCTCGGCTTATGGTAGAGGTTATAACGGTATAATTACCGATCTGATTAATTGATGCATTGATCATATTAGGGGTCTCAAGATCCATAGCTCTGTGGACCGTAATACCCATATTAATAAAGGTGGAGGCAAGCCTGCCCCCGGCCTTAGTCAGCATGAACACGTCATTTATGGGATTAAGCTTAATATAATCCAGCATCTCCTTTTGCTTTATCACGGGGATGCCCATAAACTCCTTCTCCTGATATGCATCAGTGAAGATTATCCCCTTGAAGTGATAAAAGCCGCTGTTATTCTTCATGAGTGTGTCAATGAATGCCTCAGCACTGTCGGTCTGAGCCACAAGCAACACTCCCGCAGATTCCGAGCCCTCCATAAATTTAACGCGAAGTATAAGCTTTCTGAAGGTTCGGAAAAGCATCATGACGGCAAGATCATACACGAAGAAGTATCCGATCATAAGACGCGAGTAAATAGCGGACACCTTGATCACATATAGGAATGCAAACAGAGTGAACAGTATCTCGGCGTTAATTATAAAAATAAACCAGAATTCCTTCAGATGTCCTCTCTTCACGATACCTGTGTGGGGACCTGTGAACAGCATAAACACCAGATAAGCCAGTATAAGAACGACATTAACAAGGCGGAAAGCCTTTGACTCATCCGTCCCTCCGTTCGTTATGATACGGAGGAAGTCACTAAGACCGTATCTGGTGATTATGGCGAGGACAAACGACAGCTCTATACAGAGCAGGTCGATTATTATGAAGTCCAGATGTTTAATTCTAGAATCTGCTTTGGAATCCATTATTAAGGATTACACCTCAACCGTCATGATCTCGATAATAACGGGCTCCAAGGGTCTGTCATTGTAATCTGTCTTAACAGAAGCGATTTTATCGACTACTTCGATCCCCTCGATGACCTTGCCGAAGGCGGCATACTGACCGTCAAGATGCGGAGCATCCTCATGCATGATGAAGAACTGAGATCCGGCAGAATCGGGCATCATAGACCTCGCCATGGAGAGAACGCCTCTCGAGTGGTTAAGGTTATTGGGAACACCGTTAGACCTGAACTCTCCCTTGATGGAATATCCGGGTCCTCCCATGCCGGTACCCTCAGGGTCGCCTCCCTGAATCATGAAGCCGGATATGATCCTGTGGAAGGTGAGTCCGTTATAGAAGCCCGAGCTCGCGAGCTTAATAAAGTTCTCCACTGTTATCGGAGCGATATCGGGATAAAGCTCAGCCTTGATATCTCCCAGGTCCTTGATCTTGATTGTTACGATAGGATTTGCCATGTTAATTACCTCTTACTTTGTATTTCTGTATCCTCTAAGGATGTCATCTCTTATCTTCCACAGCTTCGGCGACAGATCGACATAATAATTATGCGGGTTCTCGAATCTCTTCACGGAATCCCAAAGCGTATCGAGCTGCTTCGTGCAGTAGTTTCTGATATCGTTAATGGAAGGCACGTCATACACCAGTTCTCCGTTTCTGAACACCTCCACCAGAAGCTTCTTGGCAGTATAGTTGGTAAGCGTCTTCGCCTTCCATGTCTCTACGGGATCGAATATCTCATAAGGCTCTCCCTCCGGAATAGGCTCTCCCTTTACGAAAAGCACATCTGCCAAAGCCTTACCGGTGTCCTTATCATAGAACCTTACGATCTCCTTGTCGCACGGAGTCGTAACCTTGGCCGTGGTCTCGGATATCTTCATCTTAGGGATCACGTTGCCGTTATCATCTTCTACTGCTGCGATCTTATACACACCTCCGAATACCGGCTCCGCCTTAGAGGTAATAAGCCTCTCACCGACTCCGAAGGAATCTATGCAGGCCCCCTGCGAGATCAGATCTCTTATAAGATACTCGTCAAGAGCATTGGACACAGTGATCTTACAGTCTGTAAGATCCGCCTCATCAAGCATCTTCCTGGCCTTCTGGGTCATATAGGTAAGGTCACCGGAATCGATCCTTATTCCGAGCAGTCTCTTGCCCATAGGCTCGAGGACTTCATGAGCACACCTTATAGCATTGGGAATACCGGACTTAAGCACATCATAGGTATCCACAAGAAGCAGGCACTTATCCGGATACGACTTGGCGTATGCCTTGAATGCTTCAAACTCATCATCGTAGAGCATGACCCAGGAATGAGCCATGGTGCCGGAGAGAGGAATGTCGAACTGCTGTCCGCAGATCGTACAGGATGTTCCGGCTGCACCTGCAATGTATGCAGCTCTTGCACCGAGAACAGATGCATCAAAGCCCTGCGCTCTTCTGGCACCGAATTCCATTATCGGCCTTCCTTCGGCAGCTCTTACGATCCTGGCGGTCTTGGTGGCAATAAGGGTCTGATGATTAATGGTACAAAGAAGTGCCGTCTCCAGAAGCTGAGCCTGTATAGCAGGTCCTCTGACCTTAATGAGCGGCTCTCTCGGGAATACCGGTGTGCCCTCGGGAACAGCCCAGACGTCACAAGTGAACTTGAAATTCCTGAGGTAATCTATAAACTTATCGTCAAAGCCGTATCCGCTCAGGAACTCCAGATCCTCTTCCGTGAAGTGAAGATTGGAAAGATAATCTATGACCTGCTCCAGTCCTGCCAATACGGCATATCCGCCCTGCTCGGGGACATTTCTGAAGAATGCGTCAAAGTAGACGATCTTATTTACATTCCCGTCATCAAGATAGCCCTTGCCCATGGTGAGCTCATAAAAATCCGTCAGCATGGTCATGTTAGTTCTGTTATTCCAACCGTCCATACGTCATCCCCCTTAAGATTATAAAAGGCTCCGGTGTACCCGGAGCCTTAATTATACCATTATTAACCTTTCCTATTAAGACTTGATGATTTCCTTGACGGAAGTTGCAAGTCCTGCAACGCCCTGAAGCTCAGAAGGAATGATGATCTTCGTTGCCTGACCGTTGGCGATCTTCTCCATAGCCTCGAGAGATCTGATCTTAACAAGACCGTCGTCTGCCTGAACATCCTTGATCATCTGCAGACCCTGAGCCTTAGCCTCATTGATCTTAAGGATAGCCTCTGCCTGACCTTCGGCCTCGCGGATAGCTGCTTCTTTTCGAGCCTCGGCGCGAAGAATAGCTGACTCCTTCTCACCCTCTGCCTCACGGATGGCTGCCTCCTTCTTACCTTCTGCTATGAGGATAGCCTCTCTCTTCTCACGCTCAGCCTTCATCTGCTTCTCCATCGCTACCTGAATCTCACGGGGAGGAATGATGTTCTTAAGCTCAACTCTGTTGACCTTGATGCCCCAGGGATCTGTTGCCTCGTCCAGGATCTCTCTCATCTTGGAGTTAATTATGTCACGGGATGTGAGTGTCTGGTCGAGCTCCAGGTCACCTATGATGTTACGAAGGGTCGTAGCAGACAGATTCTCGATAGCCATTATAGGACGCTCGATACCGTAGGTGTAGAGCTTAGGATCAACGATCTGATAGAACAGGACCGTATCAATCTGCATCGTAACGTTATCCTTTGTGATAACCGCCTGAGGAGCAAAGTCTGCAACCTTCTCCTTCAGGGAGATCCTCTTCGCTACCTTATCGAAGAAAGGAACCTTAAGGTGGAATCCCGTATCAAAGGTCGTCTTATATGTACCGAAACGCTCGATGATATGTGTTGTAGCCTGAGGTACGATGTCGATAGACAGTACTGCCAAGATGATGAAAACCAATGCAATAATAATGATTGCCCACATTTTAATTATCCTCCTTTATTTCCTCGACCAGAAGCTTTACGCCTTCGATCTTAAGAACCTTAACCTTCGCGCCTTCCGGGATGATCTGATTCTCATCAGCGGTCTTGGCGCTCCAGACCTGTCCCTTAACCTTGACCTGACCCTGTGCTTCGAGAGTATTGATAGTCTTGATTACGACTCCAACCTCTCCGAAAAGCCTGTCGGCATTGGTAGCATTCTCTTTACTCTCATGTCGTTTATCAAGCTGCGGCTTGATCCACTTGATACATATCAGGAAACAGACGATAGATACCACAACCATCACCGCGATCTGTACGCCCATATTCGCTCCGAAGAATGCACATACGGCGGCTGCCAGGCTTCCGACTGCACACCAGATGGTGGTAAGTCCTAAGGTAATGCCTTCGATTACGATGAATACCACCATGAGGATCAGCCATAATACCCACATCTTCATGATTAATCCCTCCCTTTCCATCGGATTTAGACCAATTATATACAGTGCAAAATCGGCTTTCAATGAAGAGGGAACCGAATTAAACTTTTCTTAACTATTTATCTGAAGGTATTCTGAAGCGCTCCCAGTCGTATTTGACCTCTTCAAGGGTAAGCCCCTCCGGAGGCAGAGTCTTCCCAGCCCTCTCACGATCACAGGAGGCGATAATCGAGGGGATGTCCTCGGGAGCATACTTTCCTTGACCTACATAAAGAAGTGTTCCCGCGATTATTCGAACCATGTTGTAGAGGAACGCTTCCCCATCCACTTCTATCTCTATGAGTCCGTCTCCGCAGTCTCTTACCTCGACCTTATTAAGCCGTCTCATGGTTGTATTCTGTGAGCCTCCGGAAGCACAGAAAGAAGCGAAGTCATGCGCACCTTCAAAAAACGGAGCTGCCTTTACCATAGAATCAACATCAAGATGACCGGTAACATAATAAGTGTATCTACCCTGAAGCGGATGTCTTACGGTATCGTGAAGTATTCTGTAGATATACCTCTTCCCCAAGGAATCGAATCTGGCGTTGAAGTCTTCCGTTACGGGAAAAGCCGTTACCACGGATACATCGTCGGGAAGAAGTGCATTACAGGCCAGAGGAAGCTTGGCGCATGGTATATCA
The DNA here is from genome assembly GCA_017480325.1 of Clostridiales bacterium. Classification (GTDB taxonomy): domain Bacteria; phylum Bacillota; class Clostridia; order Saccharofermentanales; family Saccharofermentanaceae; genus Saccharofermentans. The sequence goes on from JAFVAY010000005.1 coordinate 39,770, forward strand.
AACGGGACCTTCGCCGAACACACGATGCCCCTGGCGTGAACGCCGGCGTCTGTCCGGGAAGATCCCGTTACTTTAATCTGTTCTTTATAAAGAGTCGAGAGGACCTTCTGTATCTCATCCTGAACGGAGCGCCCGTTCTCCTGATACTGCCACCCGACAAAGTCGGTACCGTCGAATTCGATTATGAGCGCGACGGCAGACATATCCTTAGCAGGCTGTACCGTCGATCTGGTCTCTTACGCAGGTCATACCCATCATGGCAGCACCTACGATACCGGCATCATTACCCATCTGAGCAAGAGCGATTCTAGTCTTCTTAACTCCGGGACCATAGAAAGGACGGCTCATGGTCTTCTGTGTCATAGGAATGAGAAGCGGATCACCCTCGTTACAGATACCGCCGCCTACTACGAGGACCTCAGGCATGAATGTGTTGATGGCATTGGCAAGACCGTCGGCAAGATAATCCGTGTACATATCGATAACGCCGTTAGCGGCCTCATCTCCCATCCTCTGAGCAATGAAAGCGACTTTGCCGTTAACCTTGCCCTCTTCCTTAATAACATCATTAAGCTTGGAATCGGGATTGGCCTCGGCAGCCTCCTTTGTCATCCTTACGAGAGCGGAAGCGGAAGCGTAGCACTCGAAGCAGCCCTTACGTCCGCATGTACAGGGAACACCACCCGATACGAGGACAGTATGACCGAACTCTGAGCCTGCCTGGTTGAAGCCGGAATAGATCTTGCCGTCGATGATAACTCCTGCGCCTACACCGGTGCCGAGTGTGATCGTAACGGAATCCTTAGCGCCCTTAGCCGCACCTGCGATAGCCTCAGCCATAGCAGCGCAGTTGGCGTCATTATCGATATATACGGGAAGATCTATAACTTCTCTTATAAGCTTTCTCATGGGTGCCATATTGAAAGGAAGGTTGCCGGCATAAACAAGTATTCCTGCCTTATTATCAGGTGTTCCGGGAGAACCGATACCGATAGCCGAGATGTCTTCCTTCTTAAGTCCTGCCTCTTCGATAACTCTGACAGCGAGGCTGCCCATATCGTGAATGATATCCTCCATCGGTCTGTCGGCATTAGTCTTGATGCTCTGCTTGTTCAGAAGCTTTCCCTCGTCATCGACAATGCCCGCCTTAATGTTAGTTCCTCCTAGATCGATGCCCACATAATAAGCCATCCTAAGGTTCCTCCCGAATCAATAATTGTCTATAAATTTTACCACAGAACTTACCCTCCAAGAAGTACTTCTGTCAGTATCAGAAGCGCTGCTCCCATAAGGAAGGCAATGAATACCAGGATATCACTTCCGGTGATCCTTAGAGGGTTAAGCTTTGTTCTCATATTTCCTCCTCTGTAGCATCTGGCATCCATTGCCACTGCCAGATCCTCGGCACGCTTAAAGGATGATACGAAGAGCGGGATCAACACCGTAACATATCCTTTGACTCTGTTGATAAAGGATCCCGTGTCATAATCTGCTCCTCTGGACTCCTGTGCCCTCATGATCTTATCCGTCTCTTCGATCAGGGTCGGAATGAATCTTAAGGCTATGGACATCATCATCGATGCTTCATGCACCGGAACGTGAATCGCCTTAAGAGGAGACAGCAGTGACTCAAGTGCATCCGCGATCTTAAGAGGCGTGGTAGTCAAGGTAAGCAGCACCGATGTCGAGAGTATAAGGAACAGAAGTCTCAGAGACATCAGTATCGCCCGCGTAAGCCCAACATCCGTGATAAGGATAAAACGCCACGAGAACAGTGTATTCCCTGTCTTTATGGTAAACAGGTTAAGAATAAAGATGAACAATGTAAGTGGCAGGATAGGCTTGACCGTAGACCAGGTGACATTAAGCGGCATCCTTGCCACAACAAGCTGCACTACCGTCAAAATCGACAAAGCTATCAGTGCCTGAAGAGAATCCACGGCGAAGATGCATATCAGGTACACTATGTATAGGATCACCTTTATCCTAGGATCTGTCCTGTGAAGTACAGAACCGGTATCCACGTATCGTCCGAGACTAATGTTATTCAGCATCCAACACGCTCCTGACGATAGAGGCTGCCTCTTGAGAGGGTACCGGATACGGAGGCATCAGCTTTATCCCCGGATACTCCTTCTTAAGCCTTGTCTTGATCTTCGCCGAGAAATCATAAAGTATCGGCATTGATAGTCCCAGAGCGCCCGCAGTCTCCTCGTCCTTGAACAGCTCTGATGCGGTACCCGTTCCGACCTCCCTGCCATCCTTTATACAGAATATCCTGTCGGCATATCTTGCCGCCTCATCCATGTTATGGGACACGATAATAACCGTGGTCCCGGCATCTCTTAATGCAAGAATTGTCATAAACATCTCTATACGGCCGATCGGGTCAAGTCCCGCAGCAGGCTCATCGAGAACCAGTACTGAAGGCTTCATTACCAGAACTCCCGCGAGAGCCGCCCTTCGTTTCTGTCCTCCCGACAGCTCGAAAGGACTCTTTGTCAGCACATCCTCCGTCAGCCCAGCTATAATCGCGGCTGCCTTTACTCTGGCGGGACGATTCTCCTCCGGAGTCTGAAGCTTTATGAGGCCGTAGGCAATATCCTTTTCGACGGTCTCCTCGAAGAGCTGATACTCGGGGTACTGGAAAACAAGCCCCACACTCTGTCTTATCCTGGCAAGGTCCTTTTTCCTCGAGGTAGAAAGCACCTCCCCGTCCTTGCCGTAAAGAACCACCTGCCCCTGCTGGGGTCTTACGATGCCGTTAAGGTGAGATATCAGCGTGGTCTTACCACAACCGCTTTTACCAACGATCGCGAGTATCTCCCCCTCGTATACACTGAGATTAATATGCTCAAGTGCGTAAGTCCTTCCGTTATCGTAGGAATAAGATAGATCAGAGACCTCCAGAAGCTTCCTTCTCGCCTCCGGAATAACGACCTGAGGCTCCTCCGGTCTTGAGGTCGCAAGTCTAGCGTATCTCACGGCAGTATTAAGCCTCGCCTCTTCATCCCTGATATCTTCCTCGGTAAGAGTCTTATCTGCTAGCTTGCTTATCTCATTAACGAGACTTATGTCCTGGGGAAGCTCAAGTCCGGCCATATTAAGCTTATCCGGATGGGAGAATATCTCGGGAGGCGTACCCGTCATGGTAACCTTACCCTTCTCAATAACAAATATCCTCTCGCATCTTGCCGCTTCGTTCATGTCGTGGGTTATCGTAAGGACCGTGATCCCCTTCTCTCGGTTCATTTTCTCCACGAGATCCAGGAATTCATCTCTGCTTACCGGATCCAACATGGCAGTGGATTCATCTAATATCAGGACCTTCGGACGCATCGCCAGTGCCCCTGCTATTGCAAGCTTCTGTTTCTGTCCTCCCGACAAAGATGCGGCCTCCCTTTTACGCAGATCATACAGACCGACATATCTTAAGGCCTCATCAACTCTCTCCCTTAATTCAGGAAGCTGTATTCCCAGATTCTCCGGTCCGAAAGCAACATCCTCTTCAACTATAGTGCCTACGATCTGGTTATCGGGGTTTTGAAATACATAAGCGCACCTTTGGCGTATGTCATAGTAGCTCTCTTCATCGGAGGCGGTAATGCCAAGCACACAGATCTCTCCCTCATCAGGGAGCTCGAGCACGTCAATCAGCTTTGCCAAAGTGGACTTACCGGAGCCGTTAGGACCCAGGACAGCACAATAAGAGCCGATATCGACATCAAGGCTTATGTCATCTAATGCCTTGGGGAATGCCTCCCCGGTATCGTCGTTCTTGTATGCAAAGCATATATGTTTTACGCTGATCCCGCTTGCCATTGCTTCCTTCTTAAGTACGCTAATAATAAAACGGGGTCTGCAAAACGCAGCCCCGTTAAAACACTTAGCTTAATTTCGCCGGATTCCTATAGGATCAAACGAACTCGAGAATTGCCATCTCAGAGCCATCACCGCGTCTTGCGCCGATCTTGATAACTCTTGTGTAGCCGCCCTGTCTGCCCTCGTACTTGGGAGCGATCTCATCGAACATCTTGTTGACAGGGTTGATCGTGTTGCCCTCTGCATCATGACTCTTCATGAGCCAGTATGTCATATTCTTTCTGGCAGCAAGTCTTGATGCTGAATCTACCTGAACTGTCTTTGTCTTAACTTCACGGTCAACTGTATCGTACTTGTTTCCGTTCTTGGAAGTCTTCGTAACGAGAACCTTGTTGCCCTTACCGTCGAGCTTTGCAGCAGAAACGGTAACGTCCTTTGTTGTGAAGTTGTCCTTCTCCTTGATTGCGTCCGCTACAAGCTTATCAACGATGGAGCTGACTTCCTTTGCACGAGCTACTGTTGTCTCAACTCTGCCGTTGATAACAAGTGCAGTAGAAAGGCTTCTAAGGATAGCAAGCTTCTGATCTGACGGACGGCCAAGCTTTCTGTTAATAGCCATATCTTCTAATCCTCCTGATGTGCTCTTTATGCGTCTGCATCCGCCAGATGCAGTCCCATCTCGGAAAGCTTGGCGATTACTTCGTCAAGTGACTTCTTTCCGAGGTTTCTGACCTTGATCATCTCGTCCTCAGACTTGTTGATGAGATCACCGACCGTATTGATCGCTGCTCTCTTCAAGCAGTTATATGTACGAACTGAGAAATCCAGGTCCTCGATAGCTCTGTTAAGCTCGGAATTCTTCTCCGTCTTGGGCTCAACTGTCTTGAAGCTGATTCCGCTGTCAGTATCTGTCAAAGCCTTGAAAAGGCTCAGGTGAGTGATAAGGATATCAGCTGCGGAAGAGAAAGCCTCGTCAACTGCGATAGTACCGTCTGTCCAGACCTCGAGAGTCAGACTGTCATAGTCTGTTCTGGCGCCTACACGAGTATTCTCTACTACAAAGTTAGCCTTCTTGATAGGTGTGAAGATCGAGTCGATGGCGATAATACCGATCGCCTGACCGTCTACCTTATTCTGCTCGGCAGTGTTGTAGCCGCGACCCTTGCTGATCGTAAGCTCCATGAACACCTTAGCTGTTCCGTTAAGATGACCGATAACCAGGTTAGGATTAACGATCTCGATCTCGTCATCGTGAACGATGTCACCTGCCTTGAGCTCGCCTGTCTTGCCCTCAGGTACGCTGATGCATACAGTCTTGGGAGAATCGCTGTGGAGCTTGACGCGGATATCCTTGATATTAAGGATGATCTCTGTCATGTCCTCGATTATTCCGGGAACAGTGGTGAACTCGTGATAGATATTATCGATCTTGATCGCTGTAACAGCAGCACCGGTAAGAGAAGAAAGCAGAACTCGGCGCAGGGAATTACCAAGCGTCGTGCCGTATCCGCGCTCCAGCGGAGATACGACATATTTGCCGTAAGAACCATCTTCGCTTGTTTCTTTACATTCAATGGTTGGCTGTAAAATATCGTTCATTATATTTCCTCCGATTCTACAGGCTATGTATTACTTGCTGTACAACTCGACGATTGCAACTGCGTTTACAGGAACATCGATCTGATCTCCAGTAGGATATGCATTGATCTTACCGGAAAGCTTCTCGTGATCCGCAGACATCCACTCGGGAACAGCGATAGAATCAGTTCTGTCGAGGATCTCCTTGAATCTGGGAGAGGACTTGGCAGCCTCCTTGACCTCGATCTCGTCTCCAACGCTTACACGGTAGGAAGGAATGTTAACCGTCTTGCCGTTAACCTTAATGTTTCTGTGTGAGATGATCTGCTTAGCCTCATCTCTTGTTCTTGCATAACCCATTCTGAAGAGAACATTATCAAGCCTTGTCTCGAGGAGGATCATGAGATTCTCTCCGACTGTGCCGTAGTGAAGCTTCTGTGCCTTCTCAAAGTAATTTCTGAAGGGCTTCTCCAATACGCCGTAAATAAACTTAGCCTTCTGCTTCTCCTTAAGCTGTGTGCCGTATTCGGACATCTTCTTAGGTCTTGCATTTCTGTTTCTGTTTGATTTCTTGTCTATACCAAGAACTGCAGGCTCAATACCAAGGGATCTGCACTTCTTGAGGACAGGTGTCATATCTCTAGCCATAATCAATTACCCTCTTTCGTATTAAACTCTGCGACGCTTGGGAGGACGGCAACCGTTATGAGGAACGGGTGTAACATCCTTGATCATCGTAATCTCAAGACCTGCGGTAGCGAGCGCTCTAACAGCGGACTCACGACCTGCACCGGGTCCCTTGACATAAACCTCAACCGTCTTCATGCCGTGGTCAACAGCCTTCTTGGCTGCATCCTCGGCAGCAATCTGTGCAGCAAAAGCTGTACCCTTACGGGAACCTCTCATGTTCTGCATTCCGGCAGAAGACCAAGAAATGGCATTTCCGGCCTTGTCAGTAATTGTAACAATGGTGTTGTTAAATGTAGCGTGGATGTGAGCAGCACCTTCAACGATGTTCTTACGCTCACGTCTCTTGGGTCTTGTGGACTGCTTATTATTAGCCATCTAGATTCGCCTCCCCTTACTTCTTCTTGCCTGCAACGGTATGCTTCGGGCCCTTGCGGGTACGGGCATTCGTCTTAGTACGCTGTCCTCTGACGGGAAGGCCCAGTCTGTGACGACGTCCTCTATAGCAGTTGATATCTGTAAGACGTTTGATATCGCCCGCTACCTGTCTCTTGAGGTCACCCTCAACTACCACGTTCTCGCGTTCGATCGTCTCACGGATCTTAGCGACTTCGTCCTCTGTAAGATCTTTAACCCTGGTATCAGGATTGAGTCCGGCACTCTTGATGATGCTGGATGCGCTTGTCGTACCAATGCCGTAAATGTATGTGAGAGCAATCTCTATTCTCTTATCATTCGGCAAATCAACACCGGCAATACGAGCCATTTTTCTACCTCCGTTAGGTGTATTTTGAATTATCATACGACACGCTGCAGGGAATTCTCTTTATCAGGGAACAGCCGCCCCCACTTGTCGTGTTATAAGCTTTAATTCGTTTTCTTTGTTGTTTCCGCGGCCAGAGCAGTACCGCGATTAGCGACTCCGACAGGGCTAAATCTGTCTGCAGTCGGATCTTCCTGTTCTTATCCCTGCACCTGCTTGTGCTTGGGGTCGGAACAAATGATCATGACTTTGCCATGACGGCGAATTACCTTGCACTTCTCGCACATAGGCTTTACCGACGGTCTGACTTTCATCTTAAATCCTCCTCCTGCATTTTATGCTACATAAACAATGCGCCTTTTCGCGCACGCTAATATATTCTATCAGCTTTTTTTATATATGCAAGTTCTTTTTTGTGTTTTTTAACCCGAATTTGGGCTATCAGTTCTTCCCTCTCCATGTGATCCTTCCCTTTGACAGATCGTACGGAGAAAGCTCCATAGTAACCTTGTCGCCGGGCAGTATCTTGATGTAATTCTGGCGAAGCTTGCCGGAGATATATGCCATTACCACATATCCGTTATCAAGCTTGACCTTGAACGTAGCGTTCGGCAGAGCCTCTTCGACTATACCTTCAACTTCAATAACATCTTCCTTAGCCATTAAGTCCCTCCTCATATGTTGTCATCTCGGGTCCGTTCTCGGTAATTATAACAGTATTCTCATAATGTGCAGTCGGCAAACCGTCAGCTGCCGCGACCTCCCAGCCGTCGTCTCCAAGAACAACATAGCGCTGGCCCATGGTGATCATGGGTTCGATGCAGAAAGCCATACCCTTAAGTATCCTGTGACCTCTGCCCGCCTTTCCGTAATTTGGAACATCCGGCTCCTGATGCATTTTCCTTCCTATTCCGTGTCCCGTTAGCTCTCTTACTACTCCGTAGCCATAGCCTTCGGCACAGGTCTGAACTGCATTGCTAATATCGCCTATACGATTGCCGATCTGTGCCTTCTCAAGACCTTTGAAGAATGCTTCCTTTGTTCTTTCCACCAGCAGTCTTTTATTCTCACTGACATTTCCTATCATGAAGGTCCTGGCAGCATCACCCATATAGCCGTTAAGCTCAGCCACTACATCACAGGTAATGATATCTCCCTCTTTTAGGATGACCCTGTCAGAGGGAATTCCGTGTACAACTACCTCATTGATCGACGTGCAGATAGCAGCCGGGAAGGGCGGCTCTCCGTAGCCGACACAGGGAGCAGACCCGCCAGCTTCTTTAATTATCATCTGCGCTATATCATCAAGCTGCTTGGTAGACACACCGGGAACGGCCGCCTTGCGAAGCTCCCTGAGGATGATCGCAGTAAGCTTCCCCGCCTGACGCATTAGATCTAATTCATGATCCGATAATATCTCAACCACTTCTAATACACCTTCGTTCAGATAAGACCTCTAGCCTTAAGTCCGTCCTCGATCTGTGCGATGCACTCCTCCGAGGACTTGTCATTACTGCCCTCTACAATAAGACCGCGCTTCTCATAATAATCGATAAGAGGCTTAGTATTCTTATAGTAGGTATCAAGTCTGTTGGCTACAGTCTCGGGTGCATCATCAGCTCTCTGGATCACTTTACCGCCACACTCGTCGCATACGCCCTCCGTCTTAGTGGGCTTGAAGCGGACGTTATAGGAAGCTCCGCACTTCTCGCAGACGCGCCTTGAGGAAACCCTGTCCTTTATGATCTCATCATCTACAACAATTGAGAGAACTGCGTCGATAGAAGAATCATTCTTGGCAAGTATCTCGTCAAGAGCCTCTGCCTGAGCCAAGGTCCTTGGGAATCCGTCAAGTATATAGCCGCTCTTTACATCATCCTGAGACAGTCTGTCCTCTACCATGCGGATAGTAACCGAATCCGGCACCAGAGCACCCGAATCGATATAGCTCTTTGCCTCGACTCCCAGAGGAGTTCCGTTCTTTATGTTCGCGCGAAAAATATCTCCTGTAGAGATATGTGCCAGATCATACTTCTCGCGAAGAACTGTTGCCGTCGTTCCTTTACCTGAGCCGGGGGCTCCGAGAATAATAAGTTTCATGATCTTCGATCCTTTCTGCGTTTGATAGTCCCGCTTAATAACAAACAACCTCCGACGCACCGAGAGGCACGTCGAAGGTCGAATAAAATTTAACTGTATTTACGGTCAGTCAAGGAAACCCTTCAGGTTTCTTGTCGCGAGCTGACCCTCGATCTGTGTAACGAGATCGTTCGCAACTCCGGTCAAAATGAGAACGGAGGTCCCTGCGAACCACATATTCTCAAGTCCGGCAAAAAGACTCAACAGAGTAGGCACAAGACAGATGATAGATAAGAACAAACCGTCTGCCCAGCTCAATCTGTTTGAAGTCTTGGCTATGAAATCCGTTGTAGGCTTTCCGGGTCTTATACCGGGAATGAATCCGCCGTTCTTCTGAATGCTGTTGCTTATCTCGATCGGATTAAACTGAATAGCAGCATAGAAGAATGTGAAGCCGATGATAAACAGGAAATCAAGAATGTAGTACCAGGGGCTGGAATTAAAGTTCCTGCACCAGTTAACTACGATATTGTTGCTGTGCTGGAAGAACATAGTCACGATCATCGAAGGCAATGACAATATAGACATCGCGAAGATAACCGGCATAACACCCGACTGATTGATCTTAAGCGGGATATATGAACTCTGTCCGCCGTAAAGCTTTCTTCCTACCGTCTTCTTAGAGTACTGAACCGGGATCCTTCTCTCTGCATTCTGTACATAGATACAGAATACGATAATGGCAATAGCGATAGCCACTATGCCAAGGAAAGTAAGGATACCGACAAGAATTCCCACAGCAAGGTTAGGAACCTTACCCGACACCTCAGCAGCCTTGGCATAAACATTCTGCATGTACTGAGGAAGTCTGGTTACGATACCTGCGAAGATGATAAGTGATACACCGTTTCCGATACCGTTATCATTGATCCTCTCTCCGAGCCAAACAACAAAGCAGGTACCTGCCGTGAAGGATACGATGATAAGAACAGCTGAAAGCCACTTAGGGATGCTTGTGATCATCGTTGATCTTGCCGAATAGCAGAAAAGGCAAGCCTGCAGGAATGCGAGTCCGATAGCGGTAAATCTGTTGATCCTGCTCATCTTCTTCCTTCCTGACTCGCCCTCCTTGGAAAGATTCTCAAGATAAGGGATAACTACAGTCAGAAGCTGAATAATGATGGATGCATTGATGTACGGTGTAACGCCCATCGCGAAGATCGTGCAGTGGTAAAGACCACCGCCGGAGATGATATCCATCATCGCACCGATCTGACCCCAGTTCTGAACAAGCTGTGTAAAAGCAGCGGCGTTGATTCCTGGAACCGGAACCAGGCCGCCAAGCTCATAAAGACCTAAGATCAACAGTGTAAACAAGAGCTTCTTCTTGAGCTCCGGCTGACGGAAAGCTTTGACTAATGTATCAAACATACCCGTCATCTGTTAAACCTCCGTTGCCGTTCCTCCGGCCTTCTCGATCTTCTCCTTAGCGGATGAAGAGAACTTTGTGGCCTTAACGTCAAGCTTCTTTGTAAGATCGCCGTTTCCCAAGATCTTGATGCCGTCGTTGACCTTGGGCAGAGTGATGATACCCTGCTCTGCAAGTGTCTTAGCTGTAACCTCAGTACCCTCGAACTTCTCGAGGTCAGCGATATTTACGATGATGTAATCAGGTGCGAAACGCTTATTGTTGAAGCCTCTCTTAGGGAGTCTTCTGTAAAGAGGCATCTGGCCTCCTTCGAATCCGGGTCTTACTCCGCCTCCGGATCTCGCCTTCTGACCTTTATGTCCGCGGCCGGCTGTCTTTCCGTTTCCGGAGCCCGCTCCGCGGCCCTTGCGGTATGCCTTGGCATTTCCGCCTGAAGTCAATTCATTGAGCTTCATTTTAAATACCTCCGATAATTAGCGAATTTCCTCAACGGACTTGCCTCTGACTCTTGCTACCTCTTCGATAGACTTCAAGCCCTTGAGACCTTCCATTGTAGCGTTGACCATATTGTTCGGGTTGTTGGAGCCGATGGACTTAGTTCTGATATCAGTTATTCCGGCAAGCTCGCATACCGCACGTACTGGACCTCCGGCGATAACACCGGTACCTGACTTAGCGGGCTTCATGATGATATGTGAAGCGGAGAATTCGCCGACTGTGGCGTGAGGAATAGTTCCGTTAAGAACAGGTACCTCGATGATATTCTTCTTAGCCTCCTCGACGCCCTTTCTGATAGCCTCGGGAACCTCGGCAGCCTTGCCGATACCCTTACCTACATGACCATTGCCGTCACCGACGATGACGAGAGCGGCGAAACGCATGTTACGTCCACCCTTAACAGTCTTGGAAACGCGGCCGATATGGATGACCTTCTCCTGTAATTCTTCGTTAGAAGTATAAGCCATTTATTCTCTCCTCCCTATTAGAACTGAAGTCCGGCTTCTCTTGCGGCCTCTGCCAAGGCTGCAACGCGTCCGTGATAGACATATCCGCCTCTGTCGAAAACAACCTCGGTGATATTCTTATCCTGAGCTCTCTTAGCGATGAGCTTACCTACTTCTTTTGCAGCCTCGATATTGCTACCGTTGCTGATCTGTGACTTTACGTCCTTGTCAAGGGAAGAAGCTGCTACCAGCGTTGTTCCTTCTGTATCGTCGATAACCTGAGCATAGATGTGACTGTTGCTTCTGTATACGCAAAGTCTGGGACGCTCGGTTGTACCGGAAACAGTCTTCCTAACGCGGAGGTGCTTTCTCTTACGAATCTCATTCTTGTCAATCTTATTAATCATAATTCAATTCATCCTCCCCTTACTTCTTAGCTCCGGTCTTACCTTCCTTGATGATAAGGTGCTCGCCGGCATATCTTATACCCTTGCCCTTATATACATCAGGAACTCTGAGGCTCTTGATCTTAGCTGCTGTCTCACCGACAAGCTGCTTATCAGCGCCCTTGACTGAAAGCTGTGTCTGGGAAGGAACATCTATTGTGATTCCTTCAGGTGTCTTGAACTCGATAGGGTGAGAATATCCCAGATGGAATACTACATCGTTACCCTTCTTCTCAGCTCTGTAACCTACACCACTGATCTCGAGGTCCTTCTTGAAGCCCTCGCTTACGCCGACTACCATGTTGTGGATCAAAGCTCTTGTAAGACCGTGAAGTGATCTGTGAACCTTGTCGTCGGAGTGTCTTTCTACCGTAATAACGTCTCCATCCTTAGTAACTGTGATGGAAGGATCAACATTAAGCTCAAGCTGTGTCTTATCCTTCTTAACGGTCACGTGCTGGCCGTCAATATTAACATCAACGCCTGCTGGGATCGTTATCGGCATTCTACCGATTCTGGACATAAATTTTTCCTCCTGCTCTTTAGATTGTGCCTTGTCTTAAGGTGTCCGCCCGAAGACAGGCTTTTCAGAGATGTATAAAGCCTTAATTAAAGCTTATTACCAAACGTAAGCGAGAACCTCGCCGCCTACACCCATCTTACGAGCCTTCTTATCCGTAACGACTCCCTTGGATGTAGAGATGATAGCGATACCCATACCGCCCAATACGTAAGGAAGATTCTCCTTATCCGCATAGGTACGAAGACCGGGCTTACTGATTCTCTTGATTCCGGAGATGGCGTGCTTCTTGCCGGCGTACTTCAGTGTTACTGTGATAGTACCCTGCTTGGAGTCTTCCTTTACGTCATATCCGTTGATATAACCCTCGTCCAGAAGGATCTGAGCGATGGACTTCTTAAGATTGCTTGCAGGGATGTCTACCGTTGCATGTCCGGCATTACCCGCATTGCGAATTCTTGTCAGCATATCTGCAATTGCATCTGTGATCTGCATAGTTTACTCCTCCTTACCAGCTTGCCTTCTTAACACCCGGAATCTGGCCCTTGTATGCCAAATCGCGGAAGCAGACACGGCAGATGCCGTACTTACGGATATAAGCGTGAGGTCTGCCGCAGAGCTTGCAACGATTGTGCTGCTGTGTTGCATACTTAGGAGTTCTCTGTGCTTTGATTTTCATTGACGTCTTTGCCATTTAATAATTCCTCCCAATCACTTACGGAACGGCATGCCCATGAGTTCGAGAAGCTTCTTGGCTTCCTCATCGGACTTAGCTGTAGTAACAATAATGATATCCATGCCGCGGATCTTGTCGATCTTATCGTAATCGATCTCAGGGAACATGAGCTGCTCCTTGATACCCATTGCGTAGTTTCCGTGACCGTCAAAAGAATTAGGGCTGATGCCTCTGAAGTCTCTTACACGAGGAAGATCGATGCTGATGAGCTTGTCCAGGAACTGGTACATACGCTCACCTCTTAAGGTGACCTTACAACCGATCTTCATTCCTTCTCTAAGCTTAAAGTTAGCGATAGACTTTCTGGACACTGTGGCTACAGGCTTCTGACCTGCGATAATGCCCATGTCGCGCATCGCATTGTCGAGCGCCTTGGGGTTATCCTTGACCTCGCCGACACCCATGTTGAGAACGATCTTCTCAAGCTTTGGGATCTGCATTACGGAGGAATACTTGAACTCGCTCTTCAAAGCGGGAGCGACTTCCGATGTGTACTTTTCCTTTAATCTGGATGCCATCTTCTATTAAACCCCCTTCTTGGCCTTCTTAACGGTATCGATAACAGCGCCGCACTTCTTGCAGACTCTGTCCTTGGAACCGTCTTCATTTACTTTCTTAGCAACTCTTGTAGCCTTGCCGCACTTGGGGCAAACGATCATTACGTTGCTGGCATCGATAGAGCCCTCACGCTCGATGATCCCGGAGGGATCTGTCTGAGATCTGGCCTTCTGATGCTTCTTAACGATATTAGCGCCCTCAACATAGACACGATTCTTGTCTGTATCGACCTTAAGAACCTTGCCTGCGGCACCCTTGTCCTTACCGGAGATGACGATGACCTGATCGTCCTTCTTTACATGAACTTTACTTGCCATATCCTAACCTCCTTAAAGAACTTCCGGTGCGAGAGAGAGGATCTTCATATAGTCCTTCTCACGGAGCTCTCTTGCGATGGGTCCAAAGATACGAGTACCCTTGGGGTTCTTATCGTCATTGATGATAACTGCTGCGTTCTCATCGAACTTGATGTAAGAACCGTCAGCTCTCCTGACGCCCTTCTTTGACCTTACTACTACTGCGCGAACAACGTCGCCCTTCTTAACCATTCCGCCGGGAGCTGCTGCCTTAACGGAACAGACGATAACATCACCGATATTGGCGTACTTGCGCCATGAACCGCCGAGAACCTTAATACAAGCGAGCTCCTTAGCTCCTGTGTTGTCGGCAGATTTCAGTGTGGATTCAACCTGAATCATAGATATATCCTCCTTCTTACCTGCTTACTTAGCCTTCTCGACAATAGAAACCAGTCTCCATCTCTTGTCCTTGGAAATCGGCTTTGTCTCCATAACCTTGACCTTATCGCCTACCTTGCACTCGTTGTTCTCATCGTGTGCCTTGAGCTTATAGGTCCTCTTCATGATCTTTCCGTAAAGAGGGTGCTTAACGTGCTCTACTACAGAAACAGTGATGGTCTTGTCCATCTTGTCAGATGTAACGAGGCCGACTCTTGTCTTTCTCAAGTTTCTTTCTGCCATCTTGCATTTCCCCCTTAGTTAGCCTTGAGCTGCTGCTCACGGATTATTGTCTTAACTCTGGCAATGTCCTTCTTAACAGAAGAGATCTGTGAAGGATTGTCGAGCTGGTGTGTCGCGTTCTGGAAACGGAGCTTAAAAAGCTGGTCCTTGAGAGAAACGAGTTCCTTTTGAAGCTCTTCAGTAGACATCTTACGAATCTGCTCAGCTGTCATATTACTCTTCCTCCTTATTTGCATCAGCCTTCATCTTGTCCGCTACTACGAACTTTGTTCCGCAGGGAAGCTTGTGACCTGCAAGTCTCATAGCCTCACGAGCCTGCTCCTCTGTTACGCCTGCGATCTCGAAAAGCACCTTTCCGGGCTTAACAACTGCGCACCAGTATTCGTTAGCCGCTTTACCTGAACCCATTCGGACCTGAGCAGGCTTCTTGGAAACAGGCTTATCAGGGAAAATCTTGATCCATACTTTACCGCCACGCTTTACGTATCTGTTGATAGCGATACGGGCAGCCTCGATCTGGTTTGCTTTGATCCAGCAGGGCTCTGTTGCTGCGAGTCCGTACTCACCGTAGGAAACATAATTTCCGCGGGAAGCCTTACCCTTCATGCGGCCTCTCTGCTGCTTTCTGTACTTAGTTCTCTTAGGAAGTAACATATCAGTCCTGACCTCCTTCCGAAGATGCCTCTTGTGTCTTCTTCTCAGGGAGGATCTCACCCTTGTAGATCCATACCTTTACACCGATACGACCATAAGTCGTGTTAGCCTCTGCAAAGCCGTAATCGATATCCGCACGAAGTGTCTGAAGCGGGATCGTACCCTCGTGGTAGGTCTCGGAACGAGCGATCTCGGCGCCACCGAGACGGCCGGAGCACTTAGTCTTGATTCCCTGAATACCGGGCTGCTTCATTGCGGAAGCCATAACCTTCTTCATAGCTCTTCTGAAGCCGATACGAGCCTCGAGCTGGGAAGCGATATTCTCTGCTGCGAGCTGAGCGTTAGCATCGATATCCTTTACTTCCTTGACCTCTACTCTGAACTCCTTACCGAACTCCTTGTTAAGAGCTGTTGTAAGTGCCTGAATTCCGGCACCCTTACCGCCAATAACGAGACCTGCTCTTGCAACCTCGAGAGTTACGGATGTCTTGTCGGCATCCTTTCTCTCGATACCGATCTTAGCGATACCGGCAACGTTTCTTCTGCTCTCGTCGATGGGCTTCTTGGAATTCTTGCTGGCTTCCTTGATGATCTCATCCGTCTTCTTCATGATGAAGTCACGAACCTTCTTATCCTCAACAAGGAAATCGCTGAATGTCTTCTTATCGGCATACCAGCGGGCATCCCAATCCTTAATGACGCCTACTCTGTAACCATGGGGATTAACTTTCTGACCCATGCGATGTCCTCCTTATACTCTCTCTTTGAGAACGACAGTCACATGGCTGGTTCTCTTATTGATTCTGTTTGCTGCGCCTCTTGCTCTGGGGATGAAACGCTTGAGGATAGGTCCCTCGTTAGCGTAAGCATCTGCCACATAAAGATCTGACTTATTGAGACCGAAGTTGTTAACTGCGTTAGCCTCTGCGGACTTGAGCACCTTTGTAAGGATAGGCGAAGCCGCCTTGGGAGTGTAAGTCAGGATTGCATAAGCATCATCCAATGACTTTCCTTTGATAAGGTCTGCCACAATCTTAACCTTACGGGGTGAGATCCTGACATACTTAGCCGTTGCTGTTCCCTGATCTCTTCCGAGGCCCAAGAGCTTCTTCTGCTTCTTGGTAGGAACAGGAAGTCTGGAGCTCGAAGATACAGGCTTGCTGTAAGCTTCAAGGATAGCTTCACGGTTCTTATCGATATTCTCTTTGCTTAAAATAATCTTTTCCACGAATCATTCCTCCTTCTCGTAATCAGCCGGCCTTAGCGGACTTCTCTCCGCTGGTGTGACCACCGAACTTACGTGTCTGAGCGAACTCTCCGAGCTTATGGCCGATCATATCCTCGGTAACATATACCGGAATGAACTTGTGTCCGTCATATACACCGATCGTGTGTCCGACAAACTCAGGGAAGATCGTGGAAGCACGGGACCAAGTCTGAATAACTTTCTTCTCGCCCGCATCGTTCATTGCTTTGATTTTCTTCATCAGGGCTTCCTGTACGTAGTAACCCTTCTTAACGGATCTGGACATGTTATTCCTCCTTAACCCTTTCTGCCTCTAACAATGTACTTGTTAGATGCCTTCTTCTTATTTCTCGTCTTCTTACCGAGAGTAGGAACACCCCAAGGTGTAACAGGACCCGGGAGACCTACAGGAGACTTACCTTCACCACCTCCGTGAGGGTGATCGTTCGGGTTCATAACAACGCCTCGAACAGCAGGTCTCTTGCCCATGTGTCTGGACTTACCGGCCTTACCGATCTTAACGTTCTCATGCTCTGCATTACCTATAGAACCGATCATTGCACGGCACTTGAGGCTGATCATACGAACCTCTCCGGAAGGAAGTCTGATCTGTGCGAAGTCGCCTTCCTTAGCCATGAGCTGAGCGGAAGCGCCTGCTGTTCTTACAAGCTGAGCGCCTGCGCCGGGATTAAGCTCTACGCAGCTAATAACTGTACCGACAGGGATAGCATAGAGAGGGATTACGTTACCGGGAAGGATATCAGCCTTCTCGCCGCTCTCGATCTTGTGTCCTACCTTAATTCCGTTAGGAGCAAGGATGTAGGACTTCTGTCCATCCTGATACTGGATGAGTGCGAGGTATGCAGTACGGTTAGGATCATACTCGATAGCCTTAACAACTGCGGGCACATCGTCTCTTGTTCTCTTCCAGTCAATGATACGGATCTTTCTTCTGTTTCCGCCGCCCTGATGACGAACGGTAATACGACCGTAGGAATTACGGCCTGCGTGCTTCTTGCCGGGAGCAAGAAGGCTCTTCTCAGGTGCCTTCTTGGTAAGGACAGAATAATCGGCAACTGCCATCTGTCTGACTGCCGGAGAAGTAGGTTTAAATGTTTTTACTGCCATTTTATTTACTCCTTATCTGACCTTACACACCAAAGCCGAAGTCTTCGATGGATGTCTTGTACTTCTTGCTGACCTTGACGTCCTTGCCGCCCTTACCGAGGTAAGTAATGTCCTTGCCCTCAGTATCGATGGTTACAACAGCCTTCTTATAGGAAGGTGTTCTTCCGAGCTGGTAACGCTGTCTCTTGAGCTTGCCGTCATAGTTAGAAACATTAACTGCCGTAACCTTTACGTCAAAGAGCTCCTCGCAAGCCTTCTTAACATCAGTCTTGGTAGCATCAGTTGCAACCTTGAATGTGTACTTGCCCTCAGCGATCTCGTTGGAAGACTTCTCGGTGATAACCGGTGCGATGATGATATCCTGCGCTATCTTACTCATGCGTACACCTCCTCGATCTTCTGCGCAGCCGCCTTTGTAAGAAGAAGGCTGTCGTACTTCATAATGTCAAACACGTTGATCGTGTTTACGAGTCCTGACTTAACATCAGGGATATTCCTTGTGGAAAGAATAACATTGTCATTCTTCTCATCAAGAACGATGAATGCACCGTCTGTAGCCTTCAAAGCCGAAAGAGCCTTAACAGCCTCAGCTGTCTTGATCTGATCAAGGTTGAAGTCCTCTACCACGATGATCTTGTTCTCAGCAAGCTTGGAAGAAAGAGCAGACTTCAAAGCAAGTCTTCTGATCTTCTTGGGAAGTGTGTAGCTATAGTCTCTGGGCTTGGGTCCAAAGATAGTACCACCGCCGACATACTGAGCGGAACGTGTGGAACCGTGACGTGCACGACCTGTTCCCTTCTGTCTCCAGGGGCGCTTACCGCCGCCTCTTGTCTCGCTTCTCGTCTTAGTGCTGGATGTGCCCTGACGACGGTTAGCAAGCTGATTTCTGATTACTGCGGCAATCGCATGCTTATTGGGCTCGATAGCGAAGATCGCATCGGAAAGCTCAATAGATCCAGTAACGGCGCCGCTAAGATTGTAGATGTCTAATTTAGCCATTTTTATCTCTCCTCCCGCCTATTACTTTGATGCCTTTACGGAAGTCTCGACTGTAACGAGGCCACCCTTAGGTCCGGGAATCGCGCCCTTAAGAACGAGGATCCCTCTCTCGCCGTCAACCATAACGACGCTAAGATTCTGAACTGTGCAGTTTACAGCACCCATGTGTCCAGGCATCTTCTTGCCGGGCATTACACGACCCGGAGTAGATGTAGCACCCATGGAACCGACTCTTCTGTGGTACATGGAGCCATGACCGGAAGGTCCGCCCTTCTGACCGTGACGCTTGATGTTGCCCTGGAAGCCCTTACCCTTGGAAACACCGCTTACATCAACCTGATCTCCTACAGAGAACATGTCAGATACCTTGATCTCCTGACCGAGCTCATAATCATCCTCTGTTCTGAACTCACGGATGACCTTCTTGACCTCGACGTCAGCCTTCTTGAACTGACCCTTGTCGGGCTTGTTCACGAGCTTCTCGCGAACTGCGCCGGATCCGACCTTGACAGCCTTATAGCCGTCTGTCTCAACTGTCTTGTTCTGGAGCACATACATAGGCTCTACTTCAATGACGGTTGCTGGTATGACATTTCCGTTCTCATCGAACAGCTGTGTCATTCCGGACTTTCTGCCGATAACAAATTTTGCCATTCTTCTTTCCTCCTGTTTAAGGTTATTGGTTCGCCCGCTTATCTAGCGAACATGACCCGGGCACGAACTTGGCAGGTCCTTACCCGAATAATACCTGTCGTATGCTTCTATTAAGCCTTAAGCTCGATAGAAACGCCGGCAGGTAAGTCAAGCTTCTGAAGCGCCTCAACAGTCTTATTGTTGGACGTATATACATCGATCAGTCTCTTATGAGTTCTCTGCTCGAACTGCTCACGAGAATCCTTGTACTTGTGAGGTGATCTTAAGATAGTAACAACTTCCTTCTCTGTAGGGAGCGGGATAGGGCCTGAATATGAAGCACCTGTTCTCTCCACCGCATCGATGATGGACTTTGCACTCTCGTCAAGGAGCTTGTGATCATAAGCCTTGATCTTGATTCTTAACTTCTGGTTAGCCATTTTGTATCCTCCATACTATTGCTGTTATTTATTCAACCTTTCCGGGCGTTTCCTTGGTTTCCATTCAAAAACCCGGATCTCCAGTTACCGCATCTGCTGCGGCACTTTGGCTCCCGGGCAACGGTTACCATGTTAATCGCTGCCGGCAATAAGCCGAATCGCAGGGATCTTATGTCCCTACTTCTCCCCCGAAGTTACCCGCCGGACCGTGCAGCCCACAGCCTTGACGGCAATCTCCGAGATCAAACGCACGGCGACCCGAAAGTCGCGCAGATGAAATTCTACTACGGGTTGGGGATATTGGCAATAGTTTTTTTGAAAATACTTATATTTTTTTCAGCTTCAGCTCGAAAAGCTTCTCCAGCTCCTTCGGAGAGAAGCTGTACTTCGAGCCGCAGAAGTGACACACGGTCTCTATATCTTTATTATCTTTAATCATTTTATATAGCTCCGCGCGTCCCAAGGTCGCAAGCCCTTCGGACATACGCTCCTTCGAGCAGGGGCAACTGAAGCTTACGGGATAACCGTTAAGATATGTTATTTCCGGATCTCCCATGAACAGATCCAGTATCTTCGCCGGAGAGAAGCCCTCTTCCATAAGGAAGGTTATCTCAGGGAAGCCTCCGTTCGCTCTCTTCTCTACGTAATCAAGATCCTGATCGGTAAATCCCGGCATCATCTGTATCATCATGCCTCCGGCATTGACCACGTGACCGTCTTTGATCTGCACTCCTAACGCCACTATGGAGGGAGTCTGCTCAGAGGATGCAAGATAATATGTAAAGTCCTCGGCTATCTCGCCGGAGATAAGCTCCACCGATCCGGAATACGGCTCCTTAAGTCCTACGTCCCGTATTACGGTAAGAGAGCCCTTCTTACCCACAGCCTCTCCCACATTGATCTTCCCCGGTCGAAGATAAGTAGTCTCGACATTACCTTCGATCGGATATGCTCTGACATGACCCTTATTATCACATACACAGGTCATCCCCTTCATGGGACCGTCTGATCTTATGATGGTCGTCTGTGTATCCGTCTCATTCTTAAGGCTCTCGGCGATAAGAAGAGAGCCTGTCATGAATCTTCCTAAGGCAGCGGTGGCGGCATTAGATGTGTTATGAAGCTCTCTTGCCTTCTCGCATAGAGAAGTAGTGCTTATAGCTACAGCCTTGACATTCCCCTTAAGAGCTACTGCCCTTACGAGATGATCCTCTTTATCGTCGAGAGGCATGCCGGAAGCATAATATCTGTCATCCATGCTTAAACTCCTTAAGGCAGACAGCCCAAAGGATCTACTCTCGTGCCGTTGATCCTGACCTCGAAGTGAAGATGCGATCCTGTGGATCCGCCTGTAGAGCCTACCGTTCCGACAGCCTCCCCTGCGGAGACATACTGTCCTACCGATACATACACGCTGGTGCAGTGGGCATAGAGCGTAGATACGCCGTTACCGTGATCTATTATGAAGTAATTACCGTAGCCTGAGCCTCCCCAGCTCTGGCCGGGGACAGGAGTCTCGACGTATATGACCGTACCGGAAGCTGCAGCCATTATGGTATCACCGAAGCCGGCACCGATATCGATACCAGAGTGGAATCTCGTGTTACCGTAGATAGGATGAACTCTGTAGCCGAAGGGCGAGGTTATGGTATGACACCAGGTCGGCCACTGCAAGGATACGCCACTGGTGCTTACTGTAGGAACCGGCGTGGGTGTCGCAGCCTCTGTGGCCTCTGTGGGAACGGTCTCACCCGACTCATTCGTCTGGGCGGTCTCCGTCTGCTCGGAAGTTGTCGTAGCGGATGTTGTGGTGGTCGTTGCCGCGACCTCGGCATCGTACTGTGCCTGAAGACTTAATATCTGTGAATCAAGTGACGCTGCTAGGGCTTCAAGAGAATTCTCCTGAGCAGTCCACGAATCAAGCTCCGTAGATATATCCTCGAGAGCTGCCGTTGTTATTCCTATCCTCTCCTCGAGCTCGTCAAGCTGGGCCTGCTTCTCATCTGCAATAGCCTGCATCTCATCGGCCTGCTGAAGTGCCAGCTCCCTTTGTGCCTCAGCATTGGCGAGTGCGATTTCCATCTCATCCACAGCCTGAGCATCCGCATCTGCTATAAGAGAGATAATCTCCATATTGGTAAAGAACCCGGCAAGACTATCAGACTCCAGAAGGACCTCCAGGGTCGACTTATTCTGATACTCGAACATTACCGACAATCTTTCCTGGAACATAAGCTCCGTTGCCGCGAGATTCTCCTGAGCATCGATATAAGCATCAAGAGCCTCCGTCTTAGCTACCAGAGCGGCTGCCAGCTGTGCCGATATGACCTCATACTGAGCCCTTTGCTCCTCCGACAGATCGTTAAGCTCCGCGAGCTCTCCGGACAAGGCATTCGCCTGTCCTGCCAGTGCGGACACCATACTTGCCGCAGCCTGAGCATCGGCTATAGCCTGATCTCTTTGATTCCTTCTCTCCTCCAGCTCCTCCTGGGTGTCGAATCTGAACAGATCCGTACGCTCCATAAGGTTCATGGAGGCGCCTGCATATACAGGTCTTCTTATCATCAGGCAGGTGAAGCTCACCGTCCCGATCATTGCCAAAGTAACAAGTATCTTAACCGATCTTCTCATACCCTTATATACTTCCTTACCGAGATTCCGCTTCCGATAGCTCCGATGAGGATACCGGTAAACAGTGTAAGAATAAGGACCCACCACATAACTGCCCTTGCAGGGAGTATCGCATAGAAGCTGGCAGGATCCACATTTGCCATGACTCTATAGTAGAGCGTCCTGTAGGCTATCACGGTTACTGCCCAGGAGCAGATCGCGCTTATAAGTCCGATAATGGCTCCCTCTATGACATACGGCATTCGTATGTAGGCATTGGTGGCACCTACAAACTTCATGATCTCTATCTCATTTGCTCTCGAATAGACCGAGATCCGTACCATGGTAGAAATGATAAACAACGCTATTACGAACAGAAGTATGGTTGTTAGTGCCGTTCCTACATTAACATACCTTCCGGCACGCTCCAGTACTGCCATAACTCTGCTCTCTCTTGATACCTTGGATACACCGGGCAGGGTCTGAAGCCTTGATACCACCTCGTCTCCCAAGGAAGGATCCGATATCCTTACACTGAAGGTATAAGGCAGATACATGTTATAGTCGAACTCATCCAGTATTGACTGGCTGTCACCAAGATTTGTCTTAAAGCTGTTGTAGTTATCTACGGGACTTCTTCTTATGCTCTCGATAATACGTGTATCCTCGTTAATAAGCTGCTCTGTCTGCGCCAGCTCCTCATCAGAGACCTGAAGCTTCATGTAGACCTCTATAGGCGGCTGCTGTCCGAGCTTCTTCATAATGACCCTGGCATTCGCCGAGAAGATCAGGAATATATTAAGGATTATAAGCATCAGAAGTATCGTCGTTATCGAAGCCACGGTAACGAAGGGATGACGCTTTATCCCCGAGAAGCCCTCTCTTACAGAATTGAAAAATGTCTTGATGCTCACTCGTCGTCCTCCTGGATATCAAGATCTATATCATCCATTCGGACTTCTTCGATCCAGCTGTCATCTTCTTCCGGGGTCTCCTCGACAGGGACTTCGTCCTTCTCCTGCGAAGGCGCCTCAGCTTCGGAAGACTGTTCTGTCTGCTCCTCTATTAATTCCGGCTCCAAAGGCTGCTCTTCTATCTCCTCCGGCTCCGAATCAGGTGCCTTCGATATCTCTTCTACAGCCTCCTCATGAAAAGGAGCTTCAATAGCAGGCATCTCCTCTGCCTCGTTCTCTACAGGAAGAGAGTCAACATCCGTGATCTCATCCCCGAAGGCGACCTCTTCGTCGTCATAACCCTCATCCGAGAATACGGACGCAGGCGCGGGAGTCGAAGCTGCCACAGTAGCTGCAGAGGCTGCCGCCAGAACCTCGTTCTTAAGGGCAAGCTCCGCCGGAGGCGTCTCTCCGAAATAAAAATTTCCCGGCTTATTAATATCAGTATAATTCTCCTCTTCAGAGGCGGCTTTGTAATCAGAATCGTCTCCGAAGGCCACGCCCATGGACGGAACGGAAGGTACCGGCATATTCTCATCTGCATAAGCACTGTCTTCCTTATCTCTTACAACAATACCGTCCTCGATCTCGATTACTCTCTTCTTCATCTTGTCTACAAGATTGGCATCATGAGTACATACGATGACTGTCGTCCCCGAACGGTTGATGTCGAGAAGCAGACCCATAATATTCTCTGAGGTCTCGGGATCAAGATTACCCGTAGGCTCGTCAGCAATTATGAGCTTCGGATTATTAAGCATCGCTCTTGCTATGGCGACCCTCTGCTGCTCTCCTCCCGACAGTTGCTGTGGATAAGCGTCAGCCTTGTCCTTGAGACCTACAATGTTAAGTACCAGCTGGACCTTCTGATGAAGGCTCTTACGTGACAGACCTATGATCTCTCCTGCGAAGGATATATTCTCCGAGACGGTCTTGGTCTCGATAAGACGGAAATCCTGGAATATCATTCCTATCTGTCTTCTCAAGACCGGAACAAGAGCACGGGACATCTCCGATATATTAAATCCGTCGATAAAAATCGCTCCCTCATTGGGACGCTCCTCGCAGTTCATACACTTAAGAATTGTGGATTTACCGGAGCCGGACTTACCGATTATGAATACGAATTCGCCCTCGTCGATCAGGAAGGATACCCCTCTTAAGGCATCTACTCCCGAGTTCTTATAGGTCTTGTGAACGTTCTGGAATTTTATCATCTGATCATATTATCCTTAGACGTCTCAAGATACTGAAGATAGGTCCTTACCATGGATGCCATCTTAAAAAGTACGGCATCGTCGAAGGATCTTAAGTCAAGACCCGTATTCTTCTTAACCTTGTCGAGTCTGTATACCAGTGTATTTCTGTGAACGAACAGCTCTCTTGATGTCTCGCTGCCGTTAAGATTATTCTCGAAGAAGCAGTCGATAGTCGCCAGCGTATCCTCGTCTAAAGACCTGTAGGCCTCATTCGGGAATACCTCGTCAATAAACATACGGCATAACGTGGACGGAAGCTGATAGATGAGTCTTCCTATACCGAGCTGATTATACTTGGAGATATAGCAGTTCTTCTCGAAGATCTTACCGACACGAAGAGCAAGCATGGAATCTCTGTAGCTCTTGGCGATCTGCTGGAACATAGGAACGAAGGAACCGACTCCGATGTACGCCGTTATACCTTCATTATTAAGGCTGTCCAGAATAGCCTGCGATGTCTCATCCACAAAAGTATTTCTATCTGTCTCGGAATCCTCTACCTCTGCAACGTTAAGCACGATGATCGAAGTTGTCTCATCCATGGCAAGCACTGTGGAATTAGAATTCTCTCCGTAAATGCTTTGGAGGATATCAAGAGTCTCTGCTCCGTCCTCATCATTCGATCTAACTACTATAACAAGTCTCGGCTCACTGCAATTGATCTTGAAGTCTCTTGCCTTAATAGGGATCTCACCCTGAAGCTCGTTCTCGAGCAGGACACTCTTAATAAAGAGCTCCTTCTCAGCATCCGTTCCATGCTCCTTAACCACAGTCCTGATCCACTCTCCGAGAAGTGAGAGATTGACTCTTGAATTTGCATCCGTGCCGTAAAGATATGCAATATAACGAACCTGATCGTTAAGCACGATCTTCATGTAGGACTTGTCAGAGGTCGAGGAATACTGGTCATCACTTAACATGACCGCCCGGGAAGCTGAATCAGACTGCCCCTCCATCTCCGGATTCGTGGAAGCTATGATCAACCCGTTGGTATCCATAACTCCTGCTTCAGTCTTAAGTATCGAAGCTGCGAGACGTATGCATTTCTTAATATCTTCCATTGCCGTGCTCCTTCTTCAAGTTCGAGGACATACTTTTACCCATAAATAATAACTTTTTCGGGCGTTTTTAACAAGCCACCCGAGAAGGATGACACACAATCGAAAAGAAATAAAAAGAGCCGGCGGGATAATCCCGACCGGCTCCATACAACTCTGGAGAGTATGTTTATCAGGAAATGATGCTCTGCTCTGTATCCTTGTCGAAGAGGTGGATACGGTTCGTGTCGATAGCAAGGTCAACAACCTGACCAACAGTGGACTGAGAAGTTGTAGGGTCAACTCTACATGTGAGAGGGAGAGCTCCGTTAACCGTAACATAGAGATATGTCTCGGCACCGAGCATCTCAACGACGTCTACGTCAGCTGCGAATGCTGTCTCAGGGTGCTCTGTAACGTATGTAGCTTCATCTGTGATAGCCTCAGGACGAACACCGAAGATGACCTCCTGACCATCGCGCTCCATAACTTCCTCAACTGCATAACGATCAGGGAGCTTAACTGTAACGTTCTCGAATGTTACATAAACGTCAGAACCGTCAACGTTGATAGTAGCATTGATGAAGTTCATAGGAGGCATTCCGATAAATCCAGCAACGAATGTGTTGATCGGGTTATCATAGAGCTCTGTAGGAGAATCAACCTGCTGAATGAAGCCGTCCTTCATAACAACGATTCTCGTACCCATGGTCATAGCCTCTGTCTGATCGTGTGTAACGTATACGAATGTTGTCTTGAGTCTGTGGTGGAGCTTTGTGATCTCAACACGCATCTGAACACGGAGCTTAGCGTCCAAGTTGGAGAGAGGCTCGTCCATGAGGAAGACCTTAGGGTCACGAACAATAGCACGGCCGAGAGCTACACGCTGTCTCTGTCCACCGGAGAGAGCCTTAGGCTTTCTCTCGAGGAGGTGCTCGATCTCGAGGATCTTAGCAGCTTCTGTAACACGACGGTTGATCTCTTCCTTAGGCATCTTCTTGAGCTTCAGTGAGAAAGCCATGTTGTCACGAACTGTCATGTGAGGATACAGAGCGTAGTTCTGGAAAACCATCGCGATATCTCTGTCCTTAGGGAGAACGTCGTTGATAAGACGGTCTTCGATATAAATCTCACCCTCGGATATATCTTCAAGACCTGCAAGCATACGAAGTGTTGTTGACTTTCCGCAACCGGAAGGACCAACGAGGATAACGAATTCCTTATCGGCAACCTCAAGGTTGAAATCGGAAACAGCAACTACGCCGCCGTCATACTTCTTGTAAACATGCTGGAAAGATAAACTTGCCATTTTAAAAACCTCCGTAAATGCCTCTCGGCTTTCATGCGATTATCATAGCAAATGGACTTTTCCTCTTCTATATGACAGTCTCACCAAAAATCGCTTTTCCGATTTGTTGTTAATTCAATTAAATTCCGTGTCTTTTGGGCTTTTTGCACATTAAAAATATCGGGCGTTTGTGCACTTGATACAAGTGTTGACAAATGTATATTTATTCATTAGAATGCATAAACAATTTGGCGTGGACGCACTGCTTCAAGCGGCGTATTATTGTCATTGTTATTTATTAATATAAATGGAGATAATTAAATAAATGTCAGTCAAGGTTAGTATAGTAGGCAGTACCGGATATGTCGGAGCCGAACTGGTACACGGCTTCTCGGGACACCCGGAAGTCGAATTAAAATATCTTACGTCAGAGACTTTTAAGGAAAAGAAATTCTCCGATGTATATCCGGTCTTCAGAGGCATATGCGACAACACTTTAGTCAGCACCTCTGATGTACCCTATAAGACCATAGCCCAAGAGAGCGATCTGGTTATCACCGCTCTTCCTCACGGAGTATCGTCTAAGGTAGTCCCCGAGCTTCTGGAAGCGGGGTGCCGTGTTATAGATCACAGCGGCGACTTCCGATACAAGGATGTTGCCACCTACGAGAGATCCTACAAGCTGACTCATCCGGACCCGGAGCTTCTTAAGGAAGCCGTTTACGGTCTGCCCGAGCTTTACCGCGAACAGCTCAAGACTGCAAGACTCGTCGCAAACCCGGGCTGCTATCCCACCTGCTCGATCATTGCTCTGACTCCATTTCTTAAGAGCAACCCGATCCTGATCCACAGACAGGACATCATTATCGATGCAGTCTCGGGAGTTACGGGAGCAGGGAGGAAAGAGAATCTGGAGTACTCCTTCTGTGAACTTGACGAGAGCTTCAAGCCTTACGGTGTAACAGGTCATAGACACAGCACGGAGATCAACGAACAGCTGTCCTTCATAAGCGGTGACGATAACGGCAAAGCAGTAAAGGCTGCCTTCACCCCTCACCTCGCCCCCTTTAAGAGAGGCATGCTCGCGACAGTTTATGCGAAGCCTACGAAGTTTTTCGAAGATTTAAGCACAGACGGTATCGTCGATTATCTCACTAGCTTCTATAAGGACGAGACCTTTGTCCGCGTGCTCCCCAAGGGAGTTCTCCCTGACGTAAAGAATGTGAACGGCAGTAACTACATCGATATCACTGGCGTTTACGATGAGGACACAGGGCTGATCAAGCTTTTCTCGGCACAGGACAACCTGGGCAAGGGCGCTGCGCTTCAGGCAATACAGACATTTAACGTGATGTTCGGCTTCCCGGAGGACACGGGGCTTAAAACATTATCAAGAGGAGTATAAGATGGCAGATCAGAAGGAAATGCCCGTAGTATCGGGCGAGATGCAGACAAAGATAGACAGGGCTTCGATCCTCATTGAGGCTCTCCCCTACATAAGAAAGCTCAGAGGACAGACCATAGTTATCAAGTATGGTGGCAATGCCATGGTCAATGAAGAGCTTAAGCAGTCCGTTATGGATGACATAACTCTCCTTAAGTATATAGGCATCAACCCTATCGTCGTACACGGTGGCGGACCCGATATAAGCGGGATGCTTAGGGAGGTTAATGTAGAGTCGCATTTCGTGAACGGATTAAGATACACCGACGAGAAGACTATGGGCATAGCACAGATGGTGCTCATCGGTAAGACCAACAAGGAGATAGTCTCTGCCCTGAATCTCAAGGGTGCGAAGGCCGTAGGTATCTGCGGTATCGACGGCAACCTCATCGAAGCGGAGAAGCTGACCAAGGACGGCGACGGCAACGATATCGACGTAGGCTACGTGGGCAAGATAACGAAGATCAACACCCGCGTTCTCGAGATGCTTGCTAATGATGAGTATATCCCCGTCATCGCACCTATCGGTGTCGGCAAGGACGGTCAAAGCTACAACATCAACGCAGATACAGTCGCTGCCGAGGTCGCAGTAGCATTAAAGGCAAGCAAGCTCATCACTCTCACAGACGTAAGAGGCGTCCTTAAGGATAACGAGGACGGAACTAAGTCGCTTATAGGACAGCTCGACATCCCCTCCATTAAGGAGTGCAAGGATCAGGGCATCATCACCGGCGGCATGATTCCAAAGGTCGAGGGCTGTCTTGATACAGTGGTAAGAGGAGTTCAGAGAGCTCACATCATCGACGGAAGAATACCTCACAGCATCATCCTCGAGATGTTTACCAAGAGAGGTATCGGTACCATGATCGTCAAGGACAAACGAGAGATAAAGTAAGGAGCATATAATGGGAATAGAGAATGACTTCGAGCTGACCAAGCTCTACGATACAAAATACGTACTTAACGTATTTAACCCTCTGCCGATCGCTTTCACCAAGGGAAGCGGTGTCTGGCTCACGGGAACCGACGGCAGAAAGTATATGGACATGATCGGCGGTATCGCCGTCAATTCCTTAGGTCACGGCAACAAGGAGCTGACGAAGGCCATAAGCGATCAGGCATCTAAGCTTATTCACTGCTGTAATTACTACCTGATCCCCCAGAAGTCCGAGCTCGCCTTCAGGCTCTGCAGCAACAGCTTCGCCGACAAGGTATTCTTCTGCAACTCCGGCGCAGAAGCCAATGAGGCAGCCATAAAGATCGCGAGAAGCTACTTCTACTATCAGGGTCACCCTGAGAAAAACGAGATCATTACGGCTAACATGAGTTTCCACGGAAGGACAATGGCCACTATTGCCGCCACAGGTCAGGAGAAGTTCAGAACGCCTTTCGAGCCTTCTGTCCCCGGGTTCAAGTACGTGGACTTTAACGACTTCGAGGCTCTCGAGACTTCTGTCGACGATAAGACCTGCGCCGTCATGCTGGAGCTTATTCAGGGGGAGAGCGGTGTACATCCTGCCGACAAGGTCTACGTTAAAAAGGTAAGAGACCTCTGCTATAGGAGAGGAATACTCCTCATCATAGATGAGGTTCAGACCGGTGTGGGTAGAACAGGCAGACTGTTCTGCTACGAGAATTACGAGATCAAGCCCGATATCATGACTCTCGCCAAGGGACTTGCCGGTGGCGTTCCCATCGGAGCAATGCTCTGCACCAATGAGGTGGCAACCGGTATGAAGCCAGGCGACCACGGCTCTACCTTCGGCGGTAATCCATTGGCATGCGCCGCAGCTAACTGCGTTCTGGATCAGATAACCTCTGCAGACAAGGGCATCCTTGCGAATGTCAATGCAGTAAGCTCATATCTGTTCGAGAAGCTTAACGAGCTGTCGGTCAAGACCGGAAAGATCAAACAGGTAAGGGGCATGGGGCTTCTAATCGGTATCGAGTTTGACGATTCTATCCAGGCAGCGGGAATGAAGCAGCTTCTTATGCAGGACGGCTTCCTGGTAAGCTCTATCGGAGCATCAACCATAAGAATCGCACCTCCCCTTATAATCACACAGAGGGAAGCGGCAATGTTTATAACCGAATTAGGAAAGATCCTTAAGGGCAAGAGAAAGTGAGGAACCCATGAAACACTATATAGATTTTCACGAGGACGTAGGAATAGAGGAGCTCGATTATCTTCTTGATATCGCAGCCGACATGAAAGCCAAGGTCAAGACCGGGATCGAGCACCATTACCTTAACGGCAAGACGCTGGCCATGATCTTCACGAAGTCCTCTACAAGGACCCGTGTTTCCTTCGAGGTTGGAATGTACCAGCTGGGTGGCTCTGCACTTTTCTTAAGCTCCGATGATATTCAGATCGGAAGAGGTGAGCCAATAAGTGATACCGCCAAGGTCCTGTCCGGCATGGTAGACGGGATCATGATCAGGACCTTCGCTCATCAGGATGTGGTGGATCTTGCCAAGTACGGATCAATTCCTGTTATCAACGGCCTTACGGATGACCAGCACCCGACACAGATGCTGGCCGATCTTCTTACTATTAAGGAGCATTACGGTGTGCTTAAGGGGCTGAAGCTCGCTTATATTGGAGATGGTAATAACGTGGCCAACTCCCTTCTGCAGGCATGTGCCAAGGCGGGCATGGATATCGCCGTTGCGTCCCCTAAGACTCACACCTGCCCTGATAAATATGTTCAGCAGGCTTTGACCGATGCCAAGATCACCGGCTCGAAGGTCCTCACGACAGAAGACCCTTACGAGGCCGCCAAGGATGCCGACGTGCTTTATGCCGACACCTGGGTATCAATGGGTCAGGAGGATGAGAAGGCCGAGAGAATCAAGATCTTCAAGGACTACCAGATCAATTCAGACCTTATGGCAACTGCAAATAAGGATGCCGTCTTCCTCCACTGCCTGCCGGCCTACAGAGGCTATGAGGTTACAGAGGATATTATCGACGGTCCTAAGAGCCTGGTATTCCAGGAAGCCGAGAACAGACTTCACGCTCATAAGGCCATACTTGTAAATTGCTTCCTTAACTCGTAAAGTAGACGCATGGATATCAACTTAGACGAGATCGTAATAAGAGAAGCCGTACCGGAGGAAGCTAAGAGGATACGGGAGCTTATCCGTGAAGCGATGGAGTTCTACAGACGCGCCTCAGGCATCAATTCAGATGTGCTGGAATCGCTGACGGAGAGCGTGGATTCTGTTCGCGAGAGAATCAGAAGACACCACTGCCTTGTAGCGATCCTGGGCGAAAAGCCCATCGGCACTATCACGGTGAGCTACTGCGACAATCCCATGAAGTACAGCTTCTCAGTCCAGACCGCAAGGACCTTAAGAGAATATAGGGACTGCGCTTATATATCGCGTTTCGCAGTCGAGGAGGAGTACCGTGATACCGGGCTGGGCGTAGCACTCATGAATGAAGCTCTCAGGATCCCTGTATCCACACGATCCGGTCTGGTACTGCTTCACACTGCCATATCCAACATCAAGATGAGAGACTTCTACATCAACAGAGGCTTTATGATCCTCGACAGCGAAGACTCCAGAGGCTACGAGCGCGGC
Organism: Clostridiales bacterium; assembly: GCA_017480325.1. Taxonomy (GTDB): domain Bacteria; phylum Bacillota; class Clostridia; order Saccharofermentanales; family Saccharofermentanaceae; genus Saccharofermentans. The sequence goes on from JAFVAY010000005.1 coordinate 71,591, forward strand.
CTCTTCGCCTACATGTCAGATCAGAACAGAAGAGATGATCTGACGGCGTGAGAACCCGCTATGCCCCGCATTACTGAGATTACGAATTCAAACATGGTACATAATTAGCTCCTCACGTTTCCCTTGGGAATAGCATAGAACTATATGTCGTGTATGGATTTTGGTATTCGTAATCGTGAAATACATACATAAGGTCATACATACGGGCATTTTTATGTCATTGTGTATGGAATTTTTAAAATTACATACCTGAATACATACATCCCTTGTCTGCCAAGATCAGCTTTGTATCTGATAGTGTTTTTTTCTTGAATTTAGTAAGGTTTTTTCGTTCCTGCATGTATCCTAGACACCATATCGGACAAGTAGATACACAAAACCGTTGAAAATATGTATCCAACGGTCTAATCTGCCTTGTAAGATACATAAACTGTTTGAAAATCTGTATCTAATGATCGATTTATCACTGTTTGATAAAAAATTTGAAAAATAGAATTACAGCTACTATGACCGAAAGACGTACCAAATAATAGGCACGTAGTCACCATACTTAAATAGTAACTGATGATATGATCAGACATTCTGCAGTTACAGGATTATTTTTAAGTTTCTCAACAGCCTTTTCGCAGGATTGTTCGTCCTTGAAGATGCCAAACACGCAGCTGCCGGAGCCCGTCATAGCGGTGTATACCGAACCGGTCTCGGCAACGGCTTCTATCAAGTCGGCAATTACCGGCGCGATCTTTATTGCCGGCTCCTGCAAGTCATTAGTAAGCTCAGGAAGTGCCGCCTTGATGCGTTCGAGAGGGCTTTTCTTCTCATCTCCGAATATCTCATTGATACGCTCCTTATAACCTTCTTCATCAAAGCAGGCAGGAGACTTATCGGACAGCTCATAGCATTCTTTTGTTCCTACTCCGACGGAAGGCTTAACAAGAATGAGATTCAAGCCTGACAGCTCAGGGAGCTCTGTTACTATCTCTCCAATCCCCTCGCATATGCAGGTTCCTCCTTTAAGGAAGAACGGTACATCTGCTCCGAGACGGCTGCTTACTTCGACTAACGCTTCTTCACTTAACGGATTTCCGAAGTGCTGCTGCAAGATCATCAGCACGGCCGCCGCATCTGAGCTTCCGCCTCCAAGCCCAGCCTGGGAAGGCGTCTTCTTCACCTCTCTTATCTTAGTGAAAGGAAATTCTTCCGCGAGCCTTCCTTCCGCCCTGAGCTTCTTATCGTAGGCATCATAGAAGGCCTTAGCCGCCTTATAGCCCAAATCCTTCTCCGGCTCGATATCAACGTCGGAATCGATCTCGATCCCGAAGGCGCGGTCGTCATCTATCTCAACCGTTATCTCATCCCCGATACCTATCTCCTGCATGAGCATATAAAGCCTGTGGTAACCGTTATCGTATTTGCCGCAGCACCTTAGGAAAAGGTTTATCTTAGCAAATGCTGTTGTGTCGTATGAGGTCTTCAATTTAAAGCTCGAATCAGAACGGTGTCAGCTCGAATCTCATAGGAGCATAATTGCCTTCCGTAACATATGGGAAGGTACTGTCGGAAGAGTCGTATCTCATGTACTTCGACTGTGTCTCAGATCCGTACCATGAGTCTACCCGCAGGACATCGCCGTTACAAAGATAGATATAATATCCTTCGCCACCGCTCAAAAGGTCATATTCACCCAGGTCATAGTGATAGACGATAACATCCGTGAACTTTGTCGCACCTGACGGCTCGATAATACCGATAAGAAGCTCCTCTGCACCGTCTCCGTCAAGATCTTTGAGAAGGTATCCGAACTTAATTGCGGGATTCCTCTGTTCATTACTTACATTGAGATGACGCTCCGGGTCTATATTAGACCAATTGTTATTGAAGCCGTCCTGATAATAAGCGATCGCATCCTCATACCAGCCCTTTGGCACATGACGCTTCAGGCAACCGGTAAAGGATGCAGTCATACCAACAACCGCCAACAAAACTGCTACAAATCTTCTCATTTTCTATCCCCCAAAAATAAAAACTAAAAAGTTACTCTAACTCGAACGCTCCTGTATAAAGCTGATAATACGTGCCCTTCTGAGCGATAAGTGCCTCGTGGGTGCCGCGCTCAATAATCTTACCGTGGTCGAGCACCATAATCACATCGGAATCCATAACAGTCGAGAGACGATGTGCGATAACAAATACCGTACGTCCCTCCATGAGCTTATCCATGCCCTTCTGTACGATGGACTCGGTACGTGTATCGATAGAAGATGTCGCCTCGTCAAGGATCATTACCGGCGGATCCGCAACTGCCGCACGAGCGATGGCAATAAGCTGACGCTGCCCCTGTGACAGATTGGCTCCGTTATTCGTAAGAAGCGTATCGTAACCCTTGGGAAGCCTCGTGATAAAATCATCGGCACCCGCGAGCTTAGCGGCTTCCTTACACTCTTCATCCGTGGCGCTTAAGCGGCCGTACCTGATGTTATCCATAACCGTTCCGGTAAACAGGTTCGTCTCCTGAAGAACGAGGCCCAAGGACTTTCTAAGATCTCTCTTCTTGATCTTGTTCACGTTGATTCCGTCGTATCTGATCTTGCCGTCGGCGATGTCATAGAAGCGGTTAATGAGGTTGGTGATCGTGGTCTTACCTGCACCGGTAGCACCTACGAAGGCCACCTGCTGTCCCGGCTTAGCGAAAACACTTACATCATGAAGAACATCGTGTCCTTCTTCGTATGCAAAGTCCACATTCACCATCTCCACATCACCTTCAAGAAGCTTGTAGGTAACGGTTCCGTCAACCTGGTGAGGATGCTTCCAAGCCCACTTGCCTGTTCGCTCATCAGTCTCTGTGATATTGCCCTCTTCATCGACCTTGCAGTTAACCAAGGCAACATAGCCGTCATCGGTCTCCGGTGTCTCATCAATAAGCGAGAACACTCTCTGAGCACCTGCACCTGCCATAACGATGGAGTTGATCTGCATCGTGAGCTGGTTGATATTACCCGTAAACTGCTTCGCCATATTAAGGAACGGAACCAATATGGAGATATCGAAGACCATTCCGGACAAAGAAAGACTCGGAGCCTTGAGAAGGATAAGTATTCCTCCTGTCAGCGCAAGCAGGACATAGAGTATATTACCGATGTTGTTAATGATCGGTCCCAGGATATTGGCATAGGCGTTGGCTCTCCAAGAATCCTCATATAGACCGTTGTTGATAGCCTCGAATTCAGAGAGAGCCTTCTCTTCGTGATTAAACACCTTGACCACCTTCTGCCCGGTGACCATCTCCTGTATATAACCCTCTGTCTCACCTACCGCTTTCTGCTGTCTGACGAAGTACTTGGCAGAACCGCCTCCGACTACCTTCGTCAGGAAAAACATGGCAACTACTCCGAGAAGAAGGACCAGCGTCATCCAGATGCTGTAGTAAAGCATTATGAAGAACACCCCGACCACTATGGTCCCGCATCTTATAAGTGACGGGAAAGCCTGAGATACAAGCTGTCTCAGAGTATCGATATCATTGGTATAGTGGGACATGATATCGCCGTGCTTATGTGTATCAAAGTACTTGATAGGCAGGCGCTGCATGCCTCCGAACATGGTCTTACGAAGCTTGTCGAGGTAGCCTTGGGTCATGACCGCCATGATCTGAGTCTCGAAGACGGAAAGAATAAGCGCCAGTACATAGAGCACCAGGAGGATAGTGAGGTATCCCATGACCTGAGGCTTAGCGGACGCCCAGTCGCCTGTGTCTACCCACTCCTCGATCACTTTAATTACCTTCTGTGTAAATATCGGGGGGATTGCTGCTACCGCCGCTGAGAAAAGAACGCAGAATACCGCCACGGGTCCCATAACAGGATAGAACCCGAAGAACATCTTCAAGGCTCTCTTAAGCCCTGAGAATCCCTTCTGATAGCCTTCCTTACCCTGGCCTAATCCTGCACCGGCACCGGCTCTTGGCGGCATTACTCCTCTCCCCCTTTCGTCTGTTGTTCGTATATCTCCCTGTAGATCTCAGACGACTTCAGAAGCTCGTCGTGAGTTCCGGTGGCGGCAATCTTACCGCCATCAAGGATAACTATCATGTCCGCATCCATTACCGATGCGACACGCTGTGCGATTATGATCTTGGTTGTCTGCGGAATGAACTCCTTAAAGCCCTTACGGATAAGCGCATCCGTCTTCATGTCGACTGCCGATGTGGAGTCATCAAGGATAAGGATCTTAGGATTCTTAAGTAGCGCACGGGCGATACAAAGCCTCTGCTTCTGTCCGCCGGATACGTTGGTTCCACCCTGCTCTATCTTTGTGTCGTAGCCCTTTTCGAAAGTTCTGATGAACTCGTCGGCCTGAGCGAGCTTACATGCCTCGATGATCTGCTCGTCGGTGGCGTTCGCGTTACCCCAGCGGAGGTTATCCTTGATAGTCCCGGAGAAGATGACGTTCTTCTGAAGCACGACGGATACAGCATCTCTTAAGGATTTGATGTCGTACTCTCTTACATCCCTGCCTCCGACCTTAACGGAGCCGGACGTAACATCATAAAGTCTCGGTATAAGCTGGATCAGCGTCGACTTCGAGGAGCCCGTGCCGCCCAGGACACCCACGGTCATACCGGAATCGATGTGAAGGTCGATGTCGTAGAGAGCCTCGCGCTCTGCCTCCTTGGAATACTTGAAGTGTACATCCTGGAAATCTATGCTTCCGTCGGCAACCTCATAGACGGGATTCTCGGGGTTCTCGATAGTAGGCTCCTCCACAAGCACCTCAGCAAGTCTCTTTATGGACTCGAGAGACATGGTAAGCATAACGTAGATCATGGAGATCATCATGAGTGACATAAGGACCTGCATGCCGTAAGTCATCATGGCCGAGATCTGTCCCACGTTAATGATCGTACCTTGGTTCGCGATTATAAGCTTCGATCCTATAAACAGAACGAAAAGCATATTAAAGTACATGCATAACTGCATGAGAGGTGCGTTCAGCGCGACTATCCTCTCAGCCTTGGTGAAGTCCTTCATGATGTCCTCGGATGCCGCGGAGAATTTCTTGATCTCGTAATCCTCTCTGGCGAAGCCCTTAACGACACGCATTCCGCGGACATTCTCTTCGACGGATTCGTTAAGTCTGTCGTATTTCTTAAATACCGCGATGAAAGCAGGCATCGCCTTCCTGGCGATCATGATAAGACCGAACACGAGGACCGGAACGATAACGACGAATGTAAGTGCCAGTCTTCCTCCCATAATAAACGCCATCACGATGGCAAAGATAAACATCATGGGAGCTCTAACCGCTGTTCTTATGGTCATCATGTAGGCATTCTGAACGTTGGTGATATCCGTGGTAGTTCTCGTAACCAGAGACGATGTGGAGAACTTATCGATATTAGAGAAAGAGAAGTCCTGTATCTTGGCAAAAACATCATGCCTCACGTTACGGGCAAGTCCCGCAGAGGCCTTGGCGCAGAAGGTTCCGGCCATAACTCCGCATATCAGGGAGACGATGGCAGCCAGGACCATAACCAGACCCATCTTAACGATCTGACCGACCTCGGCACCGGCATTGATGCGGTTGACCAGATCCGCCGTGATAAAGGGGATCAGCACCTCAAGAAAAACCTCGCCGACAATGAATATCAGCGTGAGTACAGTGGGCTTCTTATTCTCCCTTAACGATCTTAATACTGTTTTTACGGATCCCATAACAGAACGTATTATAGCACGCTGTCCGGAATTATCCTTTAATATAATTAATAAAAAATGGGGCATCTTTGTAAGATGCCATCGTTGTTATGTCATATGATAAATTCTGCAGTATTGTATGGTGGTATCCTCGTAACTTCCCATGAAGGATATCGGCGTGTACTGTGCTCCGTCGGTGATCATGGACGTACAGTGCCATACATAGCCGTTTCCCGCGTAGATACCGATGTGCTCCGAGTGAGGCCCGTCAACAGCTGAGGTGTACCATATCACTATATCCCCCGGCTTGAAGCCCCGCAGATTCAGCATCTGCTCGAGCTGCTCCTGCGTATAATCGGAGACCCTCCAGGTAAGATACGAGTTGCCGGTCATTCCCAGATAATCAAGGTAGTAGTGCCACTGGTAGGTATTCATGGCGTAGGCCGAGGCCATTCCGTACCGATCCACATATATGGGCCTTCCGGGATCTCCGTTAGTGTAATATACCCCTTCATTCGTCGGAGCACTTCTGTCGAAGCCCGCGCCCCAGTAGCCCATGTAGTTATGCGATGACAGATAAATATTACCGTCATACATGTCGCCGTATTCAATGGACTGCGTTCCGAAAGCTCTCCTGTAGATCGCCGTCACGAAGCCTGAGCAATCTATGCCCCCGCCGGGCTTCAGCGCCTTACCGCCGAAGTAGTAATGTAGTGCATCCGGAGAATCCGTGTACTCGAGCCAGGTCCAGTAATTACACTGATCCTGTATGGAGCCTATCACGGCAACCTCGTCTATGGGGTATCCCCTTCGAAGTCTCATGAGGTTAAAGCCAGTGGAATAAGGCCCCCAGTAAGAAGTAACATTCGGCACGTTAATATGAGGACCGGCATTTACTCCCGCCGCCTCGCACCTTCCGAGAAATTCCTGTGAGTCCGCGAATCCGGCGAAAAGCTCATCCGGCCCGCCTCCCGACTGGAGCATCAAGGTCCAATAATCAAGCCCCTCAGGCTCAGCCCATCTTCCAAGGAATACATTATAGTAGCGATTAATGACCTCCTGCTCGGTCATGGTAGGAAGGCTTAAGAGGAATTCGCGACTGTAGAAAAAGCCGTAGGCGGCCTGCTTCCCGGTGATCTCACCCGTGGCAAGTCTTCTGCACCAGTAGGTCAGCCCGTCCCAGTCCGCCTCTCTTCCGAGGCACCCCCAGTAAAGCCCTCTAACGAAGTTCTCGACATCATAGCTCCAGGTAATCTCGTCATCGGCATAAAGCTCCCGCTTCGAGGACAAAGGCGAAGTAATGATCGTAAATATAACTGCGACCGCCACAGCGACAACTAACAGTCTCTTCTTAAACATAAAAGTATTTTAACATGTTATACGTATGAGCACAAAATGGTATCGGACTGTTGAAATGCTTTATTCCCTTTTATAATAGACCCGCTCATAAAACCTATTTGATATTCACTATACCAAATCACAGAAGCTTCCCTGTTTGGTATAGAGATATGCCGTTCTGACTATACCATACTGTTATTTTATAGTTTGTTGGTATAGATATCTCTGAAAATCCTATACCATACTAATGATGTCCATCAGTTTGGTATAGGGAAGTAGTCATTTTCCTATACCAACCGCGTTAAAAAACAAGAATGGTATAGAAGAGTCATATAACGCGAAGAATTAACTTAAAGGTGAGAAACACCTGCTCTGCAAATAGCCCTTATGAGCATGACAACATCCCCCGAGCGGACTTCTTATGAGCAAGAAAATATACTGAAACTTAGAGTCGAAAAACACCTGCTCTGCAAGTTGCGGAGGAGCGTAGCGACGAGCGCACTGTCCGCGGCCAAGAGCAGGTGTTTTGAGTCTCTGGTGACCCGTACGAGAGTTGAACTCGTCACTCCGCCGTGAAAGGGCGACGTCTTAGCCGATTGACCAACGGGCCTTTAGATATAAAGAAAAAATGGTAGCGGCAGTGGGATTCGAACCTACGACCTGCCGGGTATGAACCGGACGCTCTGGCCAACTGAGCTATGCCGCCGTAAATTGCTTGAAAATTATATAAGGTAAAACCCTTAAAGTCAATACTTTATCCGTAATTAAAGGGGTGCCGTAACCGACACCCCTTAAAGTCAAGATTTATGATCCTGAGATTACTTGAGCTCGAGCTCAGCGCCGCAATCAGCGAGCTTCTTCATGAGCTCATCAGCCTCATCCTTGGATACGTTCTCCTTGAGGGCAACAGGTGCCTTCTCAACGAGCTCCTTAGCATCCTTAAGTCCGAGACCCATAGCGTCCTTAACAGCCTTGATAACGCCCATCTTAGCATCACCGAAGCTCTTGAGCATAACTGTGAACTCAGTCTTCTCCTCAGCAGCTGCTGCGCCGCCTGCTGCAGGTGCTGCTGCAACCATAGCTGCTGCAGATACGCCAAACTCTTCTTCAATTGCCTTCTCGAGGTCGAAAAGCTCTGTTACGGAAAGAGCCTTGATCTCATCGAGGATCTTTGTGATATTCTCACTAGCCATTTTTAAATTCCTCCATTTAGAATTAATAATTTATTTTTCAAGCCTTTCAGGCCTCGACCGGTGCTGCCGGTTCTTCTGCAGGTGCCTCTTCTGCTGCAGGCGCTTCCTCTGCGGGAGCCTCTGCAGGAGCCTCAGCCTCTGCTACGGGTGCGGGTGCACCGTCTTCTTCCTGCTTCTTCTCTGCTACGGCCTTAACGAGCATGGCAAGCTTTGTGAAAGGGAAAAGCAAACCATATACGACCTGGCTGTAGAGTGTCTCGGGATCCGGGATCTTGGAAAGTGTAACGATCTCATCGATAGAAGCAACCTTACCGTCGATGATGCCGCCCTTGATCTCCATGGGCTCATATGCTTCGGCATACTTAGCGATGATCTTCGCAGGTGCGACGATCTCCTCAGAATATGCTACTGCAGTAGGGCCCTCGAAGATGTCATCAAGACCTTCGATACCGAGCTCCTTGAATACGAGACGAAGAACTGTGTTCTTGATAACCTGGAACTTAACGTTACCTTCGCGAAGCTCACGTCTCATAGCTGTATCCTGCTCAACGGTAAGTCCGCGGGATGCTACGAATACGAACGTCTTAGCGTCCTTGAAGGATGCTACGAGATCTTCAACAACCTGCTTCTTTGCCGCAAGGATCTTCTCACTGGGCATTTCTTATTTACCTCCTTATAAGATTTTAAAACCCTTATGCCGTAAGACATAAGGGTTAAAGTCGAATCATATTTATGATCTGGCTTCATTCCTCGGCGGCTACCTCCTGCGGAAGCAACGGCTGTCTTAGGCATGAAAGATATTAATTGTTAATTAACAGAATCAGATGTACTTCTGAGAGTTGATCTTGATTCCGGGGCCCATCGTTGTAGCGATGGTAGCATTCTTGAAGTACTGACCCTTAGCAGCGGCAGGCTTTGCCTTGGCAATAGCCTCCATGATGGTGTTAAGGTTCTCAAGAAGCTTCTCCTCACCGAAGGATACCTTACCGATGGGGCAGTGGATGATATTTGTCTTATCGAGACGATACTCGACCTTACCGGCCTTGATATCGTTGATAGCCTTTGTAACATCCATTGTAACTGTTCCGGACTTAGGGTTAGGCATCAAGCCCTTAGGACCCAAGACCTTACCGATACGTCCTACAACACCCATCATGTCGGGAGTTGCAACGACTGCATCGAAGTCGAACCAGTTCTCCTGCTGAATCTTCTGTACCATATCCTCGGCACCTACGAAGTCAGCACCAGCTGCAGTAGCCTCATCAGCCTTAGGGCCCTTAGCGAAGACAAGAACCTTCTTTGTCTTACCTGTTCCGTGAGGAAGAACTACCGCACCTCTGACCTGCTGGTCAGCGTGACGGGAGTCAACACCCAGACGAACGTGAAGCTCTACTGTCTCATCAAACTTTGCCTTACCTGTCTGCTCGATAAGCTTTACGGCCTCAGAAGGATCGTAAACTGTCGCTCTGTCAACAAGCTTGGCAAGTTCTGTATATCTCTTACCTTTCTTCATTTACGAGTCTCCTTCCTTAGTCTCTTGTTACCACGATACCCATGGATCTTGCCGTACCTGCTACCATCTCGGCACATGTCTCGATGGATGAAGCATTTACGTCGGGCATCTTAATAGCTGCGATCTTCTTGCACTCTTCGAAAGAGATAGTAGCTACCTTCTGTGTGTTAGGCTTACCTGAAGCGCTCTCGATGTTACAGGCCTTCTTAAGAAGTACCGGCACCGGAGGAGTCTTCGTAATGAAAGTAAAGGAACGGTCAGCATAAACTGTAATGATTACAGGAATGATGAGACCTGCGTCCTTAGCTGTTCTCTCATTAAACTCTTTAACGAACTGCGCGATGTTGATACCGTGCTGTCCAAGAGCTGGTCCTACCGGCGGCGCGGGTGTAGCTTTGCCTGCAGGGATCTGAAGCTTTACATAACCTGCAATTTTCTTAGCCATAACGGCCACCTCCCAAAATAATATTTACTGTGCGGCTAACCGCTTACAGTCCTTAGATCTTCTCGACCTGTGTAAAGTCGAGATATACAGGTGTCTCACGACCGAACATCGTAAGCTTGACCTTGACCTGCTGCTTCTCGTTGTTCATCTCCTCGACGACACAGATCGAGTCTGCAAAAGGTCCGCTGATAACACGGATCGTGCTTCCGACATCATAATCGACCTCAGGTACCCAGTCGGTCTCGATACCCATAGCCATGAGATCGCTGTCTGCGATAGGCAGAGGCTTATTGGGGTTAGTGGAAACAAATCCGGTAACGCCCCTTGTGTTCCTTATAAGATACCAAAGCTCCTTATCCGCAGCGGAAGGCTCCTCGTCTCTGCCTAATGTATCAAATCCGCTTACGAACTTGATAAAGACATAGCCCGGATACTTCTTACGCTTGATGGGCTTCTTCTTGCCGTCCTTGATCTCGATAATATCTTCTGTAGGAATATAGATATCCTGAATGATATCCTGCATTCCTCTGTTAGCGATCGTCTTCTCGAGCAAGGTCTTGACCTTGTTCTCATAGCCTGAGTATGTGTGAACTACGTACCACTTGGCTTCTCTCTCGTCAGCCATATTACGCCTCACTTCCGGCAGTAGACTCCTCAGCGGAAGTCTCTGCTGCCTCTGTCTCGATAACTACCGGTGCCTCTGTAGCCGCCGTAACCTCAGTCGCCACAGTAGCGGTAGGCTCTACCTCATCATAGAAGTTAGCCTTATCGAGCAGCCATCTGCCACCCATAGAGATCAGACTCAGAAAAACTGCGAAAAACAGAATTACCGCAAGTACTACGGCAGAAGTATTCTTAAGCTTCTCCTTAGAGGGCCATACGGACTTACGAAGCTCCTGACGAACCTCCTTGAAGACCTGAGCTATTCTCTGGAATACATTCTTCTTCTTTGACTTGTCAGCCATTACTTGGTCTCCTTGTGTACCGTATGCTTACGGCAGAAAGGGCAATACTTCTTGAGCTCTAATCTCTCAGTAGTATTCTTCTTATTCTTATATGTCTGATAATTTCTTCTCTTACACTCTTCACATGCGAGTGTGAGCTTATCTCTGACATCAGCCTTAGCCATATACTAGCTCCTCCGTTTTTCTACACAATAAAAAAAGACCTTGCGGTTTTTTTGCTCGACAATTGTAACACGCTCCCTGAAACCTTGTCAACGCATAATTAGGCTTATTGCAAGCCTATTTTCAGCTTCTTCTGCCGCGAAGCTCCTTCTCCACATCCTCGAGGGAGATACCCATGTGTGCCATGAGCACCAGAAGATGGTATACAACATCGGCGATCTCGGAGACAACTCCCTCCTTAGAGCCCTGCGCTGCGGCGATAACCGTCTCTACGGCCTCCTCGCCCACCTTCTTGGCGATCTTCTCCGTGCCGGCATCGAGAAGATAGTTGGTATAAGAGCCGTCCTGAGGCTCCTTCTTCCTATTAAGGATAACGTTGTAAAGCTCCTTCATGATGTCCATAATCATTCACTCCTTATCATAATCCCATTTATTAATATCTGTATAAAAGCACGATCTGTTTCCCGTATGACACGCCGCCCCGGTCTGCTCTATCTTATAAAGAAGAGTATCGCGGTCGCAGTCTATGGCGCAGGACACGACCTTCTGTATGTGCCCCGAGGTCTCCCCCTTCTTCCATAAGGTGTTACGGGACCTCGAATAATAGTGCATATATCCGGTCTCGCATGTAAGTCTGAATGCCTCGTAATTCATATATGCTACCATCAAGACTTCATCATTCACCGCATCCTGAGCAACCACCGCCACCATGCCGTCCGAGTTCTTCTTCATGTGTGCCCACATATCAAGGGTATCGGGTATCCTTCTCACGGGAATGCCTCTGCCCTCGAGATATTTCTTAAGATCTGAAATCTTTATCTCACCGAAGTGGAACAGCGACGCCGCCAGCACAGCATCAGCCTTGCCGTCGATTATGCCGTCATAAAAGTCCTCCATGGAGCCCGCGCCGCCTGAAGCGATCACCGGAACTGACACAGCATCTGCGATCATGGAAGTGATCTTATTATCGAAGCCCGACTTGGTTCCGTCTTTGTCCATGCTGGTAAGAAGGATCTCCCCGCAGCCTAAGGCCACGACCTCCTTAGCCCACCATAAGGCATCAATACCGGTAGGCTTTGTGCCTCCCGCGATAACAACCTCGTATCCCGAAGGGAACTTATCCTCCTGCCCCTCGCGGGACTTTACATCTATCGCGACGACGATACACTGTGCTCCGAAGATCTGCGATGCCTTCTTAACGAAGGACGGATCCTTGACTGCAGCCGAGTTCAGTGAGACCTTGTCGGCACCTGCATTAAGTATCGCGCGAATATCCTCGACAGTCCTTATTCCGCCTCCGACCGTGAAGGGAATAAAAATCTCGTCGGCAACACGCTCCACCATATCGATCACGGTATCTCTGGCCTCCAAGGTCGCAGTGATATCGAGGAAAACAAGCTCATCCGCGCCGGACAGGTTATACTGCTTGGCACACTCGACAGGGTCCCCCGCATCCCTTAAGGATACGAAGTTTACGCCCTTTACGACTCTTCCGTCCTTAACGTCCAGGCAGGGTATTATTCTCTTAGTAAGCATGCCTTAAGATCTGCCTTTCCTTCGTAGATGGCTTTGCCGACTATAACTCCCGCGCAGCCTGATGTCCTTATATCTTCTATATCCTGATTGCTTCCGATTCCCCCCGACGCGATGACATCGAGTCCGGTCTTCTCCACCATATGCTTAGTGGAATCAACCGCGGGCCCCGTGAGCATGCCGTCTCTGGCAATGTCTGTAAATACCACGGTCCTCGCACCTATAGACTTCATCATAAGAGCGAACTTCACGGCATCTATGCCTGACCCGGAGGTCCAGCCGTCTACCGCCACCTCGCCGTCCTTGGCATCGATACCGATAGCGATCTTCTCCTCATAAAGCTCTATGGCCTTCTCGGTGAAGCTTCTGTCCTTGACTGCAGCCGTGCCCAGGACGCATCTTGATACACCATAGTCCTCGATCCACCTTCTCAGAGTATCCATGTTACGGATCCCGCCGCCGGTGTCTACCTTAAGCCCGGTCTTCTCTGCGATCTGCTTTATTATCTCGTGATTGGTGGGCACTCCGGACTTTGCCGCGTCCAGGTCCACTACGTGTATCCACTCTGCTCCCGCCTCGCGAAAAGCCCATGCCTGCCCGAGCGGATCGTCATTATATATGGTTACCTTGTTATAGTCTCCCTTAAGAAGCCTGACGCACTTTCCTCCGAGAAGATCCACAGCAGGAAGAATTATCATTTCCTTATCCTCCTTGAGAACCTCTCCAGTATCTGAAGTCCCGCTTCACCGCTCTTCTCCGGGTGGAACTGTGTGGCGAATATATTATCTCTTTGAAGCGACGCCACATACTTTATTCCATATTCGGTATATGCTGCCGCATCCTCGGGATCGTCGGGATCGCAGTAGAAGGAGTGTACGAAGTATACATAATCGTCTTCGCGAAGAAGCTCACCTGTCACTTCCGTCAATCTGTTCCAGCCTATCTGAGGAACCTTCAATCCCTTTTCTACGGTATCCTCCGAAGGAAACTTCCTGACGTGTCCCGGAATAAGATCAAGCCCCTTGATATTGCCGTTCTCATCCGCACCCTCTTCGGAATCCGTGAGCATCAACTGCATCCCGAGGCATATTCCTAAGACAGGCTTACCCGAAGCGGCGAATGCCTTTACGACCCCGTCAAGCCCCTTCTCTGTCAATGCCTTCATAGCAGGATCGTAAGCCCCGACCCCAGGCAGTATAAGAGCGTCCGAACCTAAGATGAACTCGGAATCGTCTGTGATCCTGCACTCGTGGTGCATGTACTCGAGGGCTTTGCGCACAGAGGCGAGATTGCCCATCTTGTAGTCAACTATCGCTATCACTTAAGGTCAGATTTCCTTGCCTGTAAGCCTCGAATAGCACTCGCGGTACTTCTCGGCGGTCTTGTCGATTATCTCCTGAGGGAGAGTGGGAGCGGGATATGTCTTATCCCAGTCGAGTGTCTCCAGCCACTCTCTTAGAAACTGCTTATCGAAGCTCTTCTGAGCGTGTCCGGGCTCATAGTCAGCAGCATCCCAGAATCTCGAGGAGTCAGGTGTAAACATCTCATCGCATACTGTAAGCACACCGTCTACCTTACCGAACTCGAACTTGGTATCCGCCAGGATAAGCCCCTTGGTAAGAGCGAATTCAGACACCTTCTTATAAAGCGCCAATGAAGCATCTCTTAAGGCCTTGGCGTCCTCCTCACCGATCTTCTCGATGAGCTGCTCGTATGTGATATTGATGTCGTGACCGCTTTCCTCCTTGGTAGAGGGAGTGAACAGAGGCTCGGGAAGCTTATCTCCCTGAACCATACCTTCAGGCATCTTAATACCGCCTACAGTGCCGGAAGCCTTGTATTCCTTAAGAGCAGAGCCCTCGAGATAGCCTCTTACAATGCACTCGGCGGGAAGCATCTCAGCCTTCTTAACTAGCATGGATCTGCCCTCCAGCTCCGAAGCGTACTTATCGAAGCCCTGAGGATATTCCTTAGGATCAGTAGTGATGACGTGATTGGGAATGATGTCCTTCGTGAAGTCGAACCAGAAGGCCGAGATAGAGGACAAGACCTTGCCCTTGTCAGGAATCAGCTCGTCGAAGACAACGTCGAAGGCTGATATTCTGTCAGTTACGATAAGAAGGAGACTGTCCCCCAGATCGTAGATATTTCTTACCTTACCCTTGGCCAGCACCGGCTTATCGATAAAATCAGTATCCTTAATAAGCATTTTTATATCCTCCGTGTAATTATAAGCTTCCCTTGGTAGAGATGATCTGCCCCTCGAATCTGCGGTCGATCTCAGTGGCCTGTCTTAAAGCTCTTGCCAGAGCCTTGAACATAGCCTCCGCCTTGTGGTGATCGTTAGTACCGTAAGGGCATCCGATGTGAAGTGTGATACCGGCATTATATGCGAAGGCCCTCATGAACTCCTCCACGAGCTGGGTATCCATCTGTCCCATCATGTCTGCCTTGAAGTCACAGCTATAAACTATGTAAGGCCTTCCGGAGATATCGATCACCGCTTCTCCCAGAGCCTCATCCATTGGGATTCGAGCCTGTCCGTAGCGGGTTATACCAAGCTTGTCTCCGAGAGCCTCCTTCACGGCCTGCCCGAGAGCGATACCCACATCCTCCACGGAGTGATGTGCATCCACCTGAAGATCGCCCTTACAGATCACCTTCATATCGATACCGGAGTGCTTCGACAGAGCCGTCAGCATGTGATCGAAGAAGCCGATGCCTGTATCGATCTCATTCTCGCCCTTGCCGTCAAGGTCGATCCGTATGTCGATATCGGTCTCTTTGGTAGTTCTCTTAATCTCAGCTGCCCTTGGCATTTGAAACCTCCTCCCTCACGCGGTCCACGAACTCCATCATTTCCTCCATGGTTCCTATGGAGATACGAAGGCGGTCGTTTATCCCTTCGGTCTTGAAATACCTTACAAGTATACCCTGCATTCTTAAGTTTTTATATAACGTTTCCGCGTCAATTCCGTAAGGCGGCTTCGCGAAAATAAAATTCGCCGACGACTCCGGACAGTCAAAGCCCAGCTCTCTTAAAGCCTCCTCCGTATACCTTCTCGTGGTCCTGATCCTGTCGATGCATTCCCTGTGATAGGATGTGTCGCTTACCGCGGAAGCGGCAAGCTTCTGTGCCAGCCTGTCGGTGGGATAGGAATTAAAGGAATCTCTGGCTCGCTTAAGTCCCTCGATCAGCTCCTCAGACGCTATAGCGTATCCTACTCGAAGGCCCGCGAGGCTATAAGACTTCGACATAGTCCTTACTACGCACAGATTGGGATACTTCGGAAGAAGGCTTACCGCCGTCTCGTAGTTGTCCTCGAACTCCACATAAGCCTCGTCGATGATTACCACGGAATCCGGATTGCCATCAAGTATCCTCTCTATATCCTTAAGAGTTAAGGCTCGGGATGTCGGAGCATTGGGATTCGCGATGGCTATTCCGCAGTTGGGAACTCCCACATAATCGGACGGATCGATAGACAACCCTTCCCTTAAGGGTATCTTCTTCGACCTTATATCGTAGAACTTCTCGAAGACGGGATAGAAGCTGTAGCTGAACTCCGGGGTCAGTACCGGAAGATCGGTATTGCTCTCCTTCTCGAAGAAGGTCTGAAAGCATAAAGCCAACACCTCATCGGAGCCGTTGCCTGCGAAGACCTGAGAGGCCTTCACCCCCTCTACCTTCGCCACAGCCTCGATAAACTCAGTCGCATTCGTATCGGGGTACAGCCTTAAGTCATCGATATCAAAGCTCTCCAGAGCCTCCCTGACCCTCGGTGAAGGCGGATAGGGGTTCTCATTGGTATTAAGCTTTATGACCCTCTGTCCCGGCTTTGGCTGCTCTCCGGCGACATAAGGCTCAGCCTCATTTATCTTCCTGTTCCAATATTTACTCATTAAACTTCCTCGAATCTCGATTCTATGGATCTGGCGTGACAGGTGAGTCCTTCACTTCTGGCGAACTTTGCCACGTCCTTATACACCTCGCGAAGGGACTCCTCGTTATAGTTGATAACACTTATCTTCTTATAGAAGTCTCCGGTGTTAAGAGGCGAGAAGAACCTTGCCGTTCCGCTGGTGGGAAGTGTATGGTTCGGCCCTGCGAAGTAGTCTCCGAGAGGCTCGGGAGAGTAGTTTCCCAGGAACACCGCTCCCGCATTATTGATACTCTTTAACGTCTCCTCAGGATCCTTTACACAAAGCTCCAGGTGCTCGGGAGCAAGCTCCTCCGAGAAGGCTATAGCCGTATCAAGGGAATCAACACAGACTACACTGCTGTAGTTGGCCATCGAGCCTTCAAGCTGATCCTTACGCTCAGCGGCATCTGATCTTCTGTCCGCTTCCTCCCATATGGCCCGGGCGAGCTTCTCACCCGTCGCGAGGACGATAGCAGAGGCCATCTTATCGTGCTCTGCCTGTGCCAGCATATCGGCTGCCACGAACTTCGGATCAGCCGACTCATCGGCGATTATGATCACCTCCGAGGGACCTGCGAACATATCGATATCCACCTGACCGTATACCAGTCTCTTGGCGGTATTGACGTAGATGTTGCCGGGACCGCATATCTTATCCACCCTCGGGATCGTCTCGGTGCCGTATGCCATGGCGGCGATGGCCTGTGCGCCTCCGACCTTATAGATCTCAGTCGCACCTGCGATGTCCGCAGCCGCAAGGATAACGGGAGCGACAGTTCCGTCTGCCCTCGGGGGCGTACAGAATACTATCCTCGGAACGCCTGCCACTGAAGCGGGAATAACATCCATAAGGACCGTTGACGGCAAGGGTGCCGTTCCTCCCGGAACATACACACCCGCCACGGTAATTGGTCTGACCTTAACTCCGATCTTGGATCCCTTGGCGGTATCCATTATGAAGCCCTCTTCCCTCTGCCTCTCGTGGAATACTCTTATATTATCCGCGGCCTTCTTCATGATGCGAAGAAGCTCGGGATCCTCCTTCTGAAGGGACGCGTAGGCACTCTCGATCTCCCCTGCCGTGACTTTCATGGTCTGCGGAGTCAACGAAGCCTTATCAAACTTCTCCGTATACTTAAGGACAGCCTTATCTCCGTTCTCCTTGATATCATCAATGACGCCCTGAACAGTGGTGATGACAGGACCTAAGTCCATCTTGCCTCTGGCGCCCAGTTCGTCACATATCTCCTTAAGATTGTCTGTTGTTCCGTTTACAAATCTGCATTTCATAAGAGTGCTATCTGCTCCTTTATCTTCTCTATCATCGGCTTGATCTCCGAGGACTTCATCTTCATTGATACTCGATTGACTACTACTCTCGCGGAGATATCCGCCACGGTCTCGATAACGTCGAGTCCGTTCTCCTTCAGGGTACGTCCGGACTCCACTATATCCACGATACAGTCGGCAAGCCCGATAAGGGGAGCGAGCTCGATGGAGCCGTTGAGCTTAATGATCTCCACGCTCTCTTTCTTAACTCCCTCGAAGTAAGCCCTTGTTATATTGGGATACTTCGTGGCTATTCTCTTGTTAGGAATAAGATCCAGCTTGCCGTCCTTAAGATCGACTGGACCTGCCACACACATCCTGCACTTGCCGAAGCCCAGGTCCGCGACCTCATAGAGGTCCCTGCCCTCTTCAAGAAGAGTGTCCTTTCCCACGAAGCCTATATCTGCGGCACCGTATTCTACGTAGGTAGGAACATCCGCAGGCTTAGCCATGATGAATCTTAAGCCCGCATTCTCATCCTCGAGAATAAGCTTTCTGGATTCATCCTTTGCCGCTGTACAGTCGTAGCCTGCATTCTCGAGGAGCGCTATGGCCTTCTCCGCCAGCCTTCCCTTGGATAAAGCTATAGTCAGCATCAGTTTTCCTCCTCCTTCACGTAGATAATCTGTTCTATCCCGAGCTTTCTTCCATACTCGTCAAGAGCATCACTGTCCATACCGGTCGTATCAAGGATGGCGGCGAGGCCTTCATCTCTTAATCTCTCAACTACCGCATATGCCTCCTGGCGGAAGCCCTCGGCGTAACCGACGATGGCGTCGACAGGCTTTTCGAGCATGGATGTGCCCTGACGAAGAAGAGCTGTGAGGACAAGAGTGAGGCTTAACGAGAAGCCCACGCACTCCATCCTGCGCCCGAAGACCTCCACGGTGTTGTCGTAGCGACCTCCGCTTATTATCGGGAAGCCGACTCCGTAGGTGTAGCCCTTGAAGATAACTCCGGTGTAGTAATCGACGCTTCCTCCCATAAGGCCGGCGTCGACGGATACGTACTTAAGATAGCCCTGCTCGTCCAGACAGTCGAGGATAGCCCTGACGTTATTAAGAGCGTTTATGGCCTCCTCATCCTTAACCAATGCCTCGAAGTCCTCGATGATATCGTAGGTGCCCTGAGCATCCGGGAGCATGAGAAGGAGCTTACGGCCTTCGTCTGTTATATTAAGCCTGTCGCAGGTCTTCTCTATAGTTACCGTATCGCGGCTGTTTATAGCCTTCTCTATCTCGGTCTTGGTCTGCTCGTCCAGGCCCAGCTGTCTCGCGATGCCGTCGTAAAGTCTCACCTGGCCTATGGATATCTGAAGGTCCTTTATCCCGGCTCCCAGCGCTGACTTAATGGCAAGAGCGATAACCTCCGCATCCGCATCGGCACCCTCAGCTCCCATGAGCTCGACTCCCGCCTGTGTAAACTCATTCTGTTTGCCGCCGCCTGAGCCTGCGAAGCGGTACATATTCTCAATATAGCAAAGCCTTAAGGGCAACGACGAAGGATCGAAATCCTTGATGCCTGCCGCATATCTTACGGCAGGGATAGTTCCGTCATATCTTAATGTAAGAAGCCTTCCCTTCTGGTCAGTCATCTTATAAAGGCTCTCCTCGGGCACGAAGCCGGGACGGCTGTAGATATCAAGATACTCGATCCCTGGAGTCTCTATCTCCTTATATCCGTGCAGACGGAACAGTTCGCGAAGGTTGCTCTCGGTCTGCTTCTTGAAGGCGCAGATCCCGGGGAGCGTGTCGGTAAAACCGTCTGCTGTATAGAACTTGGCGTTATTCATAATATCGGACCTCTCGTCGATTTTTACTTTATCACACTAAAGCGCTAAAGTACCCGCTGATTATACAGAGAGTGTAATGCTTTGTCAATTCAAGCCGGCTTAAAGGGGCTAAAAAAATATAAATAGATGCCAAACAGTATGGCTACTATCAAAAACGTCAAAAAATCCTTGACCTCTTTTTTCTTAAACAAAGCCTCTTTAATTTTTATCTCCAGGTAGTACCAGTCCTTGTCCTCCTTCTTCCTTCTGACTTTGGATTTCACCGGCTTGGGCATCGCATTTTTCATGATCGTAAGCTGCGCCTTGGAAAGCTTAAGCTCCATGGTGCGCTTGGTTATCATGGTATGAAGGTTAGCGTCCTTTACAATCGGCTTTATAAGCCTACCCTCGAAGAATAGAAGCCACATCAGTTCGTTCTCCTTCATTTCCTTACAGTCTGGAGACGTCAGTATATAGTTGAAGGCGAAGGTTGCATCCTCCAGGGCTGCTTTAATATCCGGCCGGAAATAGGGCATCAAGATGCCGTAAAGATTCATGGGCACCTTAGAAAGGAAGTCCATGAGCTTTGACACCTGTACCGGGTCCTCCCTGATAAGAAGCCTCTCAAGCTCCGGATACTTCCCCCTCTCGTATCTGAACGGAACCTTAGACAGGAAGTCTATCCTCCCTACAGGCTTATCATTCATGACATACGCTCTGGGTCTGAAGGGTGATGCATCGGCTATCACGAATATGTACTTTGGCTCCAGCGACGCTTTATTGATCACATCCTCGAGCCTTCTGTAGAACGTCAGACTCGTGAACATCGATGACACAAGAGGGGATGTAAAATACACACTCCACAGAAGCTTCTCTCCTGTGAACCTGCTGTCCGTCAGGATAGAAGAGGCGACGGCAATAGCCTTCTCGACATCCTCGTTTATCGTCTCGGGCTTCGAGGGCTTTGCCAGCGTGTCCACCGCCCCGAGGTCCTCGTAAAGATATTTCTTGATCTGTCTCGCGAGCTGGCTGTCGGGAACGTTATAGCCCGGCACCAGACTGATAAAGCCGCTCATATTGTTAAGCTCGTCAGAGGTAAGTGCCGTCACCACCGATGAATCTATAGACTCGAAGTCGAACAGGGGATCCTCCACCTGTTTTACGAGATCCTTAGAAGCCTGCCCCGGAGCCGTATTCTGTAAAGGAAAAGGGGGAGGTACGAAGGGCTTGCCGTCAGGGGTCAGAATTTTCACTCCGAAGGACCCGTCCTCTCTTCTGTCCACGATCTCGATCTGATCGTCGGTAACGCCCATGGCCGAGAACTGTCTGGCGAATTTGGTGGCAGCTTTATACGCGGAATTGATCCTCTTAAACTCCTCCTCGTTATCCTCCGGAGGGTGAAGCTTCACGAGCTTCGAGTAGGCCTTCCTTATTCTGCTTATGTCGGTGGTGGGTTTGAGACCCAGTGTATCCCAGAAGATCTCCATATCAGTATTCCAGATTATCCAGAAGCTCAGACAAGGCCTTATATGTCTCTCTTACCTTGATGGGATCGCCTCGTGAGATCTGAGCCTTGAAGTTCATAAGAAAGCCCGTAATCACCTGTCTTTGATCCGCGAAGGATTCCTCGTAAATCCTCTCCGCGCGGGCGATCAGCGCCTTATACTTCTCGTCCTCGGCAGACACCAGGATCGCGTCCTCCATCTTCTTTCTTATGCTCTCGAGCTCCTCGTCGGTAAGCACGCTACTGTTACTTCGAAAAGCCTTTGTCGCCACCTGTCCGTCCGCAGTAGTTACATCAACGATGAGGATACCGTTAATGTCATAGGTCATCTTAACATCGCATATCTTGGCATTACGCTTCGTGGGGGGACAGCTTATCTCAAGGTTCCCGAGATAAAGATTATTGTCAGGATTGATATTCTCACCCTGATAGACCTGCACGTTGACCTTATCCTGATTTTCTCTTACCGCAGAGAAGGATCTCTTGATGGACGAGGGCAAGGTGTTATTCCTTGGGATGATCGGGCTCATCATGAGCGATCCGTCATTAAGGATATCGTTGTTAACGGCAATTCCTAGCGTGAAGGGACAGATGTCAGTCAGAATGACATCCTTAAGGTCCTTGTTCTTCATCGCAGCAAATATAGCTGCTCCCTCGGCGATGGCCGTATCGGGATCGATAGATGTATCGGGAGTTATACCGGTGATCTGTCTTATATAGTCTCTTACGGTAGGCATCTTACAGGAGCCGCCTACGAGAATAACCTGATCGATCTCCTCGAGCTTTTTCCTGCTGTCGTGAATAGCTTTGCGAATAGGATCGCGAATGCCGGCGAAGATGTCCTTGGAGATGGAAATGAGATCCTTATTGGTAAGTGTAAGAACGTACTTATCCTGCTCGAGAGGGACCTCTATCATCACCATAGGGATCTGTGACAGCTCGATCTTCGCGCGCTCCGCATTCCTATAGATGACTGCCTTCTCGACGGAGCTTAACTCCTCATAGATAAGGCCGTTCTTACTGCAGAAGTTCTTGGCGATGGCCTCATTGAAGTCCTTACCTCCGAGCTTGTTATTACCGGAGACCGCCAGGATCTCGATTATGTTCTCGAATACGTCGACTACCGAGACATCCAGCGTTCCGCCGCCGAAGTCCACCACCATGTAGGTCCCGTCCTCGTAGCCGTTCTTGTTAAGATACGCGAGCGCGGCTGCCGAAGGCTCGTTAATAAGCCTCTCGACCTTAAGTCCGGAAAGATCGGCAGCGACTCTTGTAGCTCTTCTTGAATTATCATCGAAGTATGCAGGCACGCTTATTATAGCCTCTTCAACTGGCTCTCCCAGGAAGGCCTCACTGTCAGCCTTAAGCTTCTTAAGTATAAGAGAGGACAGCTCCTCGGGGGTATACTCCACTCCCGCAAGCTCCACGGTCTTCCTAAGTCCCATATTACGCTTGAATTCGGAAGTCGACCGGTCGGGATGTGAGATAAGACGGTCCTTCGCCGCCTCCCCTACCAGGATCCTGTCATCATCGTCAGCGCTTACTGCCGAAGGCGTGATGTAGCTTCCCAGAGTATTTATTATCCTCACAGCCTGACCGTCCTTATAAAGCACCGCGAGACTGTTAGTAGTACCTAAGTCTATACCTATCTTAGCCACAGATAACTCCAATTCATAAATCTTAAAGACAATTCTATCATATACTTTATTATAATAAGTTGACAGGAGGAGCGTTATGAGATCGGCTAATCGTATATTGTTACTTGTCGGCGCCATGTTCGCCTTTGTAGGAACCGTTATTCTGTTCGCGTTCGTGCTTAATTGGAAGACCTTCGGTCTCATGTCGCTGTTCCCAGGCTTCTTCATCCTGCTCGGGATTGCTCTGATGTTCCCCGCCGTCATGGAGATCATCACTAACAAGCGTGCCACGACAAAGGGCAAGAAATACTCCGCCAAGATATACGGTTATATAGAAGACCGATCCGTACTCGTGAACGAGTCCTACCCTATTAATACAAAGGTGCGTTTCTTCGATGAATCGGGAAACAGGAAGGAAGCAATTCTTCAGACGAGCTTCACCAAAGGAAGCGGAGATTTTCCCATAGGAATGACGATAACTATCTTCGATTATAAGAACAAATACTTTTTCGACAGGAAATCAGTCAGAGACGAGACCTTATCGGGCGAAGCTGATCTTATGGACGACATCCCCGTCAACACATCCCTTCTCACAAAATCCGTAGTCGACTGCCAATCCTGCGGCGCCACCTTCACAGCCGTCAAAGGCTACGTCACCAAATGCCCCTTCTGCGGCCGCGGGATAAACGCCTGAAAAGAGAACCTTTTACAATACTAATTAGAAGCTTTGAAGTAACGCAAGTAGTGCTTCACGCTGTTCCGGATTTAGTCTTTCCCATTCCTTCAATAATCTGTTTTGATCTGGAGAAAGACTATTTGAGTATTCTTCTTTTGAGAAAAACTGAGAAAGGGTAATCCCTAATCCGTTGCATATTTTTTCAAGAGACGCTAATGAAGGCTCTAATTCTTTTCTATACCATGATGATATTGTTGATTGAGATAAATCAGAATTCTTGGCAAGGGTATACTCTGTCCAACCTCGCTTAACTCTTTCTTGCTGTATTTTATTTAATATATCGAAAGAGGCTTTCTCGTGTTTCATGGTTTATCCTCATATCATTCGTATCTAATGATGCGATTATACGAAGTAACAATTAATTCAATAATAGTTAATATCGTAATTATGTATACGATATATAATATGGTTATCCACTATTAACACGTTGTTTTGGAGGGTAATTATATGAATGAAAAGAAACCATTGTCACCATTGGGAATACTATCTCTTGTACTCTCAATCCTTGGATGTACTGCTTTAATAGGACTAATTCTGGCTATAATTGATTTAAAGAAAGACGACGGAAAGAATAAGCTTCTCTCCAAAATATCACTCGGAATATGTGGTATTTGGCTGATAATTGCGATTTGCGCCAATATTGGAAGACGTAACCGTGAAAACGTTGAAACTGTTGAAACCACTATTAATATAGCATCTGAATCATCCCCCGAAGAAACTTTTATTGAAGAAACAGAAACTACTGCAAGCGAAACTAACGAATCTTTGTTTATTGATATTGTAGCTGGAGAATTAGGAGAGTATGGTGATATTGTTGTTTTAGGTGCAAATACAGATTTCCCGGACACAAATTATTGTTATGTTGTTCCTACCGGCACATATATAGTTTCAAATGTCGGAAACTATATGGCTCAGGTAGATGTAATTAGAAACGAATTAGCAACAGATGTTGATTTTGACGGTAATGAATATGAGTATTGGGTTGATAGCACACCATACCTGTTGGACGTTGGCGCAACCGAAGAGATAACAATAAACGAAGGATACTTTATCGAGCTTGAAGAGCCTTCCCATATAACACTTGAATCTGTTGGTACAACGAATGAGCAATTCTTGATCCTTCCTACTAGCAATCAAAACAATGACACTGAAGAAATTAGCGTTGAAGAGTATATTGATTATTTGAATGTTACATTAAATAATGCATTCGGCGACAACTACACATTAAGCTTTGAAGACGGGTTCATTACTATATCTGTTTGGCAAAATGGTGTAGCACAAGGGGCCGCTTTAGCTTCCTCAGGCAATCAAACTTACATAGATGGATGGAATAATCTGGTTGATAGCATGCAAACAATGGCTGATGGAATTTACTCAGGTTTAGATTATGTTAATGCTGATGATATTCATATAATAATTAATGTACTTAACGACGAAAATCTCGATAATACACTGCTTACATTCATTGATGGTGTAGTAACATACAGTGCAATATAAGACTGTAGAAACAGGTTTTACTGAGGCGGGTTCCCGCCTCTTTTATTATGCTTCAGTTTGAAGGAAGGCCGCTTTTACTCATTTTTAGAAATATAAAACAAGTACAAACATTTGACTAAGATTTTGTATTCCTTTTTGCTATTGAAAATTACGTACAAGGATTCGGAATAATTCTTGTATTAAAAATCTTATTACCGATTTAAGTACAATAATAAGGGGCTGTTCTTGTACTCTATTTGAGTTACATAAATTAAGTACAATCAGGCACAGAATCACACTTGAATTCAGGTGTCGAAACTAACCCTACTTATGATAATTCTCACCTGAATAGATCTTAAAGCCGCGATATAGCTGTTCCAGGATTATAAGTCGCGTCATGGTGTGGGTCATAGTATGCTTGCCGAGGCACAGACGAAGGTTCGCTCTCGCAGTAACATCTGAAGACAGTCCGTTGCTTCCGCCTATTACTATGGTAAGATGTCCGCCACCCTTTTCGAGAGAGGAGATAAGAGAGGAGGATATCTCCTCCGAGGTCATTTCGCGGCCGTGAAGATCCATAGCCCAGACCTGCTCCCCGGGCTTGATCTTGGACAGTATAAGCTCGCCTTCCTTCGCGAGGGCTCGCTCCATTGGGATGCTGTCGGGACTTGCCTCGACCTCTATAACGGAGATCTTGCAGTACTTCGTAAGGCGCTTCCTGTATTCCTCGATACCCTCCGTGAGCCATTTCTCCCTTATCTTCCCTGGGCATATCAGCCTGATCTCCATGAGCTCAGACCTCCAGTGCCACCGTGGGAGAATATCTGTTGGCGATAAACACAGTATAATCAACGCCCCTCGTAAGCTTGTGGGCGCTTAAGTACTCGCACACAGTCTGCTCTGCTTTATCGGGGGTGTTGTTGTTCTCGGACAAATGCCCCAGGATGAACTTACGGGTGCCGTTGTCTATAAGATACTTCATCATCTCGGCGCAGTCGTCGTTACTTAAGTGTCCGCCGTCCCCTGCGATCCTGATCTTAAGGTCCTCAGGATAGCCACCGTAGACCAGCATGCGCCTGTCGTAATTAGACTCGATAAGAATGGCATCCACGCCTGTCGCTAACCTCTTTATATCCTCGGTTACGTAGCCCACGTCCGTCATTACCATGCAGGTCCTGCCCCCTTGCCTTATGCGATAGCACACAGACCCGGACGCGTCATGAGGAGTGCTTACAGCAGTTACGGATACACCGGGGGCAATCTGGAACTCCTCTCCGGGAACGATAATGATATCGGGCGTCAGCTCGTGAGGCTTGGTAAATCTTCGCGACATTCCCCTGAAGGTTCCTTCGGTGGCATAGAGCTTTGACGGATATTTCCTTATGAAGACATCAAGGGCGCTTACGTGGTCCACATGGGAGTGAGTTATAAAAACCGCATCTATATCACACGGATCCGTCCCCACATCAAAAAGCGCCTGTGTAAGGCACTTACAATTTCTTCCCGCATCTATGAGGATATTGGTTCCGCCGGCACGTATCAGGGTCGCGTTCCCGGAGCTTCCGGAATAAAGAGGGACAAGCTCCATATCAGGCCTCTGTATCTACGTAGAAACCGACGCTGCTTGCCACTTCTATATCCGCCCCGAGAGACTTAAGCTTATCAACAATCTTCTCGTAGCCTCGATCTATTCTTCTTGCCTCATCTATGTACGTAGTTCCGTCGGCAGCAAGAGCCGCGCACACCAGCGCCGCCCCTGCACGAAGATCGGTAGCCTTGACCTGAGCGCAGTTAAAGTGATCTATACCGTTTACCAGTGCGACGTGATCGAAGATATTGATATTCGCACCCATTCTTATAAGCTCGGGGATATACTGATATCTGTTCTCCCACACGTCCTCATCCATCTTGCTCTGTCCCTGCGACAGGCACAGCAGTACCACCGTCTGAGGCTGAAGATCTGTGGGAAAACCCGGGTACGGCGCAGTCTTGACATTCGTTCCCCAGATCTGCTCCTCCGGATCTCTGTATACTCTTACATAGTCATCTCCCTCATCTATCGTGTAACCCATCTCTCTCATCTTCGAGGACAAAGGATCCATATGGGTAGGGATGATGTTATGTACCGTAACATCGCCGTTAGTCACCGCCGCGGCGATCATGTATGTACCGGCTTCTATCTGATCGGGAATAATAGAGTAAGTGAAGTTGCCCGGAAGCGTGGATACTCCCTGTATCTTAATGGTATCCGTTCCTGCGCCCTTGATACGGGCACCCATGGCGTTAAGAAAGTTCGCCACATCAACTATATGAGGCTCCTTGGCTGCATTTACTATAGTCGTGTTACCCTGAGCCTTGGCAGCTGCCAGCATTACGTTGATGGTGGCACCTACGCTGACTATATCGAGAAATATCTTGGCGCCTCTTAAAGGATCTGCATTAAGCGTGATTATGCCGCCGTTGATATTCCTGTAGTCAGCGCCCTTGGCACCCATAAGTCTGAATGCCTTAAGGTGAAGGTCGATGGGACGCTGTCCGAAGTCACAGCCTCCCGGCATACGAAGCGACGCCTTGCCGCATCTTCCGAGAAGTGCTCCGAGAAGATAGTAGGATGCTCTGATCTTAGATACTCCGGGATCGGTAGCCTTATAAGTATCGATCCCTCTTGGGTCGATATGAAGGGTTACAGAGCCCTCGGGCGCCAGCTCAGTCTCGATCTTCGCTCCGAGAGACTCGCAGATCTTGACCATTACATGCACGTCTGAGATATCGGGCACGTTCTCCAAGGTACATGTGCCGTCTACCATCATTGAAGCCGCCAGGATGCCGAGAACAGCATTCTTACTGCCACTGATATTGACGTGTCCCTTAAGGGGCTTACCGCCGGTTATCTTATAAGAATATGATTCCAATTATTACTTACCTTCCGTCTCGTCAAGGACCTGCCTTACGGCAGACTTGATTTCAGCCCCATTATTATCATCGGTAGAGGCTGTCAAGTCAAGGAAAAGGCTTCCTTTTCGCTTCTTCCTGGGAGTGGCCTTCTTGGCAACTGTCTCCTCGGGATGAACCGTGACCGCCTGCTTCCTGTCATCGCCCGAAGGAGCCTTCTGAGGCACTGCTCTGGGAAGGATCTGCTGTGTAAGGATAGCCTTTGCCTCCTCACGCCTCTCCTTGTCCTCTCTGGCAAGCCTCTCCTCCTCGGTCTCGACGGGCTCCTCCGGCTCTTCCGGCTCAAGCTTCGTATCCTCGGGATCTTCATCCGTCTCCGATATCACACTAGGCTCAGCCTGCTCCTCACGGGAATCCTCTTCTTCCTCGTACAGGTCCTCGGGCTCCTCGTCGATATCGTCTATCATGTCAGGCTCGATGAAGGTGAGCTCGTCCACAAGATCCGTGTAACGCTCGTCACCGAAGGCTTTAAGAAGAGCCACGAACTTCTGATCGCGAAGCGTCTTCTCCCCAACAGGGATGTTCTCATATTCGTCCGCGATACCGATCACGTCCTCGTAGCCCATGGAGCGCGCGGCCTCCACAGCCTGTATGGCGATAAAGTCGGCCACGGTACGGAAATAGGTCTTCTCGCTTACGATACCGGTCTTAGCATCCTCGAACACGCTCTCGAACACTGAACCTGCTATAGGCAGAAGCACCGTGAAGGACGACCCCCGTCGAAGCTCAGTGTTAACGCTTATGGTGCCCTCGTGCATGTCGACAATATCCTTCACTATAGCAAGACCGATACCCGAGCCTCCCTCTTCTCTTGATCCGGAGTTGTCCACGCGGAAGAACCTCTCGAAAAGGTAATCAACATCCTTCTCAGGCACTCCCCTGCCGTTGTCCGATACCTCGATACCTATCTGATCGCCTATGGCGGAAACGCTGATATCCACGCGATCGGCCTCTGTCTTGCCTTCGTATGAAATATACTTTATGGCATTGGTAAGAAGGTTGATAACGACCCTCATTATCAGGTTCTCGTTGCCGAACACCAGAGGATAGTACATATTCTCGGGGATAGTGATCTCGATCTTATCCCTGCCCGGATACTCCGCCACAGATGCCACAGCGCGGTTAATAATATGACCTATATCCACGATCGTCATGGGGACGGCATCCTGGCACATCGAGAGCGTCAGGAAGTCCTGAACGATATCCTGCATCCTCACCGCATTAACGATAACGCGGGAGCCCCATTTCTGTATCTCCTCATAGGATGGGAGCTTCTCGGGAGTAATGTTGTTTATGAATACCTCTGATGCCCTTATTACCGTGAGGGGAGTCTTAAGCTCGTGTGAGACATTCGCGGCAAGATCCTTCTGACGTCTCTCGTCGTCTTTGATCTGAGTGATGTCATCCACGATGACGATATCGAGACGATTGTTCTCATATATCTTGTTAAGGATCTTGATCTCGAATATCTTCTTGCCGCTGTTGTAATTAACTCTGATAGCGGTATCGGTATTGTCCACATTAAGAAGGTAATCGGATTTAAGATGATTCCCCTGCTCGAATCTGTCAAGAAAGGCCTCCATGGTAGGCGGCACAGGAGAGCCCTGCAGGAACCCTTCCATATTCTCCACAGTCCTATTGTTATAGACGATTCCCTCTGAGTCGTAGGTTATGACGCCGAGATTTACATTGTCGATAATGGAGGACCGTACCTGTCCCTGATACTCGAGCTTGTCTATGATCTCACGCACCTGTTCATCGGCGTTGTGGTTATATACATTATTGCCGACGATATAACCGACGGCGAGCCCTGCGAAGATAAGGATGCATACACCGACAACACACAGCGCGAAATGCGATGTGATAAAAGCGATCATCGATCAGTCTCTCTTAATCAAAATCCTTCGGGAAATAGTAACCCGAACCGCGTCTTGTAAGTATGTACTTATAGTTAGGCTGATTGGGCTCTATCTTTCTTCTGGTTCTTCTTACGGTAACGTCAACAGTACGGACATCGCCGGAGAAAGCGTAATTCCATACCTTGGAAAGAAGTTCGTCTCTGGTGCAGACGCGACCTGCATTCTGCTCAAGATACTGAACAAGCTTGAATTCATTAGAGGTAAGGTCACAGCTTACGCCGTTGACCAGGACCTGCATGGCATCATAGTCAATGACAAGCTCACCGTCACAGTAGGTGTGCTTGGAGTTATCTGCTTTGGTATCATTTGTTCCACGTGAGGATCTCTTAAGCAGGGCCTTTACCCTCTCTACAAGAAGCGTCGGATCAAAGGGCTTGGACATATAGTCGTCAGCGCCTCTTCTCAAGGCCTCGATCTCGTATACCGTGAGCATTCCCTTGGCAGTCAGGAAAAGGATCGGAATGTCGTAGCCCTCTTTCCTTAAGTCCTCTGTGAACTGAAGGCCGTTAAGCTGCGGCATCATCCAGTCGAGAATAATGAGATCCGGATCCTTCTCCTTAGCCATCTTGAAGCCCTCCAGGGCATCAGATGAAGAGATAGTCTCGAATCCAAAGCTACCGAGCACATCGGAAACTGATGAAACAATATTAGGCTCGTCGTCAACAATCAATATCTTTTCCATACTAATCCGTCTCCAAAGGGAAATGTAACATTACAAATTATGATAACAATAAAATATTTTTGTAGCAAATATATTTCAAAGAAAAGAAGCGAAAAAAGAAGCCTTCTGCGTTTAGCGCAAAAGGCTTCATATAAACCGGCAGCAACCTATCTTCCCGGGCCGTCGCCAGCCAAGTATTGTCGGCACACGCGAGCTTAACTTCTGTGTTCGGAAAGGGAACAGGTGTGGCCTCGCGGTAATAACCACCGGTATGGTTGAGAGTTTGTACC
>JAFVAY010000006.1 GCA_017480325.1 Clostridiales bacterium
TAAGCAGGAGCAATTAGAGAATCCCGGTCACAGGAGCGTTACTTTGGATGTTCGAGCAGACGGAACCGAAGGAAGCAGACATAATATAGAGATGCAAAGAGACCTGGCTGAAGCAAGTCCAAAGAGGGCAAGATATCATTCTAGCCTTATGGATACGAAGATGTTAGCGCCACAGGAGGAGCTTGATAAGCTTAACGATTCGTACGTTATCTTCGTTACAGAAGGGGATGCAAGAGGGGACGGTCAAATAATTAATCGATATGAGATGATAGATCTTGATAATGGCAGGAAATTTGGCGACGGCAGGCATATAATATATGTAAACAGTACATATGTTGATGACAAGACGGATCTGGGGAAGCTGGTACATGACTTCCTATGTAAGGATCCTAATGATATGTACTACGAGGTATTGGCGAATAAAATGAGATACCTTAAGGAAACAAAAGAAGGGAGAGCGAAGATGTATAGTGAGATTGAGAGAATAAGAGAAGAAGGCAGAGAAGAACGTAGTATAGAGATGGCTATGGAAATGATCGCTGACGGAGTATCCATAGAATTAGTATCCAAGTATTCCGGTCTGCCTATTGAAAGAGTCTTGCAACTCGCTGAGCCGAAGGCAGTCTGATATTCGACCTGAGTTTTATCCCCCTACCCCAGATCTTCAGCGCCGAAGGGATGGGGGCAGAGGTCGGCGACCTTATAGGTTACGCTCTCCCCTTCCGTTGACATTAAGACTATATCGGCAGTCTCATCTATAAATTCAGATATTACCTGCCTGCACATAAAGCAGGGCGAACCGATCCGGCCGGAGCCGACCATAACGTAAAGCTTTACTATATCGCCAGGGCGACAGCCTTCGGATGCTGCCTTGAAGATGGCTGTTCTCTCCGCACATACGGTCGCACCATACGAAGCGTTCTCGATATTAACACCGGTGAACTCCCGGCCGTCGCGAGTAACCGCAATAGCACTTACAGGGTAATTCGAATATGGACTGTATGAATTCCGAAGATTATCCTTAAGCTTACGTAACATGCTAGTCCCTCCTTACGGCACCCTAAAATAATTCACCGCTGATTATGTATATATTATATGACGATTACAGCCACACATACTGCCATAAATATCTATGGTGATTAATTATACACCACGGCAGGATGTTACATATTTAATCCGTGAATCCAAGATCTATATTTCTAATATTTGCAATTATCGAAGCATCTATCAGCGCATCCAGCAACGAATTATCAAAGCTATACGGATCCATTATTCTGATAAATATTACATCCCTGATCTCGGCAAATCCTGAATTCAAATATCTCTTCTTACGAGATTCAGACTTTTCATAATAACCGTCCCTATCCATCGCACCATCAGACTCGATACAAATCGGAATATCCAACTCCGGAACAAAGAATGTAACGTCCGGATAAAACTGATTAAAGGAACCGCATTTTACTTCTATCTCAGATTTAAACTCATATCCTCTATTCTCTAGAGTCTTACATATTATCAGCTCATTCTTTGAACGTAGAAATTGGCCTTTATATTCGATACGTTTGGTTTTGTCACATTCCCACATATTAGGATCATGGTGAATATACATAACGCTATTTCCGGCACGTGTACCAAACGTCCCGTTCGGAAGCTTAGAAAGTCTGTCTTTATAATATGCTATCAGCAATTCATGATGTGTTTTGTTGATCATGAAATAATTGTACATAAGATTATGGCATAGAAGCCCGACAATTTTCGACATAAATCGACAATAATCGACAATTCTGAGGTCGCGTGCAAACTACCCACATCGACACGTCTCTCTTTTCGATAAGAAACGTGATTATACAGAGACTACCTCAGATACTTTTGGAGAAAATCTCTCTTTTCCGCCAAAATTTCTGATTTACAGAGACTACTTCAGAGACGTGCAGGTATATTATTATGAAGAAAGCGAGGAAACCCACATGCCAGAACACACCCCGGATAAGATCTCATTCATTAAATTCCTGCCGAGAGAGCCTGAGCTTATTCACGCGCCCTACATTCCCGAGATGGACTTCTACACCGCCATCAGGACCGGCGACGTGAAGAAGGTCAGAAAGCTTTGCAGCAACGAGGTTTTTCACGAGAAGGAAGGCCTTGGGGTGCTTTCAGACGACAGCCTTCGTAATATGAAGTATCATTTCGTAATATCCACCGCACTTATCGCGAGGCAGTGTATCGAGGGCGGGCTTCAGTTGTCCGAGGCCTACAGCATGAGCGACTACTACATAAAGCTCGTGGACAGGACTGACAGCATCCCGAGGATCTCCGCCATTCATGACGAGATGGCCCTGGCCTATGCCGAGAGGATGCGTAAGCTTCCGAAGGAGAATATATACTCGAAGCCCGTGACCCACCTGATCGACTACATCCTGGAACACCTTGATACCAGGATCACTATGCCAGACCTTTGTAAACACACAGGCCTCAGTGCCTCTCATATCTCGAGGATATTCAAGCAGGAGACCGGCAGCTCCGTCTCGGAATATATTCTTCAGAAGAAGCTTGATACCGCCAGAAACATGCTGGATTACTCGGACTACCCGATATCCTTCATCTCTCACACGCTTGCCTTCCCCTCCCAAAGCTATTTCACGAGGGTCTTCAAAAAAAATACGGAATGACTCCGGGCAAATACAGATCGACAAGCGTCAAATAAACTCGTCAGGTAAATACTATACTTCGAAGCTGGATCTTACGCGCACCGTGATATATGAGATACAGAGGCTGAACCCCCTCAGGGAACTGCGCCGATATACTGACATAATTCCATGCAAGCTCGTCTTCATTATCGATTCCGTCGAGGCTGATCTTACCTATGATCTCCCCGTTGATATCCGTCTTCACATCAAGCCAACAATTCTCGGGCAAAGCCCCGACTTCTTTCTCATGCGTGTGCCCCGTGCCTCGATCATCGATCCTTACGGGACCGTCGTAAACCACGCGATTTGCATCCGTCTCATAACGGAACTCCACTCCTATCTCAGAGGTATTGGAGTAATCAAAGAATTTGTATCCTATTAGCGTTCCGTCCTCGATCTCGCCTATAAAGCGATCCTCTCCGAGATTGGTTACATTAGGGAAAGGTATAGGATATACGCAGTTGGAGCCGTGTGGCATATCACCGTTAGTCAGATTGCAACAGATAATTGCAGGATACGTCCCGACTGCAGGCAACGCCCATTCGCTCAACCCGCAGCTTGTGATCTCCACCTGAGGTATACTTCCATCCTCCTTGATGTAAATCTTCTCCGCACAGACCTGACGGCTGTAATCTGATTTATGTGTAAGTCTGTGATAGAACACATACCACTGACCGTTGATCTCCACGATGCTTCCGTGGGTTGTACCGGTCATGTTGAGCTTATCCTTCTCGCTTCGTCCGTTAAGTCCTACGTCGCCGTTTGAGACAATAGTGCCTCCGAAGACGAAGTCCTTATCCGGGTAATCGCTCACGGCGTAGCAAAGTTCATGATTCTGCCAGGATGAAAAGACAAAATAGTATTTCGAGCCCACCTTACGCATGGAAGGGCCTTCGAAGAACGGATGCTCCTCGAAGCTCGTGCCCTTAACCTTATAAGGGATGATGTGGTGCGGCTCCTCCTTGACCGTGAGCATATCGTCCTCGAGAACCACCATAATGGGGCCGTTAATGCTGTCAGGATACGAGAGTATCTCCTCGCGGGTCCTGCCGAACATCTCCGCCTCTACGTCAAGCTTCCCCGAGGTAAGAAAATCCTCTTCCTCCTCGAATCCGTACTGCGTTCCGTAGTAAATGCGAATTACGCCGTTATCATTCAGCGCCGCGGGGTCAAAGCAGACGTATTTCTTCATTACTCGTCCGTCACTGTAGTGAACATTCCCGAGATACTCGTACGGTCCCTGGGGCTTATCGCTCACCGCGACGCTTATGGGGTTATGGTAGCCGCCGTTGCCGTAATCGCCGCCCATGCAGTAGTAAAGGTAGTATTTGCCGTCGTTTCCCTGAACCACATCAGGAGCAAACATATACGGCAGCTTCTCAGAATAAAGCGGGTCTTGGGAAGCCTTATAAGACACGCCCTCGTAGCGCCAATCAGACAGATCATCCACAGGCGCGGAATACACCACATAGTCGAGCATACAGAAGGTATAGCCGCCCTCCTTATCGTGAGATCCGTAGACATACACACGGTCGCCGAACACATGAGGCTCGCCGTCAGGAACGTACTCATTCAAGGGTAAATACGGATTAAAGACCTGCTTACTCTGCATAACTGTTACCCCATCTTAAGAAGGCCGGCGATGCCTAGGATAATAAATATCACGCCGACGGCGATCCTGTACCATCCGAACACGGTAAAATCGTGCTTTCTGATATACGCCATCAGCTTCTTTATAACGAACCACGAGACTATGAAAGCGACCGCCATTCCCACAAGGAGCATCGCTATCTCAGCACCTGTGACATCGCCCTCGAACTTCAGTATCTTAAGAAGGCTCGCCCCGAGCATTACCGGCACAGCGAGGAAGAACGTGAACTTAGCTGCTGCCTCACGGCTTATACCGATCCCGATCGATCCTACGATAGTGGATCCCGACCTCGAGGTGCCCGGGAACACCGCCGCGATAAGCTGGAAGGCACCGATAAGGAAAGCCTGCGGATACGTGATCTCATCAATACTCTTAGTATGAGGCTCCTTGTCCTTCATCCACCTCTCCACGACTATAAACGCGACACCGAATACTATCAGCATGATGGACACGCATACCCAGTTATAGAAAAGCTCATCAAGGAAATCATCGAAAAGTATTCCCACCACTGCCGCGGGCACACAGGCAACCAGGATCTTAAACCACATAACGAACTTATCGGCCTTTACCCATCTGCCTATACCGTCCTTTTTCCAAGGGTGCTCGTTATCCTTAATACCGAAGGGCCACAATTCTTTCCAGTAAAGAACCACGACCGCGAGGATCGCGCCGAGCTGAATAACGACCAGGTAAAGCTTATAGAACTCCTCAGAGACATTAAGCTTCAGGAAGGAATCCAGCAATATCATATGCCCGGTAGAGCTTATGGGAAGCCACTCGGTAATACCTTCAACGATTCCGTAGATAATAGATACGATAAAATCAATAACACTCATAAATAATTCAGATATCCTTTAAGATCTTCGAGACGCTCTTCGGCATCCTTCACTCCAAGATAATATAACGCGCCGAGTTTTTCCATATCGGATTCCAGACGCCCGATATCGTCAAGAGACCTGGAGGGCGTAATGGTAAACAGTCTGTGCTGCGCCGTAAGGTAATGAAGCTCGTCTATCTCGAGATTATAGCGCTCCGGTGTATGGCAAAGATCGTACGCCAGTGCCGGCTTGTCCTTATATATCCTCTCGATAAGCCTGAGCCTTCTGTCGGTGGGAAGCGGATCACGGTAGTCGTCGGATCTGGTCTTCACCACGATTATCTTCTTATACCCCTGCTCTATCGCCCACCTGTAGGGTATATTCACGCTGCAGCCGCCGTCGAGATTGTACGTGCCCTCCACCTCGACGGGAGCAGACACATACGGCATCGAAGCCGAGGCCCTTATCGCCTGGAAGAGATCCTTGCAGTTTTTCTTCTCCCAGTAATGCGGACGCCCGGTATCGACATCAGTCGTGACCGCCACGAACCTCCTTCCAGAGAAGGCCTCATAGTCAAAGGGCTCCACCCCGTCCAGCTCACCGAACACAAAGTCAAAGCCGATGACCCCGTGCTGGGTGATCATCGGCTTAACGCCTACGTAATTACGGTCGTGACGGTAACGAAGATTGATCCTTCCGGATCTCCCGATCTGCCCGGCAGCGTAGTTCGCACCATTCATGGCTCCGGCGGACACACCGCACACACAGCTCATATTGATGTTCTCCTTCATCAGGACATCCAGTACGCCTGATGTATAAACTGCTCTGAAGGCACCTCCCTCTAAGACGATGCAGCCTTCCGTTATCTTATCTGAAGCATAACCCTTGGGAAGCTCGTCCCATCCCGAGTAGACCTTACTGTCCAAGGCTCTTACTTGATCCTCTTACCCTCTTCGAAGATAGCCCCGGGAGCACTGGGGATCAAGTCATCACTGGCCTTGCCATACTCGCTTCCGCCGCTCGTCGCGAAAGGAATGATCTTCTTCCCTGTAAAGTCGGCACCCTCAAGGAAGGTATTGATAATTCGGGGAGCCTTTCCCCACCAAAGAGGGAATCCCAGATAGATCTCGTCGTACTTTGAGATGTCAGGCATTGTTCCGGCCATAGAAGGTCTGGTCTTATTGTCTTCCATCTCGGCATTGGATCTTGAGCCTCTGTCCTGCCAATCGAGATCATCGGCGGTATAAGGAACCAAGGGAGTTATCTCGTAGAAATCGGCATCCAGCTCCTTCGCGAGCTCTCTGGCCTTCTGCGCCGTATTGCCTGACGTGGAAAAATATGCAACAAGTTTCATAATTGCCTCCGGTTAAATTATTCGCTACCTATTCTAGCATAAAAAATCCTCACAAATCGTCTTGAACTCTGATTTGTGAGGACCGGTTGTGAGGATTTTAACAGATGATCAGCTCTTGAAGACGAACACTACTGAATCCTCGACGCCCGCCGGAGCACCGGAGAATGAGTTATAGGTAGCCGAATAAGCTCTCAGCTCATCGATCCTGTCCTGAACAGGCGTCAAGCTGCTGATGATGTCAGTGATTTTATCTACTGCCTCGTCGTTAAATTCGTTAAGTCCGTCCTCGAGCTGTCCCGCACCGTCGAGCAAAGAAGACACTCCGTCTGCCAATTCGGAAGTACCGTCGGCAAGAGATGATGCACCGTTCGACAGCCGATCAGCTCCTGAAGATAGCTCTGAGGCTCCACTTGAGAGGGTATTCGCCCCGGTCGAGAGCTCTGAAGCTCCGTTCGCCAAGGCATACGCTCCGTTATTTACCTGATTGGCACCGTCAGCAAGTGCAGCAGCACCGTTTACAAGCTGAGCTGTACCGTTACTTAAGCTTGACGAGCCGTTAGCAAGTGCGTTAATTCCATTAACAAGAGAACCTGTGCTGTTATTAAGTGTGTTAAGGCCGTCAGCTACCTGTGATGATCCTGCCGCCACCTGTGAAGCACCGACCTGTATACTTGCTACCGCATTCGCGACCTCTCCGAACTTACCGCCAAGAGAATTAATACCTGCATCTATAGAAGCGTAGCCCTCATTCAAAGCCGCTACGGCACTACTTACCTGACCCAGACTGTTTGCCATGGTAGAATATGCGCTTATTAATGCATTGATGCTTGCTGCCGCATTAGGATCATCTATCTGAGCGGCATAGGCTGACAGATAAGCAATAGCATTCTGAATAGCCTGAGCCTGCTCCGGGCTCATGGATGAGCTTAACGCTGTGTTAAGTGCAGAAAGATTAGATGAGAACTGCGCCGAGCCCTGGATCAGAGCATTGATCTGAGAGGCAGACTCCTCGGATGATAACTGTCCGTACAAAGCATCAACGCCTGCGCTTAGTGAGGATGCTCCCTGAGACAAAGAATTGGCGCCGTTAGTCAGATCGGACACTCCGCTTTGAAGAGCCGGAATATTAGACTGAACCTGGGAAAGACTGGCATTAAGTGCAGCAGCCCCCTCATTGACCTGACCGATCCCGTTCTGAAGATTTGCAGCGCCTGTTGCAAGAGATGCTGTTCCTGAGCTTAACGTATTTGCTCCCTCCGACAGCGAAGCAGCACCTGAGGCAAGAGTCGATGCACCTTCAGCCAGAGACGAAGCGCCTGAAGCCAATGAAGCTGCACCGTCTGACACCTCGTAAGCACCTTCATTAAGAGATGAAGCGCCGTCATTCAATGCTGATACACCGTCATAAAGCTGAGCAGAACCGTCGACCAGCCGGCTCATGCCGTCTGTCATCTCGTCTATATTCTCATTGATACCGTCAGTATCGACAGATGCATCTATATCATCAAGATCAAGTACAGATGCTACCGTTAACGCCGTAAGCTCTTCACATGAATTAACATCACACTCTATCGTGAAGCCGGAAGGAACATTGAGCTCGTCAAGCTTCTCTGCGACCTCAGGATCGTCGGTCTCGATATTATCAAGTCCCAGACTCTCATACAGTCCCGGGAATCCGATGCCGATAACATACGTCCTGTCTCCGTCATTCACGGCCTGTCCGTCAGTCACCTCGATGTTGGTGTAATTAGCGTTATCAAGAAACATACCCGTAGTCATCACGAAAGGCATATATATCGTATACTCATCGCCGTCATCTGTTACGATCTGTTCGCTCAGGTTATTAGTGTACTCGACATCGATCACAAGATGTCCGCTTTGACCTTCAAGCTCGGAAGCTGCGATCTCGCTGCCGTCAAGCTCGTAGGTGATATTAACATCCACAGGCAATGTATCATTCGACATGCCTCTGTAGTACACATCCTCACCGTTCGTATTCCACGTAAGCTGTCCGTTATCATCATTCTCGAGGGTCGCATTACCGCGAACGACCTCGATATCACTGAGATCCGATATATCACTGATGACAG
This sequence comes from Clostridiales bacterium, assembly GCA_017480325.1. Taxonomy (GTDB): domain Bacteria; phylum Bacillota; class Clostridia; order Saccharofermentanales; family Saccharofermentanaceae; genus Saccharofermentans. The sequence continues at coordinate 8,601 of JAFVAY010000006.1, forward strand.
CGCTTCCGTCCGGGTTACGAAGCCATGAACTTACATATGTCGTATTCTCTCCGTCATCCGACTTGATCACATAGACGGTCTCATTCTTACCGGAGCTTGAGCTGTGGTAGGAAGCTGCTATATTCTCTGCCTCAGTAAGCTCGTTCGCGAGCACTGAAGCCTGCTTTCTGCGGTATACCGCGGTTCCTCCGAAGGCACCGCATACAACAGCGGCTGCAGTGACTGATGCAATTATTCTTTTAGATGTGACTGAAGACATGTTTGATATCCCCTTTCTTGTTATTATTCTCATTTCTGACCACACCTCTCATGCCCACGGTAGTCCTTATGATCAGGCCGTCGAAGATAAGCAGCATCGCCGGCAGAAGCGTAAGCACTATCACCATGGACAGAAGCGCGCCCCTGGACAGCAGCAGACATATCGAGCTTATAAGATCGATATCTGAGTAGACCGCTACTCCGATGGTGGCCGCGAAGAAGCCGAGTGCCGATGACAGCACGGAGCTAACCGAGGTCTTTACCGCTATCCCCACAGCGTCCTTACGGGAGGCACCGCCGATACGCTCCGTCTTATAGCGGTTCGTGAGAAGGATCGCGTAATCGATGGTGGCGCCGAGCTGAATCGTGCCGACGCAGATTGAAGCTATGAACGGAAGCGTCGAGCCTGTGTAATACGAGATCGACATGTTGATATAGATCGCGAGTTCGACCACAGATACCAGGATCACCGGCAACGTGGCGGACTTAAGGACGAACAGGATCAGAAGGAAGATCGCTCCGATACTTACGAGACTTACCACCTTGAAGTCACGATCGGTGATCTCTATAAGATCCTTCGTCGCAGGCGCCTCACCTACCAGCATCGAATCGGGATCGTAACGCTTGATTATCTCAGATATCTCCGTGCACTGAGCATTGATCTCATCCGTCGCCACCTGATATGCGGAGGACACCAGGATCAGCTTATATCTGTCGCTTTGAAGCTCTGATGTTAAAGATGAAGGCAATATCTCATCCGGTACCATGGAGCCCACCACAGAATCAAGCCCTATGGCGAAGTTAACTCCATCTACTTCCTTAAGCTCGTCGAGCATTGTCTTCGTATCACGAGAAGACAGCTCTGAATCCACAAGTATCATGGATACTGAAGAGATATCGTAATTTGCCTCCAGAGCCTCGTTGGCCTGAACCGACTCCAGACTCCCGGGCAGGCTCGAATCAAGCTTATAGTAGACGTTGATCCTGTTATAGCCGTAGATGGCGGGAAGCCACAGAAGAAGCACGATCACCGCGACAGCAACGTATCTTCTTGAAATGAAGTCGGAGAGTATCTTCCCCGAGAAATGAATGGTCCTGTGACGTGTCTTCTCTATAGCATGGTCCAGAAGAAGTATCATTGACGGAAGGACCGTTACACAGCAGATAACCCCCAGCACAACGCCCTTGGCCATAACGATACCCATATCAAGTCCTAAGGTGAAGGTCATAAAACACATCGCGAGGAAGCCCGCTATTGTCGTTAACGATGAGCCCACTACCGAAGTGATCGTTGCCGCGATAGCGTTGGCCATAGCTTCCTTGTTATCGGAACAGGTCTGCTTCTGCTCCATGTAACTGTTATATAGGAAGATGGAGTAATCCATAGTGACCGCCAGCTGAAGTATCGCCACCAGCGCCATGGTAATAAAGGATATCTCTCCCTGAATGATATTTGTTCCAAGGTTATACACGATAGAGATGCCAATATCCGCCAGGAAAATAATCGGGATAAGGAAGGAGTCCGTCATAATAAACAGCACCACCAGCGCCAGCGCCACCGCGATGAGCGTATAGATAGGAGTCTGCTCCTGCACAAGATTCTTGGTATCTGTTACTACCGCAGCCATACTCGACAGCAAACACTGCTTCCCTGCGATCCTTCTTATGCTCGTGATAGCCTCCATAGTCTCATCAGCAGAGCTTGTCGTGTCGAAAAATATAAACATCAGACACCCGTTGCCGTCCTTAGACGTGAACACGTCCTGTATAGAGTCCGGCATCATCTCTATGGGGATCTGCCCTTCCGTCAGGGAGTTATAGCAGATTACATCCGCTACATGATCTACATCAAGAACCTTCTGCCTCATATCGATCTGCTCCTTGACAGAAAGACCGTCACATACGAATATGCCGTACGCTCCCTTGCCAAAGTCCTCCAGGAGTACATCCTGGCCCTGCATGGTCTCGATGTCCTTAGGAAGATAATACAGGATATCGTAATTGATCCTGGTATTAAGAAACCCGAAGACCGACGGGATCAGAAGCAGGATAGCAAGCACCAGTATGAAGTATCTTAGCTTGACTATTTGCTTACCGAATTTGATCATCTGGATCCACCTCTCACAATTTTGACCAACGGTCATTTTTAGGTTAATCTTATCACTTTTTGACCGGTAGTCAATATTTTCGAGGCGAATTCTTGACCAAAAGTCAAAATTTGTGTAAACTCACCAAAAAGAGTCCTGCGAGGGGGAGCAGAATGGGCAAGGCTGAAGAAAACAAACGCTTCAAGCGTAATACCTTACTGTCAAAGTCATACGACCTTTTTACCACTAAGGGTATCTCAGACACCTCGATATCCGACATAGTAAACAGCGCAGGTGTCGCGAAGGGTACCTTCTACTTCTACTTCAAGGACAAACAGGACATCATAGATCACCTTGTTGCCAGAAAGTCCGAGACCATACTCCTGAACGCCCTGACCTCACTGGAGCGAAGAAGAGAGGTCGAGCCTGATATATCGACAATAGACATGATCATCGCGATCTGCGACTCTCTTGTAACGGACCTGTCCAAGGATCCTAAGCTCGCGAAGTTTCTTAACAGAAATTTAAGTCTCGGCTTCTACCATAAGGCGGTGACCGACGATACACTCATCACAAGTGTTAACGTACACGAGGAGTACGAGAAGATACTCCACTCTAACGGATCGCAGTGGAAGGACGAGCTTATAATGCTTTATACCCTGATCGAATTCGTAAGCTCCACAGCACATAACATCATCCTCGAGAACAGACCCTGCGATCTTGATACCTACAGACCTTATATGTACGAATGTATTCGTAAGATATGCGAGGTGTTCGAAGCATGATCATCACAGGTACTCAGGCAAAAGCCGCAGATATATACGCGATAGAGACTCTGGGCATTCCCTCCCTGACACTCATGGAGAATGCATCAAGAGAGGTCATGGAGTATCTGGCGTCTAATTACGCTTCAGCTTCGATACTTATTCTGTGCGGTACAGGCAATAACGGAGCCGACGGCGTATGTATAGCGAATCTCATACTTAATGATAAGCGTTTCGCACTTAAGCCCACTGTGCTTATATTGGGAAGCATCGAGAGAGCAAGCTGGGAGTTCCTGCATCAGCTGTCGCAGCTTCGTAGATCAGGCGGTAACTTCCGTATTCTCACTCCCGGGGACTCCATGCCGGAAGCTGAGGTGCTTGTGGATGCGATCTTCGGAATCGGGCTCAGGAGTGAGCTTCGCGAGAGTCGCGCTGCCGTTCTGGGTGCAGTTGACGCCATGTCCTACAGGCATGTGATCGCGGTAGATATCCCCTCCGGGATCAATTCAGATACGGGAGAGCTCATGGGCGCCGGAATACACGCGAACACCACAATAACCTTCGGATGTATGAAGACAGGTCTTGTTAATGAAGCGGGCAAGGAATACGCCGGCGAGGTCATAGTCAAGGACATCGGTATCCCGCAGATCGCCTACACAAGCGTCATATGATCTACGCCCCCGATTACTGTAAGGACTTCAGTTGCATCGCAGGTGCATGCCGACACACCTGCTGCAAGGGCTGGGAGATCGATGTAGATGATGATTCTCTTGGAAGATTTAAGTCTCACCCTGATATAATGGCTCATATCGACGGCAACTCCGTAGTCTTGGACTCCGACGAGCGATGCCCTTTTCTTAATAACGATGGCCTGTGCGATATGATCCTTAAGCACGGCGAAGCCTTCATCTGCGACATCTGCCGGGAACACCCGAGATTCTATAACGAATTCGAGGACCACACCGAGATGGGGCTCGGACTGGTATGCGAGGAGGCCTGCAGACTGATCCTCGATAAGAAAGATGACTTTAAGCTCATTCCTGCCAGAGAGCTTTCATCTGAGATTAAAATGATTTTTGACACATCCGCTCATGTAAGTCAACGACTGAAGAAGCTTAAGCCATCTTCCCTGTCGTCCTCGACGAGAGCCTCCTTCCTTAAGACCTTAGAGGTGATGGATCCTGTATGGACTTCTTTGCTTGATAAGATGATATCCTCTTCTCCCGACAGCGCCGACGAGAAACGTGTGATAGACAAAGACCCGCGTCGGTTCTCTAACCTGTGTGCCTACTATCTGTATCGCTATCCCGGAACGGCGGGCTTTGCAGTCGAAGCAACATACACCGTCGCCGATCTGGTATGCATCGGGATCGACATCCACGAGGCCGCCAGACTGTTCTCAGGCGAGGTGGAATACTCCGATATCAACATCGACAGCGCTATTGATTACTTCTTGTAATTACCCCCGATAAATGGTATTATCTTCGGGCTGAGGATGCTTAGCTCAGCTGGCTAGAGTACCTGCTTGACGTGCAGGGGGTCACAGGTTCGAGTCCTGTAGCATCCACCACAGGTTCGGTCAGACCTCCGGGTCTGACCGTTTTTTATAAGTTCAAACATGGGGGGGCAAATATGAAGTACGAGAGTAAATCAATCCTTGGGAAAACCACTATCGACGTCAATCCCAACGGCATCGACATCGAGGCCAAGAACAAGACTACACACTATGATTTCTCGGATTATCAGGGAACTCATGTCATCAAGAACTACTACAACGGAATCTATACCGGCAAGACCAGATATATCTCTTTTCACGACGAGTCAGTAAAGCTCGGCAAAAGGAAGATGCTCAACTTCTCCCACAAGGAAAAGGATGATTTTATAAAGATCGCGGCGGATATCGACAAGACTATTTTCGATATATCGGAGAAGCCGGATGAGGTGCTAAGGCACTTTGAAACGCCCGTCACATTCGAAGTACCTGATGATATTAAGCGTAACAGCATAAAGCGAATCCTGCTCTTGACGGTCCTGCCCGTAGTACTCATAACTATCGCTCTTATTGTGAGCCTGTTTATAGACAATGTTGTCGGCACCATGATAAAAGCATTTTGCCTCGCAGGCTATGTTGTCGAATTGATCCTCGTGATACCCGAGATCAGTTACATTATCAAGGGCATGAAGAATATCCCCGAGAGACTCGGCATCGACGCTTATGCTATCAAGATCGACGATGATTCCTTCGCAAGAGAAGCGATTGAATACCTGAAGCTTACCCCCTCCGCCTATCGTAAATGGGAAAGGCGCCTCACCATACGCGACAGAGACGGCGAGCACATTTACTCCTTCGGTTCATCCAACAATAATCTCAACAAGGTAAACCCCAGGACCATGCCGGATTACGACAATCTTTACGAGAGCCTGCGGCTGTGGTGCCACTTAAATAATGTAACCTTCTACTCAGATCTGGGGTAACTATTTTATATCGTTCGGGGATCTTGTGTTCTATAAATCCCTCTCCGATATAGATTTACAAACAAACGTTTGCCTGCTACAATTAAGCCACGGAGGCAGTAGCTATGGCGCATATAATTCACGACTTTACTTATGACGGTACACTTGAAGGGCTGCTATGTGTCTACTTAAGGTGTATAAGCATGAAGGTCCGCCCTTCGGATATTAAGCCGGACTTCATGATCAGAGGAACGCCCTTCGAGTACAGATATATGTTTGTAAGATCTGATATGGCTCTGGCAGACCGATTCTACAGATATATGGGCCAGTGTGCTTCAGCTGATGTTCAGCAGCTTATCATCGACTGCTTCCTGACCAGTCTCCCGCGCATGGAGCTTGATCTTTATGAGCTGATTAGAAGATCAATTCTCTTCGGAGCCGGTGTTGCCGAAGATTATAAGGATGAGACGCTACACCGTATTCAGATGGCAATCAGGGATCTATACAGAGAGGCACACAGTCTGATTCGGGGCGTAGACTTCGTTGACGAGAACGGAGTATCGGTAGCATCCCTTAACCCTAGAAACTGTGTACTTCCCATCATTAAGAATCACATCCTCAACGACCCCGAACACGACGATATCCTCGCCTATGACAGAAGGCATTCTCTTCTTCTCATGAGGAACGGATGTGAGGACGACATCATCGACACAAGAAGATTGCCGGTCCTCGCCGTCAGTGATCCACGTCAGATCTACGAGGCATTCTGGCCATATGTGATAAGACAGAAAGGAACCCTCGGCGGCAATCTGTTCGGTATAGGAACCAGACGTGCCGACAGCTTCGATCCCCTGTGGCGGATAGCATAATGGCCCTTAAGGGGTTGCCCCTAACTTCATAAATATCCAATGAGATGTTCTATTACTCAATTGATTCAACTTCTAATTAAGTAATAGAAATGAGCCTCTTTTATTATTCAATAACCCATCGATAAAAATGAATAATACTTTTGCTGTATTTTTATTACACAACACTACGAACAGAAAAAAGAGTAATATTTCTGCTTATAAAACTATTATTCAAACTAACAAACGATAAATAAAATAATAAACGCCCCCTACAGAACGCTCAGATGACCTCACAAGTCCCAAAAGTCACCGCCATTCCCTCACATCAGCCGGATCAGTCGGCAGTTCTGGATCCCTTCTTCCCAGAACTTATCCACAGGCTTGTTTCTTACCTGGCACACTATCGCCGAATTCATGGCTCCGTGGCCGACGATCAGAACATCCTTGCCCTCCCTGACCTGAGGATACGCGATCTCATCAAGAAAGCTGCCGGTCCTGGCGAACAGATCCTCCAGACTCTCGGCACCGCCCTGAGGCTTATACCCGCCCGGATTGAAGAAAAGCTCTCTTAGCGGGCAATCCGGCTTATCGTAGACGTTTTCCGTTCCCTCGTATATCCCGAAGCCCAGCTCCGTTAATCTGTCATCGATAATGATCGGAACATCCCTGTCCTTAAGAAGCAGCTCGGCTGTATCCCTCGCCCTTTCGAGAGGCGAACAATAGCAGACATCAAAGTGAATATCCTTATATCGCTCCCCTGCCTCGATCGCCATGCTTATTCCCTGTTCATTTAGAGGGATATCCGTCTGACCCTGGATCTTGTGCTTCAGATTCCAATCCGTCTTACCGTGTCTTATTATGTAAAGCATTCCGTTATTCCCTATCAGCGCGAATACACGAATAACAGACCTCGTCTATGACACCCTGGATATTACGTCCCGCCTGTCTTAAGGTCCCCTCGTACTTCATTCCGGCTTTGGCCATGACCCGTCCCGACTTGGGGTTATTCACATCATGTGTGGCAGCAACACGATTCATCCCCACCACGTCGAAAAGATAATCCATCACACCCTTCAGCGCCTCGGGCATGAGCTCTTGCCCCCAGTAAGCCTTGGACATGCAATAGCTCTCTTACTCTAACTACGGAAATATTTCCGATGATCTTTCCTGTTTCCTTGAGTTCCATTACCCAGTTGAAGTAATCGCCATTATCATACTGAGATATCCATTCTTCTATAAGGCCTCTGGTAACATCGACATTCTCATGAGGGAACCACGTCAGGAACCTGGTAACCTCCGGATCATTGGCCCAATTGTTATACATATCCTCGGCATCATCAATTCTGAAGCGCCGAAGAAGAAGCCTTGTTGTCTCTATATTCCTCGTCCCTGCCTTATTCATTTTTCTTCCTCTTGTAACTTAATTCACATATATCACATTGTACTACTTCTCACAGGTCAGAGACAAAAGGCCGTTGACACATACCCCCTATAGGTATATCATCAACTCAAATACAACATACCCCCTAAGGGTATATCGAGAGGTGATAACAATGTCTTGTCCGGAATGTAATAAGAAGAACAGATCAGACAACGAGGTCAAGGATCTTACTACCCGACTTAACAGGATAGAGGGTCAGATCAGAGGCATACAGAGAATGGTCGACGAAGGCGCATACTGCGTCGATATTCTGACTCAGGTCAACGCCGCCAGATGCTCCCTTAATTCCTTCTCCAAGGTGCTTCTGTCTAGCCATATTAAGTCCTGCGTTAAGGATGACGTTCAGAACGGCTCTGACGAGAAGATAGACGAGCTTGTGGAGCTTTTACAGAAGATGATGAAGTAAGAAGGTAAACATGGAAAAATATAATATAACAGGTATGAGCTGTGCCGCGTGTCAGGCACACGTAGAGAAGGCAGTCAACAAGGTGGAGGGTGTCACATCCTGTTCGGTATCGCTTCTAACCAATTCGATGACCGTAGAGGGCACCGCCTCCCCCTCAGCCATTATCAAGGCTGTAGAGGCTGCAGGCTACGGAGCTTCCGCATCGACCCCGAACAATAAAGCAACAAACAAAGCATCCGAGCTGGAGAACAAGGAAGCTCCTATCCTTAAAAATCGCCTTATCTTCTCGGTTATCTTCCTTCTGATGCTCATGTATATCAGCATGGGCGTCATGATGTGGGGCTTCCCCTTCCCCGAGATCCTTAAGCACAACATGATGGCCCACGGAATAATCGAGATGTTTCTGGCGGGAATCATCATGGTAATTAACCAGAAATTCTTTATTAGCGGAACCAAGGCAGCCATTCACCTGGCGCCCAACATGGACACTCTGGTAGCAATGGGCTCGGGAGTATCATTCCTTTACAGTGTTTATGTACTTATCAAGATGACCGTGACCGGAGACATGACGGATGACCTTTACTTCGAATCAGCCGCCATGATCGTCACTCTGATTACTGTAGGAAAGCTACTGGAGTCCATATCTAAGGGCAGGACTACGAACGCGTTGAAAAGTCTTATGGAGCTTGCTCCCCCTGTCGCTACAGTCATAAGAGACGGCAGTGAGATCACCGTGCCTGTAGAGGAGGTATCGGTAGGCGATATCTTCGCAGTTAAGCCCGGAGATAAGATCCCTGTCGACGGTGTTGTTATCGAAGGATCAAGCGCAGTTAATGAAGCCGCTCTTACGGGGGAATCCGTACCGGTAGATAAGACAGAGGGAGATAAGGTCTCCGCCGCCACGGTGAATCAGTCAGGCTATCTTAAGTGCAAAGCTACGAGAGTCGGTGAGGACACTACACTCTCGCAGATAATTAAGCTTGTAAGCGAATCCTCTGCGACCAAGGCTCCTATCGCGAGAGCCGCAGATAAGATATCGGGTATCTTCGTTCCTGCTGTTCTGGTTATAGCTTTATCAGTAACTGTCATATGGCTGATAACGGGAGCTTCCGTAAGTACAGCCCTTACAAGAGGTATCGCAGTTCTTGTAGTAAGCTGCCCCTGTGCCCTCGGCCTCGCGACCCCTGTTGCAATAATGGCCGGCAACGGTGTCGGTGCACGTAACGGACTGCTGTTCAAGACCTCCGAAGCATTGGAGCTTACGGGTAAGCTTCAGATCGTCGCTCTTGATAAGACCGGAACAATAACCAAGGGCGAGCCCTCTGTAACCGATGTTATTTCCGAAGCTAAGAACAAGAAGCTTATAGCTCTTGCTTCAAGCCTCGAGCAGAAGTCCGAGCACCCTCTCGCCAAGGCTATAGTCGCTTACGCAGAAGAGCACAATATCGAATCGAAGGATTGTAGCGATTTTCTGGCACTTCCCGGTAACGGTCTTACGGGGATAATTGATAATCAAAGAGTCTACGGAGGTAACAGATCCTACGTCTCATCTAAGACAACGATCCCCGACGAAGCCCTTAGAGCCGCAGAGAAGCTCTCGGACGAAGGCAAGACTCCCCTTTTCTTCGGAACAGACAGCGAATTCTGTGGCATCATAGCCGTAGCCGACACGATCAAGGATGAGTCCTCTAAGGCTATAGATCAGCTTCATAATATGGGAATCAAGACTGTAATGCTTACCGGAGACAACGAGCGCACTGCAGCTTCAATAGCAAATAAATCCGGTGTCGGCAAGGTCATTTCCAACGTTCTTCCCGACGGCAAGGACAAGGTAATTAAGAAGCTTATGGAATACGGCAAAGTAGCTATGGTAGGAGACGGGATCAATGACGCCCCTGCCCTTACAAGCTCCGACATAGGCATCGCGATCGGTGCCGGAACAGACGTAGCTATTGATGCGGCAGATGCCGTGATCGTTAAGTCCAGACTTACCGACGTTCCCGCCGCCATAAGGCTGTCAAGAAGGACCGTTACCATAATTCACGAGAATCTCTTCTGGGCGTTCATATACAACATACTTCTGATCCCCATAGCGGCCGGAGCTCTGTCAGGCTTCGGGATCAACATGACACCGGTGTTCGGCGCTGCCGCCATGAGCATATCAAGCTTTACGGTATGTATGAACGCTTTGAGGATCAACCTTTATGATCCCACATCACCCAAGCGAGATCGCTTAATAAGAAAACCGGCGGAGCTTCCGCAGGAGATAACAGGAGGAAACATAACAATGGCAACAAAGACTATCAACATCGAAGGCATGATGTGCGGACACTGCGAGAAAACGGTTAAGAACGCCCTTCTTGATATAGAGGGTGTAGCATCCGCAGAAGTTTCTCACGAGAAGGGCACCGCAGTTGTAGAGCTTAACGGAGATGTATCCGACGATCAGCTCAAGAAGGCTGTTGAGGACAAGGATTACAAGGTAACCGGTATCAACTGACAGACTTTATCAAGTAATCAGAGGATCACTTAGGGATCTTAATGACCATGTATTCCCCGGGCTGAAGGACCTGGCGGATGCTGAGGCTGTTAAGATCCCTTTCCATTAGGAGCCTTCCTTCAGAGGAATATCTTACGTAAGATCCTGATGCGGTATCGTAGTCTTCGCTTAAGATCATGAATTGCTGGAGACTGTCCGAATGGTTCGCTACCACAAGGTAAATAAACGAATCGTTGTCGATAAGCATAGTCTCGCAGGAATCGTTAAGAAGCTCTGCCGTCATGCCTGACGAGGTGTCAAGCGGATCTAAGGTCTCAATATACATCAGAGAGCCGCTTACAAGAGGTCTTAAAGTCGCTATAATGGAGCCCACATCCATATCCGAGTCGAAAAGCATCATATCCGCGAATACGGCTTCACCCTTAAGCACCGTGGACACGATATCAGCCGCCGTGACACCGCTTTCCTGATCGACCTCGATCCTTAACGAAGAAACATACTCTCTTCCGTAGCCGCCCGCTCCTGCCGCACGCGGAGCCTCGTATACGGCATTCTCCACCGCAGCGGTTGCCACATCCATATAGGGCATCCCCTGTAAGAGAGTAGCATTGATCGTTAGCTGTGAGGCGTGTCTATCGGCGTTAGAGAGCATCACTCCGCCCTCGTAGCTCATACCGTCAATGAATACTACCTTATCCTTGATATCGATATAGAACTCAGACTTGGCAAGAAGACCCATTACATACGATACATATGCACCGCGCTGAGCGTCGCTCGGGAATGCGTCATTCATATCGTCTATCTCGATGTAGATGGTGTCGAACTGTCTGCTCCACGGCAAGGCTGTTCCGTTATCTATCCTGAGTTTGCCGTGCTCATTAGATACCGAGCCGCACAGATAGCCGAGAAGATCGTTAACATCACTCTGAGACACGGAGGAGCCCATCACGAGCCAGGGGTTGGCGCCTGCCTCCTTACACAGCCTCATCGCACGCTCGAGCGAGTCGGCACCGACGCCATAGAAGGTCTCGTCGCAGTATCCGTTGCTTCCTATGGCCACTGAGCCGAACCTTAAGGCCGAAGGCGCACTTGCCACGATACTCTCCGTGAACTCCGGCGCTACGGAATTAATATCATATCTGTCAAGACCTACATATACGCTTGATACGTTAACTATCCCCTCATCCTCGAACGCAATATTGAACCTCAAGGTCTCGTCCGAGAGCATTGCTTCCGTAGCCGCGAACACATAGGAATAGGTCTGCTCTTTATCCGTAAGTCCTGTAGCATGAAGCCCCACGTTCCCGAAGGTCTCTCCCTCGAGCCATACACTGCAGTTAACCCCCTCATCAGGAGAAGACATATTGACCTCTATCCTGTAGAAAAGGTTATTCTCGAACATCCCGTCAGAAGGCTCATCCAGAAGCACAGACATGGCATGTGTACCCACTCCCGTGCCTATAAGACTTACTCCTCTCCCCTGAGACAGAAGCTCCGTGTCGCCGTACAAATCCCACGAGTCTGTATCCGTAGTAAGGCACTTAACGATACAGATATCTCCCTCCATAACAAGACCGTCGGATATAGGAAGATCCACCTGAAGAGCCGACATCAGAGATGACTCATAAAGCCTGTAACCGCTTCTTATAAGAAAATGCTCCGACCCGTACATCATCACCTTATCGACCGACGTCCCGGTCACGCCAAGGGACTCATATGAGCCGTCAACGCTTGATACGTAATACGACTGATTATCCGTAGTTACGGCGACGACAGCCTCCGATCCTGCCGGACATATATCGACCGGCTCGATAGAGGATATATCACAAGAACTAACAGCAGGCTCCGGACCCGACATATCGATCCTTATAAGCCTTCCGTAATCGGTCAGCAGGAAGACCTCCGAATCTCTGGCCTCGACTGTAGTAATTGAGTCTCCCGCAGGAATAAGATCATTGATCTGAGATATTCTTCGCAGGAACAGACCGTTACTGCTTACGAACACATTCTCGCCGTCCGTCAGCACCATATAATCGGTACCCGAAGCCGTTCCGATAATATCGAGCTTATCTATATACACACTGCCCAAGGAAGAGTACGCCATCGAAGAACCGTCTGAGAAGAAAACATCGATATTTCCGTTGGCGACAGCTATAAAGGAAGCTGTGACTCCTTCTTCATGTTCACAGGCACCGAGAAGCGTGAACGGGCCTGCCTCGGTTGACACATATATCTCTCCGTCCTGTGTCAGAGCATATACATTGATCCCGACGGCACAGATATCCGTGAAGACGGTTCCTGAGGATTCATCGACAGGCGACAGCGCCGCATCGGATATCAGCTTACCGCTTTCGGTAAGAAGGAAGAGCGATCCGGAGGCTTCCGCCGATTTAATAACAGGATCGTTCATCCACAGACCCGAAGCATCCTCGACAGATACGGGAACGCCGAATCTTGTGCGTGCGAAGCCGCTGGCAGAACCGCTGTAGCGAAGCCCCATATTACCGCTGCCGTCGATCGACAGTATATTGACCTCGTTCCCGGCAGTTATGTTCGAGAAGGAATACACCTCAGAAGGATCGAAATATATGTAATTCCCCGAAGCCTCGCTTACCTGCGCGAATATACACCTGTCCTTCTTCCCGAAGAAGGGATCGTCGATTATGTTGGTATCCGGGATCTCAAGAACATTGATGCCCACTCCGTCTATGCGTTCAGAGGTAAGCTCAGACGTCGCCAGAATCCGTGGAATCTCCGCCCTGCTTCCGAAGAACCCGATAAACATCAGGAACATCATTGATACGATAAGTATCAATATCAGCAGAACAAACAGCATGAAGAGTCTTCTCTTATGAAGTCCTCCGAATCTGAATCTGTCAAGCTTGTTCATCTGCGGGTTCCTTTCTTTGCATGTGAAGCCTACGCATAAGTATAAACGCTGCCACCGCCGGAAGTATACAGATGATCTCGAAGACCGATGAATGATACGATATCGATAACACGGCGTCATCCAAGTCCCCGAATATACCGCTGTCCAGCAGCGTCATCAGGGCCGAGCCCATGAAGTTAAACACCGCATGAACGGTATATGACACCCAAATAGACCCCGAGTAGTAGTAGACAAAGGCCAGAACGACTCCGCAGATCAGCGCATAAACTATGTGAACCGATATGCCGTGAAGCAGCCCGAACACCAGCGCCGAGCCAAGCGAGGAAACTATATAATTAAACCTTCTGTTGATCTCACCGAAGACAATACCTCTGAACACCAGCTCCTCTGCAAGCGTAATGAGGAACACGTCGGATATGAAGCTTAGTATGTTATCCCAGTAAGGGACGCTCTCCTTCTCCACCTGCGCGAAACGATCTATATTCTCCGAATACCTCTCGAGGGCATCCTGTAATGGCTCGAAGTAGTCCGCCACCTCATACGCAGCAAAGAGATAAATCGTAACCACACCCAGAAGTCCGAAGCCTATTACGAAGGCCGACAGGAGACTGAAGCCATCGGGGCGGTCAAACAGGATGAGAGACTTGCTCTTAAGCGTTCTGATCTTATGATAGATAAGAAAGATTCCTATGGTAAGAAGCGAATATATCAGGGAGAATAAGCCCTCGTACTTCCCGGTATCTATATCGAGCAATCTGAAAGCATATATAACTGCTAGCTGAACCAGCACAAACAGCAGGACCGCGAGCAGGATCTTAAACAGCATCCCGAGAAAGTCGATGACCTTATTCATAGAGGCTTATCTTACTCCGACTCTTTCCTGCCTATCCGGTGCATCCGACTCGTAGTAACGTCTCATGAACAAAGAAAACGCCACCTCCAGCTCATTCTTATCCCTTATGGAAATAAATATCTGATCTCCCTTATCGTTAAAGCGGGTCTCCATTATAACCAGCTCCGGATTATCGTGATTCCCGTTATCCGGAGCGTAATTATACATCACGATATACTCCTTCTCCTTATAGAAGAAGTTATCCACGACTGACAGGAAATAATCCTTGTTAGTTGAAACGTCTCTTATTACGATCAGCTCGTCAGAGGCTCCGGTCTTCTTACGGCTTATAAGAGGAATCTTGTCCTTTATCCCGAGAAGCCCCTTGAAGAATCCGCCCTTCTGATTGGTCTTCATTCTTCCTCTTCGTCACAGAGGCTGTCATAATAATCGTATATGGAATCCTCTTCTGCCTCATCAAGGGACTGAAGAAGCATCTCCTCTCCCTCTTCAATCATCTCAAGGATAATGACCTCGGCGTCCTCCTCATTCTCGGTAAGAGTCAGGAAAACTCCGAAGCTTCTGTCCTCCATATCGAATTCGTCGATAATGCGAAGAGATATCTCCTCACCGCTGTCTTCGTCTAATAAAGTGATGATATCTTCGTCCATCTTGCAGATCTCCCCTTTATTTTTAAAAATTATAGCATATAAGCGCCGTCAGCGCAGAGTCTCAAGGTAATCCGACAGAATGATCTCTGCCGCCACCTGATCGATCACCTTACGCTGCTTCTTCGCCGACCTTCCGACATCCTTCATGAATCTTGATGCGAGTACGGTGGTATACCGCTCATCCTTCATTATGGGAGTGATGCCTGTAGCCTCCTGAAGCTTCCTGCCGAATTCCACGGCAACCTCTTCCGTATGAGACACCGTACCGTCGGTTCTCGAGGGCTTCCCGAGAACTATTGCCGTTACATTCTTCTCTTTAACTATAGCGGCGATCCTGTCTATTGCCCATGCATCATCTACGCCGTTCCAGTTGACCGTCTCGAAGCCTGAAGCCGTGATCAGAAGCTCATCCGACAGAGCGACTCCTATATGCTTCATGCCGAAGTCTATTCCCATTATTCTGCCTTTACCCATCTGTGTCCCTCTCGTTTCTTAATAAAAAACGGCACCTCAACCCGGGGTGCCGCATTATCCCAGTAATAAAGTTAGTTTAAAGCTTGCTGCAATACTCAGAGATAATGACCTCAAGAAGCTCGTCTCTATCGATCCTCTTGATAACTCCTCTGGCGCCCTTGTAGCTTGTGATGTACGTAGGATCACCGGAAATAAAGTATCCCACCAGCTGATTGATGGGGTTATAACCCTTCTCCTTAAGAGCATTAAGAACATAGGTCATAAGCTCTTTAACATCCTGTGACTTATCTACGTTAAATGTAAATCTGGTTATCTCGCTATCCAACCCTGACACCCCCGTAAAATGTTCCTTACGAATCATTCTACCACACTAGGCTTGAATTAATAAGTTTATTTTAATATTTTATAAAACTTTACAAATAACGGCCGCATACATACTGTCTTCGGCGATCACCTTTACAACGGAGCCGATATTTAACTCCTCCCCATCCTCGGGATAGACGATCGCCTGAACATAATCTTCCGTATAACCGGAATAATGCTCTTCATACTTCGCCTCTATCAGGACTTCGCGGACCTTCCCTACCAGCGATTTTGCATACATGCACTCCCTGTCTTCTGAAAGGTTACGTAAAATCTCGCCTCTTTGCTTCTTCACAAGCCCGTCTACCTGAATCATCCCGGCGGCTTTTGTTCCCTTCCTTATGGAATAAGGAAATACATGCACCTTATCGATTCCGCACTTCTCGACGAACTCAAGGGTCTCGTTAAATTCCTCGTCCGTCTCCCCCGGGAATCCTACGATTATATCGGTAGTAAGCTTCATGGTAGGGAACTGACCGCGAAGAAGCTTTACCTTCTCCATGTAAAGTGCGGTATCATATTTCCTGTTCATCCTCTTAAGTACGGTGTCGCTTCCGCTTTGTAAAGACAGATGGAAATGAGGACACATCTTGCCGATCTTTCCCATTCCGTCTATAAAGTAAGGCGTAAGGCTCGATGGCTCAAGCGATCCGAGTCTGATTCTCTCTATTCCCTCAACTGACGCAATATCATTAAGAACAGCAAGCAACGACTCTATCCCCTCGCCTCTGTCGGCGCCGTACGAACACACTTCAATTCCCGAGACGATTATCTCCTTGAACCCTGATGCGGCGAGGTTACGCGCCTCCTCCACTATATTCTCGCGGCTTCTCGAAGCAATCCTTCCCCTCGCGAAAGGAATGATGCAGAACGTGCAGAAATTATTGCATCCGTCCTGTATCTTCATGAACGCCCTCGACCCTTCGGGGGAGATTATCGTACCGAAGTCGTGGTATTCGTCTTTCTTCGTAAGTTCCGGTCTGCTGTGTGAGGATGAATGCTTCAGGTCCTTTTCGCGTGTGAGGATAAACTCCTCTACCCTTTTTACTATGTCCTTCTTATCGCGGGTGCCAAGTACAATATCGGCATCCACAACTCCGTCCGCCATCTCCGAAGCGCATCCCATGGCTACGACCACGGCATCAGGCTTGTATCTTGCAACGCTTCTAAGGCTCTGACGCGATTTCCTGTCAGCTTCACCCGTCACCGTGCATGTGTTGATCACGCAGATATCGGCTTCAAAGACATCCGTGGTACTCTGGTACCCCGAAGAAATAAAAAGCTCGCGTGCCGCATCAGTCTCATACTGATTGACGCGACACCCGAGTGTGTGAAAATAAACCTTTCCTTTGGAAGACATTACTGTCTAACCTTGATGTGAACCTCACGAAGCTGCTGCTCTGTAACATCTCCGGGAGCTCCGCACAGAAGATCCTGGGCATTTCCGTTCATAGGGAAAGCGATGACCTCACGGATGGACTCCTCGTTCCTCATGAGCATGATCATACGATCAACGCCGGGAGCCATTCCCGCGTGAGGGGGAGCACCATACTGGAATGCGTTATAAAGGGCTCCGAATCTGACCTTGAGCTCCTCCTCGGAGTAGCCTGCAATCTCGAAAGCCTTCTTCATTATCTCTACATCATGGTTACGAACAGCACCGGAGGACAGCTCTACACCGTTACATACGATATCGTACTGATATGCGAGTATATCCTCGGGCTTCTTGGTGTTAAGAGCCTCGAGTCCGCCCTGAGGCATGGAGAAAGGATTGTGAGTGAAGATATACTTCCTCGTCTCCTTGTCATACTCATACATAGGGAAGTCATTAACATAGCAGAAACGGAATGCGTTCTTCTCGATAAGATCAAGTCTTACGCCCAGCTCATTTCTGATCTTGCCTGCACACTCATTAGCCTTAGCCTCCGAATCTGCGATGAAAAATATCGTATCTCCCTGCTGTAATCCTGCAATAGAAGCAAGCTCGGACTTCATATCATCGGGAATAAACTTATCGATAGGTCCCTTATAGGACATGTCCTCGAGGACCTCTAAGTACCCCAAACCACCCATGCCGAGCTCATCCTGAGCGAACTTCAGCATCTTCTCATGCTGACCCTTCGAGAGCTTGGCGTGAACATTGATGGCACGGACAGTCTTACCGATGAAAGCCTTGAAGGTGCAGCGGGAGAAGAACTCAGTTACATCGATAATTCTAAGAGGGTTTCTCAGGTCGGGCTTATCCGAACCGAATTCAAGCATTGCCTGCTTATAAGGAATGATGGGATAAGGTGCCTCAGTAACTACTGACCCTTCGGGAGCAAACTTCTTAAATGCCTTAGTAAGGATCTGCTCACCTACAGCGAAAACGTCCTCCTGTGTCGCGAAGCTCATCTCGAAGTCAAGCTGATAGAACTCTCCGGGGGATCTGTCTGCTCTTGCATCCTCATCTCTGAAGCAGGGTGCGATCTGATAATACTTATCAAAGCCGGACACCATCAGAAGCTGCTTGAACTGCTGAGGAGCCTGAGGAAGAGCGTAGAACTTGCCCTTATATTTTCTGGAAGGAACGATATAGTCTCTGGCGCCCTCAGGAGAAGACGCTGTGAGGATAGGAGTCTGGAACTCCACGAATCCCATGCTCTCCATCTCTGATCTTAAGTATGAGATAACCTTGGAGCGGAAGAGGATATTGTCCTTGACCTTCCTGTTACGAAGATCGAGATACCTGTACTTAAGTCTTACATCCTCCCTGATCTCCTTGGAGGTCTGAACCTCGAAGGGAAGCTGGGAGTATATCTTACCTAAGACATCGACCTTCTTACAGTCAAGCTCGATGGTTCCTGTCTCGATCTTGGGATTATATGTCTCCTCGTCTCGGTGCTCGATAACGCCCTCGACGCTTATGCACTCCTCTTTTACAAGTCCGTCAAGAAGAGTCGTATCTCTCATAACCACCTGAAGGACGCCGTACTGATCGCGAAGATCTATGAAGGATACTCCGCCGTGGTCTCTTATATTCTCGATCCAGCCGCAGGCGCGAATCGTAGCTCCGACATCTGCCTCGGAGATCTCGTTTATTACCTTATCTCTGTAGATGTTTGCCATTGCAAATAACCCCATTTAATTAAAATACCCGAAGATGTTATTACATTACCCGTGGGTTGTCAAACAACGCTTTATTTTATTATAATAGCGCCATGCGTAAGATAGGTTTTGTTATTCCCTGGTACGGCGATAAGATCCCCGGAGGTGCTGAGGCAGAGCTCAGAGGCATCGCGAAGCATCTTCAGACCTCAGGTATGGAGCTTGAGATTCTGACCACCTGCGTCAGGGAGTTCTCCTCCGACTGGTCGGTGAACTTCTATAAGGAGGGTCCCGCCGAAGAAGGCGGTCTTAAGGTCATAAGATTTCCCGTAAGAAAGAGGGATACCACCGCCTTCGATGAGATCAACCTTAAGTTTATTAAGGGTATCCCCGTCACACCCGAGGAGGAGCAGACCTTCATGAGAGAGATGGTAAACTCCCCCAAGCTTTATGAATACATAGAAGCCAATAAGGACGACTACGCCTTATTCGTCCATATTCCCTATATGTTCGGCACCGCCTACTACGGAATACAGGTAGCACCTGAGAAATCAGTGCTTATCCCCTGCCTTCACGAGGAAGCCTACGCTCACATCAGTCTATATAAGGACGTATTCAGTAAGCTTGCCGGCATGATTTATCTGTCGAGGCCCGAGATGGAGCTCGCAAACTCTCTTTACGATCTGTCGGGAGTAAAGCAGGCAGTCCTCGGTGCCGGAGTCGACTCGGACTTCGAGCCGGATCCTGACCGATTCCGCGAGAAGTTTAAGCTTAACGACCCCTTCATTCTCTATGCAGGCCGCAAGGACACAGGCAAGAACGTCGATGTGCTCATCAGATACTTCAGAGAGTTCAGAAGGCGTAACCCTTCCATCAGCGCCTTGAAGCTCGTCCTTATAGGCGGAGGCAAGATCGACATCCCCTCAGACATCGCCTCAGAGGTGATCGATCTCGGCTTTGTTGACAGAGAGGATAAGTACGACGCCTGCGCGGCTTCCCTATGTCTTTGTCAGCCCTCTACCCACGAGAGCTTCTCCATAGTAATTATGGAAAGCTGGCTGTGTGAACGCCCGGTCTTAGTTCACGAGGGCTGCGATGTTACCACCGCCTTTGCCAAGGAGTCCAACTCCGGTCTTTACTTCAATGATTTCTATGACTTCGAGGGTGCCGTCAAGTTCTTTATCGACAATCCGGACAAGGCTGACACCATGGGCAGGACAGGCCGCCAATATGTTCTCGAGCGCTTCACCTGGGATGTTATAAAAGATAAATTCACCAAGTTCTTCAAGGAGGCTTCACATGACGAAGATTAACGTAAGACTCATGACCATTAACGATGTAAAGGATTTTGTAACCGCAGCCAATTTCTGCAGCTACGATGTGGATCTGGTATCAGGACGATATAACGTAGATGCCAAGAGCCTCATGGGCATATTCAGCATCGTCCCCTCAGAGAAGCTGGAATGTAATATCTATTCCGATGACTGTGAGGAGTTCCTTAAGGCTATAGACGCCTTTATCGTTAAGTAATCAGCGTCTTCCCTTACGATTACGCTTAAGCTTTCTTCTGCCGGGACCCTTGTCACCGGCATTTTTGACGTTTCTCCCGCCTGACCTTCTCTCGAAGCCCTCCTCGAAGACGAAGTCTATCTTGGCAGCCTCGGTGTCCACGCTTGCCACCACGACTCTGACCTTCATGCCGATATTAAGCTTAAGGCCACCTCTCGCACCCACTGCGCGATACATCCTCTCATCGAATATATAGTGATCCGACATAGTCCTGAAGGGCACGAAGCCTTCAGCGGTGCTGTCAAGCATCACGAAGACTCCTGAGGAGATAATAGACGTGATATAGCCGTCAAAGTGCTCTCCTATATGCTTCTTCATGAATTCGCATATCTTGATGTTCTTAGAGGCTCTCTCGGCATCGACGCTGTTACGCTCCATATCCGAGCTGTGGTCAGCTACCGCCGCCACCAGACCGCCGTAATGCCTCTTGTTATCCTCTCCGTGAAGATAGCTCTTGATTATCCTGTGGATATAGAGGTCAGGGTATCTTCTTATCGGACTTGTAAAGTGACAGTAGTACTTCGATGCCAGCCCGAAATGCCCCAGATTCCTCTCACTGTAGCAAGCCTTCGCCATGGACCTTAGAAGCACCTGGTCAAGCATCGGCCGTGCCTCATCATCCCTTACGCTGTCCATAAATCTTACGACATCTATAGGCTCCACGTCTCCCGACAGCTTTCCCATGGCGCCGAAGGATCTGGCGATACGGGAGAATCTGGCAAGCTTTATGGGATCCGGATCCTCATGAATTCTGTAGACGAAGGGATACTTAAGCTTGAAGAATTTCTCGGCAATAAACTCATTGGCACATATCATGAACTGCTCGATTATGCCGTTAGTAAAGCTTATGGGATGGGGCATAACATCTATAGGATCCCCATTATCATCTAAGATCACATCTGTCTCTGGGAAGTTGAAGTTAATAGCGCCTCTTCCGTCTCTCATCCTCTTTAATATCTCGGACAGAAGCTTCATATCGGTAAGCATGGGAAGGATCGGACCGTATTCCCTCTCATCCTCCTCTGTGGGCTCCGTGAGAAGACGGTAGCATTCGTTATAGCTCATTCTTCTGTCGGATCTTATAACGCTCTCATAGACATCTCCGTCGTAGGTAATGCCGTCCTGGTCCACGTACATTTCAGCGGTCATGGTAAGGCGGTCAACATTGGGATTAAGACTGCAAAGCCCGTTGGAAAGCTTAGGGGGCAGCATGGGAATGACCCGATCCACGAGGTAAACCGATGTACCTCGAAGTCTTGCCTCACCGTCAAGAAGGGTATTCTCCTTAACGTAGTCCGATACGTCGGCTATGTGTACATAAAGCTTGTAATTATTGTTATCAAGCCTTCTTATGGATATGGCATCATCTAGATCCTTGGCATCCTCACCGTCTATGGTGATAGTAAGAAGATCCCTAAGATCCCTTCTCCCGGCCTTGATCTGCTCATCTATAAGCTTCGGATCGGGATTAACGGGAAGATCACTGACTTCAGCTGTCACGCCCTCCGGGAAGGTCTGAGACAAGCCGTACTGCCTTAATACCGACAGCATCCTTACATCGTTATTACCCACGTCTCCCAGGACCTCAACGATCCTGCCTCTGAAGTCTCTGTTGGGATTATCGGGGTTTATTATCTCGCATACTACGGTCATTCTGTAGGGCGCACCGTTAAGATTCTCCCTGTCGATATGAACCACACCGAAGTCCGTCTCCCTGAAAGCTCTGTCAGGATATACATCACCGGCGTCGCCGTTCTGAACAAGAAGTCCTATTACCTGATTTTTTACCATCAGAGGGCCACGAGGCTTAAGCTCCGAATAATTCCTCGGGGCATCGGATGATATGCCTTCCGCGGCAGCTCGTCTTTGTTGCTGTCTAAGGCTCATATTAAGTGCTGAATTACTCATGCTTTTATTCTTATATCTTGTCATGATCACTTCTCCCATTATGGTGAAAGTATAATACAAAAAGACCGCACCATTAAGATGCGGTCCGGTAAATCAATGTAAAGCTTAAATCAAAAGCCCTTGGTAACTGCGAAGTAAAGTACGATAGATGTAACTGCGAAGAGGATAGCAACAAGCTTAGTAGCCTGCTTAAGTCTCTCCTCTAATGTCTGTCCCTTGGACTTGCTGTAGTAAGAGTCATTGGATGAACCTGTGATGGCACCCATACCCTGATCATTACCCTCCTGTGCGAGGAAAAGAACGACCATCAGCACACCAAGGACGATATCGATTATAGATAAAATTATATCAAGTACGCTCATTAATAAGCCTCCTAATAGTTTCAGCCGTAAGATAATATCATACGGTTATTCTTTGTGCAAACTTATTTTTCGCCCTTAGAGGTACCCTTGATGGCCTTATATATCTCGCTGGAGGCGAAGGGTATCACGGATAAAGGTATGATCACAAGCCATGCTGCCGCGTTAAGTGCCACGTTGTCAAAGATGCTGTTGACGCCCGGGATATAGATGACCGCCAGAAGAAGCAGCATGGACACGCCTACGGCTATGTTCATCATCTTATTGGAGAAGAAGCCGAGCTTAAACACCGACATTCTCTCGGATCTCGAAGCATAGGCTCTCAGAAGCTCCGCGATGATAAGCGTGGTAAAGGCTACCGTACGGGCTCCCATCAGGCTTTCCACATCAGATGAGAAGAAAAAACCGTTGTTATGTGTTAACGGGATCAGGAAGGCCGCCGCTACACATACGAAGATGGCAAAGGCCTGTACGATGAGGTGTGTCATCATGGACTTGTTGATGATAGGCTCTCCCTTAGGTCTCGGGGGAAGCTTCATAATGCCGGGCTCTCCCTTCTCACGTCCCAGAGCAAGAGCCGGGAAGGAATCGGTGACCAGGTTAAGCCAGAGAAGCTGAATAGCCGTCAAGGGTGCGGCGATGCCCGGGATAACCGAATTAGGAATTAAAGACAACAGGAATATAACCAGTATCTCGCCGATGTTACAGGACAGAAGGAAGCTCACGAATTTTCTTATATTCGCATAGATGATCCTTCCCTCCTCTACCGCCTTAACGATGGTAGCGAAGTTATCGTCCATAAGGATCATATCCGCGGAATTCTTGGCTACATCGGTTCCGGTAATGCCCATGGCGACTCCGATGTCGGCAGACTTCAGAGCCATGGCATCGTTAACGCCGTCACCTGTCATGGATGCGATATGGTTATTGGCCTTAAGCGCAGTAACAATGCGGACCTTATGCTCAGGCGATACTCTGGCATAGACATTAGTATTCTCACACGCCACGCGAAGTTCCTCATCCGAGATCTTATCAAGCTCGGCACCGGACAGAGCCTGGGCGTCACCGTCCATCATCTCTAGGTTCTCGGCGATGGCCACAGCGGAATCCTTAAAGTCGCCCGTGATCATGACAGTTCTGATGCCGGCCTCCTTGCAGACTGCGATGGCATCCTTAGCCTCCTTACGGGCAGGATCGATCATTCCGATAAGACCTAAGAATATAAGCTCGCCCTCATGCTCGAAGTCAGGCTCGATCCCCTCGTTATGAACTCTGTAGGCGAAGGCCAAAACTCTTATGGCCTTACATGCGAACTCATGATTCTGATCGGCAATTCTCTTCTTAAGCTCATCCGTCATAGCGACAGGGCCGTCTTTAGTCTCCACATATGCACATCTGTCGAGGATGATATCCGGGGCACCCTTGGTATAGGATATAAGCTTTCCTTCCTTGATCCTCGAATGATAAGTAGTCATCATCTTCCTGTCGGAATCGAAGGGGAGCTCGATGATTCTCGGATACTTATCCATAGTCTCAGGCCTGTTCATACCGACCTTCATGCCGAGAGTGGTAAGAGAGCCCTCTGTAGGATCTCCGATGCAGGTATACTCGCCGTCATCATTCTTAACGATGCTGGCGTCATTACAAAGAACAGCGGCTCTGATGAGAGTCTCAAGTTTACCTTCCGGCTTAACTTCCTTCTCGGCCTTATCGATAAGCTTACCCTCGGGAGCATAGCCGTTACCCTCTACATCTATTACCTGATCTCCGTCATAGAGGACCTTAACGGTCATTTGATTCTGTGTAAGTGTACCGGTCTTATCGGAGCAGATAACATCTACACAGCCGAGAGTCTCAACTGCAAGAAGTCTCTTTACGATAGCGTTATTCTCGGCCATCTTGGTCATACCGATAGCAAGAACTATAGTTACTACAGCCGCCAGGCCCTCAGGGATCGCCGCTACCGCAAGGGATACAGCCGTCATCAGGGCATCAGTAACGCTCTCGTGCTGAACAAGCACGTCCACAGCAAAAACTACGATACATACTGCGATACATACGATTGCCAGGATCTTTCCCAGGTGGTTAAGGTTCTTCTGTAACGGAGTGACCTCATCCTCCATACTGGACAGCTTATTGGCGATCTTCCCAAGCTCTGTGTTACGGCCGGTCCCGACTACTACACCTCTTGCTCTTCCGTAGGTCACAGAGGTACCCATGAACAGCATATTTTTACGGTCACCGAGAGCGCAGTCATCATCAAGGATCAACGTGGCGTCCTTCTCTACTGCCACGGACTCACCTGTTAAGGATGCCTCCTCGGCCTTAAGTGAGCTCGATGACAGAAGTCTGATATCCGCAGAGATCGCATCTCCGGCATCTATGGCAACAATATCACCTTCCACAAGCAGGGACGAGTCGATCATTACGACCTCTCCGTCTCTTATGACCTTAGTCTGAGGGGAACTCATCTTCTTAAGGGCTGCCAGCGCCTGATCGGCCTTGCCCTCCTGATATACACCTAAGATGGCATTAAGTATAACGATGGCGAGGATAACAATAACATCTACCCAGCCCTCGAAGCCTTCATTGCTCTTGATAGCCATGAATGCGGACAGTATAGCCGCCGCTATAAGGATAATTACCATGGCATCGGCAAACTGTGCCAGGAATCTCTTCCACAGAGGGGTCTTCTGCTCCTCCCCCAGTGTATTGGGGCCGAACTCCTCCAGACGCTTCTGGGCTTCGGCCTTAGTTAAGCCTACCGACTCGTCGGTTGTAAGCTTCTTAATTACTTCCTCAGTACTTACTGCGAATGACTTTTCCAATTCGTGTTCCTCCCGGTCATAATTCCCTCGGAATTTGACAACAAGATGATTATAAATTACATATTGTTTTTTTCAAGAAAAATGTAGAATTAGAAGTAATAAAAAAGCACGGAGATAAAGATGAAGGTATTCCTAAGAATAATCGGGATGATTTTTCTTTTCCTCATATCCACCCTCGCCATCGCCTTCGTAGGCTTCTACGGAGCCATGAGAATAGCGGTTGACGGCCCGTCACAGCACTTCAGAGAGATCTTCGTTTCCTCCCTGATGGAATCAAGCGCAGGACCTCTGGCAGCGAGGCTGGTGCTGACAGATGCACAGATCAACGAGATCCTGTCTAATAACCAGACTGTTGTTTTCGATGAGATTACGGATACATCCCTTGTTAGCGTAATGAGAGATGAAGCTGATGCCGCTGCGGCTGCCGCTCGACAGGCAGGCATAGACGCCGCCAATGACCTTGATCCTGACGGAGACGGCATAGAGCTTCATGAGATATCAAGTCCAATGTATCACGGCATGATGATGATCGTTTACGACCCCTCACGGGTGATCGTCGGCACCATAGACAGCTACACTCACTCAGCCGCCGGCATGACCCTTCCGCAGCTTATCGATAAATACGGCGGCGTCGCGGGTATCAACGGAGGTCAATACGAGGACGAGAACGGACTCGGGATCGGAGGCTGGCCTATAGGAGTCGTAATCTCCCAGGGAGTAGACAGAAGCACCGGCGAATATATTGATCCCATGGCCGAGGAGGCCTTGGACGAGAACGGCAACCCTGTTCCCGTGGAGCCTCAGACGAGCTGGCCTACAGTGGGATTTAATCAGGATGATATTCTGGTGGTGGGACACATGGGATCAGGCTATGCGCAGAGCATTGGACTTCGGGATGCAGTATCCTTCGGTCCCTCTCTTATCGTTAACGGTGTGGCTGCCAACTATAGCGGCGTCGGCGGAGGCCTTAATCCCAGAACAGCCATAGGACAGAGAGCAGACGGTGCGGTGCTTATGCTTTGTATCGAAGGAAGAAGATCAAGCTCTATGGGAGCCACTATGGCTGATCTTATCGACATAATGGTGGAATACGGCGCGGTAAATGCCTTTAACCTTGACGGAGGCATGTCCTCCTCTATGTGGTATAACGGCGAGGAGATCGTGAATAACGCTCAGCTGCGGCAGGAAAGGGCTATCCCTACGGCATTCATCGTATTGCCTCAGCAAACGGCGGAGGGTGCAAATGAAGAAGCATAATACCGATAAGGCTCCTGTCAAAGCCTCCGTTAAGAGAAGAAAGAAAAACAAGAAGACAGTTCACATCTATATCCTTGTACTTCTGCTCTGGCTTCTTGCCGGAACCTACGTGATCCTTCACTATTACGGAGTATTTAACAGCTTCCTCATAGACTATGAGGCCTCGTATCAGGCATCCCAGCCGATACTTGCCATGAATGATGTATTCACTCACTTCGAGCAAAGAGACATCGAGTATATTTGGCAGAATATGTCCGTTCATCCGACAGTATCCATATACGAATCCGAGGACACGGTCAAAAACTACATGCTTAAGATGATAGAGGGCAAGACACTGACCTTCAAGGAATCGGGTGAATACACCGCCGAGAATCCCTGCTACGCTGTCGAGGCAGACGGCTATGTGGTGGGGACTGTAACCTTGGCAAGAGATCTTACGGTATCAGGCGAATACGGCTTCCCTACCTGGGTGCTGTCAGATATATCCTTCCCGGCACTTCCTCTCGAGGGAGCGACCATCACACTTCCCTCCAATTCCACGGTTTATATCAACGGAATCGCTCTTGATGACACATATATAACGGAAGAGACCACAGTCGGCGAGAACGAGCTTCAGTATGTAGAGCCCTACGGAACAATTCCGGGCTTCACCACATACGCCGTATCAGGGCTGTACGAGGAGCCTGTGGTGACAGTCAAAGACTATATGGGTGCAGACTGTCCCGTGGAATATAATGCGGATTTTGATCTGTACAGCGCGGATTATTCTTCGAATCACGAAGAAAGAGAATACCTTGAGCAGTTCGGTATCGACTTCACGACACTGTTTGCCAACGTTATCTCCATGGACGCGGATATTACCGAGCTTGATCCCTACTTCCCGCCCAACAGCCTTGCCTACGATTATATAAGCCGTAATACGGCCTTAAGATACTTCACAGGTCACGGAGCAGTATCCATAGAGAATGAAGAGGTTCGCGAATTCATAGCCTATAACGAGGATACGGTATACATGGAGGTCTATATCGAGCAATGGATGCAGATAGGCTGGGGAGGCTCAGACCCGGAGGTGGTTCCCACAACAGGGCATCTTTACTGCTGTAGGATAGACGGTCAATGGCAGATCGCAGGAATAAGATACTGATATAACGACGATAACGATTGATTAAGCCATACAAAAAGCTCCGCGTGATGCGGAGCTTATTTGGTGCTCAGAGACAGAATCGAACTGCCGACACGGGGATTTTCAGTCCCCTGCTCTACCGACTGAGCTATCTGAGCAAACTATTACCGGTCCAAAGACCGGTAATAATGGCGACGCAGAAGGGGCTCGAACCCTCGACCTCCAGCGTGACAGGCTGGCATTCTAACCAGCTGAACTACTGCGCCGTTTGTGGTGGAAACTACAGGGCTCGAACCTGTGACCCTCTGCTTGTAAGGCAGATGCTCTCCCAGCTGAGCTAAGCTTCCAAAGTAGCCGGTACGCTTCCCTTTTCGAAGCGCAAAAGAAGTATATCGAATGTCACCATAGATGTCAACTTGTTTTTTCAGCTTTTTTGAGATGCGCTACCGAGGGCATGAGAGGCCACGTAATCCTCGAGATTGGGGTAAAAGTGCTCCCTTCCCACCTGCTCCTGGAAGCCTATCTTCTCCAGAGCCTGATCGACCTCGCTGTTAAGACCTACGAAGCAGAAATCCGAGCCCATGCCTTTGATGTACTCTATCGCTTCCACGAACTCGGTCTCTGCGGACACGTCAACGAAGACCACGCCACGGAAGGACAGAATATAGGTCTCATACCTCTTCTCGCACTTCTCGATAGCCTTCTTAAGCTGCTTGCCGTTAGCGAAGAAGTAAGCCCCGACACTGTAGACGATAGCCACGTCCCTGTTATCTATCAGGGTCTCTTCCTCCACATTCACACGAATATCCGCGAGCTTGCTTATAGTCATGATCATGGACAGGGCGACACCTATCACGATGGCGTAAGTAAGGTCAAGGACTACCGTGGCGGCCATAGTAACGAAGCACAGCACGACAGCATCCTTGAGCCCGTGTGCGAAATACCCCTTAATGGTCTTAAAGTCATTCATCTTATAAGAAGTGACGAACAGCACACCCGCCAGAGCAGAATAAGGAACCAGCCCGATCAAGGGCGATAGAACGAACATACAGAGGATGAGGAACAAGGACTGAAAGACCGACGTGAGTCTGGTCCTGCAGCCGCTCTTGATGGCGACAGAGGTCCTCGCTATAGCTGCGGTCGAAGGCACACCGCCCATGAATGGCACAGTCATGTTGGCAAGTCCCTGAGCTATAAGCTCTACGTTGGAATCGAACTTCTCCTTCTTCATGGACGCCGCGGCTGTACCGCACAGAAGGCTCTCGATCATTCCGAGAAGTGCGATGGTAACGGCATAACCGCTTATGGACCTTAACATAGTAATATCAACCGCGCTGATATTAAGAACCTCAGCATTAACAAGCGAGCTCGGAATGGAGCCTATGGTCTTGACCGGCATCTCTATCAGGGCACAGATCGCAGTAGCTATTATGATGGCGATCAATGAAGCAGGAACATAACGGGATATCTTCTTGGGACACACTGCCATGATCACGATCACTATCAGTGTTATGGCTAAGGTCGGAACGCTTGTATCCTTGACATTGGAGAAAAATGCCATGAGCTTCCCTATTGTCCCCTCTCCTGAGGCATTGACCCCGAAGGCATTTCCGAGCTGCCCTATGGCGATAACCAACGCGATGCCGGAGGTGAACCCGGTAACCACCGGCTTGGGAATAAACTGAACGAAACGTCCGAAACGAAGAAGGCCCGCCGCCAGAAGTATAACGCCCGACATAAAGGTAGCCATGAACATTCCCTGAAGTCCGTACTGACCGGACACTATGGTACCGAGTATCACTGCCATGGCTCCTGTGGGACCCGATATCTGGAAGGAGCCTCCGCCCAGAATGCCAGAGACTATACCTGCGACGATAGCAGTTATAAGACCTCCGGCTATACCTAGTGCCAAGTGCTCCTGATCAACGCTGGCGGCACCGAAGGCCAGAGCCAGGGGCAATGCCACCGCTCCTACCGTAATACCTGCCGTAAGATCGTTGATCAGATACTTGCTGTTATAGCCCTTGAATTCGTTCTTAAATATCTTCCCGTAATGGGCAAAAAACGGTCTTTTCTTCTTACTCATGAACACTCCCGATCGAATGATAAGATCATCTTACATAGTAAATGTAGAGATACGCATGCTCTCCTTCTTCAAGATCGATAAAATGGATCACGCTGTGCCCGCCGGGCAATTCAGCCTCGTGGAGCCAGATTGTGGAGCCCGTTACAGGCTCCGGCTTGATCCTAACGTATGAATAATAGTTATCGTACATATACTGTGACATAGAGTCGAACTCGGCATGGCTTATCATGTCCCCCGAGTCACCGAATCCGTCCACGAAGCAGGTAAGGATCTCCTCCGGATTAGAAGGGTCTATCTCGATCTTTGCCTCATACGCTACACGGTAGAACATGAAGCCGTGCTTATCTATATCCACAAGCTTCGTATCAGCAGGCAGTTCATAGGGCAAGGTTCGACTTATAAGAGCGGAGCTTCTGTCATAAAGTGCACACACCGCCAGAAGCAGGACCATAACTACAGTTACAATGATCAGATTCTTCTCTTTCTTTGTCATAGACATTACCTCATCATATACGGAACAGCTTCTCACCGTTCTTCTTTGTTATATCAGCGACAGCCCTGGGCTCCATCCCTTTGATCTGAGCGATCTTCTCCACTACGTAAGGAACAAAGGCCGGTTCATTCGTCATACCTCGATTAGGCTCCGGTGTAAGGTAGGGACTGTCAGTCTCTACTACTATCCTGTCCATAGGGCATATCTCGCATACCTTGGGAGTTTTCTTGTTGTTCTTGAAGGTCAGCGGACCATCGAAGCCTATATAGAATCCCATCCTAATAAGCTCAGAGGCAACCTCCGCCGAACAGGAGCAGCAATGACAGACTCCCGGCGTCTCCAGAAATCTGCCTCTTCTTCTGAAGGAATTAAGTATATCGAGACAATCCCCCGCTGCGTCTCTCTCGTGAAGAATGAACGGGATATCGTACTCGAACGAGAGCTCCAGCTGCTTCGCGAAGACCTCCCTCTGGACGTCACGGGGGGAATGATCGTAATAGTAATCAAGACCTATCTCGCCTATGGCCTTTATCCTGAGCTCCTGTCGCTTGCCTATCATATCGATAATGAAGGTCTCCGCGTCCTCATCATAGGACGAAGCCTCGTGCGGGTGAACTCCGACTGATGCATAGAGCGTAACGCCCTCATATCCGTTCCAACGCTGAGCGTACTCCACCGCCAAACGGCTGGTGGCAACGTTATCCGCAGGGATAAGCACAGTATCCACTCCGCATGAAGAGGCGCGTCTCAGCTCCTCCTCCGGAGAATCACACTTGTCGTCGTAAAGATGAGCATGCGTGTCAAATACCCCCGAGTGACCTTCAGGATATTTGGCTACTCTGGGGCCGTGGGACATTAGGAGATATCAGCTCCTGCCTTTATATCGTCACCGAACTCGACGACTCTGAACCTGTCGCCGTCTCTTACGGACATGATCATACCGTTACTCTCGAGCCCCATCATCTTACGGGGTGCGAGATTAACGATCATGGCAAGGGTCTTCCCCACCAGCTGCTCAGGCTCGTAATACTTCGCAATACCGGAGAGCACCTGTCTCTCGCCGAAGCCGTCATCAACAATGAACTTAAGAAGCTTATCAGACTTGGGAACACGCTCGCAGGACAGGACCTTTACCGCACGAAGATCGAGAGCCGCGAAGTTATCGAAGGAGGTTACGTCCTTCAAGGGCTCCTCGGGAAGCTCCCTGTCAGGTGCACTTAAGGCCTCAAGCTCGGCAAGCTCCTTCTCGATATCTATACGGGGGAACAGAACTCTTCCCTTCTTAACTGCCACCTGCGCGGGCAGAAGATGACGGGTCTTAGATGCTTCCCAGGTCGTAACATCCTCTCCTGCACCGATCTGCTCGAAGATCTCGGGGCAGATATGTGGCATTACGGGAGTAAGAAGGATCGTGCAGCGTCTCACCGTGTCAAGCAGGTTATATAGAACAGCCGCCAGTCTCGGCTTCTTAGCCTCATCCTTCGCGAGGATCCAGGGCTCGTTCTCGTCGATATACTTATTCGCGCGTGCGATGACACGGAATATCCTCTCCAGACCCTCCGAGAACCTCAGTGTAGTGAAGGCATCATCCACGAAGGAAGGCAGCTCGTCAGTAAGCTTAAGAAGCTCTTCGTCAGACTCATTAAACTCCTTCTGTAAAGGCAGGGTCTCACCGAAATACTTCTGAGCCATAGCAACAGTTCTGGAGACCAGATTACCCAGGTCATTAGCCAGATCGCTGTTATACCGGTTGAACATCTGCTCATTGGAATACGGACAGTCTGAACCGAATACCATCTCACGAAGAAGATGATATCTCAACGAATCAACACCGTACCTCTCACTCAGGACGAAGGGATCAACAACGTTGCCCTTGGACTTACTCATCTTTCCTCCGCCCTCACCGAAGGTGATCCAGCCGTGACCGTAGACCTTCTTAGGCAAAGGCTCTCCCAATGCCATCAGGATAGAAGGCCAGATAAGAGAGTGGAATCTTACAATCTCCTTAGCCATTACATGCATATCAGCAGGCCAGAACTTCTCGTAATCATTATAGGTATCGTTCATGTAGCCGAGAGCCGAGATATAGTTGGTAAGGGCATCGATCCACACATACACGATATGCTTGTCATCGAAGGTAACCGGGATGCCCCACTTGAAGCTGGTTCTGGATACACACAGATCCTGAAGTCCGGGATCTATAAAGTTATGTATCATCTCATTAACTCTGGACTTCGGATTAAGGAAGTTCCTCTCCTCGTCAAGAAGCAGCTCCTTAAGCTTAGGTGCAAAGTGAGAAAGCTTGAAGAAGTACGCTTCCTCGGAAGCATCGGTTACTACACGTCCGCAGTCGGGGCACTTGCCATCAACAAGCTGGCTCTCGGTCCAGAATGACTCACAGGGGGTACAGTACTTACCCTTGTACTCACTCTTATATATCCAGCCGTCCTTATACAGCTTCTCGAATATATTCTGAACAGTCTTGATATGGTAATCGTCGGTAGTTCTTACGAACCTGTCATAAGTGATGCCGAGTGTTGCCCACAGCTTCTGGAAGTTGTCGACGATCTCGTCTACGTAAGCCTTGGGAGTGGTCCCCAGCTCCTGAGCCTTCTTCTCGATCTTCTGACCGTGCTCATCCGTACCTGTCAGGAACATTACATCGTAGCCCTGCATTCGCTTCATTCTGGCCACAACATCGCAGGCGATGGTGGAATAGCAATGACCGATGTGCGGATTGCCCGAAGGATAATAAATGGGCGTAGTGATGTAAAACGGTGTCTTCTCTGACATAGATAGAGAACCCCCTGACTATAGATTAACCGTATTAGTATATCACAAAGAGGATATGAATATCAGCCGAAGTACTGATTCCAGAAGGCGAATACCGACATGGGCTTGCCGAAGTAGTAGCCCTGAATAATATCGGCGTCCATATCGCGGATCATTATGTATTGCTCCTTCGTCTCAACGCCCTCTACTACTACTCCCTTCCCGATGGAGTGAGCAAGCATTGTCATAGCTGAGATAAATGTATTATCGAACTTGTTGGACAGCATATCATCCACGAAGGTCTTATCTATCTTGATCTCATCTACCGGCAGGTCCTTAAGATAACCAAAGGACGAATAACCTGAGCCGAAGTCATCAAGAGCAGTCCTGATATTATGCTCGTGTAATAACTCGATATTACGTCTGCAGGCCGACATATTCTGCATGAGAGAGGTCTCAGTAAGCTCGATCAGGATGTTCTCGGCAGCAAGCTTATGCTTCTTCAGGCACTCGAGAACATATTCTACATAGCCCTCGCTTACGAGGTCATCGGCCGTAGCATTGATATGAACATAGAAATCTCTCGGAGCGCCCTTGGATATCCACTCAGAGCACTGACGGATGGCTTCGTTGACGATCCACCTGCCTACAGCCTCCATCTGGTTAATGGCATCAAGTGCCGCCACCACCTTCTCGGGATTCTCCGGCGAGCCTCCGGGCTTGATCCAACGAAGGAGAGCCTCCGCGCCCCTAAGTGTACCGGTCTTGGCATCGGTAAGAGGCTGATAATAAAGCATGAAGTTCTCGAAGCCGTTCATGATATTAGAGGATATAGTCATCTGGAAGTCGAGCTTCTCCCTAAGCGCATTCCTGTCGGAGGGAGAGAACACGGCGTACCTGAGGCTCTTGTCCTCCTTGACCTTGTGAAGCGTTATCTCAGCCTGACTCAGAAGCTCCTTGGAGGTCCGTCCCTCAGGATAGAAGGATGCTGACGCCAGAAGCGTGATAAAGAATTTACCCGACTCCGTCTCGAAGGGCTCCTCTGACCCTTCTATAACGCTCTTCATGTAGTTTCCTACCTTGATCTGAGAAGCCTCAGGCCACAGCACTGCGAAGTTATCAGTCCCTATGTGATAAAGGCGTGCCCTCTCGGGAAGTGTCTTGGTAAGATAGTCCGCGAGATTAATAAGGAGCCTGTCGCCTGCCTCCTTACCGTAACGGTCCGTAAGTTCATGGAAATCATTGATATCGTACATTATGACAGCCG
This sequence comes from Clostridiales bacterium, assembly GCA_017480325.1. Classification (GTDB taxonomy): domain Bacteria; phylum Bacillota; class Clostridia; order Saccharofermentanales; family Saccharofermentanaceae; genus Saccharofermentans. Next base: position 43,338 of record JAFVAY010000006.1, read on the forward strand.
CGCAGCTTACACTTCCGTCTCTTATAACAAGATCCACATCATGTGTGAGTCTCTGCATGGTATGAAGACCTGTAAGCTCGTGAGAGGTTCCGGCCTTCTCGAAGTTCTCCTTGACCTCATTCATGGCAGACAAATCGAGAATACTTCCCGTAAGCATATGTGTAAGAGAATTCCTGTTCTCGAAGGACTTACCTCTTATGGCTACCCAGAAGGATCTCTCGTCACTGCCCTTTGCTCTGACCTCTATGGCGAACCTAGTACCCGTCTCCTGAATGGAGCGGTTAAGGATATTCCTGAAGCGCTGTCTGTCGGAGGGGATGATATAAGCCTCCAGAGCCTCCGTAAAATCTCCCTCTATCGTAAGCGGAAAGTCAGGGAAAATATTCCTAATATTCTCAGAGATAGTCGTGACATTACGGTTAAGATCCGTGTTGAAGATCGCGGCGTTAAGACCGTCAATCATGTTATCCCACAGAAAGTCCTCATTGACAAAGCTTGTAACATCAGAGAATATTCCCGATACATAACGCCCTTCACTTCCGTAATCAGAGAAGCCGTCAGTCCTTAAGAATATCTCTCCTCTTCCGGGAGCCAGGAACCTTACCTGCAGGCCTCCGTCGAAGTTATGATACTCGATATAGTTGACCAGAGCATCGTGGAGCATCTCCGTATCATCAGGATGAATGTACTGCTTATAGGACTGAGAAAAATTAACAAATTCAGGACCTTTAAGATCAAACTCCTCGACGAAGTTCTCACTTACTATACACACATCTCTTCTGATATCGTATACGAACAGATAAGAGCTTATATCTGGGCCGAACAGCTCGGTGAATGCACGGTGTCTTATATCCGGAGTCTTATCCTTTATAACTGCCAGTATGAAGCGGGACCTGTTAATAGTCTCCACCTTCATGATAACCTCCAGATCAGAGACTTCTGAATTGATACCCATGAGCTGATGCTCGATGGTAAGGATCATGGAGTCATGCTCCATAAGCTCACCTATGGTTGTCTCGTACTTGGAGGTTATTAACGTCCTCTGGTCACTCGGAATGCTCTGATAGAACTGGGAAAGATACATGAATCCGCCGGCAGCAAGACCAAGCAGATCGCTCATACCGTCTGAGAAGCATATCTCCTTCTCCCACGGATCAATAACGGCAATGGCCTTATAGGAACCTGTAAGAAGAGGCATATAAGCATGAAGAGGAAGCTCCTTGATATAGGAGATCAGCGTCTCTCTTGTTATCTTCTCGCCGTTAGTGTCATTCATTATAGATCGCCTCTGTCGTTATCCTCTGATTTTAACAGATTAAGCACCCTGGCGTACATTTCTTTTTTGGATACTCCCGTGTCAGAGGATAAAAGCTCTGATATCTTCTTGACCGGCATCCCCGAGGCCCGCAGTCTCAAAATCTCGTCATCTATGGCTTTATCATCCGTCTCTTTAGTCTTCCCGCTTATACCGAGGGGCTCAAGGCATACCACAAACTCACCCCGGGGCTCGGTCTTCTCATAATACTCGACCGCATCGGCCACTGTCATTCTTATGACCTCTTCGTATTTCTTGGTAAGCTCTCTACAGAAGGCGGCCTGCTTCTCTCCGAAGCCCTCCTCCGTCAATTCGTCCAGAAGCCTTCTTAATCTGTGAGGAGCCTCATACAGAACTATGGTCTCATCATATTCTTTAAGCTTTTTAAGTCTTTTACGCCTGTCGGAGCCGGAGTTCGGAAGGAAGCCTTCGTAGTGGTAATACCGGGTCGACAGACCGCTCATCACCAGCGCCGTAACAGCCGCGACAGGGCCGGGGATTACGGTAAATTCCACACCCTCATCGATACACAGCCTTACAAGATCCTCTCCGGGATCGCTTATAGCCGGCATACCCGCATCAGACACCTGAGCAACATTGATACCCTGCTTAAGGAACTTAATGATCTCTGCTCCCTTAGATGCCTTGTTATGCTCGTGATAGGAGATGAGCCTCTTTCCTTCGATACCAAGTTCCTTAAGAAGGATCCCGGTAACCCTGGTATCCTCGCAGGCGATCATATCCGCCTGTCCCAGAAGCTCTGTGGCCCGGCTTGATATATCTCCCATATTCCCTATCGGTGTTCCTATCAGATAAAGCAATCCGTCTGCTCCTTATCGTAAATATCCAGAAGTCTTGAAGAGGTCCTGCTCTTACCGTCCTCCATCTCATTTAATATCAAAGGCGGTAATATCTCAAGCTTAGGATCCGTAGCGGTCTTACGTCCGCAGATCAGGACCACCTCCGCCTTACTGTCAACAAAAGGATGCACGGACATGATATACCCTGGCTTAACTCCGTACCTGTCCATAAGAAGCAGGACTTCATCCGCTCTCGAGGCTGCCATAACAACTGTCATCAGACCCGAGGACGGAATAAGCCTTGAGGCTCCGGCCGATATAAAATCCTCGAGACTCCCATTCTTCTCGAATCGCCCCTTAAGCTTCCCTTGACGGGTCTCATCCGACATGGGACCGGTTCCAATCCTGAAGAATGGAGGATTCATAAGGACCAGGTCATACTGCTGCCGTCTTATGTTATCGGGAAGCGCGCGGACATCGCCATTATAAGCTTTGATGCTTTCCTCTATCCCGTTAAGCTCTATATTCTTAAGAAGCACCTCACAGGCTTCTTCATCTATCTCTAGAGCATCGATATGAACATCAGGGCGCCTTCCGAAGGCAAGAAGAGATGCCGCCCCGCAGTTGGCTCCAAGCTCCAGAAGCCTATAAGCCCTCCCCTCCTTCAGGAAGGATGAGGTAAACCACGACAGAAGCACGGTATCCGTACCGAAGCGGAAGCCGTCCCTGAGCTGATATAGCTTAAGGCCTCTTCTTCCCAGGTCCTCTAATGTGAGCCTTGATTCATCCATGCATTAATTATAACGCGAAAAACCCCGAAGGCGTGAGCCTTCGGGGCATCATCTGATTTCTTATGGTCTGATCTTACTTATTCCTCGGAAATCGCAGATACGGGGCAAACACCCGCGCATGCACCGCAAGAGATGCAGACTTCGGGATCAATGTTGTACTGTGTATCGCCAGCTGAGATAGCGGATACGGGACAACCGTCAGCGCAAGTACCGCATGAGATGCAAGAATCTGAAATTACATATGCCATGTTTGCTTACCTCCTATTTGATATGCACTTACATTATTACACAAAAAAATAATTATGGACGATTCTTGGCAAGGTTTAACAAAGAATTAAAATTCGTCAGACCCGCCTTCATCCTCCGAATCGCTCACGCGACCCTTGCCGGAATTATGTGTATTCATGTCATGATTAAGAGGCTCCAGTCCCTCCCACGAGTATATGGCAGTAGTAAAGGATTCATCCTCGGCAAACTTAACTGTCACCTTCTCCGTAATATAGTTTACGTCAGCGACAATGCCCATACCGTCAGGGGTTCTTATCCTCTTGCCCTGCTTGGGAAGACGCTTACGAGCATCTGCGTACGCATCCTTTTCGTACTGAAGGCAGCACATGAGTCTGCCGCAGGCGCCGTTAAGCTTACCGGGGTTTAAGGACATGCCCTGCTCCCTCGCCGCCCTCAAGGTAACGGGCGCGAACTTATCTAGGAAGGTGCAGCAGCAAAGCTCTCTTCCGCACATGCCGATACCGCCTACGAGCCTCGACTGATCTCTGGAGCCTATCTGACGGAGTTCGATCCGCGCACGGAAGGACGATACCAGCTCCTTAACAAGCTCACGGAAATCAACTCTGTTATCGGATGTAAAGTAGAAGGTGACCTTCTTACCGTCGAAGGTAAACACAGCCTCGATGAGATTCATGTCAAGCTTATACTTACCGATAAGCTCCAGACAAAGGTCGTAGGCCTCCCTCTCCTTAACGGTCCTTATCTGACCGCGCTCGATTTCCTTTGAGGTCGCGAGCCTTAATACAGGAAGGACCTCCTCCCCGATCAGGGAATCATCCAGATCTATCGGCACGCCTATTACCTTGCCGAGATCAAGACCTCCCGCGGTCTGTGCCATAACATAATCGCCGGCCTTAAGGTCGATGCCGTCGCAGGTGTATTTGGTTGTCTTACCGCCCTCGCGGAAACTCAGATTAACGGTTCTTCTCATAATGAAGCTCCTTATGTATACGTATAAGCATGTTGCAGCAGTTGACTTCGAAGCTGACGTTGACCCGGGACGCGTCAATAAAGTCCGTTACAGCCCTCTGTGCTTCGCTTACGTTGATCAGCGTAACTGCACTGTTTCTTGACACGAAGTCAAGTATCTCCCGCCTCTTATCGGAGTTCTTGATACCCGAGGGGTCAGGCACAGCAATAGCTGAGGCCACATCCCCCAGAGTCCAGATCATAAGAAGCAGCAACTCATCCATCTTATCACGATTCTTGTCGAAGTACTGAAATTCATCATACAGAATATCCGTGTACTTAAGCCTCGGCATGTTCATAATAAGCTCGAATATATGATCTCTCTCCTCCATGAAGTCAGCGTCATTCATCAAGGACAAGGCCTTTCCCGGGATACTCGAAGAGAAGGAGGACAGGAATTCCAGTTTCTCGTCACTTAAGGTCTCGTCTGAATTTGCCCGAAGGATAGTCTTCATCTGCTCGTCCGTATACTCATGGAAGGGCATCTCGGTGACTCTTGACAGTATGGTCTGAAGAAGTCTCGAGGTATCGGAGCAAAGGAGGATATATATCAGATGCTCTGAGGGCTCCTCCAGTGACTTAAGCATCAGATTCTGACATTCAGATGAAGCCTTATCGGCATTGATGATCAACACCTTACGTGAAGACAGCTGAGGCTTGACCTCCGCATCTCTTATAATGTCGCGAAGATCGGCGATCCTTATATTCTTACGTCCTTCGGTGGGCTCCACCTCGATAAGATCCGGGTGCGTCCCCGCCTCTATATACTTACAGGAAGCGCACTTATCGCAGGCACCGTCCGCTTTCTTATCCATACACAGAATAGCCTTGGCGGTCTCCTTAGCGAAGAGATGCTTACCTATACCTTCGGGTCCTGTATAAAGAAGGGATGTCGCCGCGGCATTAGCTGTGATCTCCTTAAGCCTGGACTTTATCAGGTCCTGCCCTGTCAGCCTATCAAATCCCATACTTGCTTTCTGATATCCTCATATATAGCCTCAGGGGAACGGTCGGCATCAAGCACCGTAATACGCTCCTCTGTCCTGGCAAGCTCCAGGTAGCCCTCTCTCACCTTCTCCTGATAAGAAAGGCCCATGAGCTCGATACGATCCTCTTCGCCTCGCGTAGCTCTTCTTCCGTAGGCGGTCTTCGGGTCGATGTCAAGAAGGAAGGTAACATCCGGCGTGGTCTCATTCGTCGCCTTCATGTTAAGAAAATCCGTAAGATCTCTTCCCATCTTGTTCGCGTAGCCCTGATAAGCCGAGGTGGAATCATAGAAACGGTCGCATAGCACATGCACTCCTCGCTCCAAGGCGGGCAGGATAACCTCTTCCGTTATCTGTGCCCTTGCCGCCTCGAAAAGCAACAGCTCCGCCATCCTGGTCATAGAGTCGTTCTTTCTATCAAGAAGAATAGTCCTGATCTTCTCCCCCACAGCCGTACCGCCGGGTTCTCTAACCTCTATGAACTCCAGTCCCTTAGCCTTAAATTCGTTCTTAAGAAGATTAAGCTGTGTGCTCTTGCCACAGCCGTCAATACCTTCGAATGTAATAAAAACACCCTTGCTCATTCAAGCTTGATCGTATGGATCTCCGCGATATCGATCCATATCTCTTTCTCTATTCTGTCGTTATCGGCCCTGATATCGGCTACAGTCTCCTCAGCTGGCTTGATCTTCTTGGGAGGCTCGGCATTTCTTCTGTAGGGCTTCCTGTTCTGATCGTTCCTTCTGTTATCTTTTCTTGGATTCTTTCTGTTCTCGCCGTTACCGTTATCCTTATTGGGATTGGTATTACCGCGGTTCTCCTGGCGCTCAGAACGATTGGAAGCATTGGGATTGCTGCCGTTATTGTTGTTACCGTTATTTCTGTTTCTGTTCCTATTCCTGTTTCTGTTATTGTAATTACGGTTACGATTCTGTCCGTTACCGTTATTTCTGTTATTCTCAGAAGCTGCAGGTGTAGAATTATTTTCTGCCATCAGATTACTCCTTTGTTTTATCAATTAGGGATTATACCATACTTCCTCACGGCTTTATCCTCCGGAATCTCTCCCGAATAAAGACCAAGCTCCCTGAGAGGAACAAGAACGAAGGCACGCTCATACATTCTGGGATGAGGCACCGTAAGCTCCTCGGTGTCGTATTTTTTATCATCGATAAGTAGAATATCAAGATCAATGGTCCTGGGGCCGTTCTTGATTGTTCGCACCCTGTGAAGCTCAAGCTCTATAGACTGAAGATAATGAAGAAGCTCCACGGGCTCAAGATAGGTCTTAAGCACGGCGCAGCCGTTAAGAAAATCTGCCTGATTCTCAAAGCCCACAGGCTCCGTCTCATAAAGTGATGATAACTTTGTGATCTCAATCCCGGGATTTTGTCCGATCATATCAAGAGCCTGACGTATAGTCGCCTCCCGGTCTCCCATATTGCTCCCAAAGCTTATTACCGCTTCTCTTCTTGCTACTGTGATCTCAGTCTCCATGCACTCGAACTCCCCGTCTACGGGAGCATCGGGCTTTCTCACGAGCACACGGACCGAATCGATCAACCCGGAGAAAGCGATCACCTTCCTTCCTATCTCATAAGCCATATGCTCTATAAGATCAAACCTCGCAGAGGTTACGATATCCTCTGTAAGCTTATAGACCGCAGCATAATTAATGGTATCCTCGAGCTTATCACTTACGGCTCCGGGAATATCATGACACAGCATGTCCACATCAATTATGAAATACTGCCCCTTCTCCTTTTCCTCGGGAAGACAACCGGTATAACCGTATATCTTCATTCCCTTAAGACTTATACGATCCATTATCCTTACCCCTTTATCGACTCGTAGGCTCTAATGGCTGCGTAGGTCTGCCTGACGTTATGCACCCGAACTGCAGAAGCTCCCAGCTCAATTCCTCTGAGAGCCAAAGCTACCGACGCTCCGTCTCTGCCGTCAGCCGGCACTTCACCCTTATAGTATAAGGCCGTGACCCTTTTACGTGAAACTCCCAGCAGAACCGGGCATCCCCATCTGTCCTTGATCCTCGGAATAGCGCGTATGAGCTCCTGATCCTGCTCCCGTGTCTTAGTGAAGCCCACTCCGGGATCAAGCATGATACGGTCCCTCGGGATACCGGCAGCCTTAGCAGCATCTACGGTTCTCATAAGCGATGTTTCCCATGGCTCATACTCATCAGCCATACCATCTCTCATAAGGACGGCTTTAACACCGGCATCAGCGATAACACTAGCCATATGCTCATCCCCCATAAGACCGGTAATATCATTGATGATATCGGCACCTGCTTCTATAGCAGCAGACGCAGTCCCTGCTCTGAAGGTATCTACCGATATCACACATTCCTTAAGCTCGGCTTTAAGCCTTTTTATTACCGGCACCACTCGCCTGATCTCTTCATCCTCGCTCACATCGGAGAAACCGGGCCTGGTGGACATACCTCCGATATCGATAACATCAGCTCCGTCATTGATCATTGTAAAAGCCTGCTCCACTGCCGCAGAAGCATCAAAGAACCTCCCGCCGTCCGAGAAGGAATCGGGAGTCACATTAAGGATTCCGAATATTACGGGTTTATTCATCAGGTATTCCTTGGACGGTTAATAAGAGCCAAAGCCTCGTTACGGGTGCGAAGGTCGGATCTGCAGCCTCCCCTCATTGCTGAGGTCACGGTCTTGGAGCCCGGCTTTCGTATGCCCCTCATAGTCATGCAAAGGTGCTCTGCTTCAATTACCACGCAGACGGCCTTAGCATCCACCGCCTTCTCGACGGTATCGGCGATCTCGCTTGTAAGTCTCTCCTGGATCTGGGGCTTACGGGATAGAGTGTCCACTATGCGCGCCACCTTGGAAAGCCCGAGGATCTTACCGTTCTTCGGGATATAGACCACGTGGCACTTCCCGTGGAACGGAAGAAGATGGTGCTCGCACATGGAGTAGAAGGGGATGTCTCCTATGAGGATCATCTCGTCGTTTCCCTCTTCGGTAAACACCTTGATATCCTTGTCGATATCCCTGTGAAGACCGGAGAATATCTCAGCATACATCCTGGCAACTCTCTTGGGAGTCTCCTGCAGGCCCTCCCTTTCCGGATCCTCGCCTACAGCCTTAAGAATTGTTCTTACGGCATCCTCTATCGCGGGAAGATCCATATTCTCACGGCTCTCCTGAGGGATATTCATATCGTTCTTATAATCATACATAGGCTTATCCTCTTCCGATCTTTGATTTCCTGTACTCAAGAGGTGTCATGCCCATAAGCTTCTTAAAGGCTACATTGAACCTCTGAGGACTGGAGAAGCCCGCCTGAGAGGCTATACCCGAGACCTTGATCTCGTCGTTCTCCAGAAGCTCACAAGCCTTGTCTATCCTCTTCTTCATAAGATAATTCATGGGGCTTACACCAATCTCGTCTCTAAAGGCTCTGGTGAAGTACCCCTGACTTAAGAACACATAAGACGCCGCCTCTGCGACAGTGATTCCCCTCTCATAGTTCTCGTCGATATAATCTCTGGCGATCAGCACCAGTTCTCTGGCCTTGCCGTTACGGACCATAAGGCTGGCCTCCCATTCCTTCTTCAAGGCTCTGGATAAAGTCAGCATCAGCTCTACCGTCAGGACCTCCATCATGAGCTCCTTGTTATAGGCGTTGTCCTTCTTCTCATCTACTATACGGTCAAGAAGACTGCTGATGCTTTTCTTATAGGTTCCGGAAAGCACGATAAAGGACGGGTTACCGTAATCCTTAGGAACTCCCCCCTCCTCGCTTCCAGCAAACTCCAGGAAGCTCTCGAGCGAAGGCTGAGCCGTGCCGGGGTTATTAGGCTTAGAAAAGCCGAAGTACAGATCGATGGTATCCGCCATCTTGGATATTACACGTATCTTATGAGCTGTATGAGGCTTGATGATAAGCGTGGTGTTAGGCTCCAGCACGAGGCTTGTGTTCTCGAAGATAAACTCCACTCGCCCGCTTCTAAGATAAAAAAGCTCGTGAAAGGAATGAACGCTCATCTGCGCATTCGCTTCCTTCATCTCTCTTATCTGCTCCATACCCTCGAATACAACAGGCATGGAGCCGCTGTCGTTCTTCATGCTTTCTTCTAATGCCGGAAGAAGCTTATCAAACATATCATCCGCTCCTTACAAGAATCTAATATTATCGATGTATATCTCGCCGTTCTTGGATGAATCGGCGATGGTGAACTTCAGGTGCTCAAGAACAATATCGGAATCTCCCGCCCATTCTATCTCAAGCTTCTGCCAATTAAGAGACTGCTTGATCTCGGCATTGCCGAAGCCCTCGACTCGAAGCTCCTTCTTGACCGTATCGGGGTTAAAAACATCGATACCGATCTTATGCTTTCCTCTTATGATGACAGGTCCCATAAGCGACGCATAGTCAAGATTAGGCTCGAAGCCGTAAAGTGAATTCTCCGTCTCATATCTGATGTGAAGTGATGCATTACCCTCGGATTTATTCATATTATCCGCAGAGATCACACCGTTACCCTTGAAGGTCCTGAACACCTTAAGGACCTCGAAGTCGTCTCCCCATTCCTTCATACCGATAAGCTCCAGCTCATCGCAGCAGGCGAAGTACAGATCAGGCGCATAGAACGCAGGCAGTCTGTCGAAGCGGAAGGGCATTACCGGAAGATCGTTAAGGTTCTTAAAGGTCGCATCATGAGGGAATGGCGAGAAGCCGTAGGTCACGCTTACAGGCTCATCAATATCATCTCTCCAGACCATTACTCTGACACCGTGAAGTATCCTCGCCTGCGCAGGATAGAACACTCTGTTCTCTCCGCATATCGCGAAGCCCTTAAGTTCCGTCTGTCCCTCGGCAAGTCTTAAACCGTCAGCCAGATTACCGAACTCGAGTATAAGCTTGTTGCCCGCCTTCTCTACCCCGATACACTCGGGACAGGAGGTTGGCATCTTAGGTGTAACATGAAGACCCAAGGCTATAACTGCGAGTCTCACGCCCAGAGTGAAGGTCATGGTCTTATCGGGCAGAAGCAGATCGTGAAGACTTATGATCCCGCTGGGCATATTAAGCTTTCCGGTGAACTCTCTAATATTCTCGTTAAACTCCAGAACCTTATAAGGAAACTCCTTATCCACACACTTAGGATGCATAGCAACCAGAAGGAATGAGGGCATGAGGCTGTCATCATAGACCTCTCTGGGCTCGAAGGTCTGAGACAAGGTCCCGAGAAGCCCCATAAGAAGCAGATCATATCGACCGAACAACTGCTCCTCCGCCTCTGGAGAAAAGCACATACCTCTTACGGACAGGCCGGTAAGAGCCGCCAGCTTACAGCGGTAAAGTATTGAAGGTCGGAACTTCTTCTTTATGAACTTCGAGTCGTCGATCTTCTTACCGGTCTTATCCTGCATGCTGGACATCATATCGAAGTCCAGTGTCTTAGTGGTAGACTGACTCTCGTCTGACGGAACTATCCTCTTCCTGAATGTGGAATCTGAGGAGGTTGGGAAATCAAGAGTTGCCGCTGCGGCTATATTCTCGGAAGCCGTCTTCTCTCCTAATATCTCTCCGTATTCCTTCTCCTTATTAAGATCTATATTCTTGTTCCTTCTGCCCTCGGATACGTCAGTCCGAAGCTTCTCTTCTCTTCTTATCTGACGGTCTCTGGTGATCAATCCGTTATATCTTTCTTCATCCGTAGTAAGGCCTAATTCTTCAATATAATCACCGAGTGCTGTCTGATTGCTTATAACCTCATCGGATATCCAATTAAGGATGGACGATTCCGGAGTCGACAGATCAACGACTCCTATGGGGTAATTGACCTGATCTGCGATGGTATAAGCGAAGGCAAATGCCGAAGACGAAACATCAGCAAGCTTCTTGGTATCGGTGATCTTGATCCATCCGGTATCCTTGAAGTGAGTCTTTACCGAATAGGACATATCCTCTTCGCCCTCCTCGAGACCTGTTCTGGAGGGGGTAAAGAATCTCAGGTGTGTCATTACATGCCTTTTGAAGGGCGTCTTAGGGGCATTGGCGTTACGCATGGGAACGCTTAGGAAATCATTACCAAGGAAGACCCACACATCGCCGCACCTTATATCGTTAAAGCTTACTACATTCGAGAAGCACTTGAACACAAAGGTATAGGTATCGGTAGATGCCTTGTAAGCCGGGATATTGAAACGGAATCTGCCCTTATCCGAGGTCGTAGTCTCGAGACTTAGGATGACACCATATTCCTGGTCGAGCTTAGATACCTTACGCCCGTCGGTCGGGTCCTTGGATATCTCGAGAGTGATCGTAGCACTGGGAGCCGCTGTCCCCTCGATCACGAAGGGTACATTCTGCTGGAACACGGCTTTATTGCCGATCCAGCTCGGCAGGATTATAGGATTGACCTCTATCACTTACGATCCTCCCCCGCGATCACAAGATTTATCTTCTTGGATCTGATATAAGCCGCAGTCTCATCTGATATCTGGTTATCCGTTATCAGATAATTGATCTTATTAGGAGTGATGAAGACAGAGGCGGAATCGTCGCCGATCTTAGTGGAATCCACAAGTGCGACGATGTTCTTACTCCTTTCGACGCAGATGCGCTTAAGCTCAAGCTCGAAGAAGTTGTTGCCCGACAGTCCTGCATCGGCAGAGAAGCCGTTACCCGATACGAAGTAATATTCGGCAGAGAGTCTGCTTATCATCTCACGGCTCATGACGCCCTCGATAGTTCCTGAATGAGGCCTCAGCATGCCGCCTATGAGGATTATGGACTTGAAGTTGTTATATCTTTGAAGCTCGATGGCGGTATTGATGCCGTTAGTAATTACCGTTACATCAAGAGTGTTCTCAAGATACGGGATCATGTGAAAAGCAGTGGAGCTCGCGTCCATGAATATGGTATCGCCATTCTTTACCAGAAGTGCCGCCTGTCTTCCGATCTGCTTCTTAAGATCGATGTTGGTGACCGAGCGGACCATGTAGTTCTCGCTGACTTCGTCCCGGTGACGCTCGGGAAGCTTAACTCCGCCATGATACCTTATAATAGCCCCTTCCCTGGCGAGGTCTCTCAGATCAGTTCTTATGGTAGCACCCGTAACTCCGAGTCTTTCCGACAGATCGTTAGTGTTGATGGAACCCTCGCTCTCGAGGATATCCAGGATTTGTTTACGTCTTTCCAAATTAATCATGCGAGTATATTATCAAGGCGCATTTTCAAAGTCAATCATTTACTTTTATTTGCTTTCATTTGGTGTTATCTTCCTTATTAATCTGATGCTTACAAGAAGCAGCACGACCATAACAGGAAGAGCGACAAGAGCAACCGTATTACCCACGTTAAAGGCAAGAACGCCGGCTACGATATAGGTCAAGGCCGCTACGATCGCAGTAGTAATAGCATAAGGAAGCTGAGAAGAAACGTGATTGATATGCACGCAGCCCGCTCCCGCAGAGGACATGATAGTCGTATCGGATATGGGAGAGCAATGGTCGCCGCATACAGCGCCTGCAAGGCAGGCGGATATGGACAATGGCAGCATATCGGGGTTACCTGAGAATGCACCTACAACGATGGGGATCAATATGGAGAATGTCCCCCATGAAGTACCCGTAGAGAAGGACAGGAACACTGATACCAGGAAAATGATGAAAGGCATCATCATCTGAAAACCGCCTGCAGATTTCTCGATTACGTCATGGATAAAGACATCGGCACCAAGAAGGCCCGTAATGGACGACAGCGTCCAGGCGAGCACAAGAATAACCATAGGACCCGTCATTGTCCTGAAGCCTGCAGGAAGGCAAGCCATGAAGTTCTTGAACGAGACCACTCTCCTTATGAGGTAGTAGACGAACGTGACTACAATAGTCACAATAGAGCTCATTACGAAGGCGTAGGCTGAGTTACAGTCAGAGAAAGCATCGATAAATCCTACGCCTTCAGTTATTCCTCCTGCATAAAGCATGAAGAATACAGATGTCGCTATAAGAACGATAACCGGAATCACCAGATCCATTACCTTACCGTTATCCGGAATCGGCGCAGGAAGGGAATTCTCGGCAGATAACGATATGGTCTGACCGGCTTCTCCTACACCCGCCTTAAGGCTGTCGTTTCTTTGGGCCGAAGCCTCGAATTTACGCATGGGTCCGAAGTCAACTCTCATAAGTATTATCATGAGCATAAACATAAGAGTTCCCAAGGCATAGAAATTAAATGGTATCGTTCTTAAGAACATCGTAAAACCGTTGATGCCGCTGTCCTCGGGGACCGAATAGGTAACTGCCGCAGCCCACGAGGATATCGGAGCAATAATACATATGGGAGCCGCCGTAGAATCAATGATGTATGCCAGCTTCTCTCTTGATATCCTATGTCTGTCGGTAACCGGTCTCATTACAGAGCCTACAGTCATGCAGTTAAAGCCGTCATCGATAAATATAAGCACACCCAGAGCCATCGCAGCAAGCTGAGCCAGAGCCTTGTTCTTAATATGCGCCTCGGCCCATTTACCGAAGGCCTTGGCGGCTCCGGATTGGTTAATAACTGCCGTTATCCAGGCAAGCAGTACTACAAAAATGAGAATAGCTGCATGAGAGTTCTCCGACAGCGCAGAAATGATGCCTGCATCAGAGTCGTTACCCACAACCGTGTTATATGCAAGCTCTATCGCACCGTTACTGTAGAGCAGTGCGCCCGTAACAATACCTACGAAAAGAGATGAATACACTTCTTTGGTTATAAGAGCCATGGTAATTGCTATTACAGGCGGCAGCAGCGACAGGAATGTCGCGTATACATCAGGTGTATAATCCATTTATTCTACCTTTCTTACAGGATTGATCATTCGCTCTTCATAGTCTTTTCCGGGCATAGGCTTAGCGTAATAGTAGCCCTGTATCATGTCACAATCGTTATCGGCAAGAAAGTCAACCAATTCTCTATCTTCAACGCCCTCTGCAACGGTCTTCATATTAAGATTCTTAGCTAGCTGGATCGTCTCACTTACGACTATTCTCCCTCTTCCTCCAGCTTCCTCTCCCCGGAAGAACTCCGCATCTATCTTAAGCGTATCAAGAGGCATATCCTTAAGGGAATTAAGAGAAGAATATCCCGAGCCGAAGTCATCCATGGATACTGAAAAGCCGTAATCCTTAAGCTTCGTTATCGTTGACACCAACGCTTTCTTATCGTCGAAGAACGCACTCTCGGTAAGCTCGATCTCGATAAGCTCACGAGGACACCCCTCCTTATCGACCATATCCCTTATCTGTTCGGCAAGATCACTCTCAATGAAGTGAGCTCTTGAGATATTGACGGACACAGGAACACACTTGAGACCCTGCTGAAGCCACCTCGCCTGATCAGCAGCCACGTGAGTTACCATGTAGTGATCGATCTCTGTGATGAATCCGTTCTTCTCGAATATCGGGATAAATCTTCCGGGACTTACGAAGCCGAACTTCGGAGACTGCCATCTTATAAGGGCCTCGGCACCCGATAGGGTATCGGTCTTGGGATCATACTTCGGCTGATAGTATACCTCGAATTCTTCTGCCTCCAGAGCCGCCTTCTGGTTCTCCCTGACCGCATCATTCCATCTTCTGTCCTCGAGTATCTTATCGTCAAAGTAAACGATACCTGATTCGTCACTGTTCTCTATAGTTTCTCTGGCAGTACATGCGTTGTTGTATTCGTTCTCGATACTGACTTTCTTACGGTCTCTGTCTGTTCCGAGAAGACTGATTCCTGCCTGGAAATTGAAATCATGATCATCGGAGATACTCTCGAGCGATTTGATCAGGATACTTATACGATCCTTAAGCTGTTCATCCGACTGGTATTTAAGAAGCAAAGCGAAGTTAGAGGTCGTACTTCTTACCACGATCTCCTTCTTATCAAGAGTTCCGCTGATGAGGTCATGTACCTTCTTGAGAAGCACCTCACCCGCTTGTATAGAATGACATACGCAGTAATTCCTGTAATCCAGGAAAACAAGATGCACCACGGCATATTTCTTATCGGCATTCATCATGGATTTTATGGTTTTGTCACCCTGGAATATAAACCAATTCCAATTCTTGCCACGGGTGATGGGATCCATAAAAAACAGCTTGAGATTTTTCTTCTGATTCGCACCGGTAACGATCACACTTACCAGGAAGGTTATAAACAGAAGAATAATAAAAGATACGGTAATGAGTGCAAAACCCGCCAGAAGTGTAAGATCTGCGAAGTCCAGAACAACGTGATATTTGACAAATATACTGGTATTAAGCTCCGGGACCTCGAACTCAATCCACAGAGGGAAAACATCTGATGAGAAGCTTCTGTATTCAAATCCTCTGATCTCACGGAAGCTTTCCATCAGCTTTCTCGAGAGCTTGACAGATCGAATCTGAAGAGTATGCTCATCAACTGTTGTAATGGGATCAAGAGTATCGTTGTAAAGCATTATGTCATCAACGAACTCCGTATCAATCTCATCAATTCCGCAGGTATCGGGTACGTTAGACGATATCAATTCACCGTCATCGGTCTTGATCACATACTCGAGCTTCGACCCCTCAAGCTTATTGATGACACTGCTGCTATCCTTGCTATACTCAGACGATAAATACGACAGACGATTGTACTCTGAGGACACCTTCCCATCGATAAGATAAGCCGTCAACAGCTCTCCGAAGGCAGCTGTCGCCACAAGGGCAACCAGACTCAAGGTACAGAATACGAGCATGGTTATCCATGAATGATTCATTCTGACCTTAATCACGTTCTTAACTACACTGTTACTGTTTGCCATATCAAAGATTATATCAGAAGTAAATAATAAAAGGTCTGTCCTTCGAAGAACAGACCTTTTGGTGGGAAGAGGTGGATTCGAACCACCGAAGTCGTAGACGGCAGATTTACAGTCTGCTCCCTTTAGCCACTCGGGAATCTTCCCATATATACTTGTCAATCAGTTGAGGTAATATGGTGGGCCCTCAGGGACTCGAACCCAAGACCGACCGGTTATGAGCCGGTTGCTCTAACCAACTGAGCTAAGGGCCCGTATATTACCTCTCGCGCTCGAAACGCTTAGTAAGTATATAAATTGTTTAACCCTAAGTCAAGAGTTATTTTACGCTGTAACGATCTTATTGGCATTCTCAAGACCGTGCCTTGTAACAGCCTCCTGTCTCATCTTGTACTTAAGTATCTTTCCTGCCGCATTCATCGGGAAGGAATCGACAAAGTCAACATATCTCGGGACCTTATGCTTAGCCATGTGAGTCCTTACATAATCCTTGATCTCGTCCTCCGAAGACTCGACACCCGGCTTTAAGATGACACAAGCCATTATCTCCTCACCGTAGTCGGCATCCGGAACACCTATGACCTGGACATCCTGGATCTTCTCGTGTGTATAGAGGAAGTCCTCGATCTCCTTAGGATAGATATTCTCTCCACCTCTGATGATCATATCCTTGATACGTCCGGTTATCTTGTAGTAGCCGTCCTCAGGGCGTCTCATGGCAAGGTCTCCGGAGTGAAGCCAGCCGTCCTCGTCGATAGCCGCTGCCGTAGCCTCAGGCATCTTATAGTAGCCCTTCATGATATTGTAGCCTCTGGCGCAGAATTCGCCCGGAACGCCGTCAGGAAGCTCCTCACCGGTCTCAGGGTCAACGATCTTGGTCTCGACGCCGAAGATGGAAGGTCCTACGGTATTTACTCTCTGCTCGATGGTATCTGTTGTCTTACTCATGGTAGTAGCAGGCGATGCCTCAGTCTGACCGTATGTGATAACAATCTCGGGCATGTGCATCTTCTCTATTACCTCTTCCATAGTCTTGATCGGGCAAGGTGAACCCGCCATAATACCCGTTCTCATATGAGAGAAGTCCGTGCTCGGGAAGTTCTCGTGCCCCAGCATGGCGATAAACATAGTAGGAACGCCGTGGAAGCAGGTTATCTTCTCCTGGTTGATGCAGTGCAAGCCTTTTCGAGGAGAGAAGGCAGTGATAGGAGACATCGTAACGCCGTGTGTAACGGATGCTGTCATGGCAAGAACCATGCCGAAGCAGTGGAACATCGGAACCTGGATCATCATCTTATCGTGTGTCGACAGATCCATGCAGTCGCCGATGGCCTTACCGTTATTTACTACGTTGTAGTGCGTAAGCATAACGCCCTTAGGGAAGCCGGTCGTTCCCGAGGTATACTGCATGTTGCATACGTCGTTCTTATCGATAGTGCGACGGATCCTCTCCACCTCACTGTAGGGAACGTTGTCGGCCAACGCGTTAAGGTCATCCCAGTGGAAGCATCCGGGAAGCCTTGACTCGCAGGTAATTACGTTCTTAAGGTACGGAAGTCTCGCGGCATTAAGCTTACCGGGCTCGCTGTCCTTAAGCTCGGGACATATCTCGTTGATGATCTGAATGTAGTCGGAATCCTTGAACTTATCGATCATAACGAGAGTGCAAGTATCCGACTGACGCAGAAGGTACTCAATCTCGTGGATCTTATAAGCTGTATTAACCGTTACTAGGACGCAGCCGATCTTGGTTGCCGCCCAGAAGGTCAGATACCACTGAGGAACATTGGTAGCCCAGATAGCGATGTGATCTCCCTTCTTACATCCCATGGCAAGGAACGCCCTCGCGAGGTTATCCACATCATCACGGAACTCGGGATAGGTCCTTGTGTAGTCAAGCTCTGTATATCTGAAAGCATACTGATTCGGGAAAAGCTCGCAGATCTTATCGAGAACATCCGGAAATGTAAGGTCTATCAAGGTCTCCTTGGGCCAGGGGTAGTAACCTGTGCCTCTGTTATCTATTTGAAGCTGCTGCGTTCCGTGGGACTTGTACTGCTCCATGTAGCCTGCGAAGTGAGGCACAACGATATTCGCATCAAGAAGATCCTTGGACCATCTGTAGACCCACTCGAGTGATACGAAACCGCCGTAGTTAATGGAATCCAGGGCCTCGAAGGTCTCCTTAAGAGGCATAGTACCGGTACCCATAAGCTTGTAGGTGACCTTCCCGTCCTCCATAACGGAATCCTTTACATGAACGTGCTTGATATAATCGCCCAGTGTATCCACAGTCTGCTTGGGTGTCTCATCGAAGAATCTGTAGGGATGATGCATATCCCACAGGGCCGCGACCTTGTGGCTGCCGATCCTGTCGAGTACGCTCTTAAGTCTTCTCGTGTCGGCATAAACGCCGTTAGTCTCAAGAAGTAGTGTTACATTATGCTCTTCAGCTATGGGTACAAGCTGCTTCATGGTCTCGATAACAACTTCGTCATCCACTTCCTTGGAAGGCGCCGCATCTCTGTCACCTAAGACTCTTATGAATCTCGCTCCGATCTTGGATGCGAGCTCACAGTAGGCTACTATCTCCGCCACAGCCTGGTCTCTTGTATTGATATCATTGACAGGCTCGCCAGAAGACAGGCACGGGATCTCGAGCTTCAGCTCTCTTAGCTTGGCTATGGTCTTGGGAAGCTGCTCCTCCTTGAACGGGGGCGCCTTTACAGAGAAAATATCATTTCCGAGGCCTCTGATCTCGATACCGTCGAAGTTAAAGTCCTTGGCCATGGAGTAGATCTCCTGCCAGGAAAAATCAGGACACGCAAGCGTCGAAAAACATGTAAGCATACACTACCTCATCGTATAATCATATTTATTCGATGGTATTTTAATCTCTCATCTACCCTCTGTAAAACAGCAAAGATTAACAAAAATTAGCGATAGTATCCGAATCAAACGTGTAATCCGCACTTATTCCGATGTCTTTAAGAAGCTTTACCCCCATATCATAAACCATATGACAGGCCTTCTCCTTGGGCATTTTGTAGTTATCAAACATCATAAGCACGGCAAGACCGTGAGTGTAAATTACAACATCGCGAACCGTCTGAATTATCGTCTGCTCCGGGATATTATACTGCTTTGACAGTATCTTCACTGCCCCCTCATCAAAGGTCCCGGTAAATATACTCGGTTTATCTTCGTCCTTAATACCGATCGTCTTCTCTGTATTATCGACCGACAGAAACCTGAATACTTGAGGATGATCACAGGCTATGGAGATATAGTGAATACCCGAGATGAAGAATGCCTCTGTGGCCGCCCTGCCCTCCATCTTCTTATCAAGACTCTCGAACATCTTCATGCCGGCGTAATCGAACAGTTCCTTCTTAAGCTCAACCATGCTGCCGAAGTGCCAGGATATGGGCTGAGTGGAGCAATTAAGCTTCGCCGCGATCGACTTGATAGCGACATTCTCTATGCCTCCCTCATCAAGAAGCTCGAATGCCGCTTCGAGTATCATATTCTTGTCGATCTTAGCTTTACGTCCCATAAGGTCTGTAATCCAAAGGCTTAGTACAACCCCATTCCTTTGATATTTTCTCGAATGACTTACGCGCGACAGTCTTAAACATCAGGCCAACCAGTACCCGTACATAAGCCGGAAAGACTTCCGGACCTGTAAACGCCTTACATTCTTCTGAATCAAAGCTTGCTTCTTCTCCGTATATCTGTCCCATTCTCTTATACGGAGTCGTGATCCTGTCGCGCTTCTCATCTTCAAAGAATCTTATACTAAAGTTGTCTCCTTTAACAAGAGTTCCTTTATATCTGCAGCCGAGATGCTTTGACATAAGCTTAAGATATTCCTCACCGCATCTTAACTGACAACCCTCTGCAAAACCACTTTGAAGTATAAATGATATGTCGGCATCATCCTTATGAGGTGTTACGGTCTCGAGAAACTCGAGCAACAGCCCGGGAATACACTCAACATAAAGAGGGAGAGCGATCAGGATGTTGTTACTTTCATCCCACGCCTGTCTTATTGTCTCCCACTGTCTTCTGTCAGAAATCTCGTATCTTAAGTAGGAATTACCCTTTTCGCTTAGGCCCTCGCAGAACTTATCAAGTATCTTGTCGGTGTTGCTGAACTTCTTTACTCTTGGGCTTCCGTTTATTATTAACACATGCATGCTGTTACCTCCTCTATCCTGTCCGTGCCGTATACTCCCAGAGACTTGCTGTCGAAGTTAAGCGCGGCGCGCTCGTTCCATTTCCTGAGCTGATCCATATCTGCCTCACCGTTACAGATAAGGCCGATGTCAGTCTTATGGTCGTACCTTAGGTAATGCCTCATCTGCCCGTTCTTGAATTTAAGATTCATAGTGGCTATCGGTATGATCCTGTCGTATATGTTCTTGCCCTTATGATCAATAAACCCGAGCGCTGTATCAGATATCACCCACATCTGATCTGCTTTAATGATTTTCTTTAAAATCTGTTCGTAGTCATCCTTTATCGAGCATTCCCCCGGAGTCTTAAGCCAGCAATAGTTGCAGCCGATGCAGTGACTGATCTTAAGCGTCGACGCCTCGATGATCTCAAAGGGCCTTCCCTTCTCCTTAAGCGACGACCCTATCTTCGCTGTCACATCCGTATCGGAAGTAGTGTTGATTATCAGTACCATTTTTGAATAATCCCTTCGTTTTATGTAAATATGTTTATATAAACACGTTTATATTATATCTGTATCACCTGCTTGTCAACCGGGGATTATCAAATTGACTCTACTATCAGCTTATGATCCGAAGTATAATGTCCTATATCCCGCCGGTATCGGGAAAGGAATAAGGTGTTTATTATGTATACGAATCAAATCTCAGAAGAACTGAGGTCTCGTTTGACCTCGGTAAAATCAATCATCAACTGGTGTGAGGCTTCATTGGTCAAGGCTCCTGAAGGCAGACTTAAGATCCTTCATCAGGGAACTTCGGTTTACTTCTATCATGTTACGGATAATAAGAATCCTAACGGGAAAATGATCAATCAGGACAATCAGAAACTCATCACAGCACTCGCACAGAAAAGTTATCTGAAAACATTGCTCAGAAAGGCGAGAGAAGAAGAAAAGCTTCTCACCATTTTTCTCAACCGTTACAAAGAGAACTCATTAGAAAATATTTATGAGTCCTGTTCAAACACACGTAAAACGCTCATCACTCCATTTATTCTTCCTGACGATGAATATAAAGAAAAGTGGTTGTCAAAGGAATATAAACGCAAAGGCTTTGATGAAGGCTTCCCCATATATACAACTATGAAGGGAGATCGAGTGAGGTCTAAGTCTGAGCAGTTGATTGCAGACCGACTTTACTATAACAATATCCCATATAGATACGAGTATCCTTTAGTCTTCGATGATGTTGTTTTTCATCCCGACTTTACCATCCTGCGTATGAGCGATCGTCGTGAGATTTACTATGAGCATTTAGGAAGGATGGACGACCCCGGATACGTCAATAAGAACATCAGAAGAATCAACATCTATAGTAACAACGGTCTCGTATTAGGAGATAATCTGTTTACAACCTTCGAGACCGGCATTAATCCATTAGATATCAGAACCGTTGACCGCCTGATAAAGAACTGTTTTATGTAAGCTCTATACCAAATCCAGAAGAATAATAGGGTTGGGGTAGAAATAATGCTCCTCCCCTATACCATTTTGGGGATTGACGAGCGACCGGCATAGATTATAGCTCAAAACCCTATACCACACTCTGCATAAACAAGAGAACGGTATAGGGAAACGCTTAATCACCTATACCATGATTAACAATAGACATTGTTTGGTATAGAAGCCAGCCAAACTCATCGAAGTGCAGCCACGACAAACACAAACAAAAAACCTCTCACCCTGAGGATGAGAGGCCTTATGGCTGCCGAACTAGGATTCGAACCCAGACAGACGGTGCCAGAAACCGGAGTGCTACCCTTACACAATTCGGCAATGTTGACTTAATCAACGCTAAAGAAGTATAGCAAATTAGTTTTTGAAATTCAATATCAATTTCACCCCATAGGATTAACGGGTTCAAGAGACTCGAATATACCTAATTCCTCAAGCTTGGCACGGACCTTACCCACATCCTCATAGATCGGAAGTCTCTGCTTAGGATCGCGAAGCGCATAGGCCGGGTGATAGGTGGTCATTATGTAATAACCGTTATTCTCGATAAACCTTCCCCGTACATCCCCCATCTTCACTTTCTGTCCGAAGAAGCCTTCGTACGCCGTTGATCCGCACAAAAGGATCACCTTGGGCTGAACGAGTCTGAACTGCATCGCCAAAAGTCTTTTACAAGCCATGATCTCTGTAGGCTCCGGTCTTCGGTTCTGCGGAGGGCGACACTTACAGATATTACATATATGATATTCCTCATCCTTGAAGCCGTAGGAAGCAAGAAGACTTTGAAGCAGCTGTCCGGATCTTCCCACGAAAGGTCTTCCCTCTATATCCTCATTGGCACCCGGAGCCTCACCGACGATCATAAGAGGTGCTCTTCTTCCGCCCCTGTAGATAACCGTATTCGTGGCATTCTGCCTTAAGGCGCATCTGCTGCACTCCCTACATGAAGTCTCGAACTCTGCCCACTTAGCCTCGAACTCGTCCTTAGTCATTTACCCTTCTCCTCTTCATCGCGATCACTTGAACAAGACCACTGTGACCCCGTCATTATGTCTTCCCCAGTCAGAGTCACTTCTGACCTCAGGACAAAGGGCCGCGAGCCGTCTTCCCTCTTCATCGAAAGGCCCGAATCTCTCACCCGCACACAGATCCTTGATCACATGTCTTCTTCTGTACTCAAGAAGCTTCTGCCGGCATGCCTTACGAATTGTACCTCCGCGGCCGGTAGATCCGTAGCCGTGAATAATTTTGACGGTACGAACTCCGGTAGCTCTCACAGCATACAACCGGTTATTAAGAGTCGTCATAGCATCTATTGTACTGGGCATTCCCGCTTCAAGATTAATGATCTGCATACGAGAATTATACACTATCGGTTATAATCACATCATGAGATTAGATAAAGCACTTTCGTCATCAGGCTTCGGTACCAGAACCGAAGTAAAAGCATTAATAACCCATGGCAAGGTAACGGTCGCGGGAAGCATAATACGCGACCCGGCTTATCATATAAGTAATGAGGACATCTCCGGGATATCCGTTAACGGAGAAAGCATCAACATAAAGGATAAGCTCTATCTCGTATTTAACAAGCCTGACGGCGTACTTACGGCTATGGAAGACAAAAGGCTTCCGAACGTAGGCCAATTCATACCGGCCAACTTAAAGACCAGAAAACTCTCCCCGGTAGGACGACTTGATTACCACACCACAGGCCTTCTTATCATCACCAACGACGGAGAATTATCTCACCGTCTGACTTCTCCCTCATATAACATTCCCAAGATCTACGAGGTCCTCTACGAAGGCGCACCCCTCACTCAGAAGGAGAAGAATGAGGCTTCTGCCGGTATAACCCTTAGAGACAAGAACACTCCAGTCAGGCTTAAGCCGGCTGTTCTGGAATTCACGGAGCACGAGATCAATACTGCACGAATAACTTTAACAGAAGGCAAGACCCATGAGGTAAGAAGGATTTTCGCGCAGTGGGAAAGGCCTGTAACGGCCTTAAGAAGAGTTGCTCTCGGAACGATATGTCTTGACGACAAGCTCTCGGAAGGAGAACTGCGGGAGCTGACACCTGATGAAGTCAGAAAGCTTAAGGAGCTTACAGGACTGACCTGAGAAGCTGCATTATTATCACCTCGGAATCAGAGTAATCCATAGACTGAGAGTAGACGGAGAACACCAACGACGGCTCCGAATCAGGCCACAGATTATCGTAGCCCAACGAGTTAATAGCATCCCCATCCGTCAGAAGAATGCCAACCATAACAGGCTCATCGTCATAGAGCGACAGATCCGTATCCTCCTCGGTAAGAGTCATCTCATCCCCCGAGATCCTGTAGTATTCTAACATGACCTCCTGAGCATCCGCTTCACTCATGTATATCGGCCTGAGCTTCGAGAACTGATCCTCGCTCAGGTTATCTCTTAAGTAGCTGTACACCGTGCTCACATCCGCCAGCTCGGAGAAGTAATAAGGCATCGTTGCTTCGTCGAAGACCAGCACGTTCGGGCACGACATGAGAAGTGTGGACGCAGTCTGATCCGCATACGCCTGCTGCATCTGCCCCTGATCATTAGGCACCACTATATCCACCACGCTCACCATGGGATTTTTAAACCCGAGCCTTGTAGTAAGAAACTTCTCCACGTAATCGGACTCATTCTCGAAGTGCCCGATAGACAAATATCCGCTGTCATATCCTGGCCTCGCCACTATGTCGTAGATAAGATTGCCCGCCAGCACGATAAGGATGATCCCTATAAGATATTTGTACCACGTGTAGGAGAAATACGTTCTCCACTCATCCCCGGTCTTCCCAAGAAGCTTACGCTCAGAGGCACGCTTCTCCTCCTTCTTAACCCGCTCGTCCCGCCTTCCGGTGGCTATATCGTAGGCCGCAGAAAGATCGGCGATCCTTTGCTTACCCTCGGGGGAGTTATCGCCCCTTAACTGCTTTGACATCACCCAGAAACGCTCATCGATAGCGAAGTCATTGGCATTAAGAGGCAGATCCATGTACTGAAGAGCTTCCTCTCGCGTCATGGACTCGACCTTTGATGACACCTCGGAATCGCACTTGTTCTTGATCATCATGAGGGCAAATCTCTCGCTTCTGACCTTATCCGTCTTAAACCTCTCCGCGAAAAGGCAATACGGCATATCATCGCATTTTGTTCCGGCGAGCCCTTCGTCCACCACGAAGTAAATATGCTTACAGCAGGAGTCGGAAAGCCTCGGGATAATAGACTTTTTTATCCACTTAAGATCGACTTCACTTATCTGTCCGTAGAGCTCAGCTGCATCGCAGGCATCCTCGATGATGAGGTCCTCGCTTTTATGCTTTCTGATTATCTCTACGGCGTGCATCATGGGGGTACGGAATTTATCCCTATCCCCATATGACTTAATACTCAGAACGCAGGAATTAGTTTCCTCATCATAGCGCAGTGTAAAGCTTTCCGAATCAAATACTTCTTCCATCGCTGAAACACTTTACCGCCATCTTGATAATATTACAGGTGCAGAACTGCAGGTCTGCCTTAGGAAGCTCACCTGCCTCAACAGCATTAATGATATCCGTGACATTAGCTTCACAACCCGGCATCTGCCAGTCATTCCCGCTCCTGATACATTCCACACTGGAGGATACGGGATACTTCGCATTCGTATAGTCACCGAATACATTCTCCTGTGAGGTGTACCAGTCAGTCATCACCACGCCTTGGAAGCCCCACTCATCACGGAGAACATTACGGCAAAGGCCGACATGATTAGCCGTGTGAGTTCCGTTAAGAAGATTATAGGAAGACATTACAGAATATGGCTGTGATTCCTTAACCGCGATCTCGAAGCCTCTTAAGTAGAGATTACGTATCGTTCTCTCGGACGCGTGAGAGTTGGAGAACATTCTGTTGACCTCCTGGTTGTTACAGCAGAAGTGCTTGATGGTAGTTCCCTGTCCTCCAAGAGACTGAACGCCCTTAGTCATGGCAGCCGCACATTTACCGGATATTAAAGGATCCTCGGAATAGTACTCGAAGTTCCTTCCGCACAATGGATTTCTATGGATATTCATTCCGGGTGCGAGCCAGAAATGAACGTAATACTCCTTCATCTCCTCTCCCACTATCTCTCCCATTCTGGAGATCAGGTCGAGATTGAAGCTCTGAGCAAGAGCCGTCGCGATAGGAATAGCCGTACAGTACTGATAGTAATCAATAGCATCCTCGGGGATGTTCTCAGGGAAAGGATTATAGGACAGACCGAACACCTCACCGCCGGGAAGCTTAATTCCGTCAGCAGTAGTCTTGAAGTGAGGCTGTAGTCTTAAGCCCGCAGGACCGTCAGCAAGTATCATGGAAGGTATGCCGCGGCTCTCTTCATAGGTAGTAATAGTCTCGGCAGCGGCTCCCGGGACCTGCGTGGAAGCAGATCCTACGACATTGGAGGTCTGAACCATATCTGCGCCGTAATCACCTACACACAGCTTCGCCATCTGCTCAACCGTAAGCTGAGCTACCAGCTCCTCTACAGTTGCCTTACCGGCCAGAATATCCTCGAAGCGGATGGTATCACTCGAACGGTCATCTGTAAGCTCCTGTCTGTCATCAACATATTTTGCTTCATAAAGCTCAACCTTCGAAGCATCGATCTTATACTCGGGGATCCCTACGGTATCGATGGTGGCACCTAAGCCGGGATTTCTGAATTCATCCGTTATGCCGCTGTCACCGAAGACATTACGAAGCTTCTCCGTCTTGATCTTATCCTCGACGATGAACTTGGCAACTGCAGTCACTTCCTCTGAATTACTTCCTGCAAGAAGAATATAATCGCCTGCCTCAAGAACCTTAGACTCACATCCGTCGCAGTAGGAAGCGATCTGTGCAAGACTGAAGCTCATAGATATCGTTCCGCTTTCGCCAGGCTTAAGGCTTTCAGACTTGGAGTATGCAACAAGCTCCTTATAGGGCTTGTCTAGCATCTCATGAGGGGACGCGACATAAAGCTGAACTACTTCCTTGCCGGCTCTCTTACCCGTGTTAACGGTCTGGGCCTCTACATTAACGTTAA
This sequence comes from Clostridiales bacterium, assembly GCA_017480325.1. GTDB lineage: Bacteria > Bacillota > Clostridia > Saccharofermentanales > Saccharofermentanaceae > Saccharofermentans. Next base: position 70,084 of record JAFVAY010000006.1, read on the forward strand.
GCCCGTCAACACTTACCTTCACCGCCTTAGTCTCGAAGGTCGTATATCCGAGGCCGAAGCCGAAGGGATAATCCGGCTTAACTGCGAATGAATCGAAGTATCGATAGCCGATGTAAACACCCTCCTTATAGTACTCGTCATCCGCATTCCCGTTATTGATACTGAAGCCCTCCTGATTAGGGTACTTAGCATAATCGAAGCACCAGGAATCCGATAATCTTCCGGAAGGATCCGACTTACCGGTGATAACATCAGCGGCTATATTACCGGTGAGATTACCGAGCTGACTAAGAAGCAGTATCGCCGAGAACTTATCAGCGTATCTACCGAGGGAGACTATGCCTCCCGTATTAAGCACCAGAACGCTTCTTGGGAAGGAAGCCGTAATAACATCCAGGGCCGCCTCCTCATCATCCGACAGATAGAAGTCACCCTTCTTTGCTCGTCTGTCTCCGCCCTCTCCGGAATCTCTGGAAAGAACATAAACAGCGATATCCGCAGCCTTAACATCCTCGGGCGAGACCTGCGGAATAGGAGATACTCCCGGAACATAATCGAACATGATCATGGCAGCGGGAAGGCCTGTCTGCTCGGCTCTTCTGTTGACCTCTGCCATGTATTCGTCCATGTGCTTTGTATTGGCCTCATCATAACGATCGAGCCAGCTTCCCGTGGTTATTTCAAATCCCGCGTCCTTAAGGCCCTGCTCGATATTTACTACATATCTTGAGTTAACGTCACCGCTTCCGGTACCGCCCTTGATCGTATGTCTTGCTCCGTTCCCGTAGAGCGCCAGCTTGGAGGGCTCTTCTATCGGAAGAGTTCCGTCATTCTTAAGAACAACGACACACTCACCTGCAAGCCTTCTGACTTCATTACTGTGAGCGATCTCCTCGGATGTGATCTTATCGGTTAAACGTGCATGATATGACATAAGCGGAACCTCCTTCTTAAATGTCCTCTAACATTTTAAAGGATAATCCCGCTTATAAATTCAAAGTCTTTGTGAATATTGGGGCAGTTTACTGTCTGATCCAGCGCTTGATATAGATCTTAAAGCCTCTGACATCCGCACCGTGGATGGATAGTCCCTCCTTGATCACGGCACCGGGACAGGCTGCTGCGAGGTCCTCCAGTGCCCTTCCGAAGGACGAGCCCTCATGAGTGATAAAGGGCTTGATCGTCTTACCCGTCCAGTCGAACTTCTCCAGGAAAGTGAATACCGCCATAGGATAGGTCTCTATGTAGTTAGGCCCTCCGAGATAGATCGTGTCGTATTCGTCGATGGATTCGATACAATTCTTGATCTCGGGTCTCATATTGGCACTCTGATCCACCTTCGCCTTGGCGAAGCAATCCTCGTACTTCTCAGGCAAAGCTTCGACCGGTTCTATCTTGAACACATCTGCGTCCTCGATAAACTCCTTGATGTACTCTGCCGCGATCTCGGTGTTACCCTTATCGAGATTGACAATATCACCGTTTACATTGTTCTCCCCTGCCTTCGAGAAGTAAGCTATCAACGTCTTACCCATTTATAATCATTCCTCCATATCAAGTTTATTGATAACGTAATCAAGTATTGCTTCCTCGATCTGCTCCGGCTCCATCTGCTTCGCATCAAAACACATATCATAATTCGCCGGGTCTCCGAAGATACGCCCCGTATAGCTCTCATAGAATTCCTTACGGTACTTATCGGACGACGCCTCATATACGGCAGCAGTCGCCTCGTCAACCTTCATTCTCTTGGCTATATTCCTGATCCTGTAGTCCTTTGGCGCATCTATGAAGAAGCTGAAGACATTGGGTCTTCCGGACAGTACATAATCGGCACACCTTCCTACGATAATACAGGACTCACTGTCGGCAAGAAGATTAATTATCTTCGCCTGCTTCTCGAAAAGCTCCTTATCATAGGTAAATGACGCCTCCGGCTCGATGGTGTCCCCCACACCCTCGCTCAAGAGGTCCTTGATATTAACATTATCGGATCTGACACTCTTGATGCCCTTATTATAGTATCTGATACCAAGCTTATCTGCGAGGTGCTTAGCAATGCGCTTACCGCCGCTTCCGAAGGTCCTCGATATTGTGATAACGTAATCTTTCATGGACTCACCTCCTCACAGATTCATTATACAGGCTGTCAACCGTCAAGACCGTAGAAATTGCACACGCCTGTCCACTCGGGAGTGGAAGCAAAGGCTCTGGCGATATCCTGTCTTGAAGCGCCGTTATTAAGAGCGTTGACCCAGTTATTAAGACCCTGTGCATCAGGCTGTCTGTCGAAGAATGCCTGGTACAGTGCCGTAACATATTGAGTATTGTTCATATCCCTGGAATTAAACTCCTGAGAATTAAGAATTGTCAGGACCACATCATCGGTCGTTAGTTCACCGCTCTCGATCTTGTCTACCCAGTAATCTCTTCCGGCAGTCTCAGATGCTCTTCCGAGGATACTGACATAAAGTCTGTCAACGAACTCGCCGACAATACGTGTTCTTACCATGCTGATAGGAAGATTACGTGATGTGGAATAAGTCGCAGCGACCTTAACGGCAGAGTCATATGATACAGGGAAAAGCCCTGCACTTACACCTTCGAAGGTTCCTACGACCGGAACGGGAGCACCATTGGCAAGTCCCGGATTATTAAGAAGCGAAGCCTGTGCGACAGACAGAGCATAGCGAAGATTAGCAATAGCAATACCGCACTCGACCTCGGAACCGGTATCAAGATACGGATATGCCTGTGAACGTGAATCCTCTAGACAAATATAGACGTCATCCGGGATCGCACCCTCATACAGCGTAAGGAATGCTGTAGCGGCATCATAGTAGTTATAAAGGTTGTTCATCTGAGCTGCGCTTGCCACGGAAGCCGCATTAGAGTCAGCAGCGGTAAACGGTAGTGCCAACGCGATAACAGCAGCGGCAAGTAAAGCAGCAATGGTCTTTTTCAATCTGACAGAATAATTCATAGTTAATCCCCCTTAATAAATTATTTTTTACTGTCATATACATTTTGAACTGTAATCGGGAATTAATCAATTTGTAATTTGTAAATTCCGTTTTAACAATTAAATCCCAAAGCCCGTTACTTCTTGTATAATCGTAGGGTATGAAAACTTCTGACTTTTACTATGATCTGCCTGAAGAGCTGATAGCTCAGCATCCTTTGGAGGATCGTTCCTCCTCCCGTCTCCTTGTTCTTGATAAACAGGACGGGACGGTTCTTCACAGACATTTCACTGATATTAAAAGATTTCTTGTTCCCGGGGATGTACTGGTAATTAATAACACCCGCGTTATTCCCGCACGCCTTATGGGAGTACGCTCAGATACAGGCTCCGCCATAGAGATCCTTCTTCTTAAGAGACTCGACGAGAAGCACTGGGAAACACTCGCGAGACCCGGTAAGAAGGTAAGAGAAGGACGGCGTGTTACCTTTATCCCGGGAGAACTTGAAGCCGAGTGCGAAGCTGTTCTTCCTGACGGTAACAGGATCATGAGATTCGATTATCAGGGCATATGGGAGGAGATACTTGACAGAGCAGGCACAATGCCTCTTCCCCCTTATATCCATGAACAGCTTATCGATCAGGAAAGATATCAGACGGTCTATTCGAAGATCCCGGGCTCAGCTGCGGCACCCACCGCAGGACTTCACTTCACAAAGAAGCTTCTCGACGAGATCGAAGCCATGGGAGTCATAAGAGCCGAAGTCACCTTGGACGTAGGACTTGGCACATTCCGCCCCGTTAAATCCGACAGCATAGAGGATCACGAGATGCACAGCGAGAGATATACCTTCGGACAGGAGGCCTCCGATATAATTCGTAAGGCCAGAGCAGAAGGAAGAAGGATAGTATCAGTAGGGACCACCTCCACGAGAGTTCTGGAGACCGTAGCCTCTAATGACCCTCAGATGCTGCCCTGCTCGGGAGAGACACAGATTTTTATCTATCCGGGATATGAGTTCAAGTGTATCGATTCTCTGATCACCAACTTCCATCTGCCGGAATCGACTCTTGTGATGCTGGTCTCCTCCCTGGCCGGGAAGGACCATATACTTGATGCATATAACGAAGCGGTTAAGGAACGCTACAGATTCTTCAGCTTCGGCGATGCGATGTTTATTACAGATCTTAAGAGGTATCCGGAGCATGAGTAATTATCCCGTATGGTACGAGCACATCCACACCTGTAAGCAGACAGGAGCGCGACTCGGAAGAGTGCACACTCCTCACGGGACCTTCGATACTCCTGCATTCATGCCTGTGGGGACTCAGGCTTCAGTTAAGGGAATGAGCCCCGAAGAAGTGGCAGGCACAGGTGCCGGAATTATACTTTCCAACACCTACCATCTGTGGATGCGTCCCGGAAGCGAGATAGTAGCCAAGGCCGGTGGACTGCACAGGTTTATGAACTGGAAGGGCTCCGTTCTGACAGACAGCGGAGGATTTCAGGTTTTCTCCCTCGCGAGACCCAAGGATATAATCGAAGAGGGCGTTAAGTTCAGATCTCATCTTGACGGATCACGTCAATTCCTGACACCCGAGATATCCATGAAGGTACAAAACGACCTGGGAGCTGACATAATCATGGCTTTCGATGAGTGCTGTCCTTATCCCTCCACTCACGTGTACGCGGACAGGTCCCAGGAGAGGACCACAAGGTGGCTTGACCGGTGCATTGATGCCCATAAAAATCCCGACACGCAGGCACTCTTCGGCATTATCCAGGGCTCCATGTACGAGGATTTAAGAGCAAAGAGCGCGAAGGCTATCACAGCGAGAGATCTTCCGGGCTTTGCCATAGGAGGAATTTCCGTAGGAGAACCGAAGGAGCTTTTCCTTAAGATGATCGACTGTACCGTACCACTAATGCCCGAGGATAAGCCCCGCTATCTTATGGGTGTAGGCACTCCCGATTACCTCATCGAGGGATCCTTAAGAGGTGTTGATATGTTCGACTGCGTTCTGCCCACAAGGCTCGGTCGTCACGGCACCATAATGACCTCTCACGGCAAGAGAATAATAAGAGACAAGTGCTTCGCGGAGGACTTCGGCCCCATGGATCCCGAGTGCGATTGCTATGCCTGCAGGAACTACTCCGCAGCTTACGTTCGTCACCTCCTTAAGGCTAAGGAGATGTTCGGTCAGAGGCTGTGCACGTACCACAACATCTGGTTCCTTGTTAAGCTTATGGAGAAGGTCAGAGAAGCTATCGCGGAGGATTGTCTCGGAGACTTCAAGGAAGCCTTCTATAAGGATTACTACGGCACTTAAGACCTCAGTCTCCCGATCTTACGATCATTGTAACTGCGGTGAGATTTCCTTCTGACAGACGATTTCTGTCAGATATCCTGCACACGAGATTATCCATCCACTCCTCAGCACTGTCAGCTATGACAGCGTCTGACAGGATCGCGATATCATTAAGACAGCGCATAAATTCTCCGGTGCAGCATATAAGCCGGTCTCCGTCCTCGAGAGAGGTCATACCGTTAGGTAGCATCTTAAGCTCCCCGTTCTGAACGATATATGCGAACACCTTTCCGTGACGCTCGATCTCTATATGCTTATCGTCTATCCTTATCAGCATGTAATTACGAAGATTCGTAAGAATAGGATAAATTGACTCCGACAGGTCGATAAATCTCATCTTGGAGCTTCCCTGCACCAGCGCCGCCACAGAGGCCTCATCCGTCACGGAGAACTCGGACTCCAGAGGAAGGTACAGCATCGCCATAGTAAGCGAAGAAGAATAATTGACGAATATGTTGTCGCGGTACTCCTCCTGTCCGCCCTTATGCATCAGAATATAATTCTCTATCACAGGAAGCTCCTCTTAACGGTAAAAACTATGGCGGTGTAGTTATCCTGCTTTGGCCTCTTACGTGAAGCCACGGCGCGCTTAAGCTCCGATGCGGTGGAGCTCGCCGAATCTCTCATATAGTGTGTCATGTTACGAAGCGACACGGCATCGGTAAGTCCGTCTGAGCTTACGATGATCTTATCGCCGTCGAATATCCTTATCGGCTTCTTCGTGTATATTACCCGCGGGTTCTGATTACCCATAAAATCTATCAGGGATCTGCTCTTGGAATTAGTGTAGGCGGACTGGGTCTGCTTGTTATTACGGCACAGAGATTTGATTAGAAGAGCCATGTAATTCTGTCTTGGATTAAGGATCGTGGGAACATCCTCCCTTACGAGTATGATATCGCTGTCACCGACACTGTAGTAGTTAAGGTAATTCCCGGCAATATGCACCATGGCAAGAGTCGATCCCCCTGACAGGTGATACTCCTCATAAAGCTCGTTGGAAAGCTTACGTATCGAGTCGGCGTTCTGCTCCGAGGCGAAGAAAGACATCGGGCACATACCCTCGACGAAGTCCACTACCTTTTTCGATATCTCTCCTCCGTATTCCATGCCCCCCATGCCGTCGGCGACTATAGCTGTTATGCCGTACTTACGGTAGTCTGACAGCGGTGATATATATAACGAATCCTGCTGTGAGGGTCTCTTTCCTATCTCGCAGAAGTAAGCGCAATCAAGGTACAGCTCCGTGTCATCAAGCCTGCCTGCGTCTTTACGCTTAATATAGACCCCTGTAAGCAAGAAGAATGCTACCGCAGTGGCAACGAAAAGCACCACCGCAGGTATTACGAAGCTTTGAAGCTGCGGAAGATCTGCAAAGCTAGTCTCCATCTTCCTCCCCGGTCTCGTCCTCCTCTTCGCCCTCGAATTCGTCAGGCTCTTCCTCATAAACTGTAGGGCTCTTAGGCTCTATGTATTCCTTGATAAGCTCTCCCGTGAAGAAAGCGATCGAGTACTGTACGGCGGCGAATATAAACGTCACGTAGTAGAAGATCACCACCACCAGAGCGAAGTAGGTCGTAGTAAGGAATAGAAGTGCCGGAAGGATAATAAGTGTGACCAGAAGCACCAGCACCATTCCAAGGCACGGTCCGAACTTCAGAAGGAAGAACAGAAACGCATTCTTATATATCTTACCGAGAGGTATATCACGCGAGACTATCATGGTATAGACCATATTCTGAACGATCACGAACACGAAGAACAGAAGCACAAAGAAAGTGGCGGCCGCAGTCCCGAAGCGTGTCCCCAGATTAAGGTAGAAGCCTATAGCCAGAAGACACACCGAGGTGAATAAGACCGACACTATGGATGCTGCCAGTGACTGCTTCCAGTTATTCTTCATTCCGTCTTTAAAGTCAGAGAATAAGAATACTCCCTCCTGCCTGTAAAGATTCCTGTAAATCTGCGAGAATCCCGCCTGAAAGGGGCCGATTACGACCAGCGTACTTCCGATGAGAAACATTACACAGAACACGGATATAAGATAATAGATCTGATATGCAGCATCAGTTCCCACGTCATTAATGGCCGTATTGCCCACCACTCCCGAATCAATCATGAACTGTACGAAGTTCTCCGGTACGAACACGCTGTTAAGGTACGGCAAGAACAGCAACACCAGACCGAAGGCCACGAATATCATCGGGATATTGAACAGGAAGAACAAAACATTAACTGACATCAATGTCAGTATATGAGTCTTAAAGGAATATAAGTAATTGAACACAGGACCGTGCTGCTCGGGCACATAATCCTCTCTCGGAACTTTCTTCAGATTCATGCGAATCTCCTTAAATCAGATTGTCATCCCTTTGATTATATCGCTAAAAGCATCAATTCGGGCAAGCGACCTCTCGGCAATGGCAGTATTTTTGTCCTGCTTAGCGGTCTTTCCCTTGAAGCGTCCCGGCATAGGGGCGACGATCCCGAAGTTGGCGTTCATGGGGACGAACTTGGTTACGGCGCTGTCGGACACATATGCCGCCATAGCCCCTATAACAGTCTCGGAATTAAGCTCAACCTCAGAGCTTAACCCCTTGAGCTTCATTGCCGCATTAAGACCTGCCAGGAATCCGGAGGCTGCAGATTCAATATATCCTTCGACTCCCGTGATCTGACCTGCGAAGTAAATATCAGGGTATTCCCTCATGCTGTAATCCTTATTAAGAAGCTTAGGAGAGTTGATGTATGTATTCCTGTGCATGACACCGTATCTTAAATACTCGGCATTCTCGAGCCCCGGTATCATTCCGAAGACCCTCTTCTGTTCACCGAACTTAAGTCGCGTCTGGAACCCCACCAGATTATACATAGTAGATGCCCTGTCATCCTGACGAAGCTGAAGGCATGCATAGGGCTCCCTGCCGGTCTTGGGATCGATAAGCCCCACAGGCTTCAAGGGGCCGAATCTCATAGTATCCTCCCCGCGTGAAGCCATCACCTCGATAGGCATACACCCTTCGAAAACATTAATCTTATCAAACCCATGAACCTCCGCCTTCTCCGCTTCTATGAGGGCTTGGTAGAAGGCCTTATACTCTTCCTCGTTCATAGGACAGTTTATGTAATCATTCCCGCCCTTGCCATATCTTGACTGTCTGAAGGCTTTATCCATGTTGATGGAGTCTGATGAGACGATAGGAGCCGCCGCATCGAAGAAATGAAGATCCTTATTGCCGGTAAGGGTCATGATATCGTCATAAAGCCTACCATCGGTAAGAGGTCCGGTAGCAACTATAACCGTTCCCTCTCTCGGGACCTCATTAACCTCTTCAGTCAGTATTCTGATATGTGGATTATTCCTGATCTTGGAAGTGATATATCCCGAGAATTCCTCACGGTCTACCGCCAAAGCTCCTCCTGCGGGAACAGACGCCTTATCGGCGGACTCCATAACAAGAGAGGCCAGACGTCTCAGTTCTTCCTTAAGTAAACCTACGGCATTAGTAATCGACGCTGCTCTTAAGGAATTACTGCACACCAGTTCCGCATAAAGATCGCTTCTGTGAGCAGGACTTCTCCTCACGGGTTTCATCTCATAAAGGTCCACATCGATCCCGAAGGAAGCGATGAGATTCGCCGCCTCACAGCCTGCAAGGCCTGCGCCTATAACAGTTATCTTATCGGCGCCGTCACTCATCGGCAGATCCGTTATCTGTATCGGATTTCTTTCTTCCCTTTCTGGTAGGACAGTCCTCATTGCTGCATCTGGGGTACATCTTCCCTCTGAATCTGTGGAGGACCATATACGAACCGCAGGTATCGCACTTCTTACCGTCTACGGGAAGATCCCAGGAAATGAACTTACAATCAGGATCAGAGCCCTTCTTATCACATACGTAGAAGGTCTTTCTGTTCTTTATAGTCTTCTTGATAAGAAGTCCGGAACCGCACAGAGGGCATTTACCCTTGGCCTGAACCTCGATATTTCTGGTGTACTTACAGTCGGGATAGTTGGAGCAGGCGATGAACTTACCGTTTCTTCCGTCCTTTATGACCAGATCGCCTCCGCATTCGGGGCACTGTTCACCGGTTTTAACATCCTCGATCTTGATCTTCTCTATGCTCTGATCTGCGTGCTTGATCTTCTCGTGGAAGTCGGGATAGAAATCCTTGAGAAGCTCTACCCAGTCCTTCTCTCCTGTCTCCACATTATCAAGCTTCGACTCCATTCCGGCAGTAAAGGACACATCCACTATCTCGTTGAAATTCTCCTCCAGCATGTCGGTGACAAGCTTGCCGAGATCTGTAATGAGAAGGTTCTTCCCCTCCTTCTCCACATACTTACGGTCGAGAACGGTAGTTATTGTCTTGGAATACGTGGAAGGTCTTCCGATGCCGAACTCCTCCATAGCCTTGATGAGCGATGCTTCGTTATAGTGTGCCGGAGGCATAGTCTTCTTAGCCTCGTTCTTGGCTCCCAGATTCTTCAGGGTCTGTCCTTCCTCTACCTCGGGAAGGATCGTCTTGCCCTCGTCGGAGCCCTTATCCGACTTCACATCGGCATACGCTGCCAGGAAGCCCGGGAAAACAACCGTCTCGCCCGTCGCTCTGAAGATATCGTCACCGCACTCGGCATCTATGGTCACGGTGTTAGTAACAGCATCAGCCATCTGTGAAGCTAAGAATCTCTCCCATATAAGCTTATAAAGCTTGTACTGCTCGGTGCTTAAGGACGACCTTACGGATTCTGGATCCAGATCGAAGTGAGAAGGTCTTATAGCCTCGTGCGCATCCTGTGCGGAGTTTCTGTTCTTAAACTGTCTCTTATAGGGGCATACATAGCTTGCTCCGTACTGTTTGGCGATCAGACCGTGTGAAGCTGCAATAGCCTCATCGGATACTCTGACCGAGTCAGTTCTTATGTAAGTTACAAGAGCTGTCTGACCCTGTCCCTCGATATTGACACCCTCATAAAGCTGCTGAGCAACTCTGGTGGTAGTTCTGGTGGTAAAACCTATCCTTCTGGAGGCTTCCTGCTGCATAGTCGAGGTCGTAAAAGGAGGAGCTGGCTTTCTGGCGCCCTTGCCTTTTTTTACCGAGATAGCAGTAAAATCAGCATCTTTAACATTGTTAAACACCCTCTCGGCAGTCTTCTGATCCATTACCCTTCCGCCTTCGGGCTTAACTATATCTCCATTGATCCTGGTACCGTAGTACTTGACCGTGAAGGCATCCTTCTTCGCTCCCGGAGTGACCTCTGCACTTAAATTCCAGTAATCCTCAGGAATGAACTTATCTATCTCTTCATCCTTATCCATAACCATTCTGGTGACTACGGACTGAACTCTTCCTGCAGAGAGACCGGTACGGATCTTCTTGCAAAGAAGAGGGCTTAACTCATAGCCCACGAGTCTGTCTAAGATACGTCTCGCCTGCTGAGCATTTACAAGATCCATGTCTATGGTCCTGGGAGCATCAATAGCGGCGAGAACCGCTTTCTTGGTAATCTCATTGAAGGTGACACGGCACTTGGACGAAGGATCTATCTTCAGAGTCTTCGCCACATGCCAGGCAATAGCCTCTCCCTCGCGGTCAGGGTCGGTAGCGATGTACACCACCTCCGCCTGATTCGCCAAAGCAATAAGCTCCTTCTTTATTTTTACATTCTTATCTATATATATAGGCTTAAAGTCATTATCAACGTTTACACCCAGCGTCTTATCCGGAAGATCTCTGAAGTGACCTACCGTTGCCGTAACCTTATAATCCTTACCGAGATATCTTTCTATTGTCTTTGCCTTAGCAGGAGACTCAACAATCACAAGATTCTTACTCATCTTCAACAATCACCGCTTTCATCGATTCAAGGTCTTACTATAGATTAACGCCCGTAAATTGTCAAAACATATTTTCCTCTGTCCATAGCGATGCGCCCTTCGGTCTCAAACAAAGTTAGAAGCAAAGACAAATTAGCATCTAGAAAAACTGGAATTTACATTATTATTTCCGATTGATAATACTGTTCTTGAAACTTAATCAACTCCGCTATTTCTTCTTTGTTAAACGATGTGTCTGTGGGACAAACTATCCACTTTTCTTCTATATCATCACTACGGCGAACGATTGCAATAATTTTCCCTGTAAATCGTTCAACCGGCTTATCAATGCCTAAAATATATGCGTCCTGCTCTTCGCCATCAGGGGCCATAATACCTTCAATATACCCATAGTTAATTGGATAATACATATCTTTGTATTCCGGGTGATAGCTTCCAAGAGGTCTGTCAACTGTAACGGTAACAATATTACCAATCATTTTAACTCTCCCATCAATACTGATTTAACCTGCAAAAAACACTCGAATCATATTAACATACTATATATCCAGTCGGTAAAAACCTGACCAAATCATCACCATTAGCTTCTATATTCTGATCTGCAATTTGATCATAGTATTCAAGCTCATGTATGAGAATAGGTAGTTCTTTTATCGTTCTCATCATCGTCATAAGCGAAGTCTTCATTATAGGTAAAACCTGTCACCTCGACCACTTGAATAATACAGGTCGTAGAATGTCAATAAAATCAGGTGTTTTGAGTTTTTGTCTTTCTTTAAAAAGGCAACTTACGACAAATTGAATTAAAAGATGCGCCCAGAAAAAGGCCAGGCTCGATTGCTTGGTCTTTTTACATTTCTCGTATTTTACTCGCTATCAAATGTTCTCACTTACTTAAGTTTGTGGCTACCTATCCTCAAAAACAAATGAATCAACAATATTCGTAATAATCATAGATGCTCTGGCCGCATTATCAGCTTCATAACCAATTGAACAAACAACCAAGCCGCCATCACAATCAGAAACTATTAAAAACACAGCTTGATCAGTCTCTGTATTATCTGTCAAAAACATATAACTTCTTGCGGGATGAGTTATTCCCATGTAAGTATCATGAATTATCGCATCGGCAGTATCTACACCTATAGTCTCAAGAATATCATTGTCAAAACCACCGTCATTGATACTTCTTGTTGATTCAATAAATAGTATTTCTACCATCATGGTAGTATCTTCGTTATAGTATTTTATGCTATCCGTATCTTCTGAATATACAGACCATGTTTGAGGAATAAGATACTCAATATCATTCAATGATCGTAGAACATAATACAATCCATCAAGTTCTAGAAGCACTTCTTCGCTGTTATTTCTTGAAGTAGCAGTCGTTGCTGTAGTTGTAGTATTGGTAAATGTATTTGTATAAGAACCATAGTCATAATCATTCAGAGTGGAATAATAATTATTAGTAAGAGAACTATTGTAGGTTGAATAATCAGGCCTCTCATAGAAAAAGACTAAGTAGATTATCAACATAATAGCTATACCAGCTATAGCGGCACCAATAATTATGATAGTTGTCTTATGTCGTTTCTTCTCCTCAGCTCTAATTGAATTAAACTTATTGCATATTTCAGTGTATGTATTGCTGATCGTAGAGTTACCCCTATATATGGTAGTTGATTTATGATAGAGCTCATCAGCTTTAGCCTTCCACAATTTCGCCCAGTAGGGTGTTTTCTCGTTATAATCGAGATTTGACAGAAAATCCATCTTCGAATTGATATAAAGAATCGCATCTGTCATCGTTTCCTGATCATTTGGAAAAGGGAAGTTCTGGATCAATCGCGTCAGTTCTTTTTCAGCGTTTGTTAATGTGGGTGTCGATGCCGCTGTCTTAATTGCACGCCATATTACGTAGATAATCAGAGGGTAACAACAAAAAACAAAATTGGATATTACAAACAAAATCTTGGTTGACGATGACCAAGTACTAAAACCACCTGTACTCTTAACAACCGGCTTAGGTTGACGTTGAATATTATCCTCGCAATCATCTACCTTGTTGATAAAGTCAACGAGATTACTACTAATGCTCTGCGATTGAATTGCATGACCACACGATGGGCAATTCCCATATTTTGATTCTAGGATCTCGCCACAATATGGACACTTTTTTACTGTACCAACATATACCTCTTTTCGGTTCTCAGATTCATTGTCAACAGTATTGGTATAGAATGTGTTGTCATCTTTCGGAGGAGCGGGTTTTATTGAAACCTTGGACCCACACTTATTACAGAATTTCGCATTATCAGGAAGTCTACTCCCACAATTATTACAGAATACCATAACACTCTCCTCTCTACTGCATATAAGCTCCAGTACTGTATGAATATATCGTCATAATCAAACCTAATACCACACCCAATAATCCTAAAACCAATGCAATATGGATCCTTTTCGAATTATTGCCTTTAGCTATTTGAACTGCAGCTATTACTAGAGCCGCTATAGATGCAGGAAGACAACAGAACAATCCAAGAATACTTAATCCGAATGCTAAGGAATCATAACTGGAACCCTCATTATTACTGTCATTTATATTACTGGAAAAAGAATTAGCCTTCTGATCCGGAGGCATCTGATATTCGATGTGTTCGACTTCATTGGCTTTGCTAAAGTCAAAAGATGTTCCGCAACTGCTACAGAATTTACTTCCATCAGGATTTGAAGCTCCACAATTATGACAGTACATACTAAATACTCCTCATTACCAGAATTTCTTTAATATTGAAGCAACCTTGTCAGCAACCTCTAAAGTCTCTTTGGGATTATTGAGAACTGTGTTTATTACTTTCTTCTTTGTTTCTAATACTGATAATTCCTTGGCTCTTTCTATTTCTATTTGAGCGTCACGCGCCTTTGCTTCCGAACGAGACTTTAATCGCATGTCCTGAGATGCGGCCTTTTCATCAAAAATGATTTTTGACCCACAAAACTCGCATACTGCCACACCATTAATCGTGCCAATATTCATAAAAGCTCCACAATTAGGACATTTAATTTCAATCATGCTTGTCACTCCTTATCTTGAGGGATTGGAGGAGGATTCAACGCCACATACTTTAATATTTCAGGGACGTTTTCAACCAAGGTCCAATCTTGCATTCCGGCTTTCCAAACATAAGTCTCTTTTACTATCTTCTTTTCAGAAATCAATCGCGATATCTCCGTCAAAGAAAATGGTCCCGCAACCGAGTTTTCTAAAACGACATAATAAATTTCATTTACACTAGACTGATTTGACTGCTTTTGGTTCATTGCCTGAATATTCGTATTCATCGAAGCAACGATTTGATTTGCAACGGTCAACCCCATTCCAAACTCAACCAATTTGTCTGTTGAAAAGATACTATCGTTCATATAGACCTCCCATCACATCGTTGGAATCGGAGGAGGAATAGGCAAGTCAGAAGCAAATAACCCATGAAGCTCCTGTACATTTCCTGCTCTATCCCAGTTTTGCATTCCTGGTTTCCATACCAGTGAATCCTGATTAAATGAACCTGCTTTTACCATTTGAGAAAGATACTGAATATCAAATGGTCCCGTTGATTGACCATTAACTGCAACATTATAAGATGACGGCATTACAGGTGGAACAGGTGGCACCGTAGTATTACCTGCAGGGGTAGAACCAACGCCGGACATCATACCATTCATCGTTCCAATTAAGTTTTGACCTATTGCGCCACCCATTGCTATACCAGTCATCATGGCTGCGGGATTCATACCACCGTCCTCTCCCATATTCATGGCTCCGTTAGCCCCCATCTGTCCCAAGGCCTGAGCACCTGCAATACCAACTTCAGCCTGTTTTTCAATTTGAAATGCAGCCATATTCGCAGATTGAGTTTGCTTATGCATAGCATACTGAGATTCTTCTCTTTGTAAGCGCAAAGTCTCTTTCATATTCTCGGCGTTAATCTGCTGCATATCCTTAATATTCTGGACATTTGCTTCCTTATTCGCCATAGCAACTGATTTACTTACATCTGTTGCAACTTCAAGTAAACTCCTATATCCAACACTACTCTTATCTGTTTCAATTGCCGATATTGCTAACTGAGATACAAACACACCGAAAGTAACTCGCATATGCTGACGCAAGTACAATTCGGCTTCTTGCTTAATATCTAAGATTGTTGTCTCGATTTGCAGAGCGGATATATTCTTCTTAGCAGGTTCATTTGCTACGATATTCTTTACAGCACCAATTATGAGATCTCTTACTTGGATTTTAAACTTCTCTAAATCAAAAGAATCAAGCCTGTGAAGTTTAATGAAATCCTTATAATCCGTAATATTAAATGTCATCCTTCCCCTTACCGCAACAGGGACACCAAAATCAGAATATCTAGGATCATAAACATCAAAAAAAGGAACGGCAAAAGGTATCTGTATAACTTCAGCCAAATTAATAAAATATACTTCAGCTTGAAACGGTGTATCCCCATCATAGACAGCTCCATAGATTCTGTTCAAGAAAGGGAAGTTTGCTGTAATCAAAGTCTTATCGATTGGACCTTCTATAAACTCCTGAAATACAGATTCATTTTGCTGATATACAAAAACAGCTACTGAACCGTCTTTAACACGAAGACGAGAACCTAATCTTATGGAGTTGGCTCGTTCTGCCTTATTCGGATCACTAGGACGCCATTTCCAAATTAGATAATCCTCTTCATCACATCGGATTACATCTAGCAGGCCTTTTGCCGATTCTTCCTGTAATATCTTTTTAATTCCCATATTACATCTCCATCTATTAATAAATGTTTATTCTTCTGCTTCGCCACAATAAAAAAGTGTGGCAGTCGAGACCACCACACTGAAAAGCGCCAGTCTCGATGCTGCTACACATTCTTTTCCAGATTGGATAAAGAAAGAGACCAGCGTTTTTACCAACGCCAGCCAATCTGGAAAAATAAAAATGTGTAGCATCTTGATTTTACACCAAATGATTTTCAGTATCTCTTACTTAAATTGTTGTTTACAAAACATTAAATTAACGTTCGAGCCGTAATAATTTATTAACTTTAGATGAGTTTTCCTATTTTTTCCTGTTATATCCATCCTTGTCCGTAAATTTGTTAACAGTCTGTAAACAAAGAAAAATAGGCTTAAGTTTTTGCCTCTCCCAGTTCTTATAAGTGAAGGGTATTCCAGCCTTCCATTACAGACATTGATCTTCTTGAAATTACCAAGGAAATAAAAATTCAAAAATTTGGAGAAGAGGGGTTTAAAAAACAGGGGGTCAATGTCGGTATATGTGAAAGGCTTTTTCTTCGGAAGATAGGAAGAGAGCGATAAGGAGGATAAGACAGAACCGGGATTGCCACCCGGGGGAGGCGATAACAGATACAGAGAATAATGATACTTCTGCGTAGTCACAGGCTGAGTGTTGAAGCGGGGTTTGTCTCCCGTGACCGTCGCACCCAATGAGCGCAGCGGAGTGGAACCCGAGGTGAGAGTCCTATGTACTCAGGCAAACCTTACGACATTTACGACAGAATTATAGAGTTTTACGGAAAGTTGCATTTTTCTAAGCAATTCTCCGGAAAGGCTTGTATAATACATATGAGGCGTCTTTTATAGACTTACCGGGGGGCAGACTGTGTGGCCTTGCGCCTCAATCCAACTCTTCACGACTTCTGCTGTATCATCATATCCGAATACCGATTCTTGGTTGCCTTATTGACTCAACTGGATTTGCTTTATCTACATAAGAAAAAGACTCTGGGCCCTCCGCTATCCAGCAGTGGGTCGAGTCTTATCTTGGCTTAATGATAACATAAACACGTGAAATATCAATACTATTTCATGTATTTGAGAAGTTCGCCGTTCTTCTTTATAACATAAAGTTTTCTAAGACTACTGTTAAGTTTAAACTCGTTTTCAAGCTTAGCAATACTTTTTACTTCAGGATATTTCATGTGTCTTAAATCAAATATAACATAGCGAGACTGCTTTATCGCCTTTCGCATATTATTCTCAATAGTTCTTTTACTATTGCCTTCAGGGCACTTTATTTCCCATTCAACACCATCCATCAGAATATCAGGCGTATGTTGATTTGATATCGAACTGGGACGGATGAATACTACTGTTTTACCTAAATCCGCAAAATACTTCGCAGTAGAAAACTCAGCTTTTTCCGGAAGCGTATTGAGATTAGAAATATCAATGTTCCCATTATTAGCCATCAATAACCCTTCATCGTTAATACATATCTACCCATATCGTTCGCGATGCGCCCTTCGGTCTCGAGCATAGTTACTATAGAAGACAGATATGTAAATGGAATTCCTAGACTTATACAAAGTTCATCGATATTTCTGGGCTTCTCGGATATCTCATCACAGACAACGCTCTTCCACTCATCCTCATTAAGCTTCTCCGGATCATCCTTGGCAAGCCTGCGAAGACTTTGTATATCCCTCTCATCATCAGATGCCGACCCATCATTAATAAGAAGTCTTCTGTTGTTGATCTCATTCTCGATTCTGTCGTACACAGTATCAACATCTATAAGCACCTCGGCGCCATCTCGAATTAGCATCAGACCTCCGATCGAGTTCTCCGCATAGATACTGTTAGGAAGAACAAATACGTCCTTTCCCTGAGAGGCTGCAAAGGATGCCGTATGAAGCGTACCGCTGTAGAGACCCGCCTCCATAATTAGGCACACATCTGACAGCGCAGATATTAATCTGTTACGAGACGGGAAGTACTGCTTAAGCACCTCCTGTCCGGGCGGAAGCTCGGTAATAAGCACTCCCTCAGAGCATATACGATCATAGATATCCCGGTTCTGACTCGGATAAATTACGTCCGCGCCTCCGGCGATAACGGCTACGGTCCTTCCTCCTATATCCATGCAGTTTACATGAGCCATACGGTCTATCCCCACTGCCATACCCGAGACTATGGCCACTCCCTTCTCACTTAATGCTTTACTGAATTCGCTCGTTGCGTAAAGAGAATATCTTCCGGGCTTTCTTGAGCCGACTATGGACGCAG
Source organism: Clostridiales bacterium (assembly GCA_017480325.1). Lineage (GTDB taxonomy): Bacteria > Bacillota > Clostridia > Saccharofermentanales > Saccharofermentanaceae > Saccharofermentans. The sequence goes on from JAFVAY010000006.1 coordinate 88,342, forward strand.
CTCCCTTACGGGTGATATCCGACAGTATCGATGTATCTCCCTTGGCGAAGAATACGGGAGGCATGCCGGATAAGCATTTCCATGAGAAGGGATAATCCTCATGCTCCCTCTCTATTATTCTTATATTCTCCTTCTGCGTTATATCAATATACCGGTCCAGCGCCTTCTTTACCTTATCCTCAGCCTTAATTACCTCAGAGATGATCATCCTTGATCTGTCACTTAACAAAGTCACCTTCTGATCCTTATATATCCTCTTGATATCCTTAAGATCGAAGTACTCGCCTTCACCCAGGCATCCGCAGGAGATGAGCTCTCTTACAGTACGGTAATCCATAGCAGTAACATATCTTATGGCTGTATTCTCAAGAAGCCTTATATACCGGTCGTTCATTCTGTATATCCCCCTTCCTGTAGATCCCGGCCTCGGCTACATCCGAGACAGACATATCCTCTCTTCCGTCTATATCCGCTATAGTGCGGCCTACCCTAAGTATTCTGTTAAAGCCGCGAGCCGAGAAGCCGGAGGCTTCCGATATACGCGCGGCATACTTCACCACCTCCGAGGAAGCTCTAAACAGATCCGCATCGGCATTACAGCAGGTCCCGTTAAAAATCCCGTCGTTAAATCGCTTCCTTTGCATATCCCATGCTCTTATAACGAGCTCCTTCATTCTCTCGTTAAGCCTCTGATCCTCCTTGGTAAAACTACCCTCCATGTTCTCCCCGGATATGGATCTCATCTCAGCGATAAGATCAAGCCTGTCTCTTATAGGCCCCGAGAGCTTTGCCATATAGTTGCTTATGGTCGACGGGGTGCAGGTACAGCGCCTTCCCGGCTCATAAAGCATTCCGCATTTACACGGATTGCCTGCCGCGACAAACACGAAGGATGCCGGAAAGGCAAAGTTTCTTCCATCCTTGCTCATTCTGACTACATGATCCTCCAGAGGAACTCTCAGAGCTTCCAGTACTTCTCTTTTATATTCGAAGATCTCATCCGCGAACAGCACTCCGTGATTCGCAAGAGCGAATTCTCCCGGTATCAGCTTGCTCGGGATTCCCAGGATGCGACCTCTGCTCATGCCGGGGTAGATATATCTGAAGGGACGCTTATCACTTAAGACCGGCTTGCCGTCCGCCTCATCACTTCCTCCCGCCGATTCCATAACGGAATATACGTCACCTATCTCAGAACCCTTAAGAGGAGGCAGTATCCCTGACAGTATTCGTCCCGCCATTGTTTTCCCGCAGCCGGGGCTTCCGAGAAGAAGAATGTTATGTACTCCCGAGGCAGCGATAAGAAGAGCCCGTATAGCCTTCTCCTGTCCTTTTACGGCTGAGAAATCAAGTTGTTCCTCTTCTGTGCTCTCCACCCCGTCAAGAGTAAACATCTCCTCCCTGTACCCGCCCTCTGTAAGAGCAGCTTTAAGCTCGCTCAAGCTTCGTATCGTCATCGCGCTTAGGGAAGCGCACCTTGCCGCATCAGTCTCCTCCTCAGGTATGAGAACATAGTCATAAGAAGCGGTAGCGAGTCTTAGTCTTAACGCGGCAAAAGGTGTACCCTTGACGGTTCCGTCGAGGGTGATCTCTCCGCAGGCATAGACACGTTTGTCCATATTGACATTAAGCTGTCCCGAAGCGATAAGCATGCCGATGGCGATGGGAAGATCAAGGCAGGTCCCCGACTTCTTGATGTACGAGGGAGATACGGACACCGTGATGTGTCCCTTCGGCATCTCGAATCCCGATGCTATGAGAGCAGGCTGAATTCTTCCTCTCGATTCGCGTATGGATGAATCGCATAAGCCTATGACATCAAATGTGGGAAGCCCCGGTGTAATAGACACCTCGATCTTCGCGTCCTGTGCGGTCATACCGTCCATAAAGGACGAGTACACCTTAACGATTTTTACCTTTGTACTCATGGTAATTTTCCTCCTATTCCTGATTCCACCTAGAAGATAGCAGAGGAACCGAAGGTATAGAGCGACAATTTTCGACAAAAATCGACAAAAATCGACAAAACTTGCGACATCGGCGGTCAGAGGCTTATAATACATAAGTTTGATAAGAAGTATTTAAGCTTGAGAGGTTAAGTATATATGGAACTTGGAATCGTCGGACTTCCTAACGTAGGTAAGAGCACACTTTTTAACGCCATAACAAAGGCCGGAGCGGAATCGGCAAACTACCCCTTCTGCACAATAGAGCCTAACGTGGGTGTCGTCGCGGTACCCGACGGAAGACTTGATGAGCTTGCTAAGATGTATAACCCGGAGAAGTACACTCCCGCCGTTATTAAGTTCGTTGATATCGCAGGCCTCGTGAAGGGTGCCAGCAAGGGCGAGGGTTTGGGCAATAAGTTTCTTTCCAATATTAGAGAGGTCGATGCGGTAGTTCACGTAGTAAGATGCTTCGACGATCCTGATGTTATTCACGTCGACGGAAGCGCAGACCCCGAGAGAGATATCGGTGTTATCAATCTTGAGCTGATACTATCTGATATGGAGATCATGGAGAAGCGCATCGACAGAACAAAGAAGATGATGAAGGGCGGCGATAAGACCTATCAGGCTGCCCTTGATGTCTATGAGAAGATCTACGCCGCACTCGAAGCAGAGAAATCAGCGAGATCTGTCGAGCTTGACGCTGACGAGATGGAATTCACAAAGGATCTTCAGCTCATCACCATGAAGCCCGTTCTCTACTGCTGCAATATCAAAGAAGAGGACATCAGCAATGACGACATCCCTTACGTCAACACAGTAAAGAAGATAGCTTCCGAGGAGGGCTCTCAGGTGGTTGTTATCTCCGCTAAGATAGAGGAGGAATTAAGCCAGCTTGACGACGAGGACAGGCAGATGTTCCTTGATGATCTGGGACTTGATGCGGCAGGTCTCGATAAGATGATTCAGGCCTCATATAAGCTTCTGGGACTTATCTCTTTCCTTACCGCAGGACCTCAGGAGGTTCGCGCATGGACGATCAAGGAAGGCACAAAAGCCCCTCAAGCCGCAGGTAAGATCCATTCCGACTTCGAGAGAGGCTTCATACGCGCAGAGGTGGTCGCCTACGATGACCTTGTAGGCTTGGGCTCTATGGCCGCATGTAAAGAGAAGGGTCTCGTTCGCTCCGAGGGTAAAGAATACGTTATGAAGGACGGAGACGTGGTTCTGTTCAGATTTAACGTCTGATTCTTATTAACGCTCGTTTATCCTGATCTCGAACGTCTCCTTATAGGGGACGTTTTTCTTAAGGGGAAGATTAGTCGTATTGGAATCCGTACGCTCTATCTCTTTCGAGCAGAAGTCGATCATAAGCTCGCAGAAATCGTTCTGCATCAGAAGCTCATCGTGAAGCGACTCGTTCATCTGCTCAGGCGTAAACGGCAATACCGTGAAATCAAACTTCTTATCACCTGACACCCTTGTCACAACTACGGAGCTACCCTGAGATATCTGAAGTCTCATGGCATCCGTATCCGTGTGCGAGCTATTCTCAGCAGGCCTTGCATAGGAATGGAATATCTTATCTACACCCGCGGAGAACTCGCCGATACGGGTCGCGTTCTTACGATCATAGTAGGACTCTCCGGGTCCTCTTCCGTACCATGTACAGAGGATATCGTCTCTTGCCACCGGCACTCTGAACCCGTATCGCACCATATCATACTTAGGGGTGAAGCTTAAGGTGGCTCTCACTACGTCAGGAGACGGCACCTCATAAGCCACCAGGATGTCTCCCTTCATGGCGAAAGACTTATATCTTGATACTATCGAGAATACTTCGTCAACAACGCCGTAGGTCATGCCGTTGAACTTAATGGAGCTTTGTATCTGCTCATAGTCGGTCTCGTTAGAGAAGATCGTCTTAGATAGGATAAAGCTTCTGTCTGTCCTGTCGATATTGGAAGGACATCTGTAGAAGCTCGGCATCATAGAGCCCTTTATAAATTCTGTACCACCTACACTTAAGCCGCACAGAGCTCCGTTCTTACGATCGAATCTTACACTTAATGAATCCTGCGCTACCTGAAGATACTCGGGAAGAGCAGTAAGCTCCGACGACTGAAGCTTGGTAACCGAGGTCTCCTCGAAGGCCCCTTCCGTGATACCGATCTCAGTCTGCTCTAGAGGTATCTCGGCAAGCTCATCTACAGGAGTCACATTCATTACTGTGAGACTACCGTCAAAGCTCTCCTCGGTTACCTCAGGCGCAGGCAGCGCCGCCACACCCGAAGAGACATCAGCATTCTCTATATTAGCCGCAGCCTTAGTACTTCTTCCTCCGGGAAGGCCGCAGTCGGGCGCGATGATATCCTGGTAGAAAGCCATTTCGAAGCCTTCCTTGGCATAGTAAGTGTCCTTGGAAAGCTTAAGGGAGATGGAGAAAACTATCTGATGAGACAGAAGCCCCATGTACATCTCCACGAGCTCCGGCTTCCCCTCGGCCCAACCATCCTCCAGGTACTTGTCTATATTGATGGGGAACTTAAGAGTTCTGGTGCCGTAGGGCTCGATGTCGGGGATAGTTCCCCTGCCGCTCATAACAACGTGACCTCCCAGCATAACCGTCCACTCCAGAAGAAGCTCGGGGGTAAATGCAAAGGGGTGAGCATTACGAAGCACCAGCGTAGACGGGTCTCCGGGATGGGAGAAAATATTAATAGTGTTGCACTGATTCTTGATATCAAGATAGATAGGATGGGGATTACGCTCCGCATCCACGATACCCTGACCAATACAGCTGTCATCCTTATTCTTCCCTCCTACGAGGTCAGCGTGGTGTATCCACTTATAGTCAGCATTATCGTCTGAGAAGCGCTTACGTCCGGGGATATTCTCGAACAGACTCTTGCCCGTCTTGTTCTTGGCGTAAATCTCCTTACGGTCAAGGCACAGATCCTCCCAGGGACCGTAGACGATACCGGCCTCATTCGGGAAGGGTAAGACATCGGAGACGCCCTTCTGATCGTCAGCTCCGCAGTACCAGGTCCTGCCGGGATCTACCTCTGACCTGATCTCATTCTTGACCTTAAGACACTTATCCTTGTCATAGCGGTAATCGTTAAAGGCCCACATAACAACGCAGGGATGATTAACAGCACTCTCGGCATAATCTCTCATAAAGCGTCTGTCACAGCAGGCTATAACATAGAGTCCGTACTGATCACACAGGTTAAGAAATTCGTCACTAAGAGGAAAGCCTTCGCCGATGACGCCGTTGATTCCGCAGCGTTTCATAAGGATGATATCCTGTCTGAAGCGTGCCAGCGGGACGCTTATACCGCCCTTGGGATCGAACTCGTAGTAACGGACAAGATTAAGCTTTACCGGAACATCATTGATATGGAACTTATCTGCCAGAATATCCGCTGTTCTGAAACCGAATCTCTTCTTCTTGACGCAGATGACCCTGCCCTCGGAATCCATAAGCTCGATAATAAGATCGTATAGCACCGGAGTAGCGTCATTCCACGTCGCCACATTGAGCGCGACAAATTCCACCTTATCACGTCTGGTACTGTGAGAATCGGCTGTACCGCCCGCCTGCGACTGTATGCTGATCTGAACCAACGGAAGCTTATATGGATCGTAATCCTGCCTCGTCTCCATAAGCGAGACACTTAGCTGGTAAGGCATGACTATATCGGTATGATTACGAACGCGGAAGTCAGCCACCACAGAGAAGTTGCCTCGGGTAAGACCGGAACCGACATTCTTGGATAAGGATGACGATTCCTTGTTAGGATTAACTATGTCAAGCTGATCGACATAGGCATCGGGAACCGAGGTAATACCCAGATGAAGATTAGATATCTCAAGCAGCGGCTCCGCCACTATGAACACAGGCCTTATAAGGCCTGAGAAGCCGAAGTTCATAAGCTCCTTAATAACGCGTCCGTGGCTGTCCCTGTCCCACCTGTAGACTACGATAGTAAGCTGATTTGTGCCGGGCTTGGCGCTGTCGGACAGAAGTATCCTCTTACGGGTCATCACGGAATGAGACTCTGTCAGAAGCTGACCGTTAAGATATATATCGAAGCTTCCGCATATACCAGAGGTCTCAAGGTACAACGCCCTGTCTATATCCTGAGGAGTGAATACAACGGTAGTCCTATAGATACCTACCTCATCTGACTCCTCCCCCACAGACTTAAGGATGAACTTATCACTTATCGACTCCTCGCCGCGTTTGGAGAGCTTCTCCAGCTCAGAAGGATAGTTATAAAGAAGATTCTGCGGAAGGCCGTAGCCTTCAGTCTGCCAGGTCGAAGGGACATTAACTATATCCCAGTCTGAATCATCAAAGGAATCAGCCTCCACGCCGAAGGGTATCTGCCCTTCCGTCTGAGCAAGGAAGAATTTAAATGAGGACAGAGTCCTTACATAAGGAGATACGGCGTCGCCGAACTCTGGAAGCTTTCTGTCTTTGTATATATAATCGAACGAATCATATGGCAAAAATCCGTCTGTACTGAATTCAAAATCCATACTAACTCCTCTGATCAGACAATAATATAGATTATTGTATCAGATTGACCTTTTGCCGTTCGTGTCTTAATGGTTACAAGTTGTGGCAAATACCAAGCTTAGTAAGATGTAAAGAGCCGCCCCTTTTATAAGGGACGGCCCGGGAAACACTCGAATAACGAAGCTTTTCGAATCAGAGGATCTTAAACAGATTCAAGTTCCTCAGGATAGGAGCGAGTGTATTCGCTACTGTAGACATTAGCTTGATGAAGATATCAAGAGCAACGCCTACGACATCCTTACGGGTATCACCGATAGTATCACCGGTAACGGATGCCTTATGAGCTGCGGAACCCTTACCGTGACCCTGAAGCAGACCGGACTCGATATACTTCTTAGCGTTATCGAAGGCACCGCCGGAGTTCCCCATGAAGATAGCTCTCGGGATCGCAACGATAGTAGCACCAACCAGAAGTCCTCCGACGAACTGAACGCCGAAGAGGAGACCGCCGACCAGCGGGATAAGAAGCGCAAGGATCGAAGGAAGGACCATCTTACGAATTGCTTCTCTTGCAGCCATAGCGATCATCTTATTGTAGTCAGGTTTTACCTTGCCCTCGAGCACACCGGGAACAGACATCTGCTTATCACCCTCATCAGCCATGAGCTTAGCGGAATCGATAGTGTTGTCCGTAAGAACGGCACTGAAATACTCAACCAAAGCTCCTCCGATAATACCTCCTGCGATTACCGCGAAGGACGCGAAGTTAAGCATAGGCTCTTCTCCGGGAGTAGTATACTGACCTACATAAGCGGTAATAAGCGATACGGTCGCGAATGCGGCAGAACCGATAGCGAAGCCCTTACCGATAGCAGCAGTGGTATTACCTACAGCATCAAGCTTATCTGTGATAGCACGGACCTCGGGAGCCAGATGACAGGCCTCGGCAAGTCCGCCTGCATTATCTGCGATAGGTCCGAAAGCATCGATGGATACTGTGGCTCCAACGAATGCCAACATACCAAGAGATGACACGGCTACACCATAGGTTCCGCTTATCATACCGGAGATAAGAAGTGAGATACCGATAAGAAGGATCGGGAACAGACATGATCTCGAACCGATAGCATCGCCCTTCGTTACTACGAAGGCCTCGCCCTCTGTACAGATCTCGGCAAGCTCCTTAGTGGGCTTATACTCTGTTGAAGTGTAGTACTCAGTGATAATTCCGATAGCAACACCACTGGCTATTCCAAGGATAGAAGATATCCAGGGAGAAGCCCAGCCGAACTTGAAGCTATATGCAGAAAGATCATAACCGTTAAAAAGCTTGTAGCATGCGATACCGCCGAGCACAACTGTGATACCGGCAGAGATCCATGTAGAGAGATCAAGCTCCTTGGAAGGGTCATCACCCATCTTCTTGAAGTTCGCGATACCAAGACCGACGAGGCAGCCGATAAGACCGCAGCAAGCGAGAACGATCGGGAAAAGGGATGCATTCTTAAACGCTTCTTCAGCAATCACGATACCCTCATGAAGAGCAACCTGATAGAGAGTAACAGCAATCATGATTGTAGCTGACATTGTTGCAACAAAGCTCTCGAGAAGATCGGAGCAGTTGCCGGCGATGTCGTTTACGTTGTCACCGATGAAGTCTGCGATAGTGTTAGGAATTCTGGAGTCATCCTCCGGAAGATCGTGACGAAGCTTACCGAGAATATCCGAAGAGATATCAGCTGCCTTTGTGTAGTTACCGCCGGCAACACGGTTAAACATAGCAACGATCGAACAGCCCAGTGAATATGTGGATATTCTGATCATTGTAGGATTACATACCAGACTTGCAACAATAAGGCCATGGCTCTCAGCCTCGTGAGAAACGCCGCCGTCCTTAAAGACGAACTCGCCGAGAAGCAACACAATAATAAGACCGAACATACCGAAGGCCTGAACTGCAAGTCCGCTTATGGAACCGCCGCACAGAGCGACCTTAACGGTCTCACCGATAGAAAGAGACTCTCTCGCCTTATTGGATGTTCTTACATTCGCATAAGTAGCACTCTTCATACCGAGAATACATACCAGTGAACTCATCAAGCCTCCGATGAGGAAGGACACTGAAGATGTAGGCTCGATAACAAGACAGAACAACACCGCCACAACTACAAGAACTATAGCGATGTACTTGAATTCTGTCTTAAGAAAAGTCTCCGCACCTGAACGAATAATACCTGCAAGCTCGGACATCTCCGCTGTGCCCTCCGGCAGCTTCTTGATCCTGACATAGTTCCAGAATACATAAGCCATAGCAATAAGGGTGACACAGAGGACGATAAGCCAAACAGAAACCGATGACATAACAAATCCTCCTAGAATAAACTAATTAAGATATTACTAGAAGAGGTTTTGTTTTACAATCAAAACAGAATAATAAGACCGATAATCTCAAGTATTATCACAAGGCCGAAGACAATACAGCCGATAAGAAGGTCGACAGGATTTTGAAAGAACGCCGGCGTAGCAAAGGACTCCTTCGTAAGCGCTCCCATCTCCAAGGTTCGATCGAAGAAATCGCTCTGCGGAATCGACGAAGTATGATCCTTAGAAGGATCGTAAATATTAGGCTTACCGTCATAGCCTGTATCATAGACTGCAGCCACTTGAGGCTCCACCTGCCCAGACAACAGCACCTCATCCTCGAATGGATCTCCGTAGGACAAGGATGTATCCGTGAACTCGACAGACTCATAACGGGATGACCTCATGATCTTCCTCTTCTGCTCGTCTGTCTTAATAACGAAGCCTATCTTCTCATCAGGATCCTTGGTGTTAAGAACATTACGCTCCGGATCGATGTCATAATCTCTGACAGCCATACGCGCATTATACCACAAAGCGAGCAACTTGCTTGCAAGGGCTGCGAGCGCATGTGGTACAACGGAGCAAAGCGAAGTTATAACACGTGTGAGCAACTTGCTTGCAAGGGCTGCGAGCGCATGTGGTACAACGGAGCGTAGCGACCAACCTAGTAGCGAGCGAACAAAGAGGTGCTGCTAGTTGCGGAGGAGCATCGCGACGAGCGCACTTGTCCGACGCCAAGCACCTCTTTGAGAGCGAGCTACCAGGGCGTACCCGAATTCCCTGCTCCCTGTGAATCTTCAGGCGTACCGTTTGCACCTTCATAGCGCTCCTGCTGACCCTGATTCTGGATATCCATGATCTGCTCTTCCGGAGTCATTGTGGGTGTGGGAGTCGCTCCGCCTTCTCCTCCTTCGGGAGTAGGCGAAGGCATCAGTCCTCCGGGAGTCGGAGTAGGTGTCTCGCCGCCTGCGTCATCAGGCGGGGTCGGAGTGGGAGTAGGAGTATCTTCTCCACCTTCAGGCGTCGGAGTCGGAGTTTCTGATGATTCCGGCGTAGGCGTAGGAGATGGGGTCGGTGTGGGTGTCGGAGAAGGTGTAGGAGTAGGTGTGGGATCGGGCTCAAATTGCTCAAGCAAAGAAGCCTCGAACTCGTCTATCTCGTTCTTTAAGGTCTGAGCATCGGGATAGTGGCCGCTGTTATCGTTACGGGACGCACAACCGTCTTCACATAGGATATCGCGAGCTTCATCAAGAAGTGCCAGTACATCGTCCAGGTTATCCTCCGTAATAAGAGATGGCTCGATCCGCTCTACCAAAGACAGAGCATAGTTTACTCTGAGTCTGCACTCCATAGGATCATCAAGCTCGCTTTCCATGGCAAGCTTATACTCTTCCTCTGCACTCTCGTACTGGTGCAGTGAATAGAAAATATTACCTCTGTTATAGTGATTTACGTATGGCTCGGTAAAGCCGAGGAATCCCAAGGAATTTTGTTCGTAGACCCCCTGCTCGAACTTAGAGATCATAAGGTTATTACTATAGTCCGCGAGGATAAAAATCGCCAGAAGCATCGCGAGCACAGTCCAGATGGCAGCCAATACTCTCTTCATATCAGCCCCTCCTCTTCAGACTTATGAACTCATAAGCCGTAAGTGCTACCAGAGGTATCACGAGAATATAGTAGATATCGGTGTATCCGCGTCTGGTCACCTCTTCGGGCTCGGTAAGATAGTTCTCCATCATGTTCTGAAGGATCGGATCAAGATTACCGTCATTTGCCATATTCATATAAGGAAGATCAAGATCGGTGGCAATGCTCTGAAGATTCTCTTCATTAAGCTTGGAAATTCCCTCAGACGGCGGGTTGGTGTTCCTGTTCATTACTATCTCGATCCTATCCTGAATCGAATTATAGTAATACATGTGACCGCCTCGCTCGGTACCGTAGCCTAAGACTGCTCCTCCGCTTAACGAATGCTCAAGCTTCGAGAAGGACTCCATTACACGGTCATTCGTGTTCTCTCCGTCAGACATAACAAACATTACGGTATTGACCGTACCGGAGGACTCTCTTCCGGTAGTAAGAACTGTAGTCAGAGTATCAAGACAGATATTGATATTAGTTCCCGTAGCGTAATAAGGAGACAAGGGATAGATAGAGTCTATAGCATTCCTTACATAATCAAGAGAATCCGTATACGGAGTCAGCACGTGAGTATAGTTATTAAAGCAGACTATCGAGAACTTGGCTCCGGGAAGATTGTCTATGATGTAATTCATATCACTCTTCACTCTCTCGAGCCTGTTCTCGTAGTCAGGCTGATCATCCGCCAGCATGCTTATGGTGTCGTCCACCACGAATACCACATTAAGATCCATCTTCTGCCTTTGTACCTTAACATTCTCGGAAGGATACATCGGGCGAAGGTTAATAAGGAACAGAAGAAGCACTGCCAATATCTGCCTTATATAAGGAATGACCCCGCGTCTCTTAAAGATAATGAGCACGACACATATAACGGCCATGGTAGGCACAGGTATTATCGGATTAAGCATTATACGTCCCAATAATCCAAGCATATCGTCACACCTTACACAGCCACTGAAGAAGTATCATGCACGCCATAGACATCAGAAGCAGAATGAACGGTATCTGCGGCGTAACTGTCTCTCTTATCTCGTACTCGACAGTATCAAGAGACGTAACGTGCTCCTGGATACTGTCTACTATCTCACTGACTACATCCTCATCCTCGCCGTAGTAGAATTCGCCTCCGGTCATCTCAACAGCATTACGCATCATAGATCTGTCAGACGGCGCCATAACCTGAGTCCCGATACCGTATACGGTAATTCCTCTATCGGCACAAAGCTGACCCGCCTCAGGGAGCGTAATTATCTCCGTGCCCTGAAGATCATTATCCGTAGAGAAAAGGATGATTCTGGATCTAGTAGGATCCTCCTCGATATTATTAAAATCAAGAGCCGCAGCCGCCAACCCGTCTCCTATAATGGACGAGCCCCTCTCTGCATTACCAACCAGAGTACCGTCGCTTATATATCTGTCAAGCTCGTATAATCTGTCGCTGTAGCCTGCCCTGCCATCGTAATACGCAGTTCTCATATCAAGAGCCTCTTCTATGATATCAAGCTCATTAAGGACCTGTTCATAATCCGTAGTTAGAGGACACAGATACAAAGGAGACGTGTTGAAGATAACAATACCGAATCTCTCACCGTGGAGGCCTTCCACTACCTCCTTCATCTTCCCTACGAGTTCCGCGTTAAGGTGGTCAACAGTAGTAGATATATCCATACATAGAATGATATCTCTGTTCATTATCTGATCTTCACTGATCTCGGTCTTATAGGGCATTGCCATAAGAAAGCCTGCCAGAAGAATATTAACGATAATGACTACGGTAAGCAGGAACTTTAAAAACTTATACATCCTAAGCTTACGTCTGAAGTACGGTATCTCCTTGACGTAGGAGGCCTCGACAGCCTTTGTCCCGCCCTTGAACTTTTTCCTTCTTCTGAATCTTATGAAGGAGACGAGAATAATAAGAAGCGCTATCGCTGCACAGGCATATATGGCAAAGGTGTACTTCAGGTCCATTCCGAGATCACCTTCCTGGTCCTCTCTATAGATGCCTTTACATCACCCACGGATATCTTGTCGAACTCCGGCTCATAGTATTCCTCTATAAGCGCAGCAAGAGATTCGAGCCTCGCCTTTTTTATCTCGGTAAGGGTGTACTTAAGCACCTCGACGCCCGTGGCCCTGTAAACAAAATCTCTTATAAGCACACTCATCTTCTCGTAAGCAGGTCTGATCCTCGTGGTATCGGCATCAAACTCCATCTCGATATTCATAAGCTTGGCAAGATACTCCTGGCGAAGCTTGACCATGTCCGGCTTGGACCACATAAGGGACTTGATAGTGTTCTTACGTCCTGCCTTCTTGTTTCTGATCATGCGGGCTATTATCCATGCGATTATAAGCGCAGTAACAACTGCCAGAGCAAGCGCTGCCATGGTTATGGGACCGGCTGAGTATTTGAACATCTTCTGTAGATCTACGGTAGTGGGCATAACGTCACTTCCACAGCTTATGCTTCTCGAGAAGCTCTATCAGATTCCTGTCAATGTGGTCTACGGAGCCTACGGTCTCCATCACGATACCGTTATGCTTAAGCTTCGCCTCACACTGCTCGAAAATCTCACGTTTCTTCTTCTCTTCAAGCTTACGAAGCTTCCTGCTCTCCGCGACGAAGGGTGGCAGATAGTCCTGACGGTTAATGCTGTAGACCTTCTTGCCGAACATATTCGCATCACTGACATTGATCAGCAGCACGTCGTGAATGATAACCAGCTGTCTTAGAAGCGAATCGGGTATATTCCTCATTCCCTCCATATCCGTCACAAGGAATATAATCATTTTTCTTCTTATATTACGGATGATATAGGTCAACGCTCTCTCAAGCTCCGAATCGTTGTCATAGCTTACCGAGTCGTGATAATTCGAGAGGATGTTCTCAAGGTTAAGAAGACCTCTTTTGAAGGGGAAATGACGAAGGGATCTACTATCGGAGAATATGGCACTCACATAGTCGCCGTTGTGATTGACCATGTATGCGAGACTTCCTCCCGAGATCAAAGCAACGTCCCTCTTCTCCTCTCCCTCAGCGGTATCCGCCAGCATACGCTTATTCGTATCCATAACGAACATGATGTTATGCTTCTTCTCTGCGATATACTGTCTTACAAGGACCTTCTGACTTCTGGAGGTCGCCTTCCAGTCTATATCCTTAACGTCATCTCCGGGGACATATTCGCGCAGTTCATCAAAGTTCATACTCCTCCCCTTATAAATGGAGTTATATGAACCGTCAAGAATTCTGCTGGTGGTCTTGTTGGTGGCTATAGTTTTGTAACGCTGAAGACCGCTGTTTATCCTCGAGACGTACTGGAGCTTCATGGAGTATCGACAGCTCCGAAGATTGCATCAATAATAGATTCAGGCTTGATTCCGTCTGCGATGGCAGCGAAGTTCATCATTATTCTGTGTCTTAAGACTTCATAACGAAGCTCCTTGACATCATCAGGAGTAACATACTTTCTTCCATTGATAAGAGCTACCGCCTTGGACACCTCCATGAATGCGATAGCCGCACGTGTACTGGCGCCCATTGCAACGTAAGAGGCGAGATTCTTATCTATCTTTGTCTCCGCTCTTCTGGAGGTCTGAACGATATTAACGATATATTCCTTAATGGACGGAGCGATATAAACTCTCTTACACATATCCTGAAGGAAGAGAACATCCTCTATGGATGCAACTGCGGTAACAGAAGAGAAAACTCCTGCCTCGATACGATTAAGTATCTCCACCTCCTGGCTTATGGTCGGATAGCTGATCACTTCCTTAAGAAGGAATCTGTCAAGCTGAGCCTCCGAGAGCTCATATGTGCCCTCTTGCTCGATAGGATTCTGCGTAGCTACCACAACGAACACCTGAGGAAGTCTGTAGCTCTTACCGCCGATGCTTACCGATCTCTCCTGCATCGCCTCCAGCATGGCACTCTGCGTCTTGGCACTGGAACGGTTGATTTCATCGAGAAGAACGAAGTTGGCATAGACAGGACCCATCTTCGTCTCGAAGGTATTATTGTTCATGTTGAAGGTCTGAGTACCTACGATATCACTCGGCAGAAGATCAGGTGTACACTGTATCCTCGAGAAATCACCGTTAACAGCCTCGGTAACTACCATAGCGGCAGTGGTCTTGGCAAGACCCGGAACCGACTCAAGCAATATGTGACCGTTAGCCATCATTGATACCAGAAGCGAGATCCCCAGCCTCTCCTGTCCAACCATCTTGGAAGCGTAGTAGTTTCTGATGTTGGCGATAATGGCGGAGGCCTCGGCTATCTGTTCATCTGTGATATCGGTCTTGTACATTTCCATAGAACATATCCCCCTTATGTTAAAAGACCTTGATATTATACTATTTGTCTTCAGATAAGAAAACCCCGGCAGTTACCTGCCGGGGAACTATTCTTATTAACAAGTGACAGCCTATTAAGCCTTACCTGCAGCCTCGAAGCCTTCGCAGAGCTCCTTAGCCTTAGCAACGATAGCCTCACAGCCGGGCTTAAGAAGCTTACGAGGATCGTAGCCCTTACCCTCGAGGTCCTTGCCCTCTTCGATGTACTTACGTGTAGCAGCAGCGAATACGAGCTGAAGCTCTGTGTTGATGTTGATCTTGGAAACGCCGAGCTCAACAGCCTTCTTTGTCTGCTCGAAGGGGATTCCGGAACCGCCATGAAGAACCATAGGCTTGCCGCCAATAGCTTCCTTGATCTCAGCGAGACGCTCGAAGTTGAGGCCTGCCCAGTTCTCGGGATACTTACCGTGGATGTTACCGATGCCTGCAGCGAGGAAGTCTACGCCCAGGTCAGCGATCTGCTTGCACTCAGCAGGATCAGCGAGCTCGCCGTTAGATGTAACGCCGTCCTCTGTACCGCCGATACCGCCGACCTCACACTCTACGGAAATGCCCTTAGCGTGTGCGAGCTCGATGATCTCCTTGGACTTAGCAATATTCTCTTCGATGGGATAGTGAGAACCGTCGAACATAACAGAAGAGTAACCGGCCTCGATACAAGCCTTAGCACCCTCATATGTACCGTGGTCAAGGTGAAGAGCAACAGGAACTGTGATGCCCATAGAATCGATAAGGTCGTTAACCATATCAACTACGGTCTTGTAACCGCCCATGTACTTAGCAGCACCCTCAGATGTCTGGATCATGACAGGTGTGTTTGTCTCCTGAACAGCTCTCAAGATGCACTGTGTCCACTCGAGGTTGTTTGTGTTAAATGCAGGAATAGCATAGTGGCCCTCGTGAGCCTTGTTGATCATTTCTGTAGCAGAAACTAATGCCATATATGTGTCCTCCTAAAAATTAGTTACAACTAATATCTTACCTTCTTTCGGCAAAAAATCAACCGAAAATAGCAGATATACGACTCGCCGTTCCCTCCAGAGAAATCGAGGTCTCATTAAGTCTCTCGATGGCCTCATTCAATGTCGCGAAGTCAATAGACGAGAGGTTATCGGTCTGCTCCTGAAGCTGGGCTATCGCCTCCGATAAAGCCGCTGTAGCAGAAGCCAGGTCCTCTACGTCTCCCGATGATATATCACTTATCGGAGCTGCGGGCACAAGAGAGCCCGTATCCTCTGAGGTCTCCTCCTGATCATATCTCTCGTTAATAGCTGCGATCTGATCCTCGATATCGGAGATCTTCGATAAGGACTTCTTAGAATCCTCCCTGATGGCTCCGGCGGTCAGGATTACGAATACTGTTATCGTGATCATACATAGCGCAGTAATTGCCGCCATTACATTAAGGAAAGCGTTCTTCATCTCTTAATTCTTCTCCTTATGCTCTTCCATAGCCTCGTCTACGATAGCATCAATGTCATCATCATTAAGATCCGATGCGCTGATTGACTTATTAGGTCTGCCGTCAGTATTGGGCTTGATGGCATCCTCACTGTTACGTGCACCGTAAGCATCGGCAATGGCAAGAGCCTCTGCCTTAAGCTGCGCGAAGTCCTCCTTGGAAGCAAGATCCTTCGAGGAAGTCTGGTAGCAAGCTTCGTCGAACACATTATCAAGGATCAGATACTCGGTAACTGATCCGGAATTGACAGTGTTATTAAGAAGCTCCTCTGCCTTATCAGGCTCTCCCTCTCTGGCATCGAAGCTGTCGAAAGGAATATCTATAAGGCTGAAGCGGTAGCGAAGCACAAGCTTCTTCTCGTTATAGTCAACTGCAACTCTGAACTTCTGGATAAGATAAGTCTGAATGAATACCAGAAGGCTGATAACAAAGCCTAAGCATGACACCGCACCCAGAATATACTGCTTACTTTGAAGAACGAAGCAGAATACTACGGCAAGAGCGATAAAGGCTATCATCAGTATTATGGTGATTATTCTTCTGTTCTTGATCTGTCCCTCGTTCGCAGGGAAGCAATGAACTCCCTCCTTGGGAAGCTTTGCTATAAGATCATTGTTCTCAAAACCTGTAGGCATAATCTTTTCCTCCGATTAATAATATGTATCAAAGAGCAGAAAGCGTAGCAATTCTGTCCGCGATATTCTTCTCCATCTCCATGTACTTGGAAAGCTTCTGTCTCTCTGCTTCCACGACGGGAGCAGGAGCCTTCGACGTGAAGCTCTCGTTCGTAAGCTTACCGTTAAGGCGCTTGATCTCGCCTTCCAGCTTCTCCTTCTCCTTAGAAAGTCTCAGAAGCTCCTTCTCGATGTCGATAAGATCCTCAAGAGGCATGTATATCTCGCCTCCCTCGAACTGTGCAGCAACGGCAGTTGAAGGAATGCCTTCCTTATCCTTCTGTATGTCCATAGTACTTACGGACGCGAGTCTCTGAAGGAAAGGAAGTCCGTTGCCGAACATGGAAGCCACATTATCAGAAGCAGTTACAACGATTATGTGCGCCTTACGTGAAGGAGCCACATTCATCTCGGCACGGATGTTACGCATTGATCTTATGGCATCCATCAGAGTTGACATCATCCTCTCATCCTCAGGGAAGGAAGGGAACCTATCCGCATCTGGCCATTCGGAGATCATTATGGAGTCGAAGCTCTCATCAAGGACAAGATTTCTGTAAACCTCTTCCGTTACGAAGGGCATAAACGGGTGCAGAAGCTTCATGCATGCACCGAGAACGTTGTTAAGAAGGTAAAGAGCCTCAGTCCTGGTGGGACAATTATCGTCGAACAGGCGGCTCTTGGCGATCTCGATATACCAGTCACAGTAGGAATCCCATACGAAGTCAACTATCTTCTGTAGTGCTACACCGTAATCGTAGTTCTCGAAGTTAACGGTAACCTCGGATATAAGCCTGTTAAACCCTGTCAGGATCCACTTATCCTCCAGGGTATACTTGGAGGGATCAACGCCTTCGTAGGACAGATCATCACTGCAGTTCATGATGACAAATCTCATGGCATTCCAGACCTTGTTAGAGAAGTTTCTTCCCATCTCTATCTTGTCTTCCTGGAATCTCTGATCGTTACCCGGAGCATTACCTGTAACAAGAGCAAATCTCAAGGCGTCGGCACCGTACTTATCGATAATCTCGAGAGGATCGATACCGTTACCTAAGGACTTACTCATCTTCCTGCCCTGAGAGTCTCTCACGAGGCCGTGAATAAGCACATCCCTGAAGGGTACATCATCCATATGGGCAAGACCTGCCACCATCATTCTGGATACCCAGAAGGTAATGATATCGTAGCCTGTCACAAGAGTATCAGTCGGATAGAATTTCTTAAGATCCTCGGTATTCTCGGGCCATCCGAGTGTCGAGAAGGGCCAAAGTGCCGATGAGAACCAAGTATCAAGGGTATCTGGGTCCTGGCGCATCTTCCTGCCGCACTTAGGGCAGACTGCTTCTTCATCCTTTGTAACAACCAGCTCACCGCAGTCATCACAGTAGAATGCGGGGATCCTATGGCCCCACCAAAGCTGTCTTGATATACACCAGTCTCTTATGTCGTTCATCCAGTTGAAGTAATTCTTCTCGAATCTTTGAGGAACGAACCTCGTCTTTCCTGTCTTAACGGCTTCGATGGCAGGCTTTGCGAGCTCCTCCATCTTAACGAACCACTGTAATGAGACACGAGGCTCGATTGTTGTGCCGCAGCGATAGCAGGTTCCGACATTGTGGTTGTGGGGCTCTGTCTTAAGCAGAAACCCTCCCTCCTCAAGATCCTTAACGATAGCGTCACGGGCCTCATATCTGTCCATACCGGCATACCTGGGATAATCCTCAGTAACCTTGGCATCCTCGGTGAGGACAGTGATAACCTCCAGATCATGTCTTCTTCCCACCTCGAAGTCGTTGGGATCGTGAGCAGGTGTTATCTTAACCGCACCGGTTCCGAATTCCATATCTACATAATCGTCTGCGATAACAGGTATCTTACGTCCCACGAGAGGAAGCACCAGCATCTTGCCGATGATATCCTTGTATCTGTCATCATTGGGATTAACGGCTACGGCGGTATCACCAAGCAGTGTCTCAGGTCTTGTGGTAGCAAGCTCGATGTAACCTGTTCCGTCCTCGAAGGGATACTTCAGGTGCCAGAAGGATCCGGCCTGATCCTCATACTCAACCTCAGCATTAGAGATAGATGTAAGGCAATGAGGACACCAGTTGATGATCCTCTCACCTCTGTAGATATATCCCTGCTCATAGTACTTGACGAATACATCCTTAACGGCCTCAGAGCAGCCCTCATCCATTGTGAAGCGCTCGTGATCCCAGTCACAGGAGGAGCCCATCTTCTTGAGCTGCTCGACGATCCTTCCGCCGTACTGCTTCTTCCAGTCCCAGGCTCTCTCGAGGAAGCCCTCTCTTCCGAGATCCTCCTTGAATATACCTTCCTTACGCATCTGCTCGACGATCTTGGCTTCAGTAGCAATGGAAGCATGATCCGTACCGGGGACCCAGAGAGTCGAGTAGCCTCTCATCCTCTTGTATCTTACGAGAATGTCCTGCAGGGTATTATCAAGAGCATGTCCCATGTGAAGCTGACCCGTGATATTCGGGGGCGGCATCACTATGCTGAAGGGTTTCTTATCCGGGTTCTCATCCGGCTTAAAGTAGCCTTTATCCTTCCACTCGTTGTAAAGTCTTGGCTCCGCCTCCTTGGGATCGAAAACCTTATTTACGGAATCAATTCTCGCCATTTTGATCTAACAACTTCTTTCTTATTTATTTTCGCTTATCATGGACAGCGCACCGTAGAGGATGGAATCATCCCCGAGGCCTGCCGTCTTGAACTCAACCGTCTCTCTTATAGAAGGCATGCAGTATCTATCGACCTCAGAGAGTATCTTCTCGAGGAAGTAATCACCGCAGGCTTCGATAACACCGCCGCCGTAGACTACCATCTCGGGGCTGAAAGTATTGACCAGATTACCCGACGCGATGGCAAGGTAGTGGCACGCACGGTCCACGGCCTCGACAGTGACGGGATCCTTAGAGGCCAGATTCTTCTTAAGAAGCTTGCTCTTGAAGACTCCTCCCTCCACGGCCTCAGCCATGGGAGTCTGTCTGCCTCTGGCAGCCTGTCCTCTTATATAATCGCTCATTCCCTGCTTACTGGAGAAAGCCTCAAGACAGCCTCTCTGACCGCAGTTACAACGAGGTCCTTCGGGATCTAAGACCATATGACCATACTCGGCACCCTTGAACTTGTGACCTGTGTAAAGCTTACCGTCCAGGATAAGGCCGCCGCCCATTCCCGTTCCGACGAACAGACCTACGACATTCTTCTTACCCTTGGCAACACCGTATTTATATTCACCGAGAACGCCTACATTAACATCATTGCCGATGTAGAAAGGAGCGCCGAATCTCTTCTCGATGGGCTTTCTGATATCGTAATTCTTCCAGGGAAGATTAGGAGAGGTAAGAACAATACCGTTCTGCTGATCGATAACTCCCGGAGCACCGGCAGCGATAGCCTTGATCTGATTCTTCTTAATACCGAAACCCTCTATCAGCTCATCAACGACAGAGATTATGGTCTCCTCTACATTCTGTGTAGCGTCTCCGTCAGCCTTGGTCTTCTTCTTGATCCTGTGGACTATGTTCTTCTTGGAATCGAATACAGCACCCAGGATCTTAGTACCGCCGATGTCGAGACAGATGTTGTACATTGCAGGCATATTGATTACCTCCTTATAATGTCAGCTTACTCCCAGACGAGGCTCTGCCGCGCCGGAACCGCTGTACTTGGCACTCTCGGAATTCTTATTCTTGTATATACAGGTGGGCTCCTTACCCTCGGTTATGCAGGGACCGTCAATGATGCACTTGGATACATCCTTCTGTGAAGGAAGATCGTACATAACGTTCTGCATCGTCTCTTCGATGATGGATCTTAAGCCTCTGGCCCCGGTCTTCTGCTCTATCGCCTTATTGGCTATGGCAAGGACCGCCTCATCCGTGAACTCCAGCTCAACATCATCGAGCTTAAGCATCTTCTTATACTGCTTAACAATAGCGTTCTTCGGCTCGGTCAGGACTCGTACCAGATCCTCAGCCGTAAGCTTATCGAGTGCCACCGTTACAGGTATTCTTCCGATAAACTCTGGAATAAGTCCGTACTTCATAAGATCCATGGGCTGAACCTGACTGTAGAACAGACCGCTGTGCATATCCTTCTTGGGTCTGATATCGGCACCGAAGCCGTACTGCTTATCAGCAACTCTCTGTGCGATTATCTCGTCGAGGCCGTCAAAGGCTCCGCCGCAGATGAAAAGAATATTGGTGGTATCGATGTTGTAGCACTCCTCGTTAGGATGTTTACGACCGCCCTTGGGAGGTACGTTGGCTACTGTTCCCTCCAATATCTTAAGCAATGCCTGCTGAACGCCTTCACCGCTTACATCTCTAGTGATAGATACATTCTCGGACTTCTTGGTGATCTTATCGATCTCGTCAATATATATGATACCGTTCTGAGCGCGCTCGATATCATAATCAGAAGCGATGATAAGCTTAAGAAGGATGTTCTCCACGTCCTCTCCTACGTATCCCGCCTCGGTGAGCGAGGTAGCATCGGCCACGGCGAAGGGAACATCAAGTATTCTGGCAAGAGTCTGAGCAAGTAAGGTCTTACCGGAGCCAGTGGGACCCAGCATAAGGATATTGCTCTTTGATATCTCGGTATCATCATCGGACACGTCCGAATAAATTCTCTTATAGTGATTATAAACTGCTACGGACAGGGCGATCTTGGCATCATCCTGGCCTACTACATACATATCAAGCTTGTCCTTGATATCGTGGGGAGTAATAAGCTTATTGGGCTTTGTAGACTTAAGTCTCTTCTTCTTCCTGACCTTCTCCTCCTCGGAGATAATTCCATATGCCGTCCTTATACAGTCGATGCATATATAGCAATTAACTCCCGAGAAAAGTCTCGGCACATCATACTCGGACTTACCGCAGAAAGAGCAGCTTAATATCTCGCCTCCATTTCCCTGGTCGCCACCGTTATATCTCATGTTTGCCATCGTAACTCCTTAACAAAGCATCATTAACAATTAAGTTTATCACATATATTATAAATAATAAAACCGCCGTTTCTCATCGAAACGGCGGTAAAAAGCTGAAAAATCATTACGAGCGGACTTATTCCTCTGTCTGTTCTTCCTTCTTATCCTCAGCAGGCTCATCGTCCTTAGGCTCTGTCTTTACTGCCTTATCGGCAAGCCACTCCACAGTCTTTCTGTTGATGATAGTCTCCTTGATGTAAGGGTTATCCTCGCCGAAGGCATTCTTAAGATTGTCAACGTCTGTGTTATAAGCCTTTGCCATATCCTCGAGCTCCTTCTCGTACTCCTCGGATGTAGCCTCCATCTTAAGCTCCTTGGCAACAGCCTCGATAACGAGATTGCCCTTAACTCTGATAAGAGCCATGGGTCTCATACCGTTCTTAAAGTCATCCATGCTCTGACCTGTGTACTGCAGATATGTCTCGAGGGGGATGCCCTGCTGGCTCATTCTGGAAGCCTGCTCGTCAGCCATGTTCTCGACCTCATTATCGATCATGACATCGGGGATCTCCACTTCAGCCTTATCAGCGACTACGCTGACTACTGTATTGATGAAGGCATCACGGGCATCCTTCTCGGCAGCCTCCTCCTGATTCTTTCTGATATCTGCCTTAAGCTCATCAAGAGTATCAAACTCGGATACATCCTTTACGAATTCGTCATCAAGCTCAGGGATCTTCTCCTCCTTGATATTGTGGATCTTTACGTTGAAGGTTGCAGCCTGTCCCTTAAGATCCTCTGCGTGATAATCCTCGGGGAATGTAACCTCGATGGCGAATTCCTCATCAATATTGTGGCCCGCCACCTGCTCCTCGAAGCCGGGGATAAAGGACTTGGAGCCGAGCTTCAGGCTGTAATTCTCACCCTTGCCGCCCTCGAAGGCAACTCCGTCCTTAAAGCCCTCATAATCGATAACTACTGTATCGCCTTCCTGAGCAGGACGATCCTCTACATTCTCCAGAGTGGAGTTTCTTCTTCTCATGGCCTCGATATCAGCATTAACCGTATCGTCACTTACTTCTCTCTTGTAGTAGGAAGCCTCTACGCCCTCATACTGACCAAGCTTTACTTCAGGTTTTACAGTAACTGTGAGAGTATACTTCATACCGTTCTCATCAATGGACTCAACATCCAGCTCGGGACGGGATACGACCTGAAGATCGTTCTCCTTAACAGCCTCGGAATAAGCAGGATTTACAATCTCATCAATGGCATCCTCGTAGAGAACACCCTCTCCGTAGTACTTGATTACGAGCTGATAAGGAACCTTCCCCTTACGGAAGCCGGGTACCTGGAATCTCTTTTTATTCTTGTTATAAGCGCTCATAAGAGCCTTATCGAATTCTTCTCTTCCGCACTCAAGCTTAATTGCTACCTTAGAATGCTCAAGTTTCTCAATCTGGGCCATATATTATCTCCTCTGGTTTATTATTAGACAATCGACATAGGATTTTAGCACAGCAATTGTCTTATTTGCAATAATTATCAGCGTACCGTCACCTGCACGCCCCTCAATATATCGAAGGTCTTGGCGTCAAGCTCCTTGTCGAAGGAATCCGTCAGTGCCGAGTCAACTATGATCTCGGCCTCAGGGGCAGCGGCTTTAGCCATAATGGCATTAGAGATGACGCAGATATTGGATACAAGACCGCAGACCTCTATCACCTCGTACTTATCCTCATTGCTGTTGATATAATTAGCAAGCTTCAATGATCCGAAGGTAGGCTTCTCGAAGCAAAGGCAGTCCTTAAGAAGCTCCTCAAGAGCCGGAACGAGCTTATGTCCGTCGGTCCCCTTTATACAGTGAGGAACGGGAAGGTTTCTTCCCTCTTGAGTATCGGAATAATTCTCGTAGTGAGTATCAAGGGTATAAACCACTTCATCCCCGGCCTCTTTATACTCGCGTATCCTGGATGCTATACCGTCGATAACATCTCCGGCATCCTCGAAGCCCAGGGCACCATCCACAAAGTCATTCTGCATATCCACCACAACAAGAAGTCTGCCCATAATCAATCTCCCGTCAAATCTTATAAAAAAGCGGCTGCAACATTAAGCAGCCGCTCCTCTGGCGCGCCCGGCAGAAGTCGAATCCGCAGCCTTCTGATCCGTAGTCAGACACTCTATCCAGTTGAGCTACGAGCGCGTAAAGCCTATAAATATTATTACAGGTGATGTTGAATGTCAACCTGATGATGATGTAGAATACCGACGCTATGAGTAACTATAATCCTGATTCACAGAGACTGATATTTGACGATCTTATCAACTGCCGCGAGCTGGGCGGAATGCCCGGAGCAGACGGTCATGTTTTCAGAAACGGCATCCTTCTTCGTTCGGGCTCTCCGTCCCTCGCCTCACCGAAGGCCTGCCGGGAGCTTAAGGAATACGGTGTCAGAACCGTTGTAGATTTAAGATCTAAGGCTGAAGTGCTTCATTACGGTAATCCTTTTCGAGATGACCCGGAGACACGATTCTATAACATTCCCCTCTTCGTGGGAGATCCTGATGCCAAGGAAGATCCTACCATGACCTTCCTTCAGACTCACACCATGGGAGACTTCTATGTAATGATGCTACAGAGCCTGGGACACGAGGTCGTAAAGGTAATGAGAGTTTTCATTACCGATACTGACGGGATCACGCTTTTCCACTGCGCTCACGGTAAGGACAGGACAGGCGTAATAGCTGCACTTCTCTACCTTCTTATCGGCGCTTCCGGAGAGGATATAGTCAATAACTACAAGGTATCAATGGTCTATGCCAAGGACTTCCTCGATCCTCTGATAGAGGCCTGTATTCCCATGATGCGTCATACCCTGAGATCAGACGCGCAGAACATGGAGACTATGCTGGACTATATGCAGGATAAGTACGAGCTTAAGGCCGAGAGATATCTTACAGAATACGGTATGACTATAGAAGAGATCGATGCTCTTAAGGCGCGGATCACCCTGTAACGCGTACCGATTCTATCAGATCCTCCTCGTTAAAATCGAATAAGACATTATAGCTTCTGGAGCCCGTATTCACCTCTATTACGTAATCAGACTCATCCACGAAGGGATAAGAGGTCAGAAGCTGGGCTCTGGACATACCGTTATAAATGTTATAGCCGATACTGTAGGCAGAGCTTCCGATAAGCCTGATCGAGGTAAGCGTACCGCTCCAACTATCAGAAGTTTCATAAGCGTCATCGAATCTCAGAAGCAGTCCCGGATAAAGGATCATGATCCTTCCCTCATCGAAGTCTATGTTAAGAGAAGACGGCTCGCCCATTATTGTCAGAAGCTGCCCGTATGAGTATTCATTCCCGACACGGATCAGTCTCTCATCACCTCTTACGAGATATACAAGGTTGATATCGGAAGCGACGGATATCTTGTCATCGATGTTATAATTACCGTCATCCTGCAGGGTCAGAACGACATTATGATCCTCGAAGCTGTTGCCGTCTGAGGATAAAGTCTCCGGTATCCTTACTGACATCTGGCCGGGAACCAACGTGGTGATCTCGAATTCAGAAGGATTGGATCTCACTCTGAGCCTGTAGTAATCACAAAGCAATGAGGCCTTCGCATAGACAACATCATCGGTGTAGGCGGCATCCGTAAGACTCGGGGCAAGAAGCGTCTTTACTGCGTCTATATTCCCCTCCTCCAGAAGCGTGAAATAGTGATTGCCGTAATTATAGATGCTGATGATCGACGTTACCCAATCCTTGGATATATATACGGTACCCTCCGGTGATACGCTGTAGAAAATATAAAGCGGATATTCTACATCTGAGGAATAAAGAAGCTGAGCCCCTTTGATCTGTCCGTATTCATTAAGTATCCTGTTGCCGAGAAGATACGCACATTCGTCGTCACTCATTATTCGGAAGGATACGACCTTTCCGTTGTTATCCTGAGTAGATATATCGCGAAGTATATTTATGTACTCGTAGAAGTAGGAATAGGACAACCCCTCTGTCTGGAATTCGGGAATGCTCGAATATGCATCGGCAGTCTTGTTCTTATCATTGATAGAGCTTATAAGAACTCTGGTCATCTCCTGAATGGACAACTCCTCCTGAACGACGATCCTCTCCTGAACGTTATTCCTGATCTGATCGGCGATATTACAGGCACTCGAAGAGAATATGAACAGTGAACTAATGACAAGCACCATCATTCTCTTCAGGTTATTCATCAGGATATCTCCTCCTCTACCGTGGCCTCGAAGGCTGCTATAGCATCATCAGCAGATAAATAATCGCCGTTGACATAAGCTCGTGCTGTACTGACAAAGTTCTCATCAATGGTCCTGTCATAAGGGGTAACGGTAGAAGCATCTATATTCCACGCCACCTGAGAGAACACACTGAAGGGATTTTGGCCGTTAAGCCATGTCTCACAGTAAGAATCATCCTCTGCACAATCCATCATAACACTTATGTTGTTGACGGTCATACCGTCCTCGGTCATCTCGATAAGATTATTCTCATTAGTGGTCAGGTCACGGATAAAGTCAGCAGCCGCTGCTTCCATATCACAGTAGGAGGTCACGAATATGAAGTTTCCGCCGTCAAAGTATGCTTCGGGAGGCATTACGATACCCCAGTCTCCCGAATGGTTAGGTCTTAGGAACAGCTCGCCGAAGCGCATGGTACCGAAGTACGCCAGAGCTGTTCTGTTCGCTATCCTGGAGGTCCAAGAAGAGCTCCATCTGTTGACATCGAAGGTCAACTCCTCTCCTGTCAGTGCATCCAGGAACGGCAGGAAATCAGCCATATAATCAGGGGTACTGACATTACCCTGTGCGTCGAACCAACTCTCTCCCACGCCGAGGATATATGCATCCTCCACATCAGCAGTACACGAGAACAGACGTCTTTGTCCGCCTGAAGCTTCATTGACAGCTCTTGCAGTTTGAAGCACGGAATCCCAGGACGAGAATAACGGAGCAACATCATCTGGCTCGTTAACCCCCATCTCGGACATCATTGCACTTCTGCAGTAGAATACAGCTCCGGGAGTCACCTCCCAGGTAGCACCCTTGATAACTGAATTCTCATCAGCAGTCAGGGCGAAAATATACTCATACATATACTGAAGCTCAGAATATGAAATACCTATATCGTTAAGCGGAACGGTCATGTCGCTCATAGCATATCTTCTGACATATGAGCTGTCACAGATGATGATATCCGGAGCATCCTCTCCCGATGCCAGGACAGAATCCAATCTGTCAGCGAAGATATTCATGCTTAATGTAGTGTAATCGAAGTCTACGTCGGTATAGTCATTAGCTATATCGATCGCGGTCCTGCTGTCCGTGTATATCTCGAGGGTTGCATTGTCCTCGTCATTGGAATTAGTGACCGCATCAGGCGATATCAGCTCCGAATATCTGTCGGGATCAAGATTGATAATAACTCCCACGTCAGCCTCGCCTGCCGGACTCCCGTTATTGTATACGATGATGGTATAATCTCCGGACTCCAACGATGCCTCACTGTAGGTACATACGGCTATACCGTCGAATACCTCGGCATCTGCGCCGCTAATAATAAGCTCGTCTCCGTAATAGATATCAAAGGTCAGATCCATGGATCTGCCGGAATCGATATAGCGGTCGTTAAGCCATATCTTGGCAACAAGCGATGAGGGGTTGTAGTAGATCCCCGAGCTGTCCGTATACTGCCAGACTATATTATCGATGGCAGTATCATCCGGGAATAATGCAGAGCTTAACGAACATGGCTTATGGTCCTCATAGAAGAATCTTCCGTGATTAAGAACCACCAGCCTGTAGTCATACTCGGGAAGGCAGTCAAAATCCAAGCTTGTATCTGCGACATTAAGAGGGAACGATACCCCATTTCCGTCTTCATCGTAGACAGGTATTCCCTCGTAGATAAGTTCATTGTTCCTGTAGTATTCGTAGGACAGTTCGTGATTAACTCCCGAGGACAGATATTCGTCGCTTAAGTCGTAATGACAGCTTATGCCCTGAGTGTCAAGAAAGCTTCCGTCCTCATTGGTGCTGGTCCAGGTGCGATCGGTAAGGACGGTGTTGCCGTCAAGAATGAAATCGTAGGACGGATAATAAAGCGAACCGTAGAGATTATCAGCGATCTCCTGAGAGTTCATAACACACCAGCGACCGCTGATCTTCTTAAGAACTACACTTACGCTGACATCATTCTTTCCGTAGGAATTAAGATTATCAAAAAACTCTTCTCTTCCGGTAGGCGCAGCAGCGATAGAGGCATTGACATTAGGCATAACGAGGGTGTAATGCGCCACAAGGGTACCGCCCTCTCCTCTTCCGGATCCATCCCCCTCGAATCTGTAGTGAGTAGCATTGAGGATCATCTCCACAGCTATATTCTTATAATCGATTCCGAGGTAACGATCGAGAGTCGAATTACCGTCGAAGCAAAGAGCATCAGCGGCTTCGGTATCGAGTGAAAGAAGGGCGTTGATATACGCATCGGAAGCTGCTCGGGAAGCCCCCTTAACAGAGGAACATCCCACTGATCCTGCGAATATTACTATGGCGGCTAATGTCGCCACCCCTCTCAGTCGAATACCCATTATTAATTCATTCTGCCTTTTACAGCCTCGAAGATAACTATACCTGCAGCAACAGCGGCATTCAAGCTGTTGACGTTTCCGGCCATGGGAATAGACAGGAGATAATCGCATTCCTTACGAACGATATCTCTCATCCCCTCGCCCTCACTTCCTATGACGATGGCTATCGAACCCTTATAATCTGCCTTATCGTAAGGGGTCTGCCCCTCGGCAGCGGTTCCGAACACCCAGAAACCGTGCTTTTCCTTAAGATCACGAAGAGTAGCCGCTACATTGGTAACTCTAGCGACGGGGACATATTCGATAGCTCCGGCGGAAGCCTTTGCAACTACGCTGTCTAAGCCTATGGATCTATGCTTGGGGATGATAACTCCGTCCACTCCGGCAGCATCCGCGATCCTTAAGATCGATCCGAGATTATAGGCATCCTTAAGCTCGTCAAGAACCACAAGTACCGGATCTCTGTCCTCTGATCTCACCTTCTCTATTATGTCCTCGACGGCCACATACTCATGACTTGCCACAGCGGCAATAACGCCCTGATGATTATGAGTCTGACTTATGCGGTCAAGTGCATCCCTTCTTGATCTGACAACAGGGATCTTACGCTTATCGGCCTCGTTAAGAATTCTGCTTAAGACGGGATCGGGCTTCTTACCGTCCTTAGACTCGAGTACCCAAAGCTTATTGATCTCCCGTCCGGCTTTCAGTGCCTCGAGGACCGAATTTCTTCCCTCAAGTCTGTCATTAGCGGGGACAACATCGGTATTTCTTCTTGAAGGTCTTTCCTTACTCACCGTCGATCACCTCAAATGCTTTCTGAATTATGTAATCAAGTCTGTCACCCTGATTATCGAGGAACAAATACCCCAATAAAGCTTCGAACCCTGTGGCATTCATATAATCCATAGGGCTCGCGTTCTTAGACATAGTGGGAGAATTGGAGTTCCTTCCTCTCAGGAAGTATTCATGTTCAATCTCTGTAAGCTCATCAGTCAACATCATGGCGGCTTTGGCCTGTGAGGAGGCGGATACATACTTCACGTTAAGCTTATGCATCTTACCTGAATTGGCGGCCGTCCTCTCACTTACATGACATCGGGAATAAAGCTCGTAAACCGAATCCCCGATGTATGCAAGGACTGATGGATTGATCTCTCTTAAGTCAGTGGCAATGAAAGGAATTATCACAGTTTCTCTACCTGAGGTCCCTGAGGGGTATCCTTAACTGAATAACCCTTGGAGGTGATGAGATCTCTTATACGGTCTGCCTCGGCAAAGTCCTTGTTCTTCTTCGCCTGAGCGCGCTGCTCCACAAGCTCCGTTATCTCGGACGGAATACCGTCCTCCTCTTCCTCGCTTAAGACGATACCGAGAACATCCGTTAACTCTAGTAAAGTATCATATGCATTCTTCAATGCCTTCCTGCTACACTTACCTGAGGATACGCCGGTATTGGCGGCCTTAACGAGACCGAAGATATCCGTTATGGCATCAGCTGTATTAAGGTCATCATCCATATGTGCGATGAAGCTGTTCTTCTGATCTTCGCAGGCCTTGATAAGCTCTTCGTCACCGCTTCCGTCACCTTCGGTATCACTGTCGATGTTGAACTTCAAGGTTGAAGCACATGTGGATATCCTCTGAAGAGAGGCCTGAGCCGCGATCAACTGCTTATCCGAGAAATTGATCGGCATACGGTAGTGACCTGTAAGGATAAAGAATCTGATTACCGGATACGGGAAATGTGCGACGATATCTCTTATGGTGAAGAAGTTGCCAAGAGACTTACTCATCTTCTCTCCGTCGACATTAACAAAAGCGTTGTGGACCCAGTAGTTGGCAAGGCAGCAGCCGTTGGCACACTCGGACTGAGCGATCTCGTTCTCATGATGAGGGAAGATAAGATCCTGTCCGCCGCCGTGAATATCGATCGTCTCACCCAGATGCTTCTTGATCATGGCAGAGCACTCGATGTGCCAGCCGGGTCTTCCCTCTCCCCAAGGCGAGGACCAGAAGGGCTCTCCCTCCTTCTTAAACTTCCACAGTGCGAAGTCGCCGGGATTCTTCTTGCCCTCGTATGAAGCCTGTCTCTCACCGCCTCCCGCGACTAGCTCATCGAGCTTATAGTGTGAGAGCTTGCCGTAGTGATCGTTCTTGGAAACATCGTAGTAAACACCGTCACCCTCGATCACATAAGCTATCCCCTTGTCGAAAAGCGATTGAACAATGCCGAGTATCGCGTCAATGGATTCGGTAGCTCTCGGCTGATACGTAGGTCTTTTACAGTTAAGACCGTCTGCATCGACGTAGTATTCAGCGATATACTTATCTGCGATATCCTTAACGGTAACGCCCTCTTCGTGAGCACGATTGATCATCTTGTCATCAATGTCGGTAAAGTTCTGACAGAACTCCACCTCATAGCCTCTGTACTCCAGATATCTTCTCAGCGTATCGAAGGTAACAAACGGTCTGGCGTTACCTAAGTGAAAGTAGTTATACACCGTAGGCCCGCAGGCGTACATCTTAACGTGTCCTTCAGTGATCGGAACGAATTCTTCCTTGTATCTGGTCAGTGTGTTATAAAGCTTCATTTTCCTCTCTCCGTTTCTTTACACAAAAAAAGGCCTGAATTGAGTGAACCCCGCTTGACCCCTCGAATTCTCAAGGGCGGTACCCTGCAACCGCTTTCAACCTTCCAACTTAAAAGGCTTGATCTACGCCGGCTGACTCCGGGTTCCAATTAACGTCATGTAGGTTCAATGTAGAGCCCACCCGCCTCAGGTTGCCTATATTATAAATTATATGCGCGAATAAATCCACAACCCCGGATCTTCAGTATGATTCCTTGTTAAGCACTGCCCTGTTACCGCATAGAGCACAGCATAGGACCTGTGCCGCTCCGGCTTCATATAAGGCGCATGCAGCCTCATGAAGAGTATTCCCTGTCGTTGCAACATCATCAATAAGAATGACCCTTAGGCGAGCTATATCGTAATCCTTCGAAGTCTTGAAGGCTCCATGAACATTAAGGCTTCTTTGAGCATTGTCGGTTATCTCGGTCTGTCTTTCCGTATCCTTTATTCTCGTAAGAACTCCGCTCACTGAAGGGATATTACATACCAAGGACGCTCCCTTAGAGATAAGTTCGGCCTGATTGTAGCCCCTCTCCTTCAGTCTTCCGGAGGACAAGGGGATCGGGACCATAAGATCGGCAGCGATACCGTCCTTTACCATCAGGCTTCCTAGCAGAGCTCCAGAGAATTCCGCTAGCTCGGGACACGAGTGGAATTTCATCCTAGGAACGGCAGTCTCGAAGAAGCCCTTGTACGGGAAAGGCATGTATAGCGGAAGCTGCGGATAAGGGTCTCCTTTATAGGGCTCCGATAAGCAGGTGAAGAATCTTTGATCCGGGGTCTGGGGCACTACCTTAGAGAGGCAATCGAAGCATATGTGAAAGCCTTCAGGTACGGCATAGGGTATCCTCCCGTCAGCATCGGGAAATTTGCCGCAGACTAAGCAGTTATGAGGCAGTATCGTATCAATCGCGTCCCTTATCAGAGTCATCTTCATGTCTCCCTGCTACGATAGAGAGAAAACCTGGCAATGATGTCTTGCGGGTGAACTCACCCTCCGATCGAAGCATCTTAGACAGTCTGTCGCCTGAATCAATTATCGTAACCTTATTCCTTCCCCTTGTAACAGCCGTATACAGAAGCTTTCTGTTAGACAGCCTGTAATTCATAGCTCCGAGCGCAAGCGCTACGGAATCGAACTCACAGCCCTGAGCCTTATGTACCGTAAGAGCATAGGCCAGGTCAATATCGGATATGGTCTTTCTGTCATAGCCTATACGGCGATCCTGGTCAAATTCGAAGTCATACTTTCCCGTCAAGACCTCGTAGCCTAAGAATCTTCCTATCTCTCCGTTAAAGACTCCCCTCGATATCTCATTCGCCTTCGGATCAAAGTATTCGATGGAGTAGTTATTTCTGATCTGCATAACGATATCCCCGGGATAAAGCTCGAGATCAGCTCCCGCCTTGACCGCTTCATCGGAGCCTTCATTATGCTCCTTCTGAAGTATGCGGTTAAGATACTCGGTCCCCAGCTCCTTACGTCTCGTCGGACTCAGGATAGAGAAATCCTTGTCCTTATTCTCGAGCGATAATCTGATGACATGGGGCAGTGCCTCTTCATCCGTCGCAGTCTTAATTATCTCGAAGTCCTCTCCCGGGACCGGATACTCACCTCTTAATATCCTTACGGCGTTCGACGCGATAGAACTGTCCTCATCCTGCCTGAAGATGTACTTAAGCTTCACACAGGAGATGACCTCGCAGGACAGAAGGTCTGACAGAAGATTACCTGCGCCCACAGACGGCAGCTGTTCGGGATCCCCCACCAGTATCAGAGATGCTCCGGGCTTTAACGCATCAAGCAATGCCTTGAAGAGAAATATGTCTATCATGGAAGCCTCATCCGCGACGATCACTCTCTGTTCAAGCGGATTTGCTCTGTTTCTGCCGAACAGAGCATCCTCTTCATAGCCGTCCTCTTCATCCTCCGACGGGACGCTCATCTCAAGAAGTCTATGTATCGTACATGCATCTACTCCCGAGGCCTCGGATAATCTCTTGGCAGCTCTTCCGGTGGGAGCACAGAATGCGAAGTCTATCTTCGCTGATCTGAAGTGCTCGGCCAGAATAGATGTGATGGTGGTCTTGCCTGTACCGGGGCCACCCGTAATGATGGCAAGGGGAGAATACATACACATAAACAGAGCATCCTCCTGCAAGGGATCGAGCGTAATCCCCCTCTTCTCGCCCATGAGCCTTATCTTCTTACGAGTCTTCTCTTCGTCAGGAACAACCTTCTTCGCTGTCAGGAAATTTTCTATCTCCTTCTTGATGGCATGCTCCGTCCCGAAATAGGTCTTACCTGCTATCCTCGCCCCCTCATCATCAGCATCACATCCTACACATTTGTTGTCCTTAAACCTGTAGATAACGATGTACTTATTATCCTTGGCACGCACGAGAGCATCCTGATATAATCCGTCGAAAACCTCATCCGGTATCTGTCCTCCGGTATCGGCAGCAAGCAAAGCCATAGTCCTTTGCCTGACCTTGGAGGGCTCAAGATACGTGTCTCCCGTCTCCTCGTGAGCAGATGCTACAGCACTTACTATAGCCCCCTCGAAGCGAGAGATACTTAGCAGCTCCATATTAAGTCTTCTGGCTATGTATTCACAGGTATCAAAGCCTATCCCTCCCACCTTCATGAGACTGTAGGGATTATCCTTGATACAGGCTATGCTATCCTTGCCGAATATACTGTAGACCTTATCGGCCTTACCCTTCGTAAGCCCCATCAGCCTCAGGTCAAGAAGAGTTCTGTAGTAATCCGGTTCCTCCTCGAGCTTCTCTGAGATGCCGGAAAGCTTATCGATACTAAGCCCTTCTACCTCTTTTATAACCTCGAGAGGATCCTTAACGATAGCCGCCAGCACATCTGCGCCGTATATCTCGGCAAGCCTTGATGCCAGCACCTCACCTATATCCTTGAAGGTATCCTTGAGAAAGCCTGCGACGTAGGTTTTATCTGTGTTGCCGTCATCGCACGCTTCGATCAGTGTAGCTGATATCTGAAGCTGATTCTGATATGTGGTGACCCGGCCTTCAACATGATAGCTTATACCTACTGCAAGATTACCGGGAAAGCTACCCTTAACGGAGAAGCCGCCCTTACAGGCGAAGATAACGAAACCGTTCCGCTCATAAATAAGCTTGACGGCAGTTACAACTCCGTCAAGCTCTTTACAGATATCATCTGTCGATAATCGTCTTATATCATCTGTCAAAGCTTAGAAGCCTCTTCCCTGAAGGCATCCACCAGGTCAAGTCTCTCCCAGTAAAAGTCCGCATCCTCTCTTCCGAAGTGTCCGTAGGCAGCTGTCTTCTTATAGATAGGACGTCGTAAATCCAGATCCTTAATGATTGCTGCCGGACGAAGATCGCAGATCTTATTAACGATCGACGCGAGCTTCGTATCATCGATCTTACCTGTCCCGAAGGTATCAACCATTACGGATACCGGGCGAGCAACACCGATAGCGTAAGCGATCTGGACCTCACACTCATTGGCAAGACCTGCCGCTACTATATTCTTGGCGATATGACGTGCCGCGTAAGCCGCACTTCTGTCCACCTTCGTAGGATCCTTTCCGGAGAAGCATCCGCCTCCGTGACGGCCGAAGCCTCCGTATGTATCGACTATGATCTTTCTTCCCGTAAGGCCCGTATCTCCTGCAGGACCTCCTATAACGAACCGGCCTGTAGGATTGATGAATATTCTGGTCTGATCATCCATAAGCTCGGGAGAGATCACCGCCTCGATAACGTTCTTTGTAACAAATTCTCTTACGGTAGCCTCGTCTACGGTATCCCTGTGCTGAGTGGAGACAACAACAGTATCGATCCTCTTAGGCTTAGGGCCTTCATACTCTACCGTTACCTGACTCTTACCGTCGGGGCTTAAGAAGCTGTCAGGATCGTTCTTCCTGACCTCGGCAAGCTTCATAGCAAGCTTATGGGACAGTGAGATAGGAAGAGGCATATATTCGGGTGTGTCATCATTAGCATATCCGAACATCATTCCCTGATCTCCGGCGCCGATATCAAGCTGTCCCTCACCTCTGGTCTCATATGCATCATTAACGCCCTGAGCGATATCGGGAGACTGCTCATCAATTGATGTCATGACCGCACATGTCTTATAGTCGAAGCTGACATCGCTACCGTTATAACCGATCTCCTTTAAGGTGTTTCTTGCAACACTCGGAATATCAACATATGAATCCGTCGTGATCTCACCTGCTATTACGATCATGCCCGTTGCCGCGAAGGTCTCGCACGCGACTCTTGCCATAGGATCATTCTCGAGAATTGCATCCAGAACCGCATCGGATATCTGATCGCACACCTTATCGGGATGGCCCTCGGTTACGGACTCTGATGTAAAAAGCCATTTACCTTCGTTTTTCTTCATTGTTACACCGCCTTTATTACTTATTATCCCTTCTGACCGATTCTATCATTACGGCTCTATATCCACAACCGACGAATTTGTCGATTTTTGTCGATTTTTGTCGATTTTTAGTAGGTCACAAGATGCTTTTCGCCGTGTATGATTTTTATAACAACACCGAAGAAAGGAATAAGGGCCATGACATTCGGGATCATAATTAACGAGAGGGACGAGTACCTGTACTCGCTTATTAAGGAGCGGCTTACTTACTACTATCCGCAGGCCTACATCGACAGGGTCGGCAGCAAAGACCCGACTATTAACTACGGACTCATAAGCAGGCTTTATCTGCTCTATGACAACCGTCAGATCACTTCACCTGAAGAGGGCAATTACACGCTGATTCCTCTTTACGAAGACGACGGCAAAGGGCACATGATCATAGATATGAGAAGGATCAGCAATGATATCTCAAGCTTCGAGAATGATAAACCTTCTCTTACGACAGAGGTCTCAGTATACGAGGACAGACTTAAGCTTCTTATCTCATACGCATATATCGATGAGCGCGAGAACTTCATAAGAAGAGCGATAGGACCGGACAGCTTCGATACTATTCATCCCATAAGGATCGATCTTATGTCAGGGATCAGGATGCCGACACCGTTCGTACAGGAAGCTCAAGGGTCAATTACGAAGCTTCTACGAGACTGCAAAGGCAAGAGCTTTAAGCCTCAGAGCATACTTGATTATCTTAACCCCGACAGCAACGGCTTCCTGTCAGCAGGTAAGCCTATACAGGAGGATGATGTATTCGACATCGGGATAGAGGCATGTACAAGACTTGTAAGTCTTCTCCGGGATCTGTGCATCAAGGAAAACGGAGGCGCCCTGGTCGTGGCAGAGGGCTGGAGAGTCTCTGAGCTGTTAAGATTCATTCCCTGCTGCGACTCACTTCATATCCTCCTTCCTGCGAGGATGTGCACAGAGGATACAGGAATGGTCAAGGAGTTGGGCGCCTTCAAGCGGGGATTATCCTCCGGAGCGCTGATGACAGTACATTATTGCGAGGATTATAGAGAACAATATGAATCGATCAACATATGATACATCGGATGAGATCAAGGAGAAGCTGATTTACTATGTGCTAAGTGCCCTGAGGACCGAGACTGAGCCTTCAGACGAGAGACTTAAGCAAATCATCTCTGAGGTCATAGGAATAGACGGCAATACCTCCGGGCTTCCCCTGGAGCAGAAAAGAGCCTTGGCGTTAAGTGTATTTAACAGCCTTCGCAGACTGGATGTAATCGAGCCTTTAATGGAGGATCCATCCATAACTGAGATCATGGTCAACGGTCCGGATAAGGTCTTCTATGAGAAGGGCGGAAAGCTATACAGATCGGATATCAGATTCAAGGACAAGGAATCCCTTAAGACCGTTATATCCTGCTTCTTCGCCAACAGGAATCGTCCCCTTAACGAAGCTAACCCCATATCAGACTTAAGACTTCCGGACGGTTCCCGCGCTAACTGCGTTCTTCCGCCTGTAGCGCCGGACGGACCGATCGTTACGATAAGAAAATTCACAGGTGTCTCACACGACATAGTGACACTGATAAGACAGGGCTTCATAAGCGAGGAAGCGGCAAGATTCCTGTGTGAATGTGTGAAGAACAAGAAGACCGTTTTCCTGTGCGGCGGTACCGGATCCGGGAAGACGACTTTTCTCAATGTGCTGACAAGCTTCATTCCTCCCGACGAAAGAGTGGTAACGATAGAGGATTCCGCGGAGCTTAACCTTCAGGGAATAGAAAACCTTGTTCGAATGGAAGCAAGACTCCCGGGGCCCGACGGAAGCGGAGAAGTAAATATCGGAATGATGATCCGAGCCGCTCTTCGTATGAGGCCGGACAGAATAATCGTAGGAGAAGTAAGAGGAAGCGAGAGCGCAGATATGATGCACGCTCTTAATACGGGGCA
>JAFVAY010000007.1 GCA_017480325.1 Clostridiales bacterium
CACCGCGGCAGTCTGTCTACGGGACACGCCAATTCCTGTCTGGAAATGCTGGAGCGATTAACAGGAATGGTAATGGCCGGATCCTCTCTTCCCTATGATGCCATCATGACTCAGCTGTCTATGGGAATAGACATCATGATCCACATAACAAGAGACCGTAACGGAAGACGATACGTCGACGAGATAAGCTCCGTGCTTCCGGCGAGGGGCAAAGACTTCAGACTTCAGAAGCTGTTTATTAATGAAGGAGGTAAGGGCTGTGAAAGAGTCTGTGATATCAAGGATATCGAAGAGAACTGCGCATACAGAGGATGATGCTTTACGAACTTTTCTTATTAAACACATCTGGGTTTATCCCATATTCGTGGTTCTGATCTATTCAATATCCTCTTTCTTCATGAACACTCACCTTCCAAGACTTATCACGAGTGTCATACTGGGGTTCTTTCCGTGGAGAGAGCTTATGAAGAAGCTTTTCTCCGGAAACTATAAGCACATGAGAACTCAGCTTCTCATCCTTCTTCAGGTTCTCACAACAAGTGTGAGCAGCGGATATTCCATAGAGAAATCCCTTACGCTCATAAGGCCTGTGATAGAACACTCCTTCGGAAACAGAAGTGTACTTATAAAACCCTTGATCACCTTGGAGAACAATATCAAGGTGCACATGAGTCTTGACAAGGCATTGGACATATTCTCGTCCCAGATCGATTTTCCCGAGACGATACCGATCTTCCACGCTCTTGCCATATCCGCTGACATCGGCAACAACTCACTGGCGATATTAAGAAGCAGCTGTCAGATGCTGTCGGAGATGAATGCGGTACAGAACGAGATTGCAGCATCTAACGCAGGCAAGAATGCGGAGGCAGTGATGCTATGCATAATGCCGTTCGTCATAACAGCGGCGCTGGACAAAATGGGAGGAGGCTACCTTGATACAGCAAGACAATCGAGGATAGGATCTGTAATTCTTATCGCCGCATTCGCGGTGGCCATCATAGCTTCTGCCCTTCTGTTCAGATTTATGACGCACTCGGAGAAGGGGATCAGGAAATCAGATGATAATAAGAGCGTTGACGTTACCTCGTCAGGCAGGACACCTCTTACGGATACTCTTCAAAGGCTTATGCCTTCAGGCTTTATCGCCTCAAGACACGAGCTGTTCAACGAGCTATCTATCAATCCGAAGCAGGCGTATGAGAAGTATTTACGTAAGCAGCTTATAACCTGTAGTTCGATACTGATGCTATCCTCAGCGATCCTATACATCACAGGATTTAATCTCATAATAAGTCCTTTTCTTACCGTCGCCATAGCCGTACTCGGTGCCTACGATGTAAGGAAAAACACCGAGCTTAGACGTGAAGAGCTTATGAGAGACATGCCTTTATTCCTGTGTCTTATGTACACACTTCTGGAGGCAGGACTTCAGCTTCCGAAGTCAATAGATATATGCTCCTACGCCTTCAAGGACAGTCACGGCCTGTCCTCCGAGATACGTAATCTTCGGGCAATGATGCTAAGTGGAATGACAGCCTCAGACGCTATCGAGAAGCTCTCATTACGGATACAGATTCCCGAGGCTCAGTCCGCACTGCTTCTGGTAGCAAGGTACGGAAGGCTCGGAACCTCAGAGGTATTGGGACTTCTGTCGCTTCAGGCATCGGCCTGCTGGAATCTGTGTCGTAATGCGGCACGTAAGAAGCAGGAACGTGAAGCCTTAGGTCTTCTGTTCCCCATGACCCTGGACTTCGTATGTGTCCTTATGGTCGCCACAACACCGGCAATAATCTCACTTGGTATATAGAAAATAAGGAGGAAAGGGATATGCAAGTTAAAAGTACCGGAAACAAACGCGGTATGGGTACAGTGGAGATCGTCATCATCATCGCTGTACTGGTAGCACTGGCTTTGGTCTTCCGAGAAGGACTGATGCGCTACGCGAGTAACATAATGCAGTTCGTCTTTGACGAAGGCAGGATCACCGGCGCATTCGGATGACATAAATACTGAAGAAAAAAGGTCACTATAATGGAGATAAGGAAAGGTCCCTACGGACAATTTGTAATTAATAAAATCGAAGACATAGGCTCTATAGATGAATATACCCGTGAGATAATTGCAGAAAACATTCCGGGTCATATGCTTCCGCTTTATATAATTCCCACCGTAAGCTGTTACGAGGCTTCTTACGACTTCTCGGGGTTGATCCCCATAAATAATACTAACCTTGATTCCATAAAAGAGAAGAACAGACTTCGTAAGGCTCTCGGGGACCTTCTCCTTTCTTTTGCAGATCTTCCGGATCATCTGCTGTCGCCATCGTCATTGATATTGGACGAACGGTTCGTCTTCACAGATGATACTCTGTCCGCCATCAGCGTATGCTTTGATCCAGTAAGAATCGATCCGTCTAAGCTTAATATCAATTCCATTCTCGAAGCAGGTATCAGAGGCTTCCTTAACTGTGCCTCCGTATCGGCTGTACTGTCCCATGATGAGATCGACGGAGTTCTTTATGCCGCTGAACAAAACGACGACAATCTTATGAGAAAGGAAGCCGACAGGATACGCCTTCCCCTCCCGGAGCCTTCCAAGGAGTATGAGCTCCTTAAGCTTCCCGAGCTTAAACTCATTATACTTGCAGGTCTTATATCACTGATATTTACAGTAACCGGGTTAAATCTTATGGCGATCCTTATGGCGTCAGCTCAGGCCTTTATCCTGATAAGAACTGTAAGGAACATCCTTCATAAGCCTGAGATAACCATCCCTGTCGCGGTGGATGAGACGAGAAGGGAGATGCTTTTCGGAGAGGATAATGATACAGGAGGCGGACTTGACGCCATAATCCTCACTCGGACCGACAGCACCTCCGGCAAGGAAGAAAAGAGGGCCATTTACACGGATAAGGCGATGCTCGGATCAGACAGATTCCTGTGTGATATCTATGCTCCGTATAAAGGCATTTCCCCGATACATGCGCAGATAAGAAAGGTCGGAAAAATATATTATGCGAGTGATCTCTCGGCGGATAACGCTACATTTCTTGATAACGTAAGACTTGATCCCGGAACCGAATATGAGATAAAAAGCGGACAGGTAATACGATGTGCGGATACAGAGTATCGAATAGAGATGATCTGATCAGAACGGATCAATCCAGCCGTACTCCTTGACCAGCACCTTGATCCTCTCCTTCTGATGATCCGAACCGTGAGCTTCGATAAGGTGCCTTCTGGCCATCGCTCTTGCCATAGCCTGTTCTGATTCCTTGATCAGCACTTCCCTGGCGTCCTTATCCTCGATCCTTCTTGCCTCATCAAGGGCTTTTCTTGCCTCGGTATAGGATTTACAGGCCCTTCTGGGACTTAAGTCTTCCGGAAACTCTGCGGCATTACATACAATAAGCACTCGGTTATTCGAGACCTCGCAGTAGCCCTCGGAGACCGTAAAATAGCGTGTTACACCGTTCTCGATAAAATGTGATACTCCGGGAACGAGGGACACGATAAGAGGAGGGTGACCTGCCATGAAACCCATTTGTCCGTCAGTGGCAGATATCACAACGGATGTAACATCGCCCTCATAGAAATTCTTATAAGGCGTTACTACTATAAGCCCGGTTGTATTAGCCCCTGAGCCTGCCATAGTTTATTTACCGTTATCGTCGTTATAGGCCTTAAGAACGTCGTCAAGATCGCCCTTCATGAAGAAGTACTGCTCGGGAATGTGATCAAGAGAACCGGAAATTATCTCACCGAAGGCCTTGACGGTCTTATCGACTGGAACGTATCTGGGAGCATAACCCGTAGAATCTGCGGTAACAAAGAAGGGCTGTGATAAGTATTTCTGTATCTTTCTCGCGCGGGATACTGCCAGTCTGTCGTCTTCGGAAAGCTCCTCCATACCGAGGATCGCTATAATATCCTGAAGTTCCTTATACCTCTGTAATATCTCCTGAACCATTCTTGCCACATGATAGTGCTCAGCTCCAACGACATCCTCGCTTAATATCCTTGAAGAGGACTCCAGAGGATCTACCGCAGGATAGATACCAAGCTCAACCACCGATCTCGAGAGAACGATATTCGCGTCAAGGTGCGAGAACGTTGTTGCCGGAGCAGGGTCGGTAATGTCGTCCGCAGGAACATAGACAGCCTGGATAGATGTGATGGAACCGTTCTTCGTAGACGTGATCCTCTCCTGAAGCTCACCGACCTCGTTAGCCAAGGTAGGCTGATATCCGACGGCCGAAGGAATCCTTCCCAGAAGCGCCGACACCTCGGAGCCTGCCTGAACAAATCTGTAGATATTATCGATGAACAGAAGAACATCCTTCTTCTTGGCATCTCTTAAATACTCAGCCATGGTAAGACCCGTAAGAGGCACTCTCATTCTGGCGCCTGATGGCTCGTTCATCTGACCGAAGACCATTATGGTCTTATCGAGGACCCCTGACTCCTTCATCTCGCCCCATAGATCATTGCCCTCTCTTGAACGCTCGCCTACACCGGTAAACACCGAATAACCGCCGTGTTCAGAAGCGATGTTCCTGATAAGCTCGAGAATGAGTACCGTCTTACCTACACCGGCACC
Organism: Clostridiales bacterium; assembly: GCA_017480325.1. Taxonomy (GTDB): domain Bacteria; phylum Bacillota; class Clostridia; order Saccharofermentanales; family Saccharofermentanaceae; genus Saccharofermentans. Next base: position 4,603 of record JAFVAY010000007.1, read on the forward strand.
GCCGAAGAGTCCGATCTTTCCTCCTCTTGAGAATGGGACAAGAAGATCGATGACCTTGATGCCGGTCTCGAGCATCTGTGCCGTAGGATACTGATCCATATATGACGGAGCGGGCTTATGTATCGGCATGTATGCCTCAGCCTCCACGGGCCCTCCGTTATCTATTGGTCTTCCCAATACATCGAACAATCTCCCGGTGATGCTCTCCCCTACAGGGACCTTAAAGGATGAACCCTGAGATACAGCCTTGACGCCTCTCATAAGGCCTTCGGTAGCATTGAAGGAGACGCATCTTACGACTCCCTTCCCTCTTTGCTGCAGGACCTCGGCGAATACATCCTTATCGCTCTCTATGCCGTCCTCGGAAGCGATGATCCTGACACCGTCATTGATCTTCGGCGTCTCGCCGGCCTTGAATTCACAGTCTATGACAGGCCCTATTATCTGTACTACTTTGCCTTCTGCCATATTACCTACTCCTTAAGCATTCTTACAGGTTATTCACCTGATTGGCACCGTTGATGATCTCCGTAAGCTCGTTGGTGATCTTAGCTTGTCTTGCTCTGTTGAACTTAAGCTCCAGAGTCTTCATCATATCCTCGGCACTGTTAGTCGCATTATCCATCGCGGCAAATCTTGCCGTCTGTTCGCATGCATAGGCATCCGTCATCATGCCGTACACCATGGCATTAAGATACGAGTCGATAAGAAAATCAAAGACCTCATTAACATTGGGATAATATGATATCTCCGATTTCTGATCGTCCGTATCGGGTTCATTGAATTGCTGTCTGATCTCATCTATCGACTTAAGATCCACAGGTGCAAGTCTTAAGACCTCCGTCTTCATATTAAGAGCAGACTCGAGATGAGTGTATACAACATATACGAGATCGTAATTCTCTATAAGAAACTTCTGCTTGATTATCGACACCACATTCTGAGCCAGAAAGAATGTAGGCTCAGTCAAAGGATACGAGAACTCCGGATCGACGTTATAGCCCATATGAAGAAGCCTGTCACGGGCAATCCTCCCGAACACATAAAGCTTATAATCTGTCGATAAGCCCTTGGAAGTGTTCTCTAGGATCTTCATCTGAACGTGTTCCTCGCAGGCCTTAACGATATTGTTGTTGTAAGCTCCAGCGAGGCCCTGATCACCGCACAGCACGAAGTATGCGATCTTCCAGGTCTGTCCCGTCACCTTTTGATCCAGAATGAAGAAGGGATTGTCAATTGAAGAAGTATTACGTCTGATGTCGCCCATGGTGTCAACACAGTGCTCGAAGAATGGAAACATAGTCTGGCGTAAAGCGAGAGAACGGCGCTTCTTGGCGGCACTCACAAGTTGCATGGCGCCTGTCATCTGCGCTATCCCCTGCACGCTCTTAATCCTCTTTTTTACGTCGTTAAGGGTCTCCATCAGTCTTCTTCTTTATACTCCGGATGATCCGCGATGAAGTCCTCCTTGAACTCCTTCTCGAATTCATCCACCTTGGCGATAGTATCGTCCTCGAATTTCCCTTCAGAGCGTATCGCTTCCAGGATGTCCTGCCTGTTGAGCTTGATGTGATCAATAATCTCTTGAAGATAGTCTCTGATGTCCTCCTTAGCAAGGAAGTTGAGTCTGTCAGATGTGGCAAGATACAGCATGATAACTTGCTCCTCCATAGGAAGAGGTGCGTACTGCTCCTGCTTCAGCACCTCGTTAAGCACTACGCCGCGCTTAAGCTGAAGCTGCGTGTTCTCGTCAAGATCGGTACCGAACTGCGCGAAAGAAGCCATTTCCCTGGCCTGCGCGAGTGCTATACGAACCGGACCTCCCACCTTCTTGGTAGCCTTAGTCTGAGCGGCACCTCCGACACGGGATACAGAAAGACCTACGTTGATCGCGGGTCTTTGTCCCGAGAAGAACAACTCGGGTGACAGATATATCTGACCGTCGGTTATGGAGATAACATTCGTAGGGATATAAGCAGAGATATCATCTCCCAAGGTCTCGATTATGGGAAGTGCGGTCATGGATCCGCCGCCCCTCTCCGAAGACAGCTTAGAAGCCCTTTCCAGAAGTCTCGAGTGAAGGTAGAAAACATCACCGGGATAAGCCTCTCGTCCCGGAGGCCTTCGAAGCAGCAGCGAGATGGCTCTGTATGCCTGTGCATGCTTACTCAGATCATCATAAATAATCAGAACATCCTTACCGTCATACATAAACTCTTCACCCATGGCACAGCCGGCAAAGGGCGCGATGTACTGCAAGGATGCGGAGTCAGAGGCACTGGCAGCGACGATTATCGAATAATCGAGTGCTCCGTGCTTGGCGAGGGTATTAACGGTATTTACTATCGTGCTCATTTTCTGCCCGATTGCAACGTAAATACAGATAGTATCCTTCCCCTTCTGATTAATGATCGTATCAATGGCAATTGCCGTCTTACCTGTCTGCCGGTCTCCGATGATCAGCTCTCTTTGACCTCTTCCTATAGGGGTCATAGCATCGATCGCCGTAATACCGGTTGCAAGGGGCTTATTAACAGGAGATCTGTCTACGATAGCAGGAGCCGGGGATTCGATAGGCCTTGTCTTTGTATATCTTATTATTCCTTTGCCGTCGATAGGATGCCCCAGGGGATCTACGACTCGACCGAGAAGGCCTATGCCGACAGGGACAGATACCGTAGTCCTTGTCCTCATGCAGACTGTTCCTTCAACTACGTCATCGGCACCTGACAGCAGAACCACGCCTACATCCTCCCTCTCGAGATTCATGGCAAGACCGAAGCCTCCGGTGGTGAAGGTAACAAGCTCGGAAAGCATGCAGTGCTCAAGTCCCGATACCATCGCAACTCCGTCGCTTACGGTCTTTACGAGGCCGACCTCCTCGATGTTGTCAACGTTCTCGAAGGCCTGCTCGATCCTCTTCTGGAGAGCCTCTCCCGTAAGCTTGGCTATCTCTGCGCTGTCGAAGCTTGATGTAGGCGATTCCTCGAATCTGTCTATAGCCTTCTTGATATCGGAACGGATCTTCTCGGGAGAGAAGGTTATATCATCGTCGGCATCCTCAAGGTTTCTGGACCTCTTTACGAAGGTACCGAGTCTTTGAAGCTGACCCTTAACGCTGTAGTCGTATCTAGTACCTCTGGCATAAATAACAAAGCCTCCGATAAGGCTCTCGTCCACTTCAAACTCCAGCTCGTAAAGCTGGATATTGTTCTTAGCGGCAAAGGTATCGGCGATCTGCGAGATCTCAAGCTCGGTCATGTCGCCGGCAGCGACAACTCGAAGAAGTACGGGTTTACTGCTCAAGCTTATCCACCTCTTCTCCGATCAATTCCTCTGTGTGCTTATTGGCAAGGTCCTTAAGCTTATCGTGCTCAACGACATCTCCTATAACTCTCCCGGCAACCTCCACAGCGAGATCGGATATCTCATCCTTCATCTCCTCGATGGCTACCTTCTTCATCCTGATGACCTCGTTATTGGCTCTATCGATGATCTCATCTGCCTCTTCCTTGGCCTTCATCCTGATGATCTTAGCCTGCTCCTCGGCATCTGCCTTGGTCTCTTCTAATATCTGTGATGCCTGCGCATGAGCGTCATCGATAGCCTGCTTCGACACTTCGGCATTAGAAGCCGCCTCTTCCTTTGACCTGGAAGCAGCATCAAGGTCGGACGCGATCTTGGCCTCGCGTTTCTTGATAACATTCAATATCGGCTTAAATATGAAAAGCCTTATGATAATGTAAGCAACGGCCACATTGATAATCGTAATGAGAATCGTCGCCGCATATCCGCCCATCTGATCTGCCGAGAACAGACCGGACTCTGAAGAAGCCTCGGCTGCCAGCAGCATCGTCGAATACATATTAATCATTGTCGATCATCTCCTGTCACTTTACGGTGAAGATCAGAATAAGGGCAACAACGAGAGCGTAGATACAAAGCGTCTCAATAAATACGATGGTAATAATAAGCATTGACTGTATCTTACTGAAGATCTCCGGCTGTCTCGCACCTGCATCAAATGCATGGGAAGCCGCTTTACCCATAGCCATAGCCGCTCCCAGGGCACCCATACCGATGGCTATACCTGCAGCAAGCGCCGCCATAGCTCTTGGATCGATAGAAGAAGTCGTATCGAGCATAGCATTTGCAAAACTTAAAAGATTCATAATCCGCCTCCGTTAATCACACAGCCGCCACTTCAGAAGCGCCTGCTTTTTTCTTATTTTTCTTTTCCTTTTTCTGTTTCTGAAATCTCTCGGGATGTTCCTTCAATTCATGACCGACTTCGACGATCTCTCCGATGTAATACATCGTAAGGTATGAGAAGATCACGGCCTGTAAGGCTCCGTCCGCGAGATCGAACCACAGCCCGAGAACCCCCGGAACAATAATAGGTAATACTATATGAATAAACTCCATGAATACGAATGCGCCGAACACGTTACCGAACAGTCGCAAGGCAAGCGAACAGGGCTTTACGATCATATCGAGGATCTTGAAGGGAAGGAGGAATGCCACAGGGGTGACAAGAGATTTCCAGAAGCCCTTAAACCCTACAAACCTTATGGAAACATATGTGACATAGAATATGGAGCACAGAGCCATTCCGATAGGGAATCCGATATTCTTGGCAGGAGGAGCCACATCGAATACGGATATCGTATTACACCCGGTTATCACAATAGCGAACGTACCTATCATGGGGGCGATATGACATGCCTCTTCCCTTGTAAGCCCGAAGCCTTGGGCTGTCGATAAAACAAGCTCCACCAGCATCTCTACGAAGGTCTGCTTCGTTCCCGGCTTCATAACAGGCCTCGCAGAAAGAATCGCGAAAAGCAGGACAAATATAGCAACTGCGATCCATGTGACTATAACGGCATCCGTAAGCATCACCCTATAGTCACCTATAGTCACATACTGCTTGACCTGCAGGATCGCCTCATTGATCTCCTCGCCTATATCTCCGACAGTAAACTCTTCTTTAAGATGAGACAGGAACGAGTCAAGAAACTCCGACCACCAACTCATTACCGATCACTTCTTTCCTTTAATTAGTTCCGAAGATCCTGTCGCCGGCATCACCTAAGCCCGGAACGATATAGGAATGATCATTAAGCTTCTCGTCCTTAGCTGCACAGTAGATGTGTACGTCAGGATGATCCATTGTGATCCTTTCTATTCCTTCAGGTGCTGCGATAAGGCACATGAACTTAATATTGCTGATACCCTTTTCCTTCAGATAACCGATGGCAGCAGAGGCTGACCCGCCCGTGGCGAGCATGGGATCAAGGAGAATGACTTCTCTCTCGTTGATGTCATCGGGAAGCTTACAGTAGTACGTATGAGGCTCGACGGTAACCGGATCTCTGTAAAGACCGACATGTCCCACCTTAACGTTAGGTATAAGTTTAACCATACCGTCGACCATACCGAGACCTGCTCGAAGAATGGGGACAATGGCAATGGATTTTCCGGCAAGCATTTTAACTGTTGCAGGAGCAACTGGAGTCTCGATCTGAACATCCTTCATGGGAAGATCTCTTGTTACCTCATAGGCCATGAGCATCGCGATCTCGGATACAAGCTCGCGGAACTCCTTTGTACAGGTATTCTTGTCTCTAAGAAGGGATACCTTGTGCTGAATAAGCGGATGATCGAATACAAATACATTCTGTTCTGCCATTGTTATTACCTCGTTATTACTTAAAATTTATATCTTCTGTTGCAGCCATGGTGGCCAGTCTCTCGGCATGCCTTCCGCCTGCGAACTCCTCTTCGAAGAAGCAGTCCACCATAGCGAAAGCTATCTCGGGTCCGACTACTCTCGCACCGAAGGACAGCACATTGGCATCATTATGCTGACGGCACATCCTCGCCATATACTCGTTATTACAAAGCGCACAGCGTATTCCCTTGTGCTTGTTGCAGGTCATGGAAATTCCGATGCCCGTACCACAGATAGCGATCCCCCTATCCGCCTTACCGGACAGTACATCCTCGGCAACCTTATTACCCGCATCTACATAATTGAAGCGCTCTGTTGCAGAGACGGCACCTCCGTCTATTACCTCGAAGCCCTTGTCGATCAGATGCTTTACCACCTGCTGTCTCATGTCGTAGCCGGCATGATCGGACGCTATGGAAACTCTCATACATCTCTCCTTATATGCTTAAATTTTTTATTACCTGAAGCATAGTCTGCGACTATATCGCCGTTGCCGTATATCTTGTACTTATAGGACACAAGTCCCTCAAGGCCCACCGGACCTCTGGCATGAAGCTTACTTGTAGAAACACCCACTTCAGCTCCGAAGCCGTATCTGAAGCCGTCCGCGAATCTCGTGGAACAGTTATGCATAACGCTTCCGGAATCCACCTTATTCATGAAGTACTCCGCACGGGCCTTATCCTCGGTGATAATGGCGTCGGTGTGTCCCGAGCCGTATCTGTTGATATGATCTATAGCCTCGTCAATGCTGTCTGTAAGCTTTAAAGACACCTCGTAGTCAAGATACTCGTGATGCCATTCAGTGACCTCATCCTCATAGTGGATCCTGACATTCTTCTCCTCCAAAGCCTTAACGATCTTAGGAAGCAGATCGTCCTTACGGGACTTATCTACCAGAATAGTCTCTGTGGTATTACATACGGATACATACTGAGTCTTGGCATCTACAACCACCTTAACAGCCTTTGCCTCGTCAGCGAATTCATCAATATAGGTATGGCAGACACCGTCGGCGTGTCCCATTACAGGGATGGTAGTGTTATTCATTATGTACTGAACAAACGCGTTAGAGCCTCTCGGAATAATAAGATCGATATATTCGTCAAGGTTCAGCATATCGTTGACCTCTTCACGGCTCTCCAGAAGATTGATCCATCCTTCTGGAAGTCCGTTCGCCAGGGATGCCTCGTTTATTACCTCATATAGAACCTTGTTAGTCTCCAAAGCTTCCCTTCCTCCCTTAAGGAAAACGGAATTTCCGCTCTTAAGACAAAGGGATGCGATCTGAACAAGCGCGTCCGGCCTTGACTCAAAGATAACCCCTATAACACCGATAGGACAGGTAACTCTGTAAAGCTCCAGGCCGTCATCAAGGGTCGTATGAAGCTTTATCTTACCTACTGGATCCTCGAGGGATATGAGACTTCTGATGCCGTCGGTCACATCGGCCAGCTTATGCTCATCAAAGCACAGTCTCTTGAACAGGGGGCCGTCAAGCCCTTCCTCCTGAGCCTTCTTAAGATCCCTACTATTAGCATCGAAAATCTTTTCTTTATTATTTATAAGAGCTGAAGCTACGGCATCCAGTGTCTCGTTCTTCGTCTTATCATCCAAGAGAGCCATCGAGAAGGAGGCTTGCTTGGAGTTGAGTGCTATTTTTCTTAAATCAGACATATGCCACCTCTTAACTTCACATGATTATAACATTCATGTTACAAGTAATTAAGTTAAAGACGGGAAAATAAATCATCAATTATATTTGATGTTGTAATGTGGATTGCGCCGATTTTTGATATTTTTCAAACGAAAAGTGTTCATAATGTTCATAACTCTGTCGATAACCTCATAACAAGCCTTTCAAAAGTTTAAAGCCTCGAATGTCAATTAAATCGGGCATCATAAAATTCACAACAAAATTGTTGCAAAACTATTGCAAAATTGTTACCTCTCTGATAGATGCCCTAATTACGGGCTTTCACATCTTACGAACATACATTTCAACAAGCAGTGTCCGCCACAGAAATACAGTCGTAAATCAAAAATAGATATTGACACGCCGATTTCTGACAATAGTATAATTACCCGTATGAAAATAGTTCTGACAAGTCTGTTCGGCCTCGAGAGCTGCGTGCGTGAGGATCTCACGGCGATAGGCTACGAACGCAGTAAAATCAGCGTTTCCGACGGCATGGTGGTCCTTGACGCCGATGATGATACATGGGAATTAGACGTTGCCAGAGTCAATATGTGGACCAGGCGTGCGGAAAGGGTGCTTTTCGAGGTCGGGTCTTTCCCTGCAAGCGAATTCTCTGAGCTTTTCGATAAGACGTGCTGTCTTTGCTGGGACGATTTCATACCGGAAGGGTATGCTTTTATCGTTAACGGCTACTCGAGAAAGTCCAATCTTTACGGAATAAGCGCGTGCCAAAGTCTGGTGAAGAAGGCTGTTGTTAAGTCTCTGTGTCTGAGCAGAGGTCTTGGTGCAGACGGAATTATAGCGGAGGACCCGGCCAAGGGTGTGGTAAGGATACAATTCGGGATCGTCAATGACGTGGTCTCCCTTATGATAGACACCTCGGGAGACGGCCTTCACAAGAGAGGCTACCGCCCGCTGACCCATGAAGCCCCCATAAGAGAGACTTTGGCTTCAGGCATGATCACCCTGTCAAGATATAAACCCTTCGGTGTTGAGGCCCTTGCCGATCCCTTCTGCGGATCGGGTACCATTCTTATCGAAGCCGCGATGATGGCATGCAATATCGCACCGGGTAAGAACAGACACTTTTCATATGAAAGCCTCCCTTATATAGGCGAGTATGCCCGTCTCAAGGCCTACGAGGAAGCCATAAGTCTGGAGGATACAGACTCTTTGGACGATTGCTTTTACTTCGGGTCGGATATAGACCCCAAGGCGATCGAATCCTCTATTAATAACGCGAAGGCTGCAGGAGTGTCCAGGTTCATACACTTTAATGTGGCAGATGCCGCCACAAGGACTCCTGCTTCATTCGAGAGGATCACCGGCTTCAACAGAACAATGGTAGTAACCAATCCTCCCTACGGAGGCCGTCTTATGACCCCGGAGGAGGCCGAGGAGATTTACCGTATGATCTCTTCCCTTTACCTTACATCCGACGGCTTCTGTCGCCCCGGAATGCGACTGTCGGTGATCTCGCCCGACGATACCTTCGAGGTCGCCACGGGTCACAAAGCCGACAAGCGGTTCAAGCTTTATAACGGCAACATCAAGTGTCAGCTTAATAATTACTTCAAGCTTAAGAAGTGATTCCGCCTTTACGTATGTAATAGAACATGAACTGCTGAAGTATGCCGGCAGTCTCGGGATATCTTGACGCATCAAAGTATCCTCTGTAGTACCGGTCCTCTATCCTCTTGATCCAGACGTCTACGGGGAACCTTCCGGTCCGCCCGAAGCCGAAGAGCATAACGCAGTTGGCAACCTTGACCCCCACACCGTACATGCCCGTGAGAGCCTTATAAAGCTCGTCATCACTTAAGTCACTCATGGCCTCGGGGCTCAGCTTAACGCTTCGAAAATCCTCTATAGCCGATAATATATAAGGCGTCCTATAGCCTGCACCGATACCGTTAAGCGCCTCTGCCGAGACAAGAGAAGCCTGCTTAACCGTGGGAAAAGCATAGTATTCCTTCTTAATTGGCTCTACAAACGGATCCTCGAGCTTCGGGATATCTATTCTGTCCCCGAGAAGCTCCGACAGCCTGTCAACGCAGGTCGTGATCGACGGGATAGAACGTCTCTGAGATATGATGTACGAGATCACCGTCTCGAATATATCCTGCTTAAGAATCCTGATACCCTCACCGAAGCTTATGGCGTCGTGAAGGAACGTATCGCTTGCATCTGTATTTCTCACGATCTGAAGGTAGTCTCGGTCAAGGTCGAAGTAGCTGTGCCACAGCTTACCGAATTCATCTTCGTCACAGGAGAAGGCATAATCCCCCGCTCCCAATTCCGCTATCTGAAGATACCGACCGAAGGCCACCAATTCCGTGTGCTTCTCATCAATCTGATGTATCCTGAAGGCCTGCCCGCTATCGGCGATCTTGCCGGGATCGAAGAAATCTATATGCTTAATTATCATTGTTTTGAACCTCTATTTATATTATTATATCAATCATTCTTAAGAAGTCAGGTAAGAGACGAATATGAAACTTACAGAAATCTATAATCAGGACAAAACCATACTATCCTTCGAGATATTCCCCCCTAAGGCGGAATCCGAGCTCGCGAACATCGATGAGACACTGGAGATGCTATGCGATCTTCACCCGGATTATATATCCGTCACCTTCGGTGCCGGGGGCTCCTCCAATAACAACAAGACAATATCGATCTGTAAAAAGATAAAGGAGCAGTATCACACCGAGCCTGTAGCACATCTTACCTGCCTGTCCTATGACAGAAATGAGATCGACGAATTCTGCAAGGAGCTTCAGGATGCCGGAATAGAGAATATATTGGCATTAAGGGGAGATATTAATCCCAATGCGCCTGCGAAGCATGTCTTCGAGCATGCAAGTGAACTGATCGAGTACATTAAGCCCAGGACAGATTTCTGTATCGCAGGTGCGTGCTACCCCGAGTGTCACACTGAGTCCGCTAACCGTATAGAGGACATCCGTAATTTGAAGCACAAGGTAGACGTCGGCGCACAGATCCTGCTGTCGCAGCTGTTCTTCGATAACAGATATTTCTTTGACATGGTAGAGGGCGCGCGTATCGCCGGGATCGACGTTCCGATAACGCCCGGAATTATGCCCTGTCTTACAGTCGCTTCAATCAAGAGAATGGTCTCGACCTGCGGTGCGACTCTCCCCTCTAATTTCCAGAGGATAGTCGATCGTTACGGCGACAACCCCGATGCATTCTTAGATGCCGGCTTGGCATATGCCATAAGTCAGATCATCGACCTTCTGACCACAGGCTGCGACGGAATACACCTTTATACCATGAACCGTCCCTCCGCAGTCAGAAGAATCTGCGAAGGAATAAAGAACATTATCTGAAGCTGATTCTAACTGAAGCTATATTGTTCACTGCGTCTGTTATCAGGCGCCGTATTTCTTCAGGCTGAGGTACAAATCCACAGTAGCCTTGGATAATAATAAGACTCTGGAATGATAACGTTTAAGTAGAGTCGTTAAACTCACAACGAGATTATATAATGATAACGAGGTGAGAAAATGAATTACGACAATGAATTCAGACAACAGGCAGTAGCTTTATCCGATGAGATTGGACCCAAGAAAGCAG